>JAXLWG010000023.1:0-82778 GCA_046328615.1 Anaerolineae bacterium | reverse complement strand
GGCTTTGTTGCGAATCAGCGCCGCCCCCGATGCGCGCACATTGTCGCCAATGCGTGCCAGCATGCGGATGACGATCTCGCGCCGCGTTTCTTGGAAAACCTCGCCGTTGGTGCTTTGCAGCATCACGAATGGGTCTTGGCGGTTGACGTACACATACGAAAACACGACCGAGGTCGCGATGAAAATCATGAGCAGGCCGCCCAGCAGCCCGCATCCAAATCCACTCAGCGCGCAAGCGATGAAACCGAGGATGCCGGCGCGATAGTGCTTGGCGCGGAAAGCGATGATCAGCGGGGCCAGCCCAAAGATGCACCCAAGGATCAAGCCCGTCGGGGTAGCAGTCGTGGTCAGTTCGATCATTGTCCTTTGTCTCCCCCTAACCGCACCCGTGGATCGAGCCAGCCGAGCAGTAAATCGGACAGTGTATTCGACAGCACGACCGAGATCGTAATGATGAGGAAGAATCCCTGCATCGTCGTGTAATCGCGGGCATTGATCACCCGCAGCAAATTGCGACCGATCCCCGGGTATTGGAACAACTCTTCGACAATGACGCTGCCACCGACGATGAAACCAATGCTGATCGCGAAGCGTGTCACCAGCGGCAGCAAGGCATTACGACCGACGTAAGCCGTCATAATGCGCCCTTCGGACAAGCCGCGCGCTTTAGCGACCGTGATATGATCTTCGCCGAGCGTCGTCATCGTGCTGCTTTTCATGGTGAGAATCCACCCGCCGATCGACGCCAGCACATACACGGTGATCGGCAGGATGGCGAATTTGATCACGCTGCCAATGTATTCGGCGGTGAAACCGGGGGGAATCGTCGGGTCAACACCGCCGCGCAGATCGCCGGGGTTGAACCATCCCAACTGAAGCCCCACCACAATGATGAGCAGCAGTGCGATCACATAATCGGGGATGCCGTACAGGAACGAGGCGATCGCCGTCACCACATTATCGAACACACTGCCCCGCCAATAGGCGGTCGCCAGCCCGATCAACACGCCAAACGTAAAGCTGATGAGAAGCGCTGTACCCACGCTGAACAACGTCCAAGGTAGGAAGCGCAAAATTTGCGAAAGCACTGAGGTGCCCGGCGAGGTAATCGACTCCCCTAAATCGCCGCGCACGAGATTACCTAGATACTCAACATACTGCTGACCGAGCGGCGCGGATGCATCGAAGTGATACAGTGCCGACGCTTGGCGCAGTGCATCATCATACGGAATGCCGCGCTGCATCAACTGCTCAATTTTCACCTGAATGGGGTTGCCCGGCATCAAGCGAATGAGAAAGAAGGTGAAGGTGATCACCGCCCACACCGTGATCAGGCTTTGCAGGATCACACGGAGGGTATAACTGCCCAAAAACCGCCGGATGCGTTTTTGCCATGAAGGCGTGGCAGCCGGTTCAAGCGTTGAAGTACGCATCTGTCAGTCTCAAATAAGACATCATTCAAAAGGCTTGACTATCGGCATGTGGGGCGCGGTGTACCCGCGCCCCATGACTTACAATCCCAACATGCGCTTTACAGGGCGCCGGGGCCGGGGCTGATCACGCCAGTGAGCAAATAGTAAATGATGGCGTGATCGCTGTTCGTCGGGTTCGACGACCATTCACCTTCGGTCGGGTATCCGGCGATCAAGTTTTCGTTCAGCGGTTCGATGCTGCGTTCGATGTTGAGCGGGATGTAGGGCAGCATGTCGTTGATGATCAAGGCGACAGCGCTCGCGCGTTCGCGCTGCACATCGCGATCCAAACCATCGCTGGCGTGGTTGATCATGTCGTTCAAGTCAACCTGCTGGCCGTTCCACTCGAACTGCATCGGGAAATCCATCCCGCGCTGATCGTTCGACAGGCCGACGTAGTTGAAGCGCTGCGTGGGGCCAAAGAACTGGCGTGCCGCAAACGGCGATGCACTTGCCCAACTCCACACCGAAAGCTGGAACTCACCAGCGCGAATATTGGCGGCGGCTTCCGCGAAGGGCAGCGCACGCGGGGTAATGTCGAAGCCGAAATCGTTCAACTGCGAAATCGCGTCTTGTGCCGCACCGCTGAAGTCCGCGAATTCCGCCGGGAACTGGTATTCGGCGCTGATGACGGCACCGCTCGCATCCGCCCACTTGCCATCGGCGTTGCGGGTGAAGCCCGCCTGTTCCATGAGCGCGGCAGCCGTTTCGAGGTTGTAATCGTAATGGTTCAACTGGTCAATCGCGTCCTGCGTGAGCATCTGCGGCACGTTGTCGTCCAGCAGTCCCGCCATGTAGACGGTCGCCGTCGCGCCGATGCCGTTGGTCAGGAAGGCGTTCTGTTCGCGGTTGATCGCGTAAGCGATGGCCTGACGCACTTCTTTGATGTTCCACGGAGCCTGTGCATGGTTGAAAAGGAGCGCCGGGCCGTAGCCGCGCGCAATATCCAGCAGGCGAAGCCCTTGAGCCTGAGCCTGTTCAATCGTGGAAGCGGGGTACACGTTGGTCGTGTGACCAAGCTGGCCGCCGAGCAGCAGCGGCGTGGTGGCTTCGGTTTCACCGGCCCACACGCGCAGTTCACCGAACTTCACCGAGCCGGAGAAAATGCTGTTGGGCTGCCAGTGCATCGTCAGGAAAGCATCGCCCACATCGTCGAGCGAATAGGTGTACGGGCCGCTGACGATCAACTCCGTCGGGCGGAATTCAGAAAGTTCGGTGCTGAGGGCCTGCCATTCGGCGCTGTCACGCGTCGCGCCGGTCGCGAATAGGGCCAGCGCCCGCTGCGCGATGTCGCCATAGGTGAAGCGATCGACAATATAGTTCTTCAGCAGCAGACGTTCCGCCACCAGCGACGGTTCGCCACTGAACATGAAATGCACGGTGTGATCATCGACGGCCACCACATCATTGATGTAGCTGAAGTCCGACCAGCCGTTCAGACGGCCCAGTGCATAGGTATCGAGCACATCTTCAGACGTGACCGGTTCGCCATTGCTCCAGTTCGCATCCGAACGGAAGGTGATGGAGTAGTAAGTGCCATCATCGGAGAAGCCCCAGCTTTCCGCGAGCAGACCGACATATTCTTCCGTACCCCAGTTATAGATGGCGGCGGGAAGTTGGACATATGTGCGGAACAACGCACCCAGATTATCGTCAAGACCGTTGGAGGCGAACCCATTGAGGTGGTGATCAGGAAGCGGGACATACGGCCATGTGCCGTAGAAGGTGCCCGTTGGTGCATCCTGCGCGTGAATGGGGAGAATGACTGCCCCGAGCATCAGCACGAGCAGGCTGGCGCTGCGGTGAAAAACCGTTTCATCTATTCCTCCAAAGCAAAATGACACTGACAAACATTGTTTGAAGCGAACTGCGGTTCGACACGAACCCAACCATCCTCCCTAGTGCGGTATAGGGTGGCATAGTCCACTTACGATAGTAGCACGTTCGGTGCAGAGTTCAAATTTTTTAACAAATCAGCCGTTGAAGGGAGATCATCAGCGAAGGGAAGGCTTTTTCCAGCGTGGGCGATAAGTCGCTGCCCAGTTCGAACGACCTGCTCCACGATCGTGATCAGGGAGGGCATCAGGCGCGCGGTTATACAGTTCCGCCGCGCTGGCGAGCAGTGAGGAGGGGGTGGCGTGATGGGTGAAACCATGTTCCAGTGCTGCTGGAACAACCGCTTCACAGCGCACCGCGCCGGGGGGTTCTCCAACCGCCGCATCGATAAAGATCACACGGGCGGCGCGCGAAATCGGCTCCGCAAGTTCCGGTGTGAGCTGTACGGCGGTGATCACGTCCCAATCGGGATGGAGTTCCCCCAGCGCAGTGGCAGCCCGTGGCCCGATGGTATCATCGCTGCGCAGCGGGCTGCCGTATCCAATGACGAGCGGTTTGCCTAACGTCACCGGTTGAGTTCCTGAATCACGTCACCATTGGGGGCGACGAGCTGAATATTCAGCGGCATTTGTCCTGCCGCGTGTGTCGAACAGCTCAGACAGGGGTCGAATGCGCGGATGAGCGCCTCAACGCGGTTGAGCATCCCGTCATTCAGGCTGGCGCCACGCACATAGCGCTTCGCGACTTCCAGCACCCCGCGATCCATCGCATAGTTGTTGTGCCCAGTCGCGATCACCAGATTGGCGCGCGTGATCAAGCCGTCTTCATCAATCTGATAGTGATGGATGAGCGTACCACGCGGCGCTTCGCTCACACCGACGCCTTCGGTGCTGTTCGGTTGGGCAAAGGCACGGACACGCTTGTCGAGAATTTCTGGCTGGCGCAGAAGCTGTTCGATCTTCTCCACGCAGTACATGATTTCGATCAACCGCGCGTAGTGGTAATGGAACGAACTCGTTCCAGCAGCAGAATAACCGAGTGCTTCATCGGCGCGCGGCGTGCCGCACGATTTCACCGCGTGTAGGCAGGCCCAGCGGCCCAACGCGATACACCCCACCCGGATAGCCAAGCGGCGTGTAATACGGCGATTTCAGGTACGTCCACGGTTCGACGGTTTCGGTGATGTACTGGTAGTACAGTTCCGCGTTCAGCTTGTCGGCGATCACCACACCATCGCCGTTGACGATACGCAGCGTCCCATAATACGTTTCGAGCGTATCCTCAGGGTTTGTCATCGCCATAAACAGCGTGCGCACATTGCTAAATGCGGCGATCTCGTCAGCGTACCGGGCGATCACACCCCGGAACCATGTCAGCGTGCGCGACGCGATTTCGATCCCCATCGGGCAGCATTTGCCAAAATTTGATCGCGCGTTTCGGCGCTCAAGGGCGTACTCACGCCGCCCGGCACCACCCACGACGGGTGAATGCGCTTGCCGCCCAACAGTTCGATGATCTGCTGGCCAATTTGACGCAGGCGCACGCCATCGCGGGCAAGCTGCGGCTGTTTCTGTGCCACGCCGAACAGATTACGCTGATTCGGATCGGCATCCATGCCCAGCAGCAGATCAGGCGAGGACAGATAGAAGAAGCTCAGCGCGTGCGATTGCAAAATCTGCGCCAAATTCAACACGCGGCGCAAATTGGCGGCGGTCGGCGGAATGTGGACGGCGAGCAGGCGATCACACGCCTTCGCCGATGCGATTAGGTGACTTACCGGGCAAATGCCGCAGATGCGCGACATGAGCATCGGCATTTCATGGAACGGTCGGCCTTCGACAAACTTCTCGAAGCCGCGCAGTTGGGTGACGTGGAAATGCGCGTCCTGCACGTCCCCCGCGTCATTCAAGTGGATACTGATTTTCGCGTGACCCTCAATTCGGGTCACGGGGTCGATCATGATGGTTTGTGGCATGGGCTGCCTCATTCAATCCATTCAGCAGTGGTGGTCGGGTTACGGGCGGTCGTCTGGAAATTACACGCCAAAACGAGTCCGTCCGATTAGGTCGGGCTTGCGTCCCGCCAGCAGTTCAGTCAGTGCCCAGAAAATCACATCGGCACGCGGCGGGCAACCGGGAATGAACACATCAACCGGGACGACCGTATGAACCGGACGCACCAGCGGCAGCAGCCGTGGAACCTCATCGTTAGGCAGCGCGGGATTATGCAGGCCGGGATCGAGATACACCCGTCGCAGCACCGATTCCACGCTTAACGAATTGCGCATCGACGGAACATTGCCGTTCACGGCGCAGTCGCCGAGCGACACCAGCAGTTGGGTACGTTCACGAATGTGGCGGATTTTTTCCATGTCATGTTCGCTGCTGACCGATCCTTCCACCAGTGTGATGTCCACATCCGGCGGGAAATCTTTACGATCGACCAGCGGGCTGTACACCAGTTCAATCTGGTCAGCCAGCGCGAGCAGGCGTTCGTCAATGTCAAGAAACGACATGTGACAGCCGGAGCAGCCATCCAACCAGACGGTTGCCATACGTTTGCGGCTCATTTACTTACTCCCCTCGCGCGCCCGTGCCAGTGTGGCGAGGAAGGCGCTGTACTTGGTCATTTCGCCGACGGCCTTGTTCTTCTCGAACAGCGCGCCCGTCGGGCACACATGGACGCATTTTCCGCAGCTCGTGCACGAATCGGAAGCACCCCACGGTTCTTTCAGGTCGGTGATCACGCGCGATTGAATGCCGCGCCCCATCACATCCCATGTATGCGCGCCTTCAACTTCACCGCACACACGGACGCAGCGCGTACACAGCACGCACCGGTTCGAGTCGAAGATGAAACGATCATGCGATCCATCGACACCGCGCCGTGTATTCAGCGATGGCAGACCGATGTGATCCACGCCGAGCGAAATGGCGAGGTCTTGCAGTTCGCAGTGGCCGTTGACGACGCACACCGCACACACATGATTGCCTTCGGTGAACAGCAGTTCCACGATCATGCGGCGATAGTCTTGCAGGCGCTGCGAATTGGTCATCACGTCCATGCCTTCCTTGACCATCGTCGTGCAGGCGGGGAGCAGTTTGGGCACCCCTTTCACTTCGACGAGGCACAGACGGCAGGCACCAACGCTCACCAGCCCATCAAGCTGGCACAGCGTCGGAATATGGATATTGTTATCGCGGGCGACCTGTAAAACCGACTCATCTTCGCGCCCGCTGACTTCTCGATCATCAATTTTGAGCGTTACAACGCGGCTCATACGGAGGTCGCTTTCTCAGACGTGGCAGCGGATTCGGCATGATGATGGTGCATCTTGCAGACTCCCGCCGGACATTTTTTATCGACAATGTGGGCCAGATACTCATCCCGGAAGTAGCGGAGCGTGCTGATCACGGGGTTCGGAGCACCCTGCCCCAAGCCGCACAAGCTGGTGTTGCGCACCATATCGCACAACTTTTCCAGCATCGCAAGGTCGTCCAGCGTGGCTTCCCCGCGGGTGATTTTATCGAGCAGACCGTGCATCTGCGCCGTACCGACACGGCACGGGACGCATTTTCCGCACGATTCCGCCATACAGAATTCCATGAAGTATTTCGCGACATCGACCATGCACGACGTTTCATCCATGACGATCATGCCGCCAGAGCCGATATACGTCCCCAACTGCGTCAGCGACTCATAATCGACCGACACATCAAGGTGCTGTTCGGGGATGCAGCCGCCGCTGGGGCCGCCGGTCTGCACAGCTTTGAAGCGCTTGTTATCGACGATACCGCCGCCGATGTCGAACACGATTTCGCGCAGAGACATGCCCATCGGGACTTCAATCAACCCGGTGTTCTTGACGCGACCGGACAGCGCGAAGACTTTCGTCCCTTTGCTGCGCTCGGTGCCAATGTTGGCATACCAATCGCTGCCTTCACGCAAAATGGCGACCACGTTGGCATACGTCTCGACGTTGTTGATCAGCGTTGGGCAGCCCCACAGGCCAGCCTCGGCGGGATACGGTGGGCGTGGGCGCGGTTGTCCGCGTTTGCCTTCGATCGAGGCGATCAGCGCGGTTTCTTCACCGCACACGAACACCCCGGCACCCAGACGAACATCGAGTTTCAGATTGAACGTCGTGCCGCAAATGCCTTGTCCCAGCAAGCCAACTTTTTCCGCCTGACGGATGGCATGGCGCAGGCGTTTCACCGCCAACGGGTATTCGGCGCGCACATAGAGGTAGCCTTCGCTGGCACCTACCGCGTACGCGGCGATCAACATGCCTTCCAAAACGCGGTACGGATACGCTTCCATCACGCTGCGATCCATAAACGCGCCGGGATCACCTTCGTCGCCATTGCAGACGATGAATTTCCGCGAACCCGTCGCTTTGGCGACCGTACTCCACTTCAAGCCGGTCGAATACCCCGCCCCACCGCGACCGCGTAATCCACTGCGGCGCACAAGGTCAATCACTTCGGCAGGTGAATTCTGAGTCAGCACATTCAGGAAGGCTTCGAAACCGCCCACGGCGATGTAATCTTCGATGCTTTCCGGTTCAATTGCGCCTTTGTATTCCAGCACAATGCGCTGCTGGCGTTCAAAGAACGGTACCGCCATATCACTGCGGAGCCGCTCAATCGGTTTACCATCCAAGCTATCGACGATTTCGGCGGCAAATTCGGGCTTTACGCCTTGATAAGCGATTTCGTTTTTGCCCGGTTCGACCGTCACCATTGGCCCGGCGGCGCACAGTCCCTGACACCCGCCGCCGCTGATCTCGCAGCGCTTTTCGAGTCCGCGCTTGCGCAGTTCGGCGTTCAGGTTTTCGATGATCTGTTTACTGTTTGCCGAATCGCAGGCCGTCCCGGTGCATACGATCACCCTGTGCGCGTACTGAGCCTGTTCTTCACGCCGCTTTTCGGCTATTTCATGTAGTTCATCAAGGTTCATCCGTCATCCACTCCTTGATGTGATTCACCATCGCCGCGGGTTCCACTTTGCCTTCAACCGTTCCGTCGAAGACGGCGGCGGGAGCCAGCCCGCAGGTCCCCAGACAGCGCGCCACGAGCAGCGAAACCTGTTTGTCCGGTGTGGTTTCACCCGGTTTAATATGAGCTTGCGACTCGACCGCCTCAAGGAGATCCGCGCCGCCCTTGATGTAGCAGGCCGTCCCCATGCACACGACGCACGAATGCGCGCCCGGCGGTTTTAATACGAAAAGATTATAGAATGTCGCCACGCCGTAAACGCGGCTGGTTGGAACATGTAAACTGTGAGCAATGTAACGAAGGGCAGTATCATCCAAATAGCCGAATGCTTCTTGTGCGCTGTGGAGCGATTCAATTAAAGCGTCCGGTGAATGCCCATGCTTACGCATTGTCGCTTGGACAATACGCCAACGTTTGTCCTCCGAAGGAGGGGGGATCGTGCGAGTCTGCATACGCTTCCCTTTAAGGATCGATGCGCTGTACCTTCCACAGAATAGCGTGATCTGCTTGCGCGGTAAGGAGCCGAATATCAGATGGAATTGTGAAATATGTCACTAATCAGTACCCATGTAACTAAGATAGCGCCCTATTGGTTGACGTACTGAGGTGGCATCGCATAAGATAGCCGTCTGAATTGTCACCCATCGGCCATCAAGTACGCCGTTTCAAGGAAAGCAGCATCATGCGGGTATTGATCACGGGAGGGGCCGGGTTGATCGGTCGCGCGGTCGCCAGCCGATTGCACGCACGCGGTGATGAGGTTCGCTTGATCGATACCGCGCCGCCGGAAACGCTGACCGCCCCACCGCGCGATGTCCCCTACTTCCCGTTTGACGTTTCCAACCTGCCCTACACCGTCTGCGACATTCTCAACTTCGACGAGCTGGCGGCGCACATGCACGGCTGCGATGCCGTCGTTCACATGGCGGCAGTGCGTAATCCGTTTTATGCAGCCGGTCATGATCTGTTTCGCATCAACACGTCGGGCACCTTCAATGTGTTCGAAGCCGCCGCTAAAAACGGGATCTGCCGCGTCGTACAAGCCAGCTCAATCAACGCGCTCGGCTGCGCATGGAACCTCGGCGATTTTTCGCCGCGCTACTTCCCTGTAGATGAAGATCACCCCTCCTTCACCACCGATCCATATTCCTTCGCCAAGGAACAGATCGAAGCGATTGGCGCGTATTTCTGGCGGCGCGATGGCATCAGCAGCACCGCGCTGCGTTTCCCCGGCGTCTATGCACCACCCGCACCAACCGCCACACCTACTCCCTCGTCGCGCCGCACCCGTATGCTCGAGTTTTTGCGCGCCTTTTCCGCCCTCCCCGATCACGAACGGCAGTCACAGATCGATGCCGTACACCAGCAAACGCTGGCGTTCCGCGCCGCGCGCTCGCTGGAATATCCAGCCGTATCGCCGTGGTCGAAAAGTTCGGAAACCCCCGCCGAACTGCTCTGGAACGCCTATGCCCTTGACCGTTACAACCTGTGGGCGTGGATCGATGTCCGCGACGCGGCGCAGGCGGTCGAAAAATCGCTCACAGCGGCTTTCACCGGAAGTCATGTGCTGTTCGTCAGCGATCGGTTCAATTTCCTTGATTACGACTCGCACGAGCTGGCACGCTTATTTTTCCCCGAAGTCTCCGAGTGGCGGCAGCCCATCAGCGGATCAGAGTCGCTCGTCAGCAACCGCCGAGCCCGCGATCTCATCGGCTTTGAATCGGTGCGCGCCTAGCCCATGACTGCGCTTCCCCCGGCGATTTCCGTTCATATCGTCACGCACAACAGCGCCGCTGCCCTCCCCGCTTGTCTCGAAGCACTGAGGCGGCAGGAATTTGACGGCTATCAAGTGCGTGTCCTCGACAACGCCTCGACGGACGACACCCCCGCTTTACTCAATCGTGCAGGCGTCGAATGGATCGCCAGCCGCGAAAATACCGGCTATGCCGCCGCCCATAACACCCTGATCGATCAAACGCGCTCGGAATACGTCCTCACGCTCAACCCGGATGTGTTTTTGCAGCCCGGGTTCCTCGGCGCCATGAAACAAGCGCTTGATGCGGCCCCGCATGTCGGATCGGCTGCCGGGTGCCTGCTGCGTGTCGAACAATCCGGCGGCGATCCGATCGCGATCGACAGCATGGGCGTGCGCATGCGCCGCACCCGACAGCAAATCCTCATCGGCTCTGATCAACCCCTCAGTGCCCGCCGTCGTGATCCCGTGCCGATCTTCGGGCCGGATGGGGCGGCGGCATTTTACAGGCGCGCCATGCTTGACGACATCCGCGCAGCGGAAGGCGACAGCCGTGTGGATGTCTTCGATGCTGAGTTTTTCATGCACAAAGAGGATGTTGATGTGTGTTGGCGCGCGCAGCTTCGCGGATGGTCATCGCTCTATGTGCCAGATGCCATCGCGCATCACATCCGCAGTTTTCGACCGGGGCGGCGTGAGCGCGTGTCTGCCGAGATGCGGTGTCTAGGGGTGCGCAATCGCTACCTGCTCATGCTCAAGAACGATCTGCCACGCTTGCTCATGCGCGATCTGCTGCCCATTCTGTTCTACGATGCCCAAATTTTCGCCTATGTGCTGCTGAGGGAGCGCAGTTCCCTAGCCGCTTATCGATCGCTGTGGGGGCTGCGTTCGCACATGATCGCCAAACGCCGCTGGATACAAGCCAACCGGCGCGCCTCAGTGGATGATATGAGGAAGTGGTTCAGCGCATGACCGTCTATATCGGCATCGTCACCTACAACAGCCTCGCCGATCTTCCCGCATGCGCGGCGGGCGTGCGCGCACAAGACTGGCAGGACATCCATGTGACGGTACTGGATAACCATTCCGCTGACGACAGCGCCGGGTGGGTACGCGAGCACTGGCCGGAAGCCCTCTGTCTCATCAGCGGTGAAAACCTCGGTTATGGGCGCGGACACAACCGCATTTTGGAAAGTCTTTCGCTCCAACCGGGTGATTTTTATCTAACGCTCAACCCCGACGCCGAACTTGCGCCGACGTATGTATTAAAACTCGTGGAAGCACTTCGTAGTGGAAACCGGCTCGGTTGGGGAACAGGCAAACTTCTGCTCAAATCATCCGCCTCAGCGGCAGCACGCATCTACAGCGCGGGGCATGCCATGTTTCGCAGCGGATTCGCCTTCAACATCGGTCACAACCTGCCGGATTCACCCTTGTTTTGTGAATCGCGCGAAGTGTTTGGCGCACCGGGAGCCGCCGCCCTCTATTCCGCCGCGTTGATCCGCGATTTATCCGCCGATGGGCATTTCTTCGATCCGGCGATTTTCCTCTATGCCGAGGACACTGATGTTGATTGGCGGGCGCAGCGGCGCGGCTGGTCATGCTGGTTTGCCGCCGATGCGATCGCCTATCACCGGGGAAGCAGCCCGCATGGGGCGCTTAAAATCATGGCGATCAGCAACCGCTATGTCAGTGTGCTCAAAAATGCCCTATTGATCGATCTGCTGACCTTCAATCTGCCTTATTTGCTGGCACACGGGATCGCACGTGTGATCGTCACCCCGCGAGCGGGTGCACATTTCATCGCATCCGTCGCGCGCCGCTTCTTCTATGCGCTCCGGCAGCGCGAACCCCTGCGCGATCCAGCCCTTGTTCGCCGTCTGCGCGAGTGGTATCGCTGGTCAGCGAGGCAGCCCTCGGCACAACGATCAGGAATACAGCGCTTATGGGATCACATTAACCGACGCGACCGTCAGCCACCCGGATGACACGTCGGCCCCCTGCGAATCAAACGCCGGGAGCGATTGTCCGCTGGCATCACGCAGCCTTACGGCTACTTCATATCGCCCAAGCGGTGCATCGGGCGGCAGGTTCAAGGCGCATTCGTCAAAGTAAACGGTTTCACCGGGAGTCCACTTGGCGAATGGATAGGTATTCAGCCGGGGTTCCCCAGAGCAGGTATAGATCGTTCCTGTTTCAAGGTGAGTCATTTGATACGACCGCTCGACCGCGCTCACGGGGCGCTGCACAACCCAATTGATCGAGGGCAGGTACAGCGATCCGGCATTTAGCGTGAGCGGCGCACGGTACGACTGCGCGAGGACTTCGCCGTCAAAACTGCCGAGAAAGGCCGGACACGAGGCCGCAGGCGACAGGGCGGCGTCCAATTGACCGAGCGGCAGCGGCGGTGATTCGCTCCCCTCAGCGATCCAGCGCAAATCAACCTGTGTTCCGGCGGGCAGCGTTCCGGTACAGTGCGGTACAGCGGCGGAAAACGTCATGGGCACATCCGGCGGCCACCACATCGTCGGGTAGCGCCCATTCGCCACCGGAAATCGACACGAGCTGACCCGCCCTGAAGGATCGGTGAAATCGAGTTGTGCCGCGTAGTTGCGCGTTAAGGGTTGATCGGCACCAGCGGTCAAGCGCACAGTCAGCAGCCGTCCATCGGAGACAAGCGCCAATGAACTGGCGTAAAGCTGTGGGAACTGTGGATCGGTGGCGGACGCATCTACGCTGTCAGCGACTGCCGGTTGCAGCGGATCAACCGCCCATTCACGCCGATCCAGCGCGGTGAGCAACCCCCAACTCACGATCAACACCGCCGCCAAGCCAATGAGTACACGAAAACGGCTCAGCCCAACCCCCATGATCAGCGCGGCGGCGGGCAGCGCGGGTAAATAGTAGCGGAGCGGCGCGTAGATCAGCGTGGTGCTGTTGAGCGTCGTTAAGTCGAGCGCGGCAAGGTTACGCGCGAAAACCAACATGATCGCCGCACCGACTAGCGCCATCAGCATGAGCACGGTACGCCGCTGTCCGCGCCACAGGGCGGCGATGCCCACGCCGAATCCGAGCATCAGTACCGCCAGCGACAGCCAACCGAACGCGGTGATCGCCCGCGCATAAGGCAGGAAGGCCGCCGCCGATAGGTATGAATTGACTGCCGTTTCGTGCAGCACGGCCCCGATCCATGTAGGAACTGATCCCCCGGCTAGCAAGCGCGAAAGCCCTGCGCCCAGCACTTCTTCCAATTCGCGATAGCGCCCAAAAGCCGATCCGGTCGTCGCTAGATTCACCAGCAGCACGGCGATCACCAAGAGCCCTAACCCTCCCCCGGCGATCAGCAGCACGCGCCGCGCACGACGGGACAGCGCGCCCCAAATGCCCGATGTCAGCGACAACCCGATGATCAAGCCTGTGACAGGCAGCAGCACCCACCCATTCAAGCGCGTCAGCAGCGCGAGGATGGTGCAGACGCCAAGCGTGATCCACACCATCGGAGATGCATCACGCCGCGCCAGCAGGCGCACGGCAGCATAACCATATAAGGCAGCGATCAACAGCAGCAGCGGTTCATTGCCAATCCAGACCGTGATCGCCAGCGTATTCGGCTCAAAGCCGATCAAAAGCGCGGCGATCAACGCGGCGGCGGGGCGTTTGGGCGTGATCACCCGCCCGGAGGCATAAACCAGTACCATGACCGCGCATGCCATGATCGTGTTTAGGGTACGCAGTACGATTCGCGCCGTGTAGGGGGTACGCCAGCCGCTCTCGTAATACGGCGCATCGCTCAACTGTGAAAGGGTCACCAATGCACCGGGATTCGGCTTATTCCAGCCAAAACAAGCGGCGATCGGCTGCTCCGGCGCGGGCACCGGGGACGAACTGTTGAAGAGCGCGACGACTGGCACCAGCAGTCCATAGTACAGCGGCGGCTGCGTCGCTTGCAGCATGACGCCGTCTTGACCGGGGAAATCCGCCGCGGTCGGCAGACGCCCCTGATTGACCAGCGTCAGTGCGGTATTGTAAAAGTCCGGTTCATGACCTATCCAGCGCGGCACATCGATCAACGGAAGCGCCAGCACCACACGGATCACCAGCGCGGCGATTAACCAGTTGAGCGGATGGCGCAGCCGCTTAACCGTACCGGAATTCATGTTCAATGGGTTCGCCATTCGTATCGAATCGCTTGAGGTGAAGCAGTTGCAGCACCAGCAGCAGCACATAGAGCGAATTGTAGATTAAATAACGCCGCCACAGCCGCGCCGGTTCGTGCAGCAAACGGAACAACCATTCCAAGCCATTCGCCTGCATCCACGAGGGGGCCTGTGCTTTCTGTCCGCTCAAAAAGTCGAACGCCGCGCCAACAGCGATCGTGGGCATGGCTAGCCGATCGGCATTTTCGTAGACCCACACCTCTTGGCGGGGACAGCCCAACCCGACAAAGACGATCCGCGCCCCACTGGATTTGATCGACTCGATCATCTGTGTGTTTTCCTCGGCGCTGAGGCCGCGAAACTGGGACGGCGCGCCCCCAGCGATTTTCAGTGAGGGGAACTGATCGCGCAGCCGTTCGCACAGTGCGTCGATCGTCTGCGTCGTTGTGCCATACAAGTATATCGGCAGATTTTGAGCTGCCGCCTGTTCGCATACGGTGAGCATTAGCGTTGGCCCATACACCCGATCCGGCAGGCGAAACCCGTGCAGCCAGCGCAGTGCCCATCGCACCGGTTGGCCGTCCGGCACCGCGAGGTCAAATTGATTCAAGCGGTGACGGTACTGCGGGTGCAGCACGGCTTCAATCACGCCATGAACCGCCAGCGGCGCGACTCGAAACACGCGTCGCCCCTGCGCCGCTTCAATAATCTGCGTGACCGCCCCCGCATACGTGATGGGGTGAATCAACACGCCTAATACGGACGCTCTTTCAGCCTTCATCAGTGGCTCACTATCGCACTCATCTTACGGGCTGGAAAAAAGCTGAAACTGCGAATAGTTGTTAAGCGGTTCACTTGCTCCCAAACGGCATGAAGGCTGAAAAGTGGAACGAAGCAACCTAAGTATTTTCGCCAATGAGCGCTTGTTAGCTGCGCTATATAGTTATAATCCCTGTTATCGCAGACACCAAAACTCAACTCGAGTCTGCAATCCGGGCACTAACCCCGCTATCATACAAGTTCGTACACAAATTTGCCTAGAGAGCAGGCGGCACGGCATGAGTCAGCGGTCTTTTCCGCTATTTTCCCACAGCGACATCAACGGCCTTTCGACCTTCATACTTCTGCTGCTCGCTGGGCTCGTCGCCTATCAGATGCGTGTACAGGTGCCGCTTGGCAGTCCGCTCGTTTCGGTGAATCAAACCCCACTGCTGGCGATCCTTAGCGTCTTGGCTTTGATGACACTCATCACCAGTGCGCTGGCTCGCCTGCTCCCTACCTCGAATCCATTGATCAATCGTATTCTGGGGAACGATCACCCATTCCGATACCATACCGCCGTCCTGACGATGACCAGTGCCGCCGCGCTGCTCCTGCCGGGCATCTCGCGGCTGTTCGTCGTCTACAGTTTCGGCGTTGGCGCAATCATAGGCATTTTCAGCATCGCCCTTCCGCGACGCCTATACCCGGCTTTCACACCATTGACCTTCGCCAAAGCGGTGCACGCCGTCTGGCAGCGGCGATCGCTGCTGCGCCTATGGGTTGGGTACAACATTCAGACCCGCTACAACCAACGGGTTCTCGGCATCTTGTGGATTATTCTGCTGCCGCTGGCGACTTCGCTGGTGCTGGCCTTTGCTTTTCAGCAGTTCATGCGTGTCTCCATCGGCGTGCCCTTCATCGCGTTTTACATGTCCGCCTTGGTGCCCTACAATTTTTTCTCCAATAACATGTTCAACAGCACCACAGCGATCTTAGGCCGGGTGTCGATCATCACACAGGTCTATTTCCCACGCGAAATCTTGATCCTGCTCGTGCTCGCCGAAACGCTCATCGATTTTCTTTTCGCGTTCGCCGCGATGCTGGTGATCAATCTGTTCGTGGGCGTTTTCCCGAACGGCTATTACCTGTTTCTACCGCTGCTGTTCGTACTGCTGGCGGCGCTCTGCACCGGTTTGATGCTCTTGCTGAGTGTTCTCACCGTGCTCATTCGCGACATCCCCCAATTTCTCAGCGTCGCGCTGCAACTGCTGTTTTTCTTGACTCCCATCATCTACCCGGTTGAACAATTCCCAAGCCAGTTCCGGTTTTTGTTTGTCCTCAACCCGGTCGCGCCGATCGTGCAGGCTTTCCGTGATGTGATCGCATTCGGGCGTTCGCCCGATCTGCTGGGATTGTGTTTCCCGCTCGCCTGCGCCGTGGTACTGCTGCTGCTCGGTTACGCGGCATTCCTAACCTTCGAGAACGAAATGACAGATTTGCTATGAGCGATCGTTCTACACTGCCACCGCCACCGCCCATTATTCGCGTCGATCAGGTATTCAAGCAGTACCGGCATTACACGCGCAATCTCAGCTTGCGGCAGGAAGCCGTTGAGCTGGCGAAAGGGTTCATGCGTGCCTACGGAAAACGCACCCCTCCCGAACCCTTTTATGCCCTGCGTGACGTATCCTTTTCCATCCAACGCGGCGAATCGGTCGGCCTCATCGGACGCAACGGTGCCGGAAAGACAACGCTGCTCCGTCTGCTTTCACACATCACCCGTCCCACCTCTGGCACGGTACAGGTGAACGGACAGTTCGCCTCGCTGATCGGCTTGGGTGCCGGGTTTAGCCCGGACATGACCGGACGGCAGAATATTTACCTGAACGCCGCTTTTTTGGCTGGGAGCCTGCCCGCACCCGCGAAATCGAAGCCGATGTGATCGCCTTTGCCGACATCGGCGATTTCATCGACGCGCCGACCAAAGTCTATTCCAGCGGCATGGTGGCGCGTTTAGGGTTCAGCGTCGCCATTCACGTCCTGCCGGAGATCATTTTCTTGGACGAAGTGCTGGCCGTCGGCGATGCCGGGTTTGCCGCCAAATGCGCCGAACGTCTCCTTCGCCTACGCGATGAAGGCCGCACGATGGTCATGGTCGGCCATGCCATGTCCGCCATTGAATCGATGTGTACGCGCGTCCTTTGGCTCCACAAAGGCCAGTTGATGATGGATGGCCCTGCCGAAACCGTCATTCAAGCCTACACCCACAGCCTTACCGCTCCGTAATCACCTTTTTCACCTTCACGGCGAAATCGCGATGCGGGCCGGGAATCGGCGCGATCTGGGTTTTTAGCCTATAGTCCGGTGTCAGCAGCGCCAAGTCGGCATGGCGGAGCAGTCCCACCATGATGAGCATGATCAGCGCTTCTCCCATGCCCGCGCTGAGACAGGTGCGCGCACCCAACCCATAGGGCGCAAATGCTCCCGGCTGCTGATGCTCACTGCGTGGCTCAAAGAATCGTTCCGGGTCGAAGCGATACGGATCACGGTAGACCTCCGGCAAAAAGTGCGTGACGCCCGTCGCGATAAAGATCAACTGCCCTTCGCGGATTGTCTGTCCACCAAACTCGAAGGACTTTGCCACATAGCGCGGCAGCGCCCCGGCGATTGGGTACATGCGCAGCGTTTCCATGCAAGCCCCATACAGCCAGCGCATCCGCCGCAGCGATCCCATCGTCACCTCGCCTTCGGCAAAGGCCGCGTCGATTTCCTCGCGGATGCGCGCCAGCAGTTCCGGTGATCGCAGCAGCTCATACAGCAGGTAGCCGCACAGGCGCGGCGCATACGCCACCCCATTCACATACGGCAGGTGAACATAGGCGAGGAGATCGTGCCCTTTCAGCGGCGCGCCCTCCATCGTTTTGCTTTGCAGCAGCAGATCAACGTAGTCATCATGCGGTTCTAGCCGGTGTTGATCGACAATCCGCTGTAAGAATGCCTCGAAACGGCGTTTGGCGCGCTGATAGTCCGGCAGTTTGAGCAAAAAGGCGGGTTGGAACGCCACGCCTGATCCGATCAAACGGTTGGTGAAGAAGATGATCGACGCCAACTCGTCTCCAACGTCGGTATTTTCGGCGGATCGGCTGATGATCTCGATGCATAAGCGCGTCATCACTTCCTGTACCCGCACCGCTTGATCAGGCTGCCACGCCCGCACCGTCTTCTCAATTAACGCCAGTGCTTCGGGTATATATCCGGCCAGCGTTTCGCGCGAAAGGCGCGGCTTGATCATCCGTCGATAGTAGCTGTAAGACGGTTCATCCAGCGTTGGCAGATAAAGATCGCTGCTCGTCTCTTCGACGAGGGTGCCGTAAATTGGGCGTAGTTTCAGATACGCGTCGCCCAGTTCCACAAACAAGCGATTCGCCTCGATCCCCGCCAAAATAGTGATTTCCCGGCCCGGCACGCGAATACGATACACCGGCCCATAGTCGTGATAGGCGCGCGTCATAAACCCGATCGCGTCATGGGTCAGCTCGCGCGTATTTCCGATCAGCGGCAGGCCTTTGACAAGCGGAATTTGTTTCGGCAGCATTGTCGATTTCATCCTGTGGTTTCGTAGATAGGCTGTACATCCGGTAGGAACTCAATCTTAAGCTGGGCTCAGTAAAACACACAAGAGGGGTCAGCGTACACACACGGTACAATCAGATGAGGGCGGTGCACCGTCACCGATCCACTTGGCGCGGGAACGATGGGAAGCTGGCACTCTCGACGAGATGGAAAGCCTCGCCCGCTGAAATAATACGGGCACACAGGAGAATCATGGCAACCGAACCACCTCGCTTCACCCTTGCGATCAATGCGGGCGGCAAAAGTTCGCGGATGGGCACCGATAAAGCCTTTGTGCGCTTGGCGGGCAAGCCGATGATCGAGCATGTGCTGTCCCGCACTGCCGATCTCGGACAAGCGGACACCCTGATCGTGACCAACCGCCCCGACGATTACGCCGTGTTCAAGCGGCCCTTGGTGAGCGATCTGGTGGCCGATAAAGGGGCACTCGGCGGCATTTACGCGGCATTAGCCCACAGTCGCACCCCCTACACGCTCGTGCTCGCCTGTGATATGCCGTTCGTCAGCGCGCCCCTACTCCGCTACCTGATCGGTCTGGCGGCGGGGGATGCCTATGATCTCATCGTCCCGCGCACGGCGGGTTATCCTGAAGGACTGCATGCGGTTTATGGTCAAGGCTGTGTGGAGCCGATCCGCCGTGCTTTGGAAGCCGATCAGCTCAAAGTGACCGGCTTTTATTCCGTCGTGCGCGTGCGTTATGTGGACGAAGCAGAAGTTCAGCCGTACGACCCGCGCGGCCTATCATTTAAGAACATCAACACGCCGGAAGACCTCGCACAGGCCGAACAGATCGCCGCCGAGCCTTAATCCAGCGCGCTAGACAGGCTGCACACGTACAAATAACGGCGATGCAGCCCATCCTCGACGGCGCTGCTCACCCCGTTCGCATCGCCCATCCGGTTGTCCCACACGAACATCAGGTCTTCCGCCTCAAACTGAGCGCGCATCTCGGTCAGCACCGTTTTACGCCGCTGCGCAAGGTCGTAATCGCGCTGTGTGAAATCCTGTGTGCTGAACGTAAAGCCGTTCGCAGTTAGTGCAGCGCCAAGCGGTGTCCGCTCCGGGGCGAGGTTTTCGGCGGGAAATTCCTCTTTCGGCAGCCACGGTTCATGCCCATACGAGTAGAGGAACGCCAATCGTCCGCCGGGGCGCAGAGCCGCGCCAAGTTCCCTAATCGTGCGAGCGTAGTTGCTGCTGAAGTAAATCGAGTCGATCAAGACGATCGCGTCATACGCTGCCGGGGGTAGTTTTAGGGCGTTGATGTCGCCGCATTCAAAGCGCAGTCGATCGGATTGTGCGCGGGTGCGCGCCTGTGCGATCGCTTCTAGGCTGTAATCCAGTCCAGTCACCTCCGCACCGGTGCGATCGGCCAGATATTCGCTGATCATCCCATTTCCGCAGCCTAGATCGAGCACAGTGCTGCCCGCAGACAAATTCAAGGCATTGATCAGGGCGTCCAGTTGGGGCTCATCGGCAAACCCGTGCTGGCACAGATTGATACCGAAAACACGCGTACAAAATTCAGCGTGTGCCGCGCTGTGCGCGACCCGCTGGTAGAACAATGCATAAAAGTCTTGCATGGTGAAAACTCCGGGGAGAGCGCGGCGTCAGTCGGGGTTCGATTTCGGGTGCTTGCGCAGCATATATGCGTGCGGGGTAAGGCCGATCACGGCGCTGAAGTCGCGGATGAAATGTGCTTGATCATGATACCCCAAATCCGCCGCTAACCGGGTATTGGACTGCTTCTGATCCTTCAGAGCCAACCGCGCCATCTCGACGCGCTGCAAGCGCGCATACTCCATCGGCGTGATTCCCACTTGAGTCCGGTAGAGTTGTTCAAGCTGCCGCTGGCTGATCGCGAGTGTTTCCGCCAGCTTGGGCATCGTCAGCCGGGGATCGCCCTCGCGCAGCCCGGTGATCTGACTCCGCAGCCGCGCCAGCGATTCCGGGATGATCGCGCTGCGGGTGAGGCCAACCGCCAGCCGTTCCAGCAGCCAACCTTCCAGCATCGCGACCCGCGCCGCCTGTGACGGCGTTTCCCATAAACGAGCATGCAGCCGCACCAGCGAAGGTTCCCTCAGCGCGTCTAAAACATGATGCTCATTTTGCAGTTCTACCAGCGGGACACCAAAAAATGGATACGCGCCGCCTTCGCGGAAGCGAATGCCGATTAAGTCGATGTGCCCGCTGAAGTACAGCCGTCTGCTGCGCGTGTTCACACCATCCAAGTACACCGAAGTGCTCAGCGGAACCGTATCGAGCAGCAGCGCATCGCCAAGGTTGAACAGCAGGCCGAACCCGCCTGTCGGATGCATCGCTTCTTCGCGGATGGTTTGCAGCGGGGTCTCGCGCCGGAAAATCCACAACGCGCTGATATACGGGTGCAGCCGTCGATCGGGGGTGATCAAATGAAAGCCGAGATCGACGAGCTGCATTTCAGGCGTCTGAGACATGATGCTCCATCGAATCGCTGAAGACAGCGAAAAAATACAATCGTCGTGCCGCGCTTGCCCCTACCCTTATAGAGGTATCACGCATGAAATCACTATACAAGAGGAGTTCTCCCCATGTCTACTCGCTTCACGATTGGCATCATCGTCTTTGACGGCGTGTTGATTTCCGAAGTCGTCGGCCCGGCGGAAGTATTCGCCTCCGCCGGATCGCACGGTGATTTCGCCGGGGCCGATGTGCTGCTGATCGGCGTTGAGCCGGGGTCATACGTCCGCACGGAAGAAGGCGTGCGCCTCGCCGTCGATACCACCATCGCGGACGATCATCGCCCGCTCGATGTACTGCTGGTTCCCGGCGGCAATGAAGTCAGTCATTTGATCGAGCATCCCGCCTTGAACGCCTACATTCAGCGGCAGGCGGCGGGCGCACAGTGGATCGGCAGTGTGTGCGCGGGCGCGTTCATCCTCGGCGGCGCGGGCGTGCTGGATGGCAAGCAGGCGACCACATGGTTCGGCGGTGAGTCACAGCTTCAGGCACAGTTCCCCGCGATTCAGGTCATCCACGATCAGCCGGTGGTGGTTGATCACCGCTTGATGACGGCGAACGGCGGGCTGGTGAGCTATCGCGCCGCGCTTACCCTGCTCAGCCAATTGAGCAGCATCGATCATGCCAAAGCCGTCTATAACAGCCTTGGAATCAGCCGTTTGGGAACGTGGGCGGACATCGAAGCATCTATAGGTTGAGACTTCATCGTTCGCGCTGTTGATCGCTCGCGATGATCCGTTCGTGCCGCCGATTTTCACACCGCATCGCGCAGAGTCATAAAGCACAATCGATGTGAAAGGATCATTGGAATGAATCAGCAGGAAGTCATGCAAATTTTCAGCGACCCGCTTTCGCAGGAGCTGCTTCGCTCAAATATTCCCGCGCGCATGGCCTATACCGGCACGGATGGCTTTCCGCGTGTCATTCCCATTGGCTTTTACTGGAATGGGACGGACTTCATCATGGCAACCCATCCCAAATCGCCCAAGGTGCGCGCGCTAACTCAGCAGCCCAAAGTCGCCTTGACGATTGATACCAATTCCTTCCCGCCGCATGTGCTGACGGTGCGCGGCACGACCAGCATCGAAGTCGTGGAGGGGGTTCCGTGGGAATATCTGGAAGCCTCGCGCAAGTTGATCGCCCCTGAGATATGGCAGGGCTTTGAAGCCAACGTTCGCGCCACTTATAAGCAAATGGCGCGTATTACCGTCACCCCCGAATGGGCGCAGGTCTACGACTATGTCACCCGCGCTCCCAAAGCCATCCAATGAGAAGGAGAAATCCCTATGCATAACGTGATCCGCGCGGGCACGCTGTCCCCCAATGCCAATGGGACGGTGCTTTTTGAAGGCGAAGCCTATGGGTCGGGCGTATCATGCCTTTGCCGCACCGCGGCGGGGAAAGGCTGGATCTCCATGTCCATCCGTACTCGGAAACATGGATCAAATCCGTGCGGGGCAAGCCCGGCTTCACCGCCGACGGCGAAACGCTTGACGTTAGCCTCGGCGATATTGTCGTCGCCACAGCCGGAACTATCCACGGTTTCAAGAACACCGGCACCGATCTGTTGGACATGATCTGCATCCACGACCTCTGCAAGCTCATCCAATGTTGGATCGAAGACGAAAGTCGGCAGCCTCGTAGCAATTTCAAGCATTCATCGATAATCCCTCATAACGGAAGGGCGCACCTTTAATCGCGGTGCGCCCTTTCCGACAATGCTGTGTGACACAGCATCGCTTAACCGCCAGCCATTGCCCCAATGATGCGGAATGGTTGCGCCCCGGCCAGCACCTCGCTTGGCACAGGTGCGTCAGCGGGTTCGTGAGAGATGTCCTCACCCGCAAGCGAAAAAGCGGACGAACGCGGCGCTCCCCCGGTCTTTGCGTCGCGGATCGTCCGGCAGCGCGGATAGGCCGACTCCAACGCATCGAGTAATCGTGCGCTGTCACCGGTTGTGTAATGTCAAGCTCAACTGGGCCGTTCACCCGCGCCAGCGTGCGTAAGTGCAAGGGCAGCGTCACGACGATCATCTTAGCTCAACACCTGAACCTCAACGACAGCACTGGGCAGATCATGGACGATTGGTATCCAATGATCATCCGAATCCGCCGAGACATACACCTGCCCGCCGGTCGTACCGGAAGTACACGCCGCACGACCCAGCTTATCGACGGCCATCGCATTGCGGAGAATGTTTACATAGCAGTTTTCCTGCGGGAGTCCGTTCGTCAGCGCTTCCCATCTCCGTTCTCGGATCGGTTGCGGTAGACGCGGAGTTTGCCCTCCGGCGGGAAGTGATGCGAGTCACCAGGATCGGCACCACGTAGATCGTCTCCGGCTCATGCGCATGTACGGCGATCGGGAAACCGAAATCGCTCGGCAGGTTGCCGCTGACTTCGTGCCATGAATCGCCGCCGTTATCAGAGCGCATCACGTCCCAGTGCTTCTGCATGAACAGCGTATCCGGGCGTGTCGGGTGCATGGTAATACTGTGAACGCAGTGCCCCACTTCAGCAGTCGCGTCCGGCAGTTCATAATCGGATCGCAAGCCTTTGGTGGCAGGTCGCCACGTCTTTCCGCCATCGTCGCTGCGAAACGCCCCGGCAGCGGAAATCGCTACGAAAATGCGATTGGGATCATTGGGGTTGAGGACAATCGTGTGTAAACACATCCCACCTGCGCCGGGCTGCCACAGGTTGCCCTTCACATCGCGCAGGCCGGAAAGCTCCGTCCACGTTTTTCCGCCATCATCAGAGTGGAACAGCGCGGCATCTTCAACTCCGGCGTAGACCGAGTCCGGGTTGCTCGGAGAGGGTTCAAGATGCCAGACGCGCTTAAATTCCCATGGGTGCTGTGTGCCGTCGTACCACTGATGCGTACCCGGTACTCCATCGTAGTTGAAGGCGTTGCTCACCGTCTCCCATGTTTTGCCTGCATCGTCCGAGCGCTGGATCACTTGGCCGAACCACCCGCCCGACTGTGAGGCGTAAAGGCGGTTGGGGTCGCTCGGTGTGCCGGTGATGTGATAGATCTCCCAACCGGGAAAATGCGGGCCTTCAACCGTCCACTCTTTGCGATGTTCGTCGGAACGCAGGATAAACGCGCCCTTGCGCGTGCCGACCAATACGCGGACTTCGCTCATACAAATCCCCCCTGTGAATGCACAACAAACAGCATCTTACAGGATAGAACTTTTGTTCACTTATGTCAAGCAATTCACCCTGCACACGACGAACATTTGATCAGAACAGGAGTACAGCAAGACCCTACCTAATGCTCGCTGTTTCACGCCACCAAGACGATCTTTCCCGGCAGGGTGCGCGACTCCAAAACCCGATGGGCATCCGCCGCCTCCGCGAGTTTGAATCGCCGGGAAATGATGGGTTTGATGCGTCCATCTTCCAGTAGTCGAAATAACGCAGTCAGGTCTTCGCGGAACCAGTCGGGATGCTGTTTCTTGAACGACGTGATGCTGTAGATCGCGGCGGTTTTGCCAGTGGGGAACAGGTTGCGCAGCATCAAGCGGAGATAGCTCGAAAATCCACCTTTTTCTACCCCGATCGCGCTGTTGTAACTGCCATACGCGACCAGCGTCCCCAAACGCTGCAAGCAATCATAGGATCGCGTGAAATTTCTCCCGCCAATGCCGTCGAACACAGCATTCACGCCGGGAGGGGTTAAACTGCCAATACGGGTGACAAAATCTTCCTGCCGATAGTCGATTGGGTGGCACCAAGCCGCCGCACTTGTTCAACCTTGTCAAATGATACCGTTCCAAAGACTTCAAGTTCCAAAAGCTTGCCCAGTTGCAGCAGTGCACTACCGACAGCGCCGCTGGCCCCATGCACAAGGATGCGCTGTCCACGCTGGGCTTTGGCTAAGCGGTGCAGCATCTGGTAGGCCGTGACATACGTCAGCACCATACTGACCGCTTCAGCCGGATCAAGGGAATCGGGCACCAGAACGCATTCGTCAGCGGGCAAACACACATACTCGGCATACGCACCCGTCACCGTGAGCGCGGCGACTCGCTGCCCCACACGCAGATGCGTCACGCCCTCCCCCACCGCATCGATCTGACCCACCAGATCATAACCGGGCGAAAACGGCAGGCGTTCTTTCACACCCATATAACGTCCACGCCGGATCAGCGTATCGGTGAAACAAGCACTGGTCGCCAGCATCTTGATGCGCACCTCGCCGGGTTTGGGAACCGGGAGCATAGGCTCCTCTACGAGGGTCAGAACATCAGGATCGCCGTACGCTTGCATAAGAATTCGTTGGTAACTCATAGAAGGCTCCTTTGTCGGCTGCGTTATTGAGTTTACACTGTTTACGTATTCCACCCAAAAAGGTTGCAGCTTTTTATCGCCGCAGTCAGTACATTAAAACGGTTGTTCTACTTTCGGTTTCTTGGCATAATCCAAACTCGGTTGTGTGCCAAGGTTATTGAGGTGCCCATGATTATCGAGTTCGCTGGTGAAATCATCTATTGGCGAGGCCCTGCCCCGTTTTTCTTTGTGACGGTTCCAGAGGAACAGTGTCATGACATCAAAGCCATCTCGAACTTCGTCACCTACGGTTGGGGAGTAATTCCGGTGCAGGTTGAGATCGGCAGTACCGAGTGGCAGACCTCCCTTTTCCCCAAAGACGGGCGCTATCTTGTCCCCATCAAACTGGATATCCGAAAAGCGGAAAAGCTTGAAAAAGGGGATACCGTAACGGTCACGCTCAAAATCCATCTATGAGCGCGGAAGATCAGCGTTCATAGTGGTCAGCACTTGTCCGGTAGGTGGAGCGGCCATCGCAGCGAGGTGATTGTGGTTTCTCCAGAACTGCTGGCATAATCGTGGCATCACAAAATGCACCCTCTGTTGGATTGTGCCATGAGCCTGACATTTGCCAATTTTAAGCAGATCATCCCATCGCAGATTTTGACGCGTGGACGTGACTATGTTCGCCAAGGTCAGATCCTCGATTTGTCGTTCGATGAGGAAGAGCTGGTATGGGAAGCACAAGTTGAAGGGAGTGCATTGTACGATGTGCGAATCGAGCTGCAATCCAATGGCACTCTGAACAGTTCATGTACCTGCCCCTACGATATGGGTGAGCACTGCAAGCATATCGCTGCTGTGCTTTACGCCGTTGAAGAGGCGTTTCCCGATCAGCTTGGCACGAAACCGCGAAAGAAATCCGCCAAGCGTCAAACACGCCACGACAAATTACGCCAATTTCTAGAAAAGACCTCGCATGAGAAGCTGGTTTCCATTTTGCTGGAGCTCGCCCAAACCGATCGAGAGCTGCTCAATCAACTGCTCATTCATTTGGATGCAGGCGATGCGAAGCCGATGGATTACCGGCGTGTCGTCAAAGATGCCCTGCGAACAGGGCGCGGCGACTATGGTTATCTCGACTACACCGGATCAAACCGTGCGGGGCGTAAGTTAACAGAACTCCTCGCTCAAGCGGAACAATGGCGAAAAGCGGGCGAGATCGACAAAGCGATTAGCGTTTATCAAGCCGTAATTGATGAAACCGTACCCGCCATCGGTCAAGCTGACGATTCGAACGGCATTTTAGGCGAATGTATCAACACAGCCGTTGAGGGGTTGTCCGAGTCCGCATCGATGAAGATGGAAACGGAACGCGAGCCCTTGTTCGTATACTGCCTAACGTGCGCAAAACAAGCAGAATTTCGTGGCTGGGATTGGGGGTGGGATCTGCTAAATGTTGCACAAAGCATGGTCAATTCGCCCGCGCGCCGATCAGTTTTTACCGCTGCCCTCGATGAAATCGCCGCCGATGCTCCAAAGTCCAGTGGCGGTGGGTTCTTTGCGGAGTACAGTTTGGCAAAGGTCGCGACGGCTAGATTGGCGCTCATTGACCGGTTTGACGGTCAAGAAGCGGCACTCCAATTTTTGCGAGCGAACACTGCCCTTGACCAAATCCGCATGGAGTTGATTGAGCGTCGCATCAAAGCAGGAGCACCAGAGGAAGCGATGCGCGAAATACAGGCGGGAATCGCGGCCAGCAAACAGCGTCACCTACCGGGCTTGACCCGTCAATATGAAGCACTGCGGGTGAAGCTGTTGCAGCAAAAAGGCGATAAGGCGGGCGTAATCGACGGTGCCCGAAGCCTTTGGCTGAATGGCGGTGATGAAAAGGATTTTGAACTGCTGCGCAAGACCGTTCCATCGGGTGAATGGGCTGCGTTTGTCGAGAAGCTAATCAAGGATATTCACCGACCGGATCAGCTTGCTTGGTTGTACGCGCAGGAGGATCGGTGGCGTGAGTTAATGACGCTGGTGAAAACCGATCGGCAAGGAGACTGGTTAATCCATGCTTATCGAGAACAACTCGAAACGCGTTTTCCCGACGAAGTCGGTGCACTGTACGAAAAAATCATCAATGAAATTCTGTTGCGGGCAACGGGGCGCAGCGGATACAAGCAAGCTGCCGCCTATTTGCTTCAAATGAAGAAAATTGGGCAAGAAGCGCGGGCGACAGCGTTGGTGCAGAAGATTCGCACCCAATATGCCAACCGCCCCGCACTCTTGGATGAACTTAGAAAGCTGTGAGGGATAACCCTCATACAGCGGCTGTCGTTTCATCCTGATCAATCAGCGCTGAAATCATCGGTGCAGTGCGCATGGCGAAGTCTTTGATTGACTCACGCGGTTTTTGTCTGCTCCAATGCCGTGCTGCCCCGTACATCGCCCAGCTTGCCACAGCAACGATCAAGTCTGACGAGCCGGTAAGCCTGCCGTGATCCTGAATCCACTTTGAAAGGAGTTCACTCACCACATCGACCACTTGCTCATCAAATGAGGGCAAACCGTCCGCATTTCTCGTTCGACAATGATCCCCCACCTGCCCGAGAAATTCTCCAAGTGTTTCAATGAGCAGCCCTAAATTGGAGGGGCAATAGCGCAAATCGGCAGGCAGCTTGCTTTCAAGGGTCTGTTGAAACCATGTGCGCATACTGTGCTCAACAAGCGCGTACTTATCCGTGAAATGGTCATAGAAGGTCGCGCGGTTTACCATTGCCCGATCGGTAATGTCTTGAACGGTGATCGACTGAAACCCTTTCTCCTGAAGGAGTTCGATGAACGCTTTTTCAATCATCATCCGCGTTCGCCGTACACGAAGATCTAGGGGATTTGCATTGTTTGGCGACATTGTTCCCTCATTTGTCGTTTATGCCACACTTCTTAAGTTTTGATGGTTGAGTCAATATCCCACGCATCCTATACTACCCATTGTAAACAACAAATGTTGTTTTCACAAAACTTGTCGTCATTCCCGCAAGAGTGACGATTGGAATGCAAGCAGACTGTAAAAACATCATCCGCCCCCAATAAGGCAGCCGGAATGAGGTCATCAGCCCCTTACCTGATCCTCTTCAAACTTCATTTATCCACTCAGGAGAACACCATGAACACCGTCGTATGGATCGTACAAATTCTGCTGGCACTGGCTTTCGGAATGGCGGGACTCATGAAACTGACCCAGCCTAAAGAAAAGCTTGCCGCCCGAATGGGTTGGGTGAACGACTTTTCGCAAAACATGGTTCGCGCGATTGGTTTAATTGAACTTGTGGCCGTGCTGGGGCTGATCCTGCCCGCGCTCACAGGCATCCTGCCGATCCTGACCCCGTTGGCCGCCGCCGGATTGGTTCTTACAATGATCGGCGCGATCGTCGTTCATCTTCGCCGCAAGGAAAATGCTCTGATCGCGGTCAATGTCGTGCTGCTGCTGTTGGCCGCCTTCGTCGTCTATGGCCGCTTCATCGCGGTGCCGCTGTAAAAACGCGGCAAACCGTGCCTGAATACGCAAAACAAAAGCCGTTGGCGCATTCCAACGGCTTTTTCACACTTACACACACGACAGGCCGCTAGGGGCTTGGGTGATCCATCGCCCCTTTTAGCCGCAGCGAGTTAGTGACCACAAAGACACTCGAAAACGCCATCGCACCAGCGGCGAGCATCGGCACCAGCAGCCCCAACATCGCCACTGGATCAGGATCACGTTAGCAAAAAACGCCCAGAATAATCGGCAAATGGTGCGCATCGTGCGCTTGCTCAGCGTGACCGCACGGGCTACCCCGGTGAGGTCGCCGCCGATCACGTCACGTCCGACGCCTCCATCGTAACATGCCGGTTCCAATCGCCATCCCCACATCGGCTTGAGCCAGTGCAGGGGCATCGTTGATGCCATCGCCCACCATCGCGACGCGCTTCCTGCCTGCCTGCAGGACTTGATTACCCGGCTTTTTGATCGGGAGCAATTTCCGCCTGTACCTGATCTGACAGCGATTTTCACGGGTAATCGCCTGCGCGGTCGCTGCGTTATCGCCCGTGATCATGACTACTTCAAGCCAAGCGCTTTAAGCGCCTGAATCCCCTGCCGCGAAGTATCCTTGACCGTATCCGCAATGCCGATGACGCCCGCAGTCACCCCATCCACTTCGACCAGCACCGCCGTGCGCGCCTGCTCGTGCAGCCGCTTCAATCCAGCCGTAGTAGCGCGCCTGCATTGATAGCTGGGGCTGCCAGATACGCACCGCTTTTCCGTCAATCTCGGCACGGATGCCGCGCCCGCTTCCGATCTGAACTGGCGTGGTCAGCGCTCAACGTGATACTGGCGATCCTGGCAGCGGTTTTGATCTACCGCCTGCCCTAACGGATGTTCACCGCGCGCGTTCGGCGCTGGCGGCTAACCGCAGAATTTCTGCTTCCGTGGTGCCTTCGGCGGCGATCACATCGGTGATCGCAGGTTCGCCGCGCGTGATCGTCCCTGCTTTGTCGAGCGCGATCATATCCAAGCGGTGCGCTTTCCAATGAAGCGCTGTTTTTGAACAGAATTCCCATCTCTGCCTCACGCCTGGTGCCTACTATGATCGCCGCCGTCGGTGTGGCCGTTGAGCGCGCATGGGCAGGCGATCACCAGCACCGCGACAGCATGTACTATCGCTTCGGTGAACGTCGCGTGACTAAACACCAGCTACCCTATTACGAACGTCAGCGCCGCCAATCCGATCACGATCGGCACAAAGACACCGGATACCTGATCGGCGATCCGCTGAATGGGCGCGCTTGATCCCCAGCCTGTTCCACTAACCGCACAATCTGCGCGAGGGCCGTTTGTCGACGCGCTGCGCTTCATCGATCAAGCGCCCCTGTTTATTGATCGTCGCGCCGATCACTTCGCCGCCCACCTGCTTGTTCACAGGCAAGCTCGCCCGTCAGCACGATTCATCGACCGACGAGCGCCCTTCGATGACCACGCCATCGACTGGCATCCGTTCGCCGGGGCGCACCACCAGCGTATCGCTTACCAGCACATCGTCAATTGCGACTTCGATTTCCTGCCCGGCGCGCAGCAGTGTAGCGGTGCGCGGGGCAAGTCCCATCAGTTTCTTTGATCGCTTCGCTGGCGCGGCTTTAGCCCGCGCTTCCAGCAGTTTCCTCAACGTGATCAAGGTGATGATCACGGCGGAGGTCTCGAAATACACCATCTCGCCGATGCCGGGAATGTGGGTAAGCATGCCGATCAGCACGATGATGCTGTACACATACGCGGTCAGCGATCCCATCGCGCGATCAGTGTGTCCATGTTGGCGCTGAAGTTCAAGCCCTTCCACGCGCCGACGAGATACCGCCGCCCGACGATGAACCGTACCGGCGTCGCCAGCAGACCAAACAGGAACGGGAATCCCATCTCCACAGCAGAAAATTGAATACACGGCGGCGGTTCCATCGCCATGTTGCCCATCCTGCGGGCAGCGATTGCATCAACAGATCGCGCCCTTACGCTGAGGACGAACAGCGGCACGGTGAAGATCGTAAACTGAGTGATAAGCATACGCCGCTGACGATCGAATTCCGCCTTCACGGGCGGCACGTTCGGCATTCGGCGCTGCCGCGTTCGAGGTATCGATGACGCCAGCACCGGCATTCTCAACCGCTTTGATCAAGTCGCTGCGACGAGCCAGGCCGGAATATACGACGGTCGCCTTTTCGGTCGCCAGATTAATATCTACCTCCAGCACACCGGCAGGCTTTGAGCGCACGTTCAACATTGCGCACGCACGAGGCACACGTCATCCCTGTGATCGGCAGTTCCATCGAAGCCTGTGCGACATCATAGCCCGCATCCTGAATGCGGGTGATCATCTGCGCCACGTTGACCGATGCCGGATCGAACGTGATGCTGGCCTTCTCGGTCGCCAAATTCACCACGGTATCCTGTACGCCCTCGGTTTTCTTGAGCGCCCGTTCGACATTCCGCACGCAAGAAGCGCACGTCATGCCAAGGATTGGGAGATCCACCCGTTCTTCGGGGTGGGCGATTTCTTGTGTCACCACGAGAGTCCTTCTTTCCATTATCAGAGGAGCCGCCTCCCTGATGGCAGGCGCTCCTCTTGTTTTATGTTTTACTACCCGGAAAGCTGATCGATGACCGCTTCCATATGGGCGATTTCTTCGGTTTGTGCGGCGATGATTCTCACCGCCAAATCACGCAGTTCGGGATGCAAATCACGGCGCAGCAGCCGGATCGACATATGCAAGGCGTCATCATGGTGATCGATCATCGATTCCAGCCATGCGATGTCATAATCCAGTCCGGTATAACGGTTCAGTCCGGCCATCATGCCCATGCTCATCGCCGGGTCGGTGAACGGGCCTTCGCTGCCACCCATCCCGCTCATGCCCGACATACCGCTCATCCCATCCATCCCGCTGTCGAGCGTCATCGGCACCGGCGCATAGTCGATGTGGTACCAGTCGTGCAGCCACACAATCATCTGCTCGATTTCCGGCGTTTGCGCATCGATCACGCCTTGGCAGAACGTCAACACCTCATCAGTTGTGGCTTTGCCAAGGCAGTCATTCGCCATGTCCAGCGCCATCTGATGATGATCGATCATGCCTTCCAGAAAGCGCACTTCCGCACGAGCCGCACGACCATCAAGCGTGACCGTATCTTGCGCGGAAGCCGTGAAGGCAGCACTGACGAGCAAACACAAAGCGCCCAAGCCAATCAGCCGTTTCATCCACTTAGTCATGAGTCAGTATCTCCTCAGGAGTGATAAGGGCAGGTCGAATATCTACCTTGCCCTGATGCGTATTGAAGCGTTCCAGAATCGGGCATTCGCTCACCGGAATATCACCGCCGGGGCACACATCGATCACATCCTGAAGCGATGCCTTCATCGCCTGAAGCGCCCGGATTTTCTGATCGATTTCGTGGATTTTTTCCTCCGCCATGATGCGCACATCGCCGCAGGTGCCGTCTTCGTTGAATTTGATGTCTAGCAGCGCCTTGATCTCGGTGAGCGAGAATCCGGCACCCTGCGCCCGTTTGATGAACTGAACGCGATCGACCGTCAGCGGCTTGAACAGGGTATAGCCGCTGTCCGTGCGGGCGTCTTCCCGTACCAAACCGCTGCGCTCGTAAAAGCGAATGGTTTCACGATTCACACCGCTCCGTTTAGCCAGCTCACCACGGGTCAACAGGTTCGCAAACATGGCACATCTCCGCTTCCATCACACTTCAATGTTGAGGTTACACCTTGTACTATCCTACAAGGTCAAGGGGTCAAAAATGGACATTTGAATGGGAATTTTTCGCAAAGTGTCACATAGTAGAGACCTGCTGCCTTGCCCGCATCTTACCTCGCGAAGGGATGGATGGGTTCATGACTGTCTTGATGCCGATCACACGGCTTGCCCGTGCCTGTGCGTGGATCTCCCTGCTGCTGCTGCCCTTCTGGACACGCTTCATCAGCACCCCGCCGCTGCTGGCGCATCAGTATGTGACGCGCTTTGTGCTGCTCATCCCCATGCTGTTGACGATATTGTTGTGGCTGCTGGGGCGTGCCGCGGGGCTGCGAAAGCTGGCACAGCCGCTCCCCCGCGCATTATGGGCGATCGCGCTGATGGGGTTGGCGTTATGGGGGTTTGCCTCGCTGTCGTGGGCATTTATGCGCAATCAATACCCACCCCACCCGGAAGTGGGTGAAACAGCCGCCTTGCAGTGGGGACTCGTGGTGCTCTTCGTAATCGCCGCGGCCAGTCTTGATCTTTCTCCGCGTGCAGCGATCGGGGCGCTGACGCTTGGGCTGATCCTCAATGGAGCCATCGCGCTCGCGCAAGTCGCCGCGCAGCAGTCGGTTGGGCTGCGGTTGCTCGGTGAATTCGTCTATGGCCCCGGTGTGCAGGGGATCAGTCTGCTTCGTGCGGGCGATTTAGTCTATCTGCGCCCCTATGCACTGATGCCACATCCGAATATCGCGGCGGGGCTTCTGCTGGTCGGAACGCTGGCGGCGTGCGCGGGGATCGTTTCGCCGCACCGTGCGATTCGCTGGTTGAGTGCGCCGCTCATCGCGGCGGGAGTCCTCGCCATCCTGCTAATTTTCTCGCGGGCGGCATGGGGCGGGCTGGTGATCGGCGGAATCATCCTGCTTCCCTTCATCATGCGTCATGTGCGGCGCGATCCGTGGGTGCGCATGCCCGTGCTGCTGACAATACTGCTGATTGCCGCCGCTGGTGTCTGGTTTTTCCTTCACTACCAACCGTTCATCCTCTCGCGCACCGGGCAGGTCGAAGAAGGTATCGAGATGCGCTCCATTGCCGATCGGTTGGTGTTCACCGAATTCGCCCTACAATCGATCTCAGAACGTCCGCTGCTCGGTGTCGGAATCGGCAATTTTCCTTGGCGCACCAGCTACTATTTGATCGGGACGTTCTACGATCTGCGCGGCGACAATGTGCACAACATCTATTTAGCCGTGTGGGCAGAATTAGGCACGCCGGGACTGCTTTTATACCTGATCGCGATTGCCAGCGGGATCATCGCAGCCGTTCAGGCCATCCGCCGCGCGCCCGATGACGAGCGCCTACCCCATGCCGCCTTACTCGCCATCGCCATCGCCCTGCTGGCGATCGGCTGGCTCGATCACTATCCCTACACCATTTTGCATCTACAGGTCGCGCTGTGGGGCTGCTTGGCGATCGCCGGGAATCAAAAGGGGCGCACCTGATCAGGCACGCCCCCGGGGTTCGCAAGGGGATAAAACGCTCGCAGGTTACGGATAAATCCCGCGGGTGATCACTGCATCAGCGACACGCTTGATCGCCAGAATTTGTGCGGCGGTGCGCATATCCACGCCGTATTCTTCGGCGGCATGCTCGGTCGCGTAGTAGCTGCGTGTCATCGCGCGCTTGAGCTGGCGGTAGACTTCTTCTTCGTCCCAGAAGAACGCCTGCAAGTCCTGCACCCACTCAAAATAGCTGACGATCACGCCGCCCGCGTTCGCGAGAATATCCGGCACGACGAAAATGCCGCGTTCGTTCAGAATATCATCGGCATCCGGGGTCGTCGGGCCATTTGCGCCTTCGACGATCATCTTTGCCTGAATGCGTCCGGCGTTGTTCTTGGTGATCTGGTTTTCCATCGCGCAAGGGAGCAGCACATCACACGGAAGTTCAAGCAGTTCGCTGTTGGTGACGCGTTCGCCAAGGCGGCAGTCATCCAGCAAGCCGTGCTCTGCCACATAAGCGCGCACCGCCGGAATATCCAACCCGTTGGCATCGTACAAGCCGCCGTTGACATCACTGACCGCGACGACCTTGAAACCGAGCGAATGCGCGTAGCTGGCCGCGTTCGCGCCGACATTCCCGAAGCCCTGCACCGCAACGCGGATATTGGCGGGGTCGAAGGTGCCGCGTTCGTTCAGCGCTTCCACCATACAGGTCACCACGCCGCGACCAGTCGCTTCATTGCGTCCCATGCTGCCGCCGATGTGGACGGGCTTACCGGTGACAATCGCCGGAACCGAATACCCCATCGTCATGCTGTAAGTATCCATGATCCACGCCATGGTCTGTGAATTGGTGCCCATGTCCGGCGCGGGGATGTCACTGTGCGGGCTAATCAAAGGAATAAGTTCTGCGGCATAACGACGGGTCATCGATTCGAGTTCGCGCTGGCTCATCGTCCGCGGATCGACCACGACACCACCCTTAGCGCCGCCATAAGGAATATTCACCAAAGAACATTTCCACGTCATCCACATCGCCAGCGCGCGGACTTCGTCCAGCGACACGGCGAGGCTGTAACGAATGCCGCCCTTCGACGGGCCAAGTACCGTGCTGTGGTGGACACGATAGCCGGTGAACATTTCGATACTGCCATCATCGCGTTTGACAGGGAAATTGACGGTGAATTCACGACGGGGGTATTTCAGAAATTCGGCGATTCCATCAGGAATACGGAGGAACGGTACTGCTTTATCGAACTGCGCAAGCGCATTTTCGTAGGGGTTTGATTGATGCTCTTGTTGACGAGCATTATAGGCCACAACCATGAGAAGCGAGACTCCTTGATAAGTCTTTTTTGGTTAAACCATCTCACGTACGATGGTCATCTATTGGTCATTATAGCCTATTATACACAAGTCAACAGTGAAGAATGATTTTCGTTGTGCAATTTACTGATTTTTTACACCTCTTGATTAGACATGTTGCACTATGACATTTTGCATCGAAAATGAGAACAAAAAAGGGGACTCAACGCCCCCTTAGATCCGACACTTTGTCGGTAAAACAGCACCGGATATGACCTATGTCATCCATATTGACGTGACATTGTCATATCCGGTTCAGGTTATGAAGAGATGCTACGGCGTGCAGGCGCTTTACGTCGCGTGCCGTCCGTTCGGGTGTGCCCCACTGTGAGCGTGAGGAAACGCCTGTGGCTCAAAATATGGAAGCAGGAACTGCCCGGTGAAACTGCCCGTAACCCGTGCCACTGTTTCGGGTGTGCCGCTGGCGATCATCAAGCCACCGCCATCGCCACCCTCCGGCCCCATATCGATCAGCCAATCCGCCACTTTGATGATGTCGAGGTTGTGTTCGATCACCAACACCGTGTTGCCTTGATCGACCAACTGCTGCAAAACGCTGATCAGCCGTTTGACGTCCGCCGCGTGCAGCCCGGTAGAAGGTTCGTCTAGAATGTACAAGGTCTGTCCGGTCGCCCGTCGAGACAGTTCGCGGCTCAATTTGATGCGCTGCGCTTCCCCACCGCTGAGCGTCGTCGCCGGCTGGCCGATGCGAATATAGCCCAAACCGACTTCTTCCAGCGTGACCAGCTTTGTATAGATGGACGGAATGTTGGCGAAGAACTCATGCCCTTCGCTCACCGTCATGTTCAAAATCTCCGCGATGCTCTTTCCCTTGTACTTCACTTGCAGGGTCTCGCGGTTGTAACGCGCCCCATGACACACATCGCACGGTACATACACGTCGGGAAGGAACTGCATTTCGATTTGCAGCACCCCCTGCCCTTCGCACTTCTCACAGCGACCGCCCTTCACGTTGAAGCTGTAGCGTCCCTGTGTGTAACCGCGCATTTTGCTTTCCGGCAAATCCGCAAACAGCGTGCGGATCTGGTCGAACATCTTCGTATACGTGCCGGGGTTGCTGCGCGGCGTGCGTCCGATCGGGCTTTGATCGATGTTGATCACCTTGTCGATGTTCTCGATCCCATCGATGCCGTCGTGCGCGCCAGCGCGTTCGCGTGCGCCGTTGACGACCTGCGCCAGCCGCTTGTACAGCACATCGATCATCAACGACGATTTGCCGCTCCCGCTGACCCCGGTGATGCACACCAGCTTACCGAGCGGAAACTCAACATCGATGTTCTTCAGGTTGTTTTCGCGTGCGCCGCGCACTGTGATCGACTTGCCGTTACCGGGGCGGCGCACCGAGGGAATGTCGATCGCCAGCCGTCCGCTTAGATAGGCACCGGTAAGGCTGTCTTCCACCTGCATCACCTCTTCGGGCGTGCCTGCGGCGATCACATGACCACCGTGTTCGCCTGCGCCCGGCCCAAGGTCGATCAGGTAATCGGCGGAGCGCATGGTTTCTTCGTCGTGTTCAACCACCAGCACTGTATTGCCCAGATCGCGCAGATCCATCAGCGTGCGGATCAGCTTGGCGTTGTCGCGCTGGTGCAGCCCAATCGACGGTTCATCGAGCACATACAGCACCCCCGTTAACCGGCTGCCGATCTGGGTCGCCAATCGAATGCGCTGTGCTTCGCCACCGCTCAAAGTCGTCGCGGAACGTGCCAGTGTCAAATAACCGAGGCCGACATTGAATAAGAAGTTCACGCGCGCTTCGATCTCGTTCAGGATTTGATGGCCGATCTGCTGTTCGCGTTCGCTGAGCAGCGCGGTTCGGTTCTCGCGTCCACGCAGATCTTTTACCCAGCCATCCAACGCCGAAACCGGCAGTTCGCACACATCCCAGATCGATTGTGCGACGACCGTCACCGCCAGCGCTTCGGGGCGCAGCCGCTTCCCGTGACAGGTCGTGCACGGCACCTGCGACATCGATGCTTGCAGGAACTCGCGCATATCATCGCTTTGCGTTTCTTTGTAGCGGCGCTCTAGGTTGTTGATGATCCCCTCGAACGCCGTCATATATTCGCGGGAGGAACCCTGACTGTTGACGTAGCGCATCCGAATCTTGCGTCCGCCCGTGCCATACAGGAACAAGTCCTGATGCTCGCGCGGCATCTCTTTCCACGGAATATCTACCTTCACGCCGTACGTGGACTGTAAGGCGCGCGTCATATTGCTGGCCCAACTATCCGCATCGTCAAAGTTCCAGCCGCTCGCTTGAATCGCACCCTGCTTCACACTCAGTTCAGGGTTCGGTACGATCAAATCGCGGTCGAACTGGAGACGGAACCCCAGCCCCTGACAATCCGGGCAGGCACCTTTCGGCGTGTTGAAGCTGAACGTACGCGGCTCGATCTCCGGTAAACTGCCGTGACCGTTGACGCATGCCAGATGTTCGCTGAACAGGGTATCGCTGCCATCGCCCACATTGTTTAAGATCATCACACCGTCGCCCATTTTGAGCGCGGTTTCGATCGCATCGGTCAAGCGCGTTTCGGCGCTCTTGGCGTCTTCGCTGGTCTGGTCGGCAAATTCGCGGATCACCAGACGATCGACCACCACTTCGATATTGTGGATACCATAGCGATCCATCGTGATGTCGTCGTCCAAGTCGCGGACTTCGCCGTCAATTCGCACGCGCTGGAAACCCTCTTTGCGGATCTCTTCCAGCACTTTTTCATGCGTTCCCTTACGACCGCGCACGACCGGCGCGAGGATTTGCACGCGTACGCCCTGATCTTCCGTTTTGCCCTTGGCGAGCCCCTGCACCTCATCCACGATCTGCTGGGCGCTCTGAGCGACCACTTCCGCGCCGCACACCGGGCAGTGCGGAACGCCGATGCGCGCATACAGCAAGCGCAGATAGTCGTAAATCTCCGTCACCGTGCCCACGGTTGAGCGCGGGTTATGACTCACGCCCTTCTGGTCAATGCTGACGGCGGGACTCAGCCCTTCAATCTGATCGACATCCGGTTTTTCCATCAAACCGAGGAACTGCCGCGCGTACGCGCTCAAGCTCTCGACATACCGCCGCTGCCCCTCCGCGAAGATCGTATCGAAGGCAAGCGACGACTTCCCCGATCCCGATAATCCGGTGATCACGACGAGTTGGTTTCGCGGAATTTCCACATCAATGTTTTTGAGGTTGTGTTCCCGTGCGCCGCGCACGACGATTTTATCTGCACTCATGGGTTAGCTTTCGCAGACAGGCTTTCGCAGGCCGATCAATTTTATGTACAACTGTTCGATTGTACTCATGTTCTGTAAATCAGAACAGGGTGATCGTACCGATCTATGATGAGATGTCGGTGAGGTGTGACGTAAGAGGACTATATCAAAAGATCCGCTTTACGAAGGGGCGCAAAGCGGCTGTCGGTCAACTATCCTATGCTCTTGGCGGATGCCTACATCAGGCCCGCGTGCGATAGTGAAGGTAGACCCATCCATTTCCAACACGGCGCTCGTCTAGGAGATCCAGCTTCACGCCTACACTGTCGGGGAGAATCCGCTTCCCCCTGCCAAGCACAGTAGGCACCACCAGCAGTTGAAACTCGTCAACCAGCCCCGCTCGGATCGCCTGTGCAGCAAGGTTCGGGCCAGACACCGACAGATCGTGAGGCGATTGAGCCTTCAAGTCGCGAACCATCTGCGGGTCAAATTCCCGCTCAAGGCGCGTCTTCGGTGTCGAAACTGTCTCCAACGATTTGGAGTAAACGATCTTCTCTGCCGCTTGCCAAATCCGCCCGAATTCCATCGACGCCGGTGTCAATTCGGGGATGACATCGGGAGTTTGCCAAACTGCCATCGTCTCATAGTTCTTGCGCCCATAGAGGTATGTACCAATCGGGCGATGCAGATCATTGATCAACGCGAATACATCGTCGTCCGGTGCCGCCCAATCGAAACTATCGGTTTCGCCCGCGATAAAGCCATCCAGCGACGTAGGCATAAAGTAGATCAGTTTGGACATCTTACCTCCTCAAAATCGCTTCGGCTTATCGCTTCGGCTGTTCGACCAGCAGAATCGAATTGCCTTCGCTGTCGCGCAAAAACACCGACGATCCCCACGGTTGGTGATCGACTTCGCCAAGGAATTCGACCCCCTTCGCCTTCAGGTCAGCCACCAACGCATCAATATCGCTCACATCTAATGTGACCGCCTGCGACTTGCCGACGATGGCGGCGTAGTGCTGCCAATTCTGGTCTGCCAGATACAGGATAAGTTCGGTTTGTGCGCCCTTCGGCTTCACTGACAGCCACAGAGTCGAAGCACCGGGGTACACGGGCTGCTCGGTGATGAGTTCCATCCCCAACTTTTCGGTATAGAACGCCTTTGCACGCTGCTGATCGCTGACAAAAATTGAAACGGTGCCAATGTGGTTGATCAAGGTGCCCCCTGTGAAGATCAGAATACACGTTCTACTATACAGAACAAATGAGCGATTGTCAATCACCCATATATGCCTAGACAAAAGTGCAGATTCACGAGTAAAACACCGGAAAGTAAGGCATCATTCGGCGCAGTTCGAATCAGTATCTACAGGAGTCCTCTATGCATGACGAATCCACACCATTAATCTCACCTGCCCGTTTAGAAGCCTTCAGTGATGGGGTCATCGCCATCGCCATTACGCTGCTGATCCTTGAAATCCGTGTGCCGGAATTAGAACCGGGGCATTCGCTTTGGGAAGGCCTGCGCGATATTCTGCCCATCGGCGCGGCATTCCTCATCAGTTTTCTCACCATCGGCATCATGTGGATTAACCACCATAACCTGTTTCGCCTGATTCGGCATGTCGATCAAAATCTGCTGATACTCAATACCCTGCTCCTGCTGATGATCACGTTCGTCAATTTTCCAACCGCTCTGTTAGGCGAATACCTGTTGACGGATCAATTTCAGGCCGCCACGATCGTCTACACGGGATCATTTGCGGTGACCGCCATCCTATTCAATCTGCTCTGGCGTTATGCATCGTATCGAGGGCGCTTATTGGGCGATAACCCAAATGCTGAAGTCATTCGCGCTATCAACACGGCCTACAATACCGGGCTGGCCGCGTATATTGCCGTGTTCTTGATAGCATTCATCAGTGCGCCGCTGGCTGTGCTGGGGACGTTTGCGCTGGTGGTGTTTTTCGCTCTGCCGCGCTCATCAGGGCAGCATAAGCCAAAGGGATAAAATAGGGGGATTTAATGCAAAAGCGCCAAGGGTGAAAGCCGCAAGGGAAAACTTTCTTTCTTTGCGCCTTTGCGTTGGCTCTTTTTCTATTTCTTTTCAGGCTTTACTGTTCTATCTTTTATGATTTCATTAAAATTCACTCAAACGGCACTAACTGGCACGATGTGGGGCGCTCGTCCGAGCACCCCACACACGGTCATCGTTACGAGGCAGGGGTCGGCGTCAGGGTAAGCGTAGGCGTGGCACTTTGAGCCAGCACCGTCATCGTGCCGCCCATGTTCGCCATCGCATCGCTGATCTCGACATTCCCCAGCGAACGCACCACTTCGACATACGTGCGCCCCGGTCGCATCATGATCGACTGGTTGGTTGGGCCGTAGAACAACCGGAGCGCATCGCCCGGTTCGCTGTAGCAGGGTGATTCGGCAACCGGAACAGGCGTCGGCGTCGGGGTATCCGCTGGGAAGTCACGGCAGCGGCGTTCCCAGTAACCCTCATAGTACTGCCCATCACGGAAAACCAGTGCGCGCCCCGATCCCCACAGATCGATCTGCTGGCTGGCGGCGCGGCTTTCTTCCTCGAACAGATCAGAGCGTTCCTCGTGGGTTACCTCAATCACGACGACGTTATCCGCCCACAACTGCTGTTCATCGGCGGCGTCAAAGTGGGCGACCCCATCGGTGAAGCGCACCCAGCGCTGCGCAGTAGCATCCCACTGCCAGCGTGCATCGGTCTGCCCGTACCAATTGATGAATACATCATTGGCAGATGTACCGTTCGGATCAGGCTGCGTGGCGAAGGCGAACCCACGGGCACGGTAACCCGTGTTCACACCACGACGGGTCGCGCGATCCCAAATCATGTTGGTATCGGCGTACAGGGTGTGTTCGAAGGCGACACCATCGCGCGGGAAACGGCAGAATCCGGCTTCCTCGCAGTTATCCCCGACTGAGGGCGACACGATATTGAGCGCCCATGGCTGGTGAACGATTAAGTTCTGCACGGGCGCACTCGCACCGCTGTAGGAGTACAGCGCTTGATACATCTGCACCAGTTCAAGATCGAGTAAACGCCCGGAACGCACCGGCCCCACATGCGATGGCGCTTGGCTGCGGAAGATCGCCGCGAAACGGGTGACTCCGCCTTCTACTTCGTATTCATACACCACATCGGCTGCATTCAGGCCGCTCTGCGGGCGTACCAACGGCGGGAAGTTCGAAATCTTGATGAGCAAATTGCGGCGTGCGCGCGCTTCTTCACTCGGATATGGCAGCCCGGTCAGCGGGCTGTAGCCTTCGGGATACTGATAAGGCCCGTTCGGGGTTGCCGTGGGTGTCGGTGTCAGCGTAAAAGTGGCGGTAGGCGTTGGCGTTAAGGTGGCAGTCGCAGAAGGCGTCAGCGTTTGAGACGGCACCAGAGACACCGGCGTATTCGTCGCAAACGGATTGTCCGTGTCCGACTGTCCACTGGGATGGGGCGTGTTGGTGCCGAAAACCGGGTCTTGAGCGTTCGCCGTAAAACCCGACATGAGCAGGAGCACGGCTCCTACCAGAGTGATTACACTAGTCAATCGACGCATAGACACAACGTCCCTTTGCGCAAGTTAGCAAATTGAGTTCTAGAGCGTCAAGAGTATACGACCCTGCCTTCTGGTTTGCACAGGGGCTATTCCCCTACGATGGGACGGTACTATAATCACGGTACGCGGTTCCCAAGGGTCAATTTAGGCGGAAGTTCTGCGGTTTTGTGCGAGGGTTTCATGACAGCTCGGCGTTTACTGATTGCGTATGCACACCCGGACGATGAGAGTTTTGGTCTGGGGGGCATGATCTCCCGCTTCGTTGCCGAAGGCATCGAAGTCTATTTGATCTGCGCCACCAACGGCGATGTCGGTACGGTCGCGCCGGAAATGCTCAACGGGTACGCATCCATCGCGGAGCTGCGTCTAGCAGAGTTGGACGCGGCGACGAAGGTACTCGGATTCAAGCGGGTGTACAAATTCGGCTATCGCGACAGCGGCATGATGGGTTCAGAAACCAGCAAAGACCCGGAATGTCTCTGGCAGAGGCCGCAAGAGGAAGTCGCGCGCCGTGTCGTCGAAGTTATCCGCGAGGTTAAGCCGCAGGTCGTCGTCACCTTCAATAAGTATGGTGGCTATGGGCATCCGGATCACATCGCCATCCAACGAGCGACGACCGATGCTTTCAAACTGGCGGGCGACCCTGATTATATCACCGACGGTCTTCCCCCGTACCAGCCGCAAAAGCTGTACTATTCCAGCATTCAACGTGCCCAGCTTGCGCTGATGGTGCGTCTGATGCGTTTACGCGGCATGGATCCGCGCCGCGTTGGCAAGAACAAGGACATCGATGTGCAGGCGATCCTCGAAAACTGCGAGCCAATCCACACACTGATCGACATCCGCAAATGGTACGACGCGTGGGATAAAGCCAGCGCCTGCCACAAAAGCCAGCTTGGCGGCGGTGCCCCGCGTATTCCGCGTTTCATCCGTCCGCTGCTGCTCCCCCATCAGGGATTCACACGCATTCACCCACCCGCCGCTTCTGATCGGGTCGATGAGTACGATATGTTCACCGGGGTGACATTGGAACCGGCAGCACAGCCATCACGACATGCTAATTCGCCGCAGCCTGCCTAATTCGGCGCAGCCCATTCCATATCGACGCTGATGGACGAGACGCATACCCCCAACGACAATGGCACAGGAGCCGATTCAGCGTCCGAACGCATCGACCGGCTCCTTGATGCGATCGAACTGGTCAAGTCGAACCGACGTGAAGAAGCGCGGTTGGTACTCCGTGATTTGATTCGGGAAGATGCCAACTTCGAGGATGCGTGGTTGTGGATGAGCGTTGTCGTTGACTCGCTCGATCAAAGTTCGCTGTCATTGGAAAACGTGCTGCGGGTCAACCCGCACAACGCCGATGCAGCAGGCGCGCTGTACCGCATCCGCATCCCCGAAATGCAGCTTGCCCGCCGCAGGGCAAGGCTGCGCTGGTGGCGTGATGCCGCTCTCGTCCTCATGTGGATACTGATTTTGCTGATTCTCTTTGCGGTGATACTCACGTATGGGCGCGGCGCGCTGATTTGAGTCTTAGGGTCTTAAGAGGGGCGCGACAAGCCGCCCCACCACCGCCTGCCCTGCTGGAGACTGTACCCAGTAGATGAAAGAACGGTAGTACGATTCCGGTTCGCGGTAGCCTGCGATATAGATGAACGAACGCAGCGGGTAGGTATTGTCGTACACATGTGTCAGGCTCAGCGATACCCCATTCACTGCCAGCGCACGCACACGAGTATCGACATAACTGGCTGAAACGAAACCGATCGCGCCGGGAGTCCGACTCACCGCATCAACCATCGCCGCGCTGGACGGCGCAATCTGTGCTGATCGGGTTGTTTCGTTCTGCCCAATCACCAACCGTTCAAATTCCGCGCGCGTTCCGCTTCCATCTTCACGTGTGAACACCGCCACAGGGCGTGGTTGTCCACCCAGCATCTGCCAATTGCTGATTCGCCCGCGGTAGAGATCGCGGATCTGTTCGGTCGTCAGCCCTTGAATCGGATTATCCGGGTGGACGATCACCGCGATCCCATCCTGTCCGATGGGGGCGGCCCACAGCGGATCAGATGGCAGATGGTTCGTAAACAGATAAGAATGCGGGTCAGCCTGCAATCGCTCGTACGACGACTCAAAATTCCCGCCGATAATCTCAAACGTCACCGACGCATTGGTTTGTCCATAGGTCGTCGTTAGTTGGTTGATCAGCGGCAGGGTTGAAGTCGTCGCATATACACGCAGCATATTATCCTGCGAGATCGGGGTCTCTGCCGGAAGGATATGACTGCTGCAACTGGCGAGCGTAAATGCAAGGATAACCAATGCGTGTCGTGTTCGCCCCATACGAATTTACGTGCCTGTACCCGCCAGCAGAATCCAAGCGCATAAATACTGCAAATGGAGTGGACAGGAATCGGGCGTCACCGAAAGTGTCCTCCAAGCGGCTAAGACAGATGCAAATATCCTCGCAAAAAATCTGCCACATACACTTCCAGCCGATCTTCAAGGATCGCCGTACGCATGGCCTGCATGTGACGGATTAGAAAGCGGATATTATGCACGCTCAATAGGTAATGTCCCAATAATTCCTCGGCCTTGACCAAATGGCGCAAGTAGGCACGAGAGAAATTACGGCACGTGTAGCAGTCGCACCCCTCTTGAATCGGGCGAGGATCGCGCGCGTTCACCACATTGCGCATATTAACCGTTCCCGTTGGAGTGAACACCGCTCCGTGCCGTGCGATGCGCGTGGGCAGCACACAATCGAATACATCAATGCCGCGAAGAACACCGTGCGCGAGATCATCCGGCGCGCCAACACCCATCAGATAGCGCGGTTTATGTTCCGGCAGCATCGGCACACAAAAATCGAGCGTCTGGTACATTTCCGGTTTCGACTCCCCGACGGCCAGCCCGCCCACTGCATAGCCGGGAAAATCAAGCTTCGTCAATGCCTCGCTCGTTTTCGCCCGCTGATCCTCAAAAATACCGCCTTGTTGAATCCCGAAAATTGCCTGTACGCTGTCGTCAGGGTGTGCCTCACGGCAGCGCGCCGCCCAACGGATCGTGCGATTTACAGCCTGTTCAACTACCCCCCGATCTTTCGGCGTTGGGCATTGGTCAAAGCACATGATAATATCAGCACCCAGATTCTCCTGTATCTGAATCGACTTTTCCGGCGTCAAGCGGTGTTTGCTGCCATCGATATGACTGCGGAAGGTAACGCCTTCGTCGTCAATTTTGTTGATTTGCGCTAAGCTGAACACTTGAAAGCCGCCGGAGTCCGTCAAAATGGGCTGATCCCAGCGCATAAACTGGTGCAGACCGCCCATCTCCTTCACCAAGTCATCGCCGGGGCGCAGATACAGATGATAGGTATTGGAAAGGACAAGCGACGCGCCAATTTCAGCCAAATCACGCGGCGGCACCGCTTTCACCGTGGCCTGCGTGCCCACAGGCGCAAATACCGGGGTCGGAATATCGCCGTGTGGCGTATGAATCACCCCAACACGTGCGCGTCCTTGCGTTTTCAGTACCTCAAAATAGAATGACATACAGTAACAGCTCTCATTGATACGGCAAGACACGGTCGTAAATATCCGGGGCGGTGAAGCCACCGCGCGGTAGAATTACCGCAAACGTTCATCATTATAAACGCGGACTGCCATGATCAACCTGTACGACATCCTTGAAGCGGCAAACGGTCAGCTCTTCGGCGAACCGGGGTCGCAGCTCTTCACCGATTTTTGCTTTGATCCCCGCCACGCCAGCGAAGGCCAGCTTTATGTCGCCCTGAAAAGCGATCATGTCGGGTCAGGCGGCGTCGGCGGTGATCATCCATCTGCGATGCAGGAAGCCGTTCAGCGGGGCGCGGCAGGGATCCTATGCAGCCGTCCACCGGAGTTCGACACACAGGGCTATTCAGTCATCCTCGTCAAGGATGCCATGAGCGCACTGATGAAATGGTCGCGCTATGTGTTGAGCAAATGCGGCGCGGTGGTGATCGGCGTGGCGGGTTCCAGCGGAAAATCCGTCACCACTGAAGCGATACGCCATGTGCTATCCACCCGCTATCCCGTCATCCGCACCGTCGGGAACTATGATGGACGGCAGAATCTAGCCGTCACACTGGCAAAACTCCAACCGGATCACCGTTTTGTGGTCTTGGAAATGAATGCCACCGTCCCCGGCGAGATCGCCGAAATGGTGGCCGCCGCACAGCCGATGGCCGGGGTGGTCACGCATATCGGCTATGCCTACGCCGAACGGTTTGAAACCCTTGAACGGCTGGCGCAGGAAAACGCGCTGCTGGTGGAAAACCTGCCCAATCGCGGTCTCGCCATCCTCAACTATGACGATGACCGCGTGCGTGAAATGGCGCTCAAGACGAATGCGCATCCTTTCACAGTAGGCGTAGATAGCTTCGGCGCAGACATGACCGCGTTCAACATCGTCATGGATACGACGCGCACCGGGTTTGACCTGCGCATCAACGATCAGCGTTTTGTCGGGCGCTGGACGCCCCTGTTAGGCAAACACCAACTGTACAGCGTGTTATGCGCGCTGGCGGTGGGCATTCACTTTGAAGTCCCCATGAATGACGCGCTGCGCGCCGTCACCGAGTTAGCCCCGCTGGCCGGTCGCATGAATCCGCTGCAAGGGATAAACGGTTCGCTGCTCATTGATGCCACCTATGATGCCGATCCACAGTCCACCATGTCTTCGCTTGATTGGCTGCGCGCGGTCACCGATCGCGATCATCGTGCGGTATTCGTGCTTGGTGATATGGATAACCTCGGTACCCTGAGTCAGCGCGGTCACCGCATCGTCGGCCAGCGTGCCGCCGAATTCGTCGATCTGTTCGTGGCTGAAGGCAAAGAAGCCGCGATTGCAGGCCGTGCGGCGCTCGATCAAGGCATGGATCGCAAGCATGTGTGCGTCACGCACGGCATCCTCGATACGGTCACCAATTTGAAGGAAGATCGTCCGCTGAGTGTGGATGATGTAGTGCTGATCAAAGGTGGGCCGTCGGCACGCATGGAGTTGGTCGTTCGCGCCCTACTCGCCAATCCTGCTGACATTGTGAAACTGCCCCGTTACGAGCGGCTCAGCGATGGAGACAGTTTGCTGCGACCCACCCGTCCCAGTTGGGTCGAAATCGATTTGGATGCACTGGCGGGCAACGTGCGCGGGATCAAGCGCATCATTGGCGATGATGTGTCGCTGTTCAGCGCGGTCAAAGCCGATGCTTATGGGCATGGCGCGGCATCAGTCGCACGGACAGCTCTGCTCAACGGTGCCGATTATCTCGCCGTCGCGTCCGTCAACGAAGCGATGGAACTCCGCGATGCAGGGATCGACGCGCCGATCTTGGTCATGAGCTATACGCCGATTCAAGCGGTGCGCGCCGCCGTACGCCAGAATATCACGGTCACGCTGTACGATCTGGAACTGACGCAGGCCTTCGATCGGGCGGCACGGGAAGTCGGCGGCAAACTCCGCGCCCATGTCAAAATCGACACTGGCATGGGGAGGCTTGGCGTACTGGCGGCTGAAGCCGTCTCGTTCTTCCGCAGCCTAACCAACCTGAATCACCTCGACATCGAAGGCATTTACACCCATTTTTCGACCGCCGACGAAGACGAAGCGTATGTGACCGAACAGGTCAAGCGCTTCAAAAGCGTCCTCGTCCCGCTGCGTGCCGCCGGATTCAACTTCAAATATGTCCACGCCGCCAACAGCGCCGCGATGCTGCTGGGCAAAGCAAATCACTTCAATGCAGTCCGTATAGGCTTGGCGATGTATGGGCTGTCACCTTCGCCTGACCTACGGGTTCCTTCCCATTTCAAACCGGTCATGTCGTGGAAAAGCGTGGTTGCGCAGGTCAAAACGCTGCCGCCCGGCCATCCAATCGGCTATGGGAATACCTACGTCACCTCTAGCGAAGAGCGAATCGCGCTGATCCCGGTCGGCTACGCGGATGGATTCCGCCGAGGCCCTGCCCATTGGGGTGAAGTGTTGATTCAGGGTCAACGCGCCCCCATTCGCGGACGGATCAGCATGGAAAAAACAGTCGTTGATGTGTCGCGCATCCCGAATGTTGCGATCGGCGATGAAGTGGTGCTGTTAGGGCGACAGGGCGATCAAGAGATTACAGCAGATGAAATTGCAGCACGACTGGGCACCAGCAGCTATGAAGTGGTCACCAGCATCTTAGCACGTCAGCCGCGCCGCTAACTGCACGCTCTCAGCGTTTTATGGGACGATCGATTGTTCATCAAACAGGATCGTCCCTTTTTGTTAGGCGTCCGCCGCTAAAACGCGCTCGATTTCACGCTGGAAGGCTTCGGTGGGGGTGTTGAGATAGAAAATCGCCCGCAAATTGCCTTCCCGATCAATCAAGTATGAGAACGTCGAGTGATTGATCAGCGGGCCGCCATCCAGCGCAGTGATCACTTCCGCTGTCCCTTCGGCGGTCGCAGATGAAGGCGTGGCCGGTGACATTCCGGGCATGTTATGGGCTGTAATCTGCCCATTAACCGGTCGCTCCACCGAAAAACCATACTCATCCGCGATCGGGTTCAGCACCTCATCACTGAGAATCATCCCGATGAAAGACGCATCAAATTGGTCGAGATAGGCGCGTACATCCTGCGGCGTGTCGCGCTGCGGATCGATGCTAGCCATGACGAAATTGAACTCAGCGGCACGATCGCCGAGTGCAGCTTTGGTTTGTGTGAACTGTGCCATCGTCAAGGGGCAGGCATCCGGGCAGTTAGTGTATCCGAAATAGAGCAAGGTGTATTTTCCACGCAGATCAGAAAGCCGGATCGGCTGGTTGTCTGTTCCCAATGCGGTGAAGTCCGTGAGCGTCTGCGGCGGATTGATCGGGATGATATTCGCATCGGAAGCAATATCAGGCGTGTTCGTCGGGCGGTAGGTCGGCGTGGGCGGCGTGCCAAAACGGGAATCATTGACGAGCAGAAACCCGATCACGAGTAAACCGGCGAACAGAAACAAACTTAGAAAAATCAGCGCGACGGGCTGTTTTGGGGCAGGAGCAGGTGCTTGACTCACGGGTTTTCCCTTTAATCTCCATACACAAGCTTTGACCGATCATTCAATTGTGAAAAGTTTAGCAGAATCAGCGAAAGCCACCATGATCGACACAATTAAATTGGATAGAATAAGGGAATGTGCTGGTTGTTCTAGACAGCACTGCAACTCATCTGCCATGCCATTGATCAATGGCTGTTTGCACTGGAGCATCGAACGATGCGCAATTTTATCACGCTCGACCAAGTCGAGATTGGCGATCCGGCGGGCATTTTCAGCCTAAAAACGTCCGGTGAAGGCGAAGATAGCCCACATCTTGCCCTGAAAGTTGAAGGGGATTACATCGCAATTTCCGCCAATTATGGCCCGCTGGAAATCGCACTCCGCCCCCGCCTCGACGAATTGAAATTCGCCCTCGCCCACATGCAGCCGCTTGAAGGGCTGCAAACGACTTCGCGGCAAATTGGCTCCACGCAGTCTTATCTCGCACTTGGCTTGCGTATGGATCAGTCGCTCATTCTGCGCCCAACGATCTTGACGGATGCCACCGGGCATATCACATTTAATCTGCGGGTACCCAAAGAGGCGCGCGTCAAACTCTATGAGTGGTTGAATATTCCGATTAAATCATGAGGTGCATCGTCGTAGGTGGTTGTCAAACCCCTGCGAAATCAGTAGAATGTCGGTATCGTTGAACGGTCACCAATGACTGAACAACCCACAATAGACATCGACTAGCGCGGAGAGATCGACCGGGGATGACCCCGGCGCGACGCCGAAGGGGCAAGTCACTCGATATTGCTGGTCGGGTGGCGAAACTCTCAGGTCACAGGGACGCGCAGTCTGTAATTTGAGCTCTGAACACGCGGGTACGAACAGAGCGCACAGCCTAACTGTGCGCTCTTTTTTTATACTGAGGAGATGACATGGCAAACTGGCAAACTCCAGCGGATCTGAAATACCAAAAGTCCGATGAATGGGTGCGTATTGAAGGCGACACCGCGACGATTGGCATTACCGACTACGCACAGGACGCATTAAACGATCTCGTATATCTTGAATTTGCGGCATCAGTGGGCGCGGAACTGAAAAAAGGCGAGGTCTTCGGCTCGGTCGAATCGGTCAAGGCACAGTCAGAATTGGTGATGCCGATTGGCGGCACGGTGACCGAACTGAACACGGCGTTGGAAAAGTCGCCCGAAGCGATCAACAGCGATCCGTTCGGATCGGCATGGATGGTCAAGATTAAGGTGAAAAATGCTGCTGAAGCCGACAGCCTGATGGATGCCGCCGCTTACGCCGCTTTCTGTGAAAACCGCTAGCGCTTTCTGCACGCATTCCGCATCCACATGACAGGCGAAAGGCACGCCAACCGCTGCCTTTCGCCTGCTCCGGATAGCTGTTCAAGGATGTCTCTTTATGGGCTATATCCCACACACGGACGCCGAACGGCAGCAAATGCTGTCCACAATTGGCGTCACCACCATCGAAGATTTGTTTGAAGCCGTCCCCGCCGCTTACCGATTTCCAGCGCTAAAACTGCCCAAAGCAATGAGCGAGATGGAAATCACGGCGGAGATGCAGGCACTCGCCGAAGCGAATGAACACGCGGGCGATTACGCGATCTTTCGTGGAGCCGGGGCTTACCACCACTTCTCACCGTCCGTCGTCAATCACATGCTGCTGCGCGGTGAGTTTTACACAGCCTATACGCCCTATCAACCCGAATTAAGTCAAGGCACGCTGCAAGCCATTTTCGAATACCAGAGCATGATCTGCTCGCTGACGGGGATGGACGCGGCGAACGCCAGCCACTACGACGGCGCGACCAGCCTCGCCGAGGCCGTCACAGTCGCCGTCGAGGTGGGACGCAAGAAGCGTGACAAAATTCTGCTCAGCCCGTATATCCACCCGCATTACCGCGCGGTCACAAGAACCTATCATCAGGGCAGCAGTATACGTTTTGTCGGCGATGAAGGCCCTGCGACCGTTGAAGACTTGATCGGCCTGCTGGATGAGAATACGGCGATGGTTGCCATCGCTTATCCGAACTTCCTCGGCCAAATCGAAGAAATAAGCAAGCTGGCGGCAGCGGCACATCGTGTCGGCGCGCTGCTGTGTGTCGTCGCCAACCCAATGGCGCTGGCAATCCTGAAATCCCCCGGTGAACTGGGCGCGGATATTGTCGTCGGCGATGGGCAGCCGCTCGGTATTCCGCTGAGCTTCGGCGGGCCGTACGTTGGCTACTTCGCCATCCGTTCCGACTATGTGCGCCGTATCGCGGGGCGTATCGTCGGTGAAACCCTCGATAAGGAAGGCAAGCGCGCCTATGTGATGACGCTGCGCCCGCGCGAACAGGACATCAAGCGCGAAAAGGCATCGTCGAATATCTGCACCAATCAGGGGCTGATGGCGCTGGCCGCGACGGTTTATCTCGCTGCGATGGGGAAGCAGGGCTTACGCAAGGCCGCCGAATTGTCCTATCACAAGGCACACTACGCCGCCGATCAGATTGCTAAAGTTCCCGGCTTCTCGGTCGATCGTTCGCGCCCGTTCTTCCACGAGTTTGCAGTTAAATGTCCACGCCCGGTCAGTGAAATCAATGACAAGCTCATGCAGCGTGGGATCGTCGGCGGCTACGACGTGAGCCATGATTATCTGTATCACCCGGACACGATGCTGCTGTGCGTAACGGAAATGAACCGCAAGGCCGAAATCGACACGCTGGTCGATGTGTTGAAGGAGATCGCGAAATGACCACGACCAAACACACATCGACGGAACCGACGATCTACGAAATCAGCGTGGAAGGTCGCACAGGCGTCACGTTACCGGACTGCGATGTACCCACCAATGAAATCCCGGCTGACCTGCTCCGCTCCGACCTGAATTTACCGGAAGTGAGCGAACTGCAAGTCGTCCGCCATTTCGTCAACCTAAGCCAGAAAAACTACTCGATCGATACCGGCTTCTATCCGCTTGGGTCGTGCACCATGAAGTACAACCCGAAGCTGAATGAAGACATGGCGCGTCTGCCCGGTCTCGCCCATCTGCACCCGCTGACCGATGAAGACGGCGCACAGGGCGCGCTCGAACTGATGTGGCAGCTTCAGAACTGGCTGGCAGAAATCGCCGGGTTCAAAGCGGTCTCCTTGCAGCCCGCGGCGGGCGCACAGGGTGAACTCGCGGGCATCCTGATGATCCGCAAATATCACGTAGAACGCGGGGATACCAAGCGCACGCGTATCCTCGTGCCGAACAGCGCCCATGGCACCAATCCGGCCACCGTATCGATGGCGGGATATACAGCGGTCGAACTGCCCTCCGACGAGAACGGCGATGTCGATCTTGCCGCGTTGAAATCCATGTGTGACGACACCGTCGCCGGGATGATGATCACCGTGCCCAGCACGCTCGGCCTGTTCGATGAGAACATCGTCGAGGTGATCAAGGCCGTGCATGCGTGCGGCGGCTTGATGTATATGGACGGCGCGAATATGAATTCGCTGCTGGGCATCGTCAAGCCGGGCGAACTCGGTTTCGACGTGATGCACTACAACCTGCATAAGACGTTCAGCACCCCGCACGGCGGCGGCGGCCCCGGCTGCGGTGCCGTCGCGGTGAATGCCAAGCTGGTCGATTATCTGCCGGGGCCAATTGTCATGGTTAAGGATGACGGCGGCAAGACGGGTGAAGCCCCGTTCTATGGGCTGCAAATGCCGGTCAAGTCAATTGGCCGCTTGAAGGCCTTCCACGGGAACTTTGGCATGCACATCCGCGCCTATGCCTACATTCGCGCTTACGGCGGCGACGGGCTGCGCGATGTAAGCCGCTACGCCGTCCTCAACGCCAATTACATCCGCGCCAGCCTTGCAGATACGTATCATGTGCCCTACAACCGCTACTGCGGCCATGAGTTCGTGCTGGAAGGCCATTTCAAGGATGTGGACGGCGTCCACGCGCTGGATATTTCGAAGCGGCTGATGGATTATGGCTATCACCCGCCGACGAACTACTTCCCGCTGATCGTGCCGGAAGCGCTGCTGATTGAGCCGACCGAAACCGAAGACAAAGCAACACTCGATGGTTTCATCGAGGCGATGAAGCAGATCGCCAAGGAAGCGCACGAACAACCGGAACTGCTGACCGAAGCGCCGCATGTGACCCCCGTTCGCCGCTTGGACGAGGTACGCGCCGCCAAGCAGTTGGTGCTGTGCTGTGTCCCCATCCCAGATTGGTCAGAAGAGGGGAAACCCGCCCCAACCGTACCAACTGTCTCCCCGTAAGCTAAAACAAACCGCCGTAGAGGGAGGGTAAACCTCTCTCTACGGGCACTGCTTGGCCGCCTAGCGAGAGGCCTTTATCGCAGCCACCCTACACGACGACATCGTGATCCTCTGCCGCGCAGTGCGTATCCTTGCTATACTCGGTTAAGTTCGTTACCCTGCGTTGTGTAGGGCGGCTTGTGTCCCCGCTTGGGAGTGTCCGGCATGGTCGATTCCGGTTCGTTTCAACCCGTCCCCGAACGGCTGATCGACGATTTGGACGCGCTCAAGGTGTACTTTGACCCGGTGCGGCTGCAAATCATGAAAGCCGTTGGACGCGAGGCGCGGAGCGTAGGCGAACTGGCAGCCATCCTCAGTGTCCCGTTTACGCGGCTGTACTATCACATCAACCTACTGGAAAAACATGGGTTCGTTCGGCTCGTAGAAACGCGATCGATGAGCGGTGCGGTGGAAGAGAAATACTACCGGGCCACGGCACAGATGTACGTGATCGACCGCAGTTTGCTCAATGTAGGCACCCCAGAAGGAGAGGCTGGACTCCAGATCATGCTGGATGCCGTATTGGAACAAACCAAACTCGACATCACACGGAGCGCGCAAGCGGGCAAAATCGATCTCGCCAAGCTTTCACCGGAACCTACGGCGCTGTATGCGCGGCGCGGGGTGCTGCATCTTAGCCCGGAAGCGGCGCGCGAGTTTCATGAACGACTGCGGGCGCTTACACTGGATGTCATGCAGAAGGAACAGCCTGCCGAAGACCCCGGCGCGGATTATTATGGTTTCACCGTGGCGTTTTACCCTTCCAGTATGGATACTCCGCCGATGCCCCCGGAGGAATAAGTAGACGATGCCCGCCACACAACTGGTTATCCCTGATGGACGCAACCAACGCACCCGTTTGAGCCGCATGATCCGCGCGCTGTGGCGCTACTCGGCAGCGCTGTGGAGCGAATTCTATGTCCCCATTCTCGGATTTCTGCTGGTCACGATCGGCGGCGGTTGGCTGTACGGGCTGCTGTATGAAGCGGCTTATGGCCGCTCGATTTCACTATTAGAACTGCCGTATTGGATGCTGACGCTGATGGTGCTGCAAGGCATCCCAAACGAAAGTGTGCCGCCCGAACCCCAGTTGGCGATCTTCTGGTATCTGATGCCAATTTTCGCCGTCATCCTGATCGGGCGCGGTGCGGCGGACTTCATCCGCCTGTTTTTCAACGTTGGAGAGAATTCCTCGGCATGGGAGGAAGCAGTGGCTTCTACCTATCGAAATCATGTGATCGTCGTGGGCGCGGGCGGGCATGTCGGGCTGCGCGTCATTCGCCAGTTGATCAAGCTGGGCTACGAGATCGTCGGGCTCGACAAAGGGGTGCAGGGCGAGCGCGATACCGAGCTTAAAATGCTGCATGTCCCGGTCGTCAACGGCGATGGCCGACTGCCCCACACACTCGACGCGGCGGGCATTGAGCACGCACAGGCGCTTGTGATCTGCACATCGAACGATCAAACCAATTTTGAAGTCGCTATGCGCGCGCGTGGGATGCGCCACGATTTGCGCATCATCGTGCGCCAGTGGGATAACCAATTCGCCGATCAGCTCAAGCAGTTCCTCGGCATCGATGCGGTGTTCAGCGTGTCAGATATTGCCGCTCCGGTGTTCGCGGGGGCGGCGGCGGGCGTCGAGATCGCGCCGTCGCTGCGGGTTGCCAGTGAGGATTACAGTATGGTGCGGATCGTGGTCGAACCGCACACCTTCCTCGACGGCTATCCGATCGGCGAGCTTCAAAAGCAGTATCAAATGGACATTGTGCTGCACGAACGACAGGGAGAGGTCAAGGTGCAGCCCGCGCACGATCTGATCGTTGAATCGGGCGATACGCTGGTGATCTTCGCACGCCACGCCCAGATCCTCGAATTGAGTACGCAGGCGCGGCGGCGGTAGAGATCGCGTGGCATTTAGGCTTCTGAGCGGCCAAAGGCGCGCTTGAGCGCGTTCACCTGATCGCGCAGGGCTGATTGGGTCACCTGTGCATTGGCGACCATCCGAAAGCCGTGATAGGCACCGGGATATACATGCAGTTCAGTGGGTACACCCGCCCGGATCAGCCGGTGCGCGTAGTCGATGTCCTCGTCCACAAACAGATCGATCGCGCCCACATAAAGAAACGTGGGTGGCAGACCAGCCAAATTCTCGGCGCGTGCCGGGGCCGCATAAGGAGAAACAGCGGAACCGCCGGGCTCCTGCCCCAGCAAGGCCATCCACCCCACGCGGTTTGCCTGCGGCGTCCAGATGAATTCCCCGGTATAGGGATTTGACTCCGCTTTGGTACAGGTTCGGTCGTCGAGCATGGGCGCGAGCAAGCATTGGAAGGCGATGGAGACTTCACCCCGATCGCGCGCCAAGAGCGTTAAGGCAGCGGATAACCCGCCGCCCGCGCTGCTGCCGCCACCCGCGATTCGGGCCGGATCGATTCCCATCTCCCCGGCCTGCGCAGCGAGCCATTTTAAGGCGGCGTAACAATCCTCAACCGGGCCGGGATAAGGGGTTTCGGGGGCCAAGCGATAATCCACCACGGCCACCGCACACCCCAATTCAGACACGAGCGCCTTAGCCATCGCATCTTCAGCATCCGCCGATCCCATCACATAGCCACCGCCGTGGAGCCAAAGCAGTGCGGGAACAGGGGCTTGTACCGCTGCCGGTAGGTACACCAGCAGCCTCACCTCCGGCGATCCTTCGGGGCCGAGGACATAATGCTCGCTGATGGAAAGATCATCCGTCCGAGAAGCGATGACATGCGGCGCGGCGCTCATGGCACGAATCGTGCTAAGGGCTTCGATCGTCAGTGGGCTACTTGGGATGTAGGCAAGAATCGCTGCCAGTTCGGGATCTACAAGGTGCTTGGTACTCATTCCCCTATCCTTTATCCGTTCTTCATCAACGCGCAAACGCACGCTGATGTTCTATAGCTTATTCAGCGTACCAGTCAATCGCGGCGGTGCGGTCGATGCAGCTCGTATCGAGATGAGCGGTAGGGTTAGCGAAAAATGCCACGAGCAGATCCGTAGCGCACACGCCCGCCGGGGTGTCGGTCGCGGTGATCCCGTGACCAGCGTTCGGGAATACCAGCAGCGCCCCATTGGATAGCCCTTGCAGCGCGCTCTGCGCGGATGCGACCGGCGTCACCGGATCGAATGCCCCTGCAAAGAGCAGCGTTGGGACATTGCTGACCACGCGCTGTCCTTCGATCGGATTGGCGGTCTGCACATTCCACGTCTCGCAGTCCTGCAAACTCAATTGAATGCCATCTTCGAAATACGCATTCAGCGGAGCGGGAGCGCCCGCCGCGAGGCGCAAGGCGGCCTGTGGATCATCCAACTGGTATTCTTCCTGACAATCGACCGAATAAGCCATCCCTTCGCTGTCGTCAATGTCGCCGTACTCATCGACATAAGCCTGCACCTGCGCGCTATCCGCGACCGCCGGGATGCCGCTGTCGGCAGTCGAACCCACCGCAATAGGGAACTCACTATCGGAGAGAATGGCATACGCCGCATCGTCCTCTTCCTGCGATTGGCTGGTCGCCAGCAGTTCGATCGCATACGGGAGGAAGGGAATCGCTTGGCTGTCATACAAGGTTTGGAACAGGCTGTCATAGAGTGCTGCGCCATCCAGCGTGACGAGATAGCCTTCCCAGTCGGTCACATCCACCGGTTCAGCATCGAGCGCATCAAGAGTTGCATAGAAATCCGATTCAAGTTCGGGATACACACTGCCGCACGCTGCATCAGCAGCACAGCGATCAAACAATTCGCCGATGGCGCTCATAAAACCCGTTGTTCCAACCTGCAAATCATCGGTTTCGGGCGCATACACAGAGTCCAATGCCGCACTGCGCACGATCTGCGGGAAATCGCGCAGAATGGTCAATCCAAGCTTGGTACCATAGGAAATCCCCCACAGGTTGACCTGATCGTAGCCGAGCGCGGCCACCAAATCGGCCACATCGGCGGCACTGGCGGCGCTGTTGTACATTTGCAGATTGACCCCTCCCGACACCAGCCGATCACGACACTCCTGCACAGGGTCACCCGACCCGGTATCCTCTTCCAATTCCCAGCAGTTGAGGCTGGGCTGCGCAAATCCCGTCCCGCGTTGATCGAACAGGATGAGGGTGTGATCCTGACGAACGGGGTGATTCAGGAAACTATCGATCGAATACAAGGTCGCGCCGCCGGGGCCGCCTTCCAAATAGACCACCGGCACCGGATCGGGATTGCTGCTCAAAGGGCTGACAATTGCGACGGGGATTTCTACCTGTGTGCCATTCGGCTGTGTGCGATCCTCCGGTACGGTCAGCACCGCGCACGTTACCCCTTGAATAGAAGGAAACCAGCAGTCGGTTTCATCAAAACTAAACGTCCTAGACTGGGCGAAAACGGGAAGGGCCAACAAAAGGAGGAAAAAGGCAAGTATAGGCAGTCGAATCCGACGCTGTGGCATTGAGGTCTCCTTGAAAGGGTGCAGCGGTTCAGTTTTGAGTGATGATGCTTAAGGTGGAGTATAGATTGAGGCGCCGCTTGGCGATAGGCTGAAACAGGGGCAGGCCCAAGACCTGCCCCTTGGAGACTAGCCCTTCTTCGGGAAACGGCTGAGGATGACAGTCGGTTCCGGCACGGGGGCACGGTCGCCCAAACCGAGTTCACCGAAGCCCTTGCTCATGTTGGTGCGCGAGGATCCGCAGAACACGGCGAGCTGTGTGCCTTCGTCGTTGAAATCATCCTTCACGAACGCCTGCCCCAGTTGGTAGCCTTCACGGTCGATGGAGCAGCTCGTGACGATGCCCACAACGCGGCCACGGGCATCCACCAGCGGATCGCCATTGTGCGGCGGACGCGCGCCCTTGTTGACCAAACGGAAGCGGACGATTTCGCCATCCCGTTTCATTTCGTGAACCGCAAATGCGGGTTTGCCAACGAAATACGGCTTCCACAATTTGACATAGCTGCCAAAACCGGCATCCCCGGGATTGAGGTTGTGATCGCCCGCCAATTCATGCCCATAGAGCGGCAGTCCGGCTTCGGTGCGCAGACTGTCGCGGGCGGCTAAACCGGTCGGCGTCGCGCCCAAGTTGATCAAGGCTTCGAACAGCGCCGCCGCTTGATCCGGGTGGACGAACAGCTCATAGGCGATGCGTTCGCCTGTGTAGCCCGTGCGCGAGACGATCAGATCAAACCCGCCGAGCGTGACATGAGTCACATTCGCCCACGCCAGCTTGCTCACTTTCGCCTTGTCCGCATCACTGCCGCCGAGCGCCAGCAGCAAATTCTTACTATTGGGGCCTTGCAGCGCCACATCCACGCGCCGATCGGCACCGCTGGAGAAAGCGCGCAGATCGCGCAGGGTGAAGTTATCGCCGCGCAGGGTCAATCCCGGTTGGTTGACGTGAATGGCGGCCTGTCCGTCTTTGACGGCGTTCAGCCACGCCCAGTTCTTATCGTTGTTGGAAGCGTTGACGACGATTAGGAAGTGTTCGACCCCAAGGCGGTAAATCATCAGATCGTCGAACACGCCGCCGTTCACATCCATCAGATAGGTGTAGTGCGATTCACCGACCGCAAGCCCACGCACATCGTTGGTGGTCACGGTATCCAAGAACGATTCCGCACCGGGGCCAAACGCATCGAAGACGCCCATGTGCGTGACATCGAAAATGCCCGCGCTCGTGCGCACGGCGATATGCTCGTCCATGACGCTGGAATACCAGAGCGGCATTTCGTAACCCGCGAACGGAGCCATCTTCGCGCCCTTGGCTTTGTGCAGCGCGTGAACGGGGGTCGTCTTGAGGGTTTCTTCTTCGGGTTCTTTCCACGCGAACAGCGGCAGCGGATCGGCAATCGGGCCTTCGTACTTCGCGCCGTTCATGCCGATGAAATAGCCTTTGTGCATCGTGTAGCCGCTGTAATCGACCGTACCCGCCGCACCGAACTTGACCGACAACCGCGACGGATCGGCGGGGCCAGCGACCACCACATCGACGGGGCCGGGGATCTTGGCATACGGATCGGTGTCATCAAACAGCACGAAACCATCCGAGAGAGAGCGCAGCCACGCGGCAACGCGTCCGGCATTCGATTCGACATGGAGGGCATAGCCTTCGCTCGTCTTTTCGAGCACGGCGCGCGCCATCAGCGAACCCTCGCGTTCGAGCACGCGCGTCACCTGCTGATCGCCGGGGTTGACGAGTTCGCTCACATCGTTGGTGAGCACGGCTTGCAAGAAGACTTCCGGCGCAGTGTCGCTGATGCGCTGAATGGCGAGGGTCGTCCAGCCTTTCAGCGAGTCGTCGGCATAGAAGAAGTGCGGATACTGCTCGTCGCCTGCGTCGGTGTCGATCCCCACGCTCGCGGCCAGATCGCGCACGCGAATTTTCGCCTGCTGAAGGACATCGAAGTCGATCTTGGCGCGGGGTTCGGCGCGTTTCTTCCCGGTGTAGCTGAACGGCACGCAGGCTTGCAGTACATCCGCGATGATATCGCCCATCACGTCGATTTCGGCATCGCCGAAACCGCGCTGGCTGACCCACGGCGTACCGATGCGAATGCCGGACGCCCGCAGTGCGGACGGATCGCCGGGGATGGTGTTGCGATTGCAGACGATCCCAACCAAATCAAGGATGCGAGCAGCCATATCACCACTGAGCGGGGTGCCATCGGCTCCCTTAATGCTCTTGCAATCGACAAGCATCAAATGGGTATCGGTGCCGTTGTAGGCGACGCGCAAGCCGCGTTCGCTCAACTTAGCCGACAATCGGGCGGCATTGGCAACCGTGCGCCGCTGAAGTTCCTTGAACTGATCGGTGAAAGCTAGGCGTAGGGCAATCGCCAGCGCCGCCATGGTGTTGACATGCGGGCCACCCTGCTCACCGGGGAATACCGCGCGATCAACCTTATTGGCGATGTCACTGCGGTGGGTGATGATCACCGCGCCGCGCGGCCCGCCAAGCGTTTTGTGAGTCGTAAAGCTGACGACATCGGCGATGCCGATCGGGTTCGGGTACACGCCCGCTGCGATCATGCCCGCGACATGTGCAACGTCGGCCATGAGGATCGCACCAACTTCATCGCAAATGGCGCGGAAGGCTTTCCAGTCCGGCGCATACGGATAGCTGGTGTACCCAGCGATGATCAGCTTGGGACGGACTTCAAGCGCCTGTTTGCGGATGGCTTCGTAGTCGAGTTTTTCGGTCACCGGATCAACGCCGTAGCCGATGGCTTTGTACTGCTTACCGCTGCGGGCGACCGGACTGCCGTGCGTGAGGTGACCGCCTTGGAGCAAGTCCATGCCCATAAACGTATCGCCAACATTGAGCAGCGCCGAGAAGATCGCACTGTTGGCGGGTGCACCGCTTAAGGGCTGAACGTTGACGAACAACTGCTCTGGCTTGAGGTTCGGCGGGCAAAACAGCTCTGCTGCGCGGCGGCGGGCCAGCGCTTCGACGATATCGGCGTATTCGGTGCCTTTGTAATAGCGTTTGTCCGCTTGACGGCGGTATTCAGGCAGGCGCGCGTTGTAGTTGAGGATTTCAGCCTGTGTCATCGCCCGCGTTTCGTCGAGCGGGTAGCCTTCGGCGTAGAGGTTATGGAACGACGACGACAGAGCTTCGCGCACTGCCGCCGGAACGGTACTCTCCGACGGGATCAGGATGAGATAGCGTTCCTGACGGGCGGTTTCATGGCGAATGAGCTCTGCGACATCGGGGTCAAGTTCCGCAATGTCGCCCCGGAACAAATAATCGCGATTTCCGTTTTTTGGCATGGATCAACGTCCTGATTTACGAACAAAGCAGACCCTAATTCTATCCGAAGCCCGTTATGCTGCCTAGCGATGGGCTAGACCGCAGCAAAATCACCCGATGTAGTGATGACCGCTCACCATGATGATTTGTATTTTGGGTTGGAGTTTTACCGCATGTACTTTCAACCAAAAGGACTCTAATTGACAGCGACATCACGTGCACCCTATCGCATCACGGCTATTCTTGCGGCTACACTTTGGCTGCTCACCGCCTTTGGAGCCATCGCCGGTACCGGCGTGATGAATGGCATTCTGGATCGCCCCGATTATCTGACCGCAGCCTTTCCCAACAGCACGACTATCATCAGCGGTATGCTGCTGTGGTTGGTCAACGATTTCGGCATCGTCTTGATCGGGATTCTGATGTTTCCCATTTTGAAGATGCGCAGTGAACGCTTGGCACTGGCGTATTTGAGCATGCGCATTTTTGAGGCAATTTTCCTGATCGTCGGTGTGATCTTAGCCTTGCTCATCATCCCGTTAAGCAGCGAAATTCTCCACGCCGAGGCAGTTCCCCTGCCGCTGTATCAATCGATCGGCGTGATCCTCAAGCAGGCACAATACTGGTTCATGACTCCGCTGCAATTACTTCCGCTGGGATTGGGAGGCGTGTTACTGACCGGGTTTTTGTACCAATCAAGGATCGTCCCGCGCTTCATCGCCATCGTCGGGTTTGTCGGCTATGCGCTGCTGCTGCCGGGTGCCATCCTCACTCTGCTAGGGGTACTGGATACCCTGCCGGGATCGCCGGGATCGGTGCTGGTTATTCCCGTCGCGGTGTTTGAAATCGTCCTGATGCCGATCTGGTTGTATGCGAAGGGCTTCAAATTCCCGGCGAGTGCTGCGGACTCTCGACTTGCTGTGTAGTGCTCAATGCTTGAGCAAGGGGATTTATCCCTTGCTCAAGCATTCATTTCGTTCATCAGCCGAACGCGGCTAGGAGCCGTATGCGGCTAGAAAGCGAAGTGCGTCGCGGTGCTGGCGACAATGATCCATGTGATCAACAGCGCGGACACGAACGCACCCATGTAAATCGTCCCGGTGCGGCGGAAGAATACGGTGATCACCAACCCGACGATCGTCAGCAGCGGCACAAACTGGAAGGCGACAATCGTCAAGAGCGGCTCACCGAGCGGCAGCGTACCCCCGCCCAACAGCGGCACATACTGAATCAGCAGTAGGACGATGAAACCCAGCACGAGCAGACCGACATTCGCCAGCGCTGCCAAGCCAAAACTGACCGGCGCGCCGTCTTTGCCGACCAAGCGAAGCTGACCGTTCAACGCCACGCTGAGGATGAGGAAAAACACAGTAAAGAACGGTAGGTAGCCGAGGAAGATACGGAACTGGAGCGAACTCATCAGCTTAACGGCGACCACCCAGAAGCGGAAGTCGGTGCGGAACAACGCATCCGAGAGCGCCAGCAGCGCATAGCCGAACCCCACCGTCAGCACGGCGGCGACCAGCGACTTGAATATCCCGGCGGCGCTCAGTTTGAGGCCGTAGTTTTCGACCGTCGCGGTGCGGTTGGAAAGGAAATGCCAAACGAGGAACAGAACCAGCGTGATCAAGCCGTTGCCGAGCGCCCAAACCATGATGCCGTTGGTGATGTTCTGCGAGAACAACGCCGTCGGCGCAGGGATAAGCGTCGCCGCCTGATTTTGCAGCCAGAAGTACGACAAGATCGGCACGACGAGGATCAGCACATAACCGAGGTAACGTGCAAAACCCGTCGCAACTTTCGGCGCGGGCACAGGTTTGACGAACGACGCGAAATACGGCGCATCAAGCAGAATGACGCCGAACGCCAATACCGAAATTACCATGCCGATCAAGGCGATCAAGCGGCCTATTTCGTTGAGCTGCCAAACTTGATTGGCGGGATCGAGTCCATTACCACCCTGAAGCGTCTGCCCCATCCAGTCGATCGCATCACCGACCGCCGTGCTGTTCAGGTGATCGCCGGGATGCGTAGTGACAGGCTGGTAAAGCTGGCGCGCAGTTCCGTCTTCGACGGAGCCGTACAGCCGCCCCACTTCAACTGGCTGATCGGTTCCAAAGGCAGTTTGCAGCTTTTCGGTATCGACCACGCCGCTTCCGGTCGGGCTGCCCCACATCAGATCCGAGAATTCATCATAGGTGCTGAAGACGAGCGCGAAATTGCGCGGGAAATCTGCCGTGCCATCGGGTGCGCCGAACGTCCCGGTCGAGGAGCCTTCCAACACGAGCGAGCGATAGCCCTCCGGGAAGACCTGTGCGGCAATGGCGACCGCCCAACCGCCCATCGAATGCCCCTCCAAGCCGATATTGTCGGGATCGACCATGTCGAGCGAGCGCAAATAAGCGAGTCCATCGAACCCGCCGAAGCCATTGGCAAACGCAGGCGGATCAGAATAGCCGTGACCGGTTTGATCGACCGCGAGGACGACATAGCCACGCCGTGCAAATTCGATGGCAAAGGGAGCTTGGGTTTCACGAGAATTGATGTAGCCGTGAATAGCGAGGATACCGGGAGCCTTATTTTCGGCACTCACTCCCGGCGGGATATAGAGCAGCGCGCTCATTTCGACGCCGCCGCTGCCCATAAAGCGAACGTCCTTGATTTCGATCTGTCCGCCGTCGGTCTGCGCCCACCACGCCAGCAGCCCGCCCACAAACACGAGAGCCAATCCGATCAGCAGCACGACACTTCGTTTCATAAGGTTACTCCACTCTAATCAAAACAGGCAATTTAAGAGACGTGCGAATTGAGCTTAACTCCCTGTTATAGCGTCTGCAATCGCACCATTAAGATTTGAATGATGGATCTGCCATACAAGAGGGCAACAAAAAAGGCGATCCCCGTTTGAGGATCGCCTTTTTCATGATGCGATGTCGTGGATACTAGATCGCGTTATCACCAGCGGGCGGCGCGTCGGTACCTGCCTCTTCCTGCGTCTCTGAAGCAGGCGGGGCGTCTACCACACTGTCCACCGGAGCAGGCACAGCGTCCTCAGCAGCCGGTGCACCTTCAACAGGCGCGCCTTCGGCGGGTGCGTTCGCATCGGTACCCCATCGCTGGGTGAAGCCAACACGGCGTTTTTCCGGTTCCAGATGGCTAATGCGCAAGCTGAGACGATCGCTCTTCTTGACGTAGCTGTGCGGTTCCTTCAGCGTGCCATCGCCCATCTCGCTGAGGTGCAGCAGGCCTTCCAAGCCGTCATCAAGCGCGACGAACGCGCCGAAATCGACGACATTGGTGACGGTACCATCGACCAACTGCCCTTCGTGATATTTCTCCGCAGCGGTTTCCCACGGATCGTTGAGCAGGCGCTTGCGGCTGAGCGCGATACGGTTGTTATCGCGATCCAAGCTGAGCACATACACTTCGATCTCTTCACCAACGCGCAGCACATCACGCGGGTGATCGACACGATGCCACGCGAGTTCGCTCACGTGGATCAAACCGTCGGCACCACCGAGATTGACGAACGCACCGAAATCGCGCAGGCCGGTGACCGTGCCCTTGACGCGGTCGCCTTCCTTGAGTTCGGCCAGCAAACGCGCTTTCATCTGCGCACGGGCTTCGCGCTGCGCTTCGCGTTCGCTGAAGATCAAGCGGCGGCGGGTCTGGTCTACTTCAATGACCTTGACCTTGAGCTGCTTGCCCATCAATTCACTCCAGCTATCGCGACCGCCGCTCGATCCCATCGAGACGAGGTGCGAACTGGGGATAAAGCCTTCCAAACGGTTCCACTGAACGAGGATACCGCCCTTGTTGCTGTCCTTGACGGTCACGTCAACGACTTCTTCCGATTCCAGCAGTTTCTTGGCTTTTTCCCAGTCATACTGCTGAAGGCCCATGTTGATCGACACGATCAGGTTTTCGTCCTGATCGCGCGGATTCATGACATACACTGGCACTTCCGCGCCCACCTTAAGCGATGCACGGAATTTGGGGTCAAGGCGCTGCAAATCTTCCACCGGAACAATGCCGTCGCGCTTAGCACCCATGTCGACGATCACTTCGCGATCGTCCACTTGCAGGATAATCGCGTTGCGAATTTCGCCGCGCTGCGGGGGTTTATACGTGAACGTCGACTCCAGCAGTTCACGAAATTCATCCCCGTAGTTCTGCACGTCCTGCTTAGGCATATCCATTGAACGAACCACCCTTACGAAAGTGTAAACCTAGAAGCACCACGAGCCGATGACCCTGACACGATCCATCGGCAGCAACCAATACGTTAACAACCGGCAAATGGGCGCAAACAATACTGCGTTGGAGAGTGGATTATTGCGAACATGTAATCATTATAGCGCCCTTGCGATAGAAATTTATAAACATTCTCCACTCTCTAATTCGCTTCAGGGCTAATGATTCCAAAGTTACGCAATCCACGATCAACTTCCCAAGGATAAATGACAAACGCATCCGTAGTCGCCCCATAAAAGTCGGGCTTCTCGTTCTTGAAAAGCGATCGGTACGGGTTGAAGTGTAGGACGCAGGTGAAGGGAGTTGCCCCCGTCGCCACCAGCCGCTCGCGCACGGCGATACTGGTGCGCCCACTTCCCCACACATCATCGATCACCAACGTCTTCCGGTTAATGACGAGCGACGGATCTGGAAATTGCAGAAAGGTCGGCCACGCCATTAGCCCGGCTGCTGCTTTTGCCGGAAAGTCAACCGCCGCAGTTAGCAGATGTGGAATATTCAACGCTTCGGCCAGCATGCCCCCCGGAATCACGCCGCCCCGCGTTATCATCACGATCCCGCTGAACGGCCCCAGCGCCCGCAGTTGTGGGATCAGAATATCGATCAGTCTATCCACATCCGACCAAGTGAGAACCTCGTGCCGCACGGGGCCGCTGGGCGATTCCATCATCCGTGTTAACCCTCAATGGCATGAAAGTGAACCAAAATAATCGCCCGATTATATCACAGGGCAAGCGATTTTGGCCGCGTGCGGCGCACGAGTTTTGAAGGCAAATTTCTGTGAAATTATACGAACGGGGGTGGGGTCACCGGGGCGTGCCGCTGAAGCGTGCGCCCCGGTGAGATTTTCGCTGCCAAATGCCTCTTACAGGCGTTCAGCGACGCTCTTCGCTTGCGTATACAGCAGCAGATAATCCGGGCCGCCCGCCTTGCTGTCGGTGCCGCTCATGTTGAACCCACCGAACGGGTGCACCCCGACAAGCGCGCCCGTGCTCTTGCGGTTGAAATACAGGTTGCCGACATGGAATTCACGGCGTGCCTGTTCCAAGCGATCACGACGGGTCGAATAAAGTGCCCCGGTGAGGCCATATTCGGTATCGTTGGCGATGTGCAGCGCGTGCTCAAAATTCTGCGCACGGGTAATCGACAGCACGGGGCCAAAGATTTCTTCCTGCGAAATGCGTGCCCGCGAATCGACATTGCCGAACACCGTCGGCTTGATGAAATAGCCACCTTCCGGCGTGATGAACGGCTCACCGCCGCAGAGCAAATCGCCTTCTTGGGTGCCAATTTCGATGTAGCTCAGGATCTTGCTCATCGCGGCTTGATCGATCACCGGGCCCTGATGAATGTGCGCGCCGAGATGGGGCGCGCCGATCGTCAGCGCTTTGGTGAGCTCGACGACACGGTTGACGACGCGGTCGTAGACATCACCGACGATCACAGCACGTGAGCCTGCCGAGCATTTTTGCCCTTGAAAACCGAACGCGCTGGTGACAATTCCAGCGGCGGCAGCTTCCAAATCGGCGGTTTCATCGACCACAACGGCATCCTTGCCGCCCATCTCCAGAATCGTGCGCTTCAGCCAAATCTGACCGGGATGAACTTTGGCGGCCTTCTCGTAGATTCCCATGCCAACGGCTTTGGAACCTGTGAAGGAGATGAAGCGGATACGCGGATTTTCGACCATGCTGTCACCGATCACGCGGCCATCGCCCGTGATGAAGTTCAGCACGCCATCCGGGAGTCCCTGTTCATAGAACAGTTCCGCCAGCGCCCACGCGATCAGCGGCGTTTGTTTGGCGGGCTTGAACACAACCGTGTTTCCGGAGACCAGCGCCGCGCTCATCATGCCGGTCGGAATCGCCAGCGGGAAATTCCACGGTGGGATGATGGCCCCCACGCCGAGCGGGATGTAATACAGCCCCAACTGTTCCGGCGGGTAAATAGAGAGCAAACTGCTGCTGTCGGCAATCCGCATCGCCTGCCGCGCATAGTATTCGAGGAAATCGATCGCTTCGGCGGTGTCGGCGTCGGCCTCCGCCCAGCTCTTACCCGCTTCCAACACCATCATCGCGCTGAATTCGTGCTTGCGGCGGCGCATCGCTGCGGCGGCTTTGAGCAGGTAGCGGGCGCGCTCTTCGACCGGGACAAACTGCCATGTCTTGAAGGCGCGATCGGCAGCAGCGATCGCCTGTTCTACCTGCGCGATCGACGCACTGGCGAAGTGACCGATCACCTCGGCGGGCCGCGACGGGTTAACCGACGGTAGATCGGAATCGGTCGTGATGCGCTGACCATCGATGATGAGCGGGTAGCGCTGACCTAAACGCGCTTTGACGCTGTCTAGTGCCGCCTGAAACGCCGCTTTTTCATCGGGGCGGCTGAAATCGGTATAGGTTTCGTTCGTGAATGTGGGAAGCATCCCCTCACCCTTTCATGAGCTTGGTTGACCGAAAATTCTCTTGAACACGCTTGTCATAATCTTCGCAAATGAGGGCAATTTGTTCGCCCTTGCAGCGGGTGAGCACAATCGTGCGCGATTCGCTGCCGAAATTGGGTTTTAATTTTAGCTGTGCCATCAGCACTTCGGGGGTGACAACCGTCCCCCGTTTCTTGACAGTGATCGTACTCACACCCTGTTCGCGCAAATGATCGCGGAGGCGCTTGATGCTGAATGGCATCCAGTCGAGGATGCGCCACGACCGCGCCCACGGCGTTTCCGGCGGTGCAGCGGCGGTGATATAGGCGATGGTGTCGTCCAACTGTGCGCCGCCCCATGCCTGCGCCGCGTCGGTCACGAGCCCCGCGCGAATCAGCGCCGGATCGGGTTCGATCAGCCACGCGTCGGGCTCTGAAAGGCGGAGTTCGGGCGGTTCATCGGCGTGCCCCCAATGATAGACCGCATCATCGGTGAGCAGCGCCGCCTGCACGGTTTGTTCGCCCGCCCCTTTTGCCCGCGGAAAAACGCTGAGCAGCGCTTCTTTCAGATCACCCTTGACCGAGATGAATTCGACGTAACCGCCGTACTCGCGCACTTGATCGATCTGCACACCGGGGGACAGCTTGACGAAAATCCGAAAGGCATCCCACTGACGGATGAGCGAGAGCGGCGGTTCGTAGCGTTCGACGTGATGCAGACGGTTGCCTTCATCATCGCGTCGGGCCGGATCGTAAAAAATGACGGCGTTTGGCTCATCCGGTTGAAAAGTGCGCGCATCGCCTGTTTCGAAATGTGCAGAGTTATTCAGCGCTGCCGCATTCAGGCGAGCCATTTCCACACGCACCGGATCAAGATCAATGCCCATCACATCAGAAGCGGTGCGGGCAAAGGCGAGGCTGTCACTGCCGATTCCACAGCATAGGTCGATGACGGACAGCCCGCTTGCAGATCGTTTCCACCGGCGCACCAGCGGATCGCTGGCCTGTTCAAGCGCATCACGGGTGAAGAACATCTGCTGTGCATCCGCGCCGAACTTTTCGACGGCTTTTTCGCGCAGGCGCGCCAGTTCAAGCGCCGCCCGCGCTTCCTCCGGCGTGTAATCGCGGCGTAAGCGTGTGCTGAGCGCCAACAGATTAGCATCGCTCAGTTCTTCCATGCGCAGCCGCTCAAGGAGGGCTTCCCCCGGCGCGGAGGTCAGAAAGGCGAGGTCTTGCAGTGAAAGGCTCATCGACAGCGGCGCGATCGAACGTTATTCATCGCCGGTTTCGGCGCTGGCGGGATCAACGGCAGTCCATGTGATCGCCGCACCATTTAGGGCTCCGACCGGCGGGTTGATCCGTACGGCGAACGGCCACGTCTGCGCCGTTTCACGGCTGAATTTCGCCATTTTGGTCACGCCGTTGATCTGCTTGGCAAGCACGGCGGGCTGCATGAACGAAACAGCTTTCGGCAGACTGCTAAACGCCAGCACGCTCTGTTCAATCGTCACCGCGTGCCATTCGACCGGCTCTTCAGGCGTCATCATCCACGCGGGTTTATGCGGCGTCTGCTTGACGAGCAAGAACACATAGCGCCCGTTGTAGGTTGACCAATCGATTTGGTCGGCGTCGCTGTCGGTGTCATTGTCCGCTGCGACTTTAACCCGCGCTAAGGTATCGTCGGTGGTATGCGGCTTCTCGCCGCGCATGAGGGCACCGACGGGCAGCGGGCATTCGATCCCGGTTTCGACCAGAATACGCGTATACCCGGCTTTTTCGAGCGTTTCAACGCGTGCCTGCCCCGGCTGTTCTTCCGGGCTGACCATGATCAAGCGCCCACCCTGCCGCAGCGCTGTAAGTGCAGCGGCCAAAAATGCATCGTCTTGCGGGTGGTCAAAAGCAACGACGGCATCAAACGCGTTCGGCTCAATCGGCCACGCAGACGGATCGCCCTGTACCACGGTGACTGCGAGATCCGCCCGGCTTATCTTGAGAATGTCCCCGGCCCGCCCACCGACATCGAGCAAATGGAGTGTGCTGGCGCTGGGCGGCAGATGTTTCGCCATCGCTTCGATGAGCAGTTTTACGGTACGCGCGCCGACCGCCATCGACGTTATTTTCCCTTCGTCCGTGTGGCATCGCGGATGAGCTGCACCAATTCGTCCCACTCTTCTTTCAGCAGGTGCAGCGTGACGAATTCAAGATCAATGTGATAGTTCGTCTCGCCCGTGTCGTCGTCTTCCAACCAAATTAGGTAATTCTCGCTTTCAGCGAGGATCTTCATTTCTTCATTCGGCTGCTGAGTCATCGCTTGTTTGTTCCTGTGTATTGGATGCCGTAATTGATGCGGATTTTACCATACCAACCTCCGCATTTGGGGATGTGTCGATGGTTTGGGATGCCGGGGAGGATGGGCCGAAAAGATTGAACTTCCAGCGGCCTTTGGGATCGATTCCCGGTTCTTCGGGCATGTCTTTAAACGCAGGGCGATCCAGCAGTTTATTGTAGGCATATCCGGCGACCACGCGGATGGAGGCGATCGTCGGCGCGGCAAGAATTACGCCGAGCGCCCCACCAAACTGCGCGCCTGCCAGCACACCGATGATCACGATGATGGGGTGTAAGTCAAGGCTGCCGCCCATCACGCGCGGCGTCACGAAGATCGCTTCGATGTTTTGCAGCATCGTCCACACGACGATCACCACTAACGCGAAGCCGATTCCGCTCAAGCCGGGGATAGTCGTAGAGGTCGAAGTCAAGGCCAGCAGCGACGCCGGGACAAGCGCAAGAATAGGGCCCAGCGTCGGCACAAATTCGAGCGTGAAGCTGATCAAACCGAGCACAGGCGCATTCGGAATACCGAGCACGGATGCACACAGAAAGACGACCGTTCCCATAAACGTAGACAGGATTAACTGCCCACGCAGATAAGCGTTCCAAACGCCGCGCAGCTCCATGAAAATGCGGCGCGCGTCCGATTGGTACTCACCCGGCACAAGTCCTATCGCGGAAGTGACGAACTTCGCCCCGTCTTTAAGCAAATAGAACATCATGGTGAGCAGCAGCACCACATTAATGAGCAGGCTGAAAATCCCGCCGACAATGCGAAAAGTCGGTGCTGAAATGGAACTAAAAATTCCGCGCAGCGTGCCCACAAGATCGAAGTTTTGCGATGTGAGCGCTTCGCCGGGATTTTGCCCCAGTACAGCCGTGATCTGTTCCAGCGGGATGAGCGGACGACCTTCAAAATAGACGGTCTGGCCGTTGATCACCAGTGGACGGCTAAGGGTTTCTTCCAGTTGAGTTTGAAGGTTCGTCAGTTGGGCGGGGAGCTGCTCGGCAAATAGGTTGATCTGGCGAAAAACGGCGGGCAAAATGATCAGAATCAGCAGCACCACGAGCAGAAACACAAGGATATACGTCAGCAGGATGGCCCATGACCGCGCCCCCGGCAGACGCCGTGTCACCCGTCGCTCCAAAAACGTCGCCAGCGGGTAGAGCAAAAATGAGATCACCAGCGCGATGATCACCAATGTCAGCGCCCCGGCGATCTGCCATAACAGCAGGCCGATCAAAACAAGAGCGATGAGTACAACCGTGCGTTTCGTACGTCCCGTCCACGCGGGAGATGTTGTCCGGGTAGTGGTAGAGATTTCTGCCATCCTGTCCTCACTCCTGAGTTACGGTTGCTATACGAATGAATAACCCCATTGGGTTGCAAGAGTAACCCGGGGATCAAAAAGGGGAGGCTCATGAGAGCATCCCCTGATTTCACACGAACTCGGTTAAGGGCAGCGCTGCACTACTCGCTGCGACCGCCGCCATCACGACGCGGGCCGCGATCACCATAACCGCGATCCCCGCCCCGACGATCGCCACCACGGTCACCGCCGCGACGATCTCCGCCGCGATCACCACCGGGTTTACCCCCGGGGGGACGACGATCTTTTTCGCGGGCTTCTTCGGCTGTCCAGCCTTCGAGCACGGCCTGACGGCTCAAGCGAACCTTGCCGCTGCCCGGTTCCACATCGGTGACCATGATCATGATTTCATCGCCAAGCGCGACTTCTTCATTGGGGTCGTTGACGCGGTGCGAAGCCAACTGCGAGATATGCACCATGCCGTCTTTACCGGGCATGAATTCGACAAACACGCCATAGCTTTCGATGCGAACGACCTTACCGGTGTAGATGCGCCCCACTTCAACTTCTTCGGTCAGGCCGCGCACTTCGTCAAGTGCTTTGGAGACGGCGATGCCATCTGCGCCCGCGACGAACACCGTGCCGTCGTCCTGAATGTCGATCTTCACACCGGTGCGATCCTGAATGCCGCGGACGGTCTTACCGCCGGGGCCAATCAGCGCGCCAATCTTTTCGATCGAAATCTTGATCGATTCCATACGCGGTGCGTACGGGCTGAGCTGCTTACGCGGCTCAGGAATAGCGGCGAGGATCACGTCGAGGATCTTGAGACGGGCTTCACGGGCCTGCGCCAGCGCCTTCGTCATGATTTCGTCGCTCACGCCGCTGATCTTGATGTCCATTTGCAGCGCGTTGATGCCGTTGACCGTCCCGGCGACCTTGAAGTCCATATCGCCGAAGTGATCTTCCAAGCCTTGGATGTCAGTCAGGATGGCGACCTTATCGCCTTCCTTGATCAAGCCCATGGCGATACCGCCGACAGGACGCTTGATCGGCACGCCCGCATCCATGAGCGCCAGCGTGCTGCCGCACACACTCGCCATCGACGTGGAACCATTGCTGCTGACGGCTTCGCTCACCAAACGAATGGTGTAAGGGAATTCCTTTTCCGGCGGGATCATGGCGCGCAGCGCGGCTTCTGCCAGCGCTCCGTGACCGATCTCGCGGCGGCGCGGGCCGCGCAGCGGGGTGGCTTCGCCCGTGCTGTAGGGCGGCATGTTGTAGTGATGCATGTAGCGCTTGTTTTCTTCGGGGCTCAGCCCTTCGATTTCAAGCGAGTCACGCGGCGTGCCCAAGGTGGCGAACGTCAGCACCTGTGTTTGACCGCGCTTGAACAAGCCCGTACCGTGTACACGCGGCACAACCGCCACTTCAGCAGCCAGCGGGCGAATATCGGTGTAGGTGCGGCCATCGGGGCGCACGCCATCTTCGACGATGCGGCGGCGTACTTCCAAATTGTAGACGTTTTCGACCGCGTTCTTGACATCGCCGATCTTGATCTGGGCGGCGGCGTTTTCGGGCTGCGCATTACGGGCCTCGTACTCAGCGACCATTTCGTCGCGGAGCGCGTCAATCGCTGCGGAACGTTCGGCGCGATCGGTGATGTTCACCAGCACTTCACGGACGCGCGGCTGAATCTTCGACGCCACTTCGGCTTGCAGTGCATCGCTGATCTTCTGCGAGATGAACGGCGACTTCGGCTTACCGATGTCAGCGCGCATCTGCTTTTGCAGTTCGATCAACGGCTGAATGCTGTCGTGCGCCAACCGCAGCGCCTTCAGCATCATGTCTTCCGGAATTTCTTCTGCCGAGCATTCGACCATATTGATCGCATGTTCCGTACCGGACACGCGCAGGTCAAGCGTGCTCTTTTCCATCTGCTGGATGGTTGGGTTGACGACGAGCTGACCATCGATCAAGCCAATACGCACTCCGGCGACTGGGCCGTCCCACGGCACATCGCTGAGCATCAGCGCGGCACTGGCGGCGGAGATCCCCGGCATATCGACCTGATGTTCCTGATCGTGCGAGAACGCACTCATGATCACCTGCACGTCGTTGCGCATCTCTTCCAAGAAGAGTGGGCGCAGCGTGCGGTCAATCACGCGGGAAATGAGGATCGCGCCTTCGCTAGGGCGACCTTCACGGCGGAAGTAGCTGCCGGGAATACGTCCGGCGGCATACAATTTTTCTTCGTATTCCACGCTTAACGGAAAGAAATCCGTGCCTTCGCGGGCCGATTTGCTCATGGTCGCCGTCGCGAATACGACAGTCTCGCCCACGCGCACGGTCACCGCGCCGCCCGCCTGTTCGGCCAATTTACCGGTTTCGAAGGTGTATTCTTCGTTACCGACGGTAGCCGTATAGCGGTATACCTTCCCCATGGGGGTTTCCGTAACCTGCATCTTTTTCTCGCTCCCTTGGCGATGAAAAGACCGCCCGGTTGTCAGGGACTGGAGATCACTGCCCATCGCCATGTGAACATGGACTCTGATCAGCCGCGCTCTCCAATTCCTGCTTACCGAGCGTGTCTGCTGCACATGCTGCCGCATCGCATCTTCGATCGATGTGATGCAGTGCCTTGACACAACACGGGGTCGTTCAGCACGACCCCATGCGGTTTCCCTCTATTTGATTTAGCGACGCAGACCCAGCCGCTGAAGAATTTCCCGGTATGCGTCCGGATCCTTCTGGCTTAGGTACCGCAAATGGCGGCGGCGCTGACCGACCAACTTCAAAAGCCCACGCTTCGAGTGGTTATCATGCGTGTGGTTCTTCAGGTGTTCGGTGAGCTGCTGAATGCGGCGGGTGAGCATGGCGATTTGCACCTGTGCTGAACCCGTATCGCCTTCATGAATCGCGAAATCGGTGATGATGACTTCTTTTTCGGTACGTGTGAGTGCCATTTTCCTCTGCCTATCCCTTCGATACGACACCAAACTCGCCGGATAGGAGCGTGTTGGTCGTCAATAGAGGTGGATTGAAGATCAACCCAAAAGGCATTATAGCAGAACGAACCGAGGGCGCAATTGGAAACCCATCCACCGTGCAAACCTTGAGGTTTTGTGCCACCCTTAATGGACTCGTTGGATTCATGACCATTCGGCCAATGTCTCCTAAAGTGGACTTTGGATTACACTGTTTCAAAAAACAGAAGGATACGCGCTGATGGATGAACAGTTATTGCAAGATGTGGCCGCCCGTGCTGCCCGCTATCTGAACGGCCTTGACGAGCGTTCGGTCGCCCCTTCTCAAGAGGCCGTGGATGCCCTACGCGAGTTAGACGTGCCCCTTCCCAATTCCCCAACCGATCCGGCTGAAGTGATCGCCCTGCTCGATCGCGTGGGATCACCCGCGACGTATGCGATGGCGGGTGGGCGCTACTTCGGCTTCGTAATCGGTGGCAGCGTCCCAGCCAGTGTCGCGGCGAATTGGCTGTCGGTCGCATGGGATAACAACGCCGGGTTGAAGATCGGCCATCCTATCGGCGTGAAACTCGAACAGATCGCGCTGCGTTGGACGCTCGATCTGTTGGGCATGCCCGCCGAAAGCGCAGGCGTGTTCGTCACCGGTGCGACGATGGCGAACTTCACCTGTCTGGCGGCAGCACGTCATTGGGCATTGGAACGGGTGGGCTGGGATGCTGAAAATGACGGTTTATTCGGCGCACCGCCGATCACCGTCGTCATCGGCGATGAAGCGCATTCGAGTGTAATCAAGGCCTTAGGGATGGTCGGATTAGGACGTAAACGCGTGATCCGCGTGCCAACCGATGAGCAAGGCCGCATGATCGCCAGTGCCTTCCCAGAAAGTCTCCCCTCCCCCGCGATCGTGATTTTGCAGGCCGGAAATGTCAACACGGGCGCGTTTGATCCGCTGGATGAGGTGATCGACAAAGCGCATGCGCTCGGTGCATGGGTGCATGTCGATGGCGCGTTTGGCCTGTGGGCGGCGGCATCGCCAACACGGAAGCACCTGATCAAAGGTTTCGAGAAAGCGGACTCGTGGGCGACGGATGCGCACAAGTGGCTGAATGTGCCTTATGACAGCGGGATTGCGTTCGTGCGCGATGCGGCGGTACTGCGGGCGACGATGGCGATGGGCGCAGCGTATCTGATTCGCGGTGAAGAGGCCGAACCATCGGATTACTCACCGGAATTGTCACGGCGTGGGCGCGGTATCGATGCATGGGCGGCACTGCTATCACTGGGCAAACAGGGCACCGCCGCCATGATCGACCGCTGCTGCGATCACGCGCAGACTTTCGCGGCAGGGCTGCGTGCAGCAGGCTTTGAGGTGCCGCATGAGGTGGTACTGAATCAGGTCTTAGTGCGTTTCGGGGACGATGACACCACGCTGCGGGTCATCAAGGCGATTCAAGAAGAGGGGACGATGTGGGCCAGTTCGACCCGCTGGCACGGGAAAGCCGCCCTGCGGATCAGTGTTTCATCGTGGGCAACGACCAACGAGGATGTGCAGCGCAGTCTAGACGCCATGATCCGCTGCGCCAAACGCGAAATGGCAACGGTTCAATAAAATCAAACCGCAGAGCATGCGGAGAGAGCAGACAGTCACACGGGACTTTTTTTCTGCGTTCTTGGCGCGCTCTGCGGTTCAGGTGTTGATAAGTTCGTTATTCGCGACCGTATTTTTCAGTACGCTGCGCATCAGCGACCAGCGAGACGGTGTGGTGTGTGCGGAATAAGCTGTACTGGCCGCTGCGACCGGGGACGGGATTAAGCACATTTTCCGTCTCCATGATCGAGAACCACAACCCGTAATCCCATGTCCCATTGGGGTCAATCAGCTTAAGCGTCTGCTCGCTGATGATCATGTTGCGTTCGTAAAGCTGAAGCAGCAGGCGTATAAACTGATCGCGCTCACTCAAAATGGTGTGGGCGATGTCGCCTTCCGTATTCAGCGAAATCCCTTTGGTGAAGAAATCGCTCTGCGGGTTCGGGTATTCCTGCACGACCGCCGAGCCATTTTCCTGCAAAAATTCGACGGCACGCTGAAAGGTGGTCGAACGATCGAACGGACGCAGGCGTTTGTGCAGGCTGCCGAGCGGACACCATGTGAATCCGCGAAAGCTGGTGAACTGTTCGACACTGACGACGACCCGGCGCACCATGCTGGCGGTTTCGAGGTCGCGCTCAGCGAGTTCGTCCACGCTGATACCCGTCCAACGGTGTTCGTCTTCGGGTTCGAGTTCGACGATCGGCTCCGAAGGTTCTTCCATCGGCGGCACCAAATAATCAGGCCGCAGTTTGATCACCGGCACAAGGTCATCCGGGTTGTGACGATGCGGGACAAGTTCACGCATCAGCACCCGTTCGCGCACCAAACAATCGATCCAGTCCGAGCGCCATTGATCACTGTATTCAAGCCGGGACGATCGAGATCTGATCCATCGCCAGCCCATGAGCAGGAAGCCGTAATTGACGTACTCCCAACCGCGCACGTTGAGCGTGTTTTGCACACGCACGACGATCCGATCACGGATGAGGCGGGTTTTATCGACGACGGGATGATACTCGTCGATCATGATGTCTTTGCTGCGTCCGACCGTCTGGATAATCCCTAGCGCGATCGACTGCTGGATCAAGTCCTCGCCGCGTGCCTGACTGACGACCGCGCCAACTTCTTGTAAGCGGGTGATCAACGCCGCGCGGGCCAGCACTTCGGTATTCAGCTCACGCGCAAGGCGGTCAAACTGAACGATTACGCTTGACCACTGCGACGGCGTGAAACCAGTGACCGTACCGTCTTCATCGACTGCCATCGACGACACACTCAGCGAGTTATGCGTTTGCAGTGCCGTGAAGTCCTCGACATATTCGATCGAGGCGTTGGTGTTGTTTTCAAGCTGACGGCTGGTGCTGCCGCGTACCGCCCACAGGATCACCGTGCGGTTGCGCGTGCGCAGCGTATTGATCACTTCGTTGAAGTCGCGATCGCCGCTGGCGACGATGTACACATCTGCCGAGTCATCATGCGTGCTGTCGGTCATGATGTCTTTAGCGATGCGCATATCGGCACTGTTCTTGCCGGGAAGGTTGAACACCGGATCGATATTCGCCATTGCGAGGCGGCTTGGCGCTTCGTCAGCGACTTCGCGCCCGCTGTTATCGACCAGCGGTGGCAGACTGCCGCGCTGACCCCACGGCGCATAAGCGGCAATCTTGACGAGCTGGCCGTAAACCTGTGAGCGCTTGACGAACGATTCGATCAAATGATCGAGGTTCACCGTGTAGCCCTGCTCATTCAAGCTGATCGCGATGTTTTCGAAGTCGATGTAAACAGCGACGTTTTTGGTCTGTTGGATGCCAAGGAGGGTTTCGAGCGGTTGGAAGATGACATCGTCGGCAAATTCAGTGCCTTTGAGCACGTCTTCCACGCCCCACATGCGTATGCGAGCGCTCCTAGTCGTCTTGACGCGACGAACCAGCGGCATCAAATCGCGATTGGTCGTCGCGAGGATCAGTTCATCCACCGGATCGGGATCAAAGGCGAAGTAGTGCATGATGAGCGCATCGGCCAAGCTGGAGCGCAGCGGCACATCGAAGGTATCGTAACCCGCGACTTTGAAGACATATTGCGGATCGACGTTCGCGCGCTTGGAATCAGCTTGCTGATCCCAGTTCGCCACTGCGACCGCACGCAAACGGTCAGGGCTGGCGAGTCCTGCTGCCAGAGCCGCGCCACCACGTAATCCTACTGCGAGTTCTTGCAAGTCGATGGAGACGCCGCGCCGCCGGAAGTGCACCAGCAGGTCGTCAACGTCCACAATCAAATATGCTGCCATTTATCAAACCCAAAAATTCACCACCGGGCTTCCGGCGGCAAGTCTAAACTGCCCTCAGATGAGATGCAGACTCTTCGATTTTCCGAAAATAAGGTGCTGCGCAAGGTATAGTTATACGCAAACGTATCATTTGCTGGTTGATTGCTCCAATTGTAACAAATGAGCCCTCATGACACAAGCGCCGATCTCGTTACGCCTAATACTCTGGAGCGGGTGTCCAGCAGAATATCACGGAATTGTCACCATCCTGCTATGCACCCTGTGAAGATTCATTTCATTGTACGACGAAACCATCAGAAGTATGTTTGAGGTTTGTCACAGAGTTTCGAGGGATTGAGAGAAAAAGGCATGCGAAACGGGGCGGTTATTGTGATATTCGCATGAAGGAAGGGCGGGAAACTTCGTGCAATTTCCCGCCCCTCTCAGGCTGACTAGTAAGCCTTTGCGAACAGTGCGACGCGCGTCGCAGGCTGCCCGGTGAACAAGCACTTGCCCGGCACTTCCGGCTGATCAAGCGGGTAGCAGCGGTGCGTGGCCTGCGTTTCCGCCTTGATGCGGGCTTCGTCTTCGTCGGAGCCTGCCCAATAGCCACGCGCAAAGCCGCCCTTCTCCACCACCTGCTTCAATTCGTCGTAGCTGCTCACATCAATGATGTTGGCATCGCGGAACTTGGTCGCCTGCTCCAGCAGCCCGGCCTGTACCTGAACCAACAGCGCCTCCACTTGTAGAGCGATGTTGTCCTGCGTCAGCACGGCCTTCCCTTCCTTGCCGGGAATATCGCGACGTGCAGCGACGACCGCGTTGTTCTTCACATCGCGCGGCCCAATTTCGAGACGTACCGGCACGCCGCGCATTTCCCAGTCATTGAACTTGAATCCGGGCGTTTCGTCACGGTGATCAACCCGCACACGGATTTCTTTGGCTTGCAGTTCGTTCTTAATGCGATCGGCGGCTTCGCTGACGAGCGTCTTTTCCTCGTCCGTCTTGTAGATCGGCACGATCACGACCTGAACCGGCGCGATGCGCGGCGGCATACGCAGCCCTTTTTCATCGCCGTGCGCCATGATGATCGCGCCAACCATACGGGTACTCATGCCCCATGAAGTCGTCCAGCAGAACTGCTTCTCGTTGCTGCGATCAAGATACTGAATATTGAACGCCTTAGCGAAGTTCTGTCCCAGATTGTGACTGGTGCCGCTTTGCAGCGCCTTCTTGTCGCCCATCATGCCTTCGACGGTGTAGGTACGCAGCGCCCCTGCAAAGCGCTCCCGGTTGCTCTTGAGTCCCTTGATCACCGGGATAGCTGCTTCATTGATACACACATCGGCGTAGACATCGAGCATTTGCAGCGTTTCCGCTTCGGCGTCGGCTTCGGTGGCGTGCGCGGTATGGCCTTCTTGCCACAAAAATTCGGCGGTGCGCAGGAAAGGACGCGTGCGCATTTCCCAACGGACAACGTTCGCCCATTGGTTGAGCAGCAGCGGCAGATCGCGATATGACTGAATCCAGTTCGCCATCGCTTCACCGATGATCGTTTCCGACGTTGGGCGCACCACCAACGGTTCGGTCAGTGTTTCGCCGCCGCCGATGGTGACGACCGCCAATTCCGGGCTGAAGCCTTCGACATGTTCAGCCTCGCGGCGCAGATAGCTTTCCGGAATGAACAGCGGAAAATAGGCGTTGCTGTGTCCGGTTGCCTTGAAACGCTTATCGAGTGCGGCGCGAATGCCTTCCCATGTTTCATACCCATAGGGCTTGATGATCGGGCAGCCGCGCACAGGCGAAGGCGCCACCATATCGGCGCGGTACACAATATCGTTATACCATTCGGAGAAATCGACGCTCGGTGACGGCAGTGCCTGTGTCATCTGTCTTCCTTTGTAATTCACTTGGGTAAAAGGGAGTGCAGTTGCGCAGTGGGCAGCAAGTCACCTTACACTGCCATCTGCGAAACATCTGTTGATTATAAAGAGAAGCAGGGACGGGCGTACAGTCCAAAGTTAGGGGGTTCAGACCCCTCTCCCTCCCCCCATTGTGCCCATCTCGCCACGCTAATCAGCGGCCACAATACAGACGGGTAACGGCTTACGATACAAAGGATGCAGCGTGTACGGGAATAATTATGGAAATGCGCAGCGCGCGCAGGCGATTGAAAAACTGCGCGATCTGATCAAGGGAATCAATATCGCCATGCTGACGACGGTCGATCCGGCGGATGGGACGTTGCACAGCCGCCCGATGGGAACGCAGCAGGTCGAATTCGACGGGCAGCTCTGGTTTTTCACCGACGATCACTCGCAAAAGATGCATGAGATTTTTCAACAGCAGCAGGTCAACGTGAGCTATGCACACCCCGGCAAAATGATCTATGTGTCCGTGAGCGGCACCGCCCGGCAGGTTGACGATCGCGCCAAAATGGAGGAGTTGTGGAATCCGCTCCTAAAAGCGTGGTTCACAGAGGAGATCGACACCCCCGGCATCACCCTGCTGTGTGTGGATGTGCAAAAAGCGGAATACTGGGAAAGTGATGGCAAACTTGCGACAGTGCTTCAGTTTGCCAAAGCGCTCATCAGCGGGGAACGCCGTGACGATGAGATGGGCGATAATCAGAAACTTCAGTTGAAGTAGCATTTGCGCCTCTTCTCTTGGAATTATGACAATGTGGGTTATAGGAACCCGCCCCTCACGTTGTTCGGGGTACGGGGGAGGGCAAAACCCCCACCGGCAAGGCGCTCCACGCACTGAATGAAGCGCAGTCGATCGGTTTTGGAGCGTAGATAAAAATGGGGCTTGATTGCATCGCAACCAAACCCCATCAAACCGTGCCAGAATTGATTGTAGGAGAATTACATCGCCGGTTCGCGCACCGGGAAGCTCACCGGGATTGTCGTGCCATTGTCGAACGTCAGCGTCAAGTCAACCGTATCGCCAACCGCGAGTTCGCGCGTCAGGTCGATCAACATAATATGGTAGCCGCCGGGCTGAAGCGGCGTGGCACCGCCCGCGGGAACGTGCATGCCGCCTTCGACCGGCTGCATATGCATCACGCCTGCCGCATCCATGCTCATTTCGTGCAGTTCAATCGATGCCGCGACATCACCGGTCGCCTGCACCAATGTCACTTCCGCATCAGTTAGGTTGAGCAGCAGCGTATAGCCTGCGCTGACAACCGTACCAGCACCCGCCGGACGCGCCCACGGATCGACCACGAACACCTGTGCACAGCCTTCGGGGATCATCGTCATCGACTGCATTTCGGCATCCATCGCCATGTCGCCCATGCTCGTTTCGGGCGTCGCCATATCCATGCCGCCCCCCATACTTGCTTCAGGGGTGCTGTCGCCCATCGCCATGCCGCCGCCCATGTCCATCGTCATTTCTTCGGCATTGCGGATCGGAACGCTCACCTGCACATCGCCGGCATTGGCAAACGTCAAGGTCACGTCGAGCATCTCACCGGCAGTCAAAACCTGCGTCAAACCGATGAGCATAATGTGATAGCTGCCGGGCTGAAGCGTGGCAAAGCTGTTCGGCCCCACCACAAGCCCACCTTCAACCGGCTGCATGTGCATGACACCGGCGGCGTCCATGCTCATCTCATGAACTTCGACGGCTTCGGCAGCATCGGAGTGGCCACCGAGAAGCGTGTCGGCTTCAGTGCCCAAGTTGACGACCAACCCGTACACAGCGCTGGTAGGCATCCCCTCGCCCGTCGCGCGCGCCCAACCGTTAAACAGCGACACCAATTGGCAGGTGCTTTGTTCTTGATGCGCACTCACAGGCGCAGCCGACACAATAGCGACGGACAATGAAAGCATGAGCAAACAGGCGATGAGAGCGATTAAGTGCTTCCGTGTCATGTTTTGATTCCTTTTGGTAAACACGAGAAAAATTAGCAGAAAAATGAGGCGGCGAGGGAAACTGCCGCCCCACGCGGACACACCATTTAGGTTTGATCGAGGATCAGGCGAATATCATGGACGAGAATACGATAGTCGGTGCCATAGAGGTACTGCACTTGAAGGCGGCCATCCGGCCCGATCAGGAACACGGACGCCGTGTGGTCGATCAAATAGGACAGCGCGGATTCGCCGACTTGGCGGCGCTGGGCGA
>JAXLWG010000022.1:0-83002 GCA_046328615.1 Anaerolineae bacterium | reverse complement strand
CGAACGGGGGTTGATAGAGGCGGCGCGCTATTCTTGGGACGAAACCGCCCGTCAAACCTTGTTGAGTTACGCCAAAGCACTCGGCTTTGTAAAGCAGAGCCCCGCAAACCCGTTGATTTAGAATGAAAGCGTGTAGGGGCGCATTTAGTTCCCCTACGGAAATTTGTCTGAGATGAACCTACCGCCACAACCGCGTTCACGGCAACTCCTTTCCAGCCTCGCCATGCCGCTGCTTGATGCAGCGCTTGTCTTTGTGGCCTTTGCGCTGGCCTACATCGTTCGCTACGACTTGCAGATCATCCGGGCCGTATTGGAGTTCAACCGCTCCGCGTTCGAGCCGTACCTTCCCTACGCGGTGATCTATGCTGCATGGTTGTATGTGGCGTATCGCGGTATGGGTCTGTACAAGACCATTCGTGGGCGCTCGTTGATGGATGAGGTGTATACCATCATCAACGGGGCGACCAATGCGACGGTCGTCACACTGGCGCTGAGCTTCTTCTTGCAGCCGCTCGTGTTCAGCCGCTTGATGATGATTTATGTCGCGGCGATCACGATTGTGCTGCTGGCCGCCGCGCGCGCCGTCGTGCGCATTTTCAGGGCACGGGCGCGCAAACGCGGAATCGGCGTGCAGCGGGTGCTGGTGGTCGGCGCGGGCGAAGTCGGCCAAGCGGTGATGCGGGCGATGGTGGCGCGGCGCGATATGGGCTATGTCCCGGTCGGCTATGTCGATATGGATCCAACCAAGGCCAGCACCGACCTCGGACGCGTCAAAGGGTTGGGCGGGCTCGACGAGCTTGCGACGACACTGAAAGCACAGCACATCGATTTCGTGATCTTAACGATGCCGTGGAGCCAGCACGACCGGATCGTCTCGCTGATTCGCCTGTGCCAGCAGGAACATGTCGAAGTCAGTGTGATCCCGGATGTGTTCCAGTTGAATCTGCGGCAGGTGCAGGTCGAAAACCTCGACGGGATTCCGCTGCTGCGCATGAACGGGTACATTCCGCTCAAGGGGACTAACCGGCTGCTCAAGCGGCTGGTCGACGTAACCATGGTGCTGCTCGTGTCGCCTTTTATGCTGCTCCTGTTCGGCTTGGTAGCGGCGGCGATCAAGCTGGAGGATGGCGGCCCGGTCTTCTATGAAGCCGAGCGCGTTGGTGAGAACGGCAAGCACTTCCGCATGATCAAGTTCCGCAGCATGATCCCGAATGCCGATAAACTGCGCGATCAGCTCACCCGTGAATACGGCGATGATCCGCGCCGCCCGAAGTTCAAGGACGATCCGCGCATCACCCGTGTTGGTAAGTTCATCCGCCGCACCAGCATTGACGAACTGCCTAATCTGATCAACGTGCTGACGGGACAGATGAGTCTGGTTGGCCCACGCCCACCCACGCCGGATGAGGTCAAGCTGTACGAGCCGTGGCACTTGCAGCGCTTGGCGATCAAGCCGGGGATGACCGGGCTGTGGCAGGTGAGCGGGCGCAACGAGATCCCCTTCGATGAAATGTGCCTGCTCGATATTTACTACATCGAAAACTGGTCGATGGGCATGGACGCGCAGATCCTCATGATGACGATTCCGCGTGTGCTTTTGCGACACGGCGCGTATTAAATTCGGTTTCCCCCAAGCGGCACCGATGACGGTACACTAAAGACGGGCATGCTGGACATCGCCCGTTTGTGTGTTTAAGCCAATAGGGGGATCACGCCGATGTCTTCCAAATCCAAGAAAACGAAAAAACAAGAAAATCCTTTGCCTGAAGCCGTCAATGGCGGTGCCGTGATTAATCCGCACACGGGGGACGAAATTCCAGCCGAGCTTCCCCGGTTGAAACGCAGCTTTTATGAGCAAGAGCTGTCCCGGTTGCAGTTTGAGCTGGTGCGCTGGCAGTACTGGGTCAAAGAGACGGGGCAGCGCATCGTCATCCTTTTTGAGGGGCGCGATGCGGCGGGCAAAGGCGGCACCATCAAGCGGCTGATTGAACCGCTCAATCCGCGCGGCGTGCGGCTGGTCGCCCTCGGCAAGCCGTCGGATGTGGAGCGCAGCCAGTGGTATTTTCAGCGCTACGTGGCGCATCTGCCCTCGGCAGGTGAAGTCGTGATCTTCGACCGCAGTTGGTACAACCGCGCGGGCGTTGAGCATGTGATGGGCTTTTGCAGCGATGCCGAATACTGGGATTTTATGAACGCCTGCCCGGAATTCGAGCGGCTGCTGACGCGCTCCGGCGTACATCTCATCAAATACTGGCTGTCGGTCAGCGATGAGGAACAGGAGCGGCGCTTTCAGGAACGAGCGGGCAACCCGGCGAAACTGTGGAAACTCAGCCCCATGGACTTGATTTCGCGCGAGAAGTGGGTCGAATATTCCAAAGCGAAGGACAAAATGCTGGAATATACCGACATCCCCGAAGCGCACTGGTACCAGATCGATGCCAACGACAAGCGCCGCGCACACCTCAACTGTTTACAACATCTTTTGGAACTCTTCCCAGATTACACCTCGGTGATGCCGGAGCCGGTCAAGCTGAAAAAACGCCCGCCCGCCGACGCAAATTATGTGCGTCCGCCGCGCCAGTCGCACATCATCGTGCCGGATCACTACGCGGATTACCAACCGGAAAAAGAGTGATCAGGAAAGCAATGAACCGCAGAGGGCGCAAAGAACGCAGAGAAAAGAGGCGTAAATCTCTGCGTTCTCAGCGTCCTTTGCGGTGAATAGGTTCTTTTACTGCACTTTGACCCATTCGCCGTTGGCATTTTGCACCCAACCGGACGGGACATCGGGCGCGCAGCTCGCCGGATACGAGACGGGTTCGGCGGTCGCATCCGCGGACGGGGTTGGCGGCGCGGCGAAGACCACTTCCACCGAGTGCCCAGTGAGCAGGCGTACAAAATTCCCCAGCACCAACTGAGTCTCACTTTGGGCGCGCTGCAAAATGCCGCCTTCGATCGCCGTTTCGCGGAAATCGATCAGTGAGAGGTAATTCGCCAGCAGGCGTGCTTCGTCCCAATCGACGCCTGAACAGGCGGTGAACGATCGCTCATACTGGCGGATGAAATCGACCGAACATGAGGTGAGTTCCGGTTCCGGCACGGTGAGCACATAGGTATCGCGCGCCGCATCAAAGCGGATCGACGCTTCATCGAGGCGCGTGAGGTCGATCCCGGCGGAGACCGTCCCCTGTACGACATGATTGGCGCTGAAACCGCACGCATTGAGCGCACCCTGCGTGATGCTCACCTGCACATCGGCGCGGGCAAGTTGGCTGCTGATCGTCACCAACTGGCCGAGCGGCTGAATTCCGGTGATGATCGTCTGCGTGCTGATCACGTTGGCGGCGGGCGGTGGGACATTCACGCCCAGCGAACCGGCAATCTGAGTAATCGCCGACCCAACGGTCGCCGGGAGCGCGATGATCAACACCACGAGGGCGATCACCAGAATCCCGAAACAGCCCACGCCACCCCCGATCACGTATAGACAGCCCCGGCATCCGCCGCCAGATGCGCCGCCGGATGCGCGGCGCGATGCCGATCGGTTCGCTTCCGCCCGCAGCGCGTCATCGTGCGGAAGTATCGAGAGTTCCTCTTCGGGCAAGGTCGGTGGTACAACCGGCGTCGAAGACGACGGTGCAGCCGCTTGAGAGCGGGCGTTTTGCGGCTCGGTTGCCAAGTTCAGCATCCTTTATTATGGAAAACACGAACGATCCAAACCGGATCACAACTCTATACGGGAAAAGACCCCTGCTTGTTTTAGGGATGCAACACACCCCTAAGCGTTTACCGCCGCCGCATACGCATCCGATACGGCGCGCACGGCATCGCCCACGATCGTCATGCCTTCGTCAATCTGCTCGTCGGTGATGTTCAGCGGCGGCAGGAAGCGGATGCCGTTGGCGAAGATGCCCGCCCGGATCACGATCAGCCCGCGCTTGAGCGATTCGCCGATGATCTGCTGGACGGCTTCCGGCGCAGGTTCTTTGGTCAGCGGGTGCTTGACCAGTTCCATCAGCAGCATCGGGCCAAGCCCGCGCACATCGCCGATCAGCGGTACCTGACGCTGCAACGCCGTCAAGTGCTGGCGGAAACGTGCGCCGACTTCCTCAGCGCGCTTCAGAAATTCCGGCTGACGAATCATTTCAATCGCTTCAATGGCGGCAACACACGCCAGCGGATTGCCCGAATATGTCCCGCCCAAGCCGCCGGGGTGCGGCGCGTCCATCAGATCGGCGCGTCCGGTCACGGCAGCGAGCGGCATCCCCGCCGCCAGCGACTTCGCGGTCGTGATCAAGTCCGGCACGATGCCGTAGTGCTCGACGGCGAACAGCTTGCCGGTACGCCCGAACCCACACTGAATTTCATCCGAGACCATCACGATCCCGTGTTCGGTGCACAGATCACGGATGCGCTGCAAGAATTTCGGCGGCACGGGGAGGAAACCGCCTTCGCCCTGCACCGTTTCGATCACAATTGCCGCCACTGCTGACGGATCAACCTGTGCGGTGAAGGCGAATTCCAACTGTTTGATCGCCGCATCGACAAAATCCTCTTCGCTCATCCCAACAGGGCGGCGGTAGAGGTTCGGGAACGGCAGCCGGTAAATTTCCGATGCGAACGGCCCAAAACCCTTCTTGAACAGCCCGTATTTACTCGTCATCGACAGGGTAAGGTTAGTGCGCCCATGATATGCACCCTCAAACACGATGATCGCGGAACGTCCGGTGGCGCTGCGGGCGATCTTGACGGCAGTTTCGACCGCTTCCGCGCCGCTGTTGAGGAGGATCGTCTTCTTCGGGTGGGTGCCGGGGGTGACTTCGTTCAGCAGTTCGGCGGTGCGCACATACGGCTCATAAGTGCCGACGATGGCGCAAAAATGGATCAACTTTTCGGCCTGCATTTGCAGCGATTCGACCACGTTGGGCGGGCAGTGACCGACCGCGAGTGCGCCAATGCCGCCCGCGAAATCGAGCAGAGTGTTGCCGTCAACGTCCGTCAGCGCCGCGCCTTTCGCGCTGGCGATTCCGATCGCTGAGGCTTTGCTGGCTCCGCGCGGGGTAGCGGCTTCACGGCGGGCAGCGAGTTCGCGGCTCTTGGGACCGGGGACTTCGGTCAGTAGGTGGATGGTGGACATAAATACGCTTCCAATGGTTTTTTGAAAAGGCTTACGGGTATTCTACCGCGCTTCCCCGCTTATGGACTCATATTGTCTTGCCCGCTTCGCATACAATCCAAGATGAAAAACAGTCCTCAACAGGTTGGAGACCCCTACTTTATGAATGCACCTTCATCGAGCACGACCCCGGCGGCTCGTCCTGCGCTGTGGTTGATCGTCCTCGCTTTCGCGTCTGTTTATACGATCTGGGGGTCAAGCTATATCGGCATTCGCTTCGCCGTCGAGACGATTCCGCCGTTTCTGATGGCCGGGTCACGCTTTTTAGCTGCCGGGTTGATTCTATTCGTATGGAGTCGCCTCCGTGGGGCACCCATGCCCACCCGCCGCCAGTGGATGTCCTCTGCGATTGCCAGCGCGCCGATGTTTCTCGTCAACAACAGCCTGTTGGTATGGTCACAAGCACAGGGGCTGCCTTCGGGGATCGCGGCGGTGGTGATCGCCAGCACGCCGATGTGGGTGGTTCTGCTTCAATGGCTGCTGCCGAACGGCAAACGCCCCGGTCTGATGATCTTCATCGGCATCGCCTTGAGCAGTACGGGCATCATCCTGTTGAGCAATCCGGCTCATGCCGCCGCCACCCATGAATTTAATCCCCTGCTGGTGTTCGCCCCGGCGATCGCCGCGATCGGGTGGGCGATCGGGTCGTTGTACGCGCGTAAAGCCGATCTGCCGGACAGTTCTACCATGTCCACCGGAACGCAGCTCCTCACCGGCGGCGTGATGGTGTTGCTCTTGAGCGTCGTTACCGGAGATGCGGCCCAGTTCAACCTGTCCGCTGTCACCCTGCGATCGGCGTTGAGCGTGGTACATCTCACCCTATTCAGCTCGGTGATCGCGTTCACTGCGTTCACGTGGCTGATGCGGGTGGTCAGTCCGGCGCGGGCGATGACCTATGCCTATATCAATCCGGTGATCGCGGTATTTCTCGGCTGGCTGCTGGCCGGGGAAACGCTCGATGTGGGGACGCTGATTTCCGCCGCGATCATCATTTCAGGCGTGTTCTTGATCGTGATGGAACAGGGTGCGCCTTCACGCCGCGCCGCCCATGTCCCCGAACCCACCGTGACGGCAGAGGTCACTCCCGTCCCAACTGCCGCGCTCAAGTAAGCAAGAGCGTCAAAAGAGTCAACGCAAAGACGCAAAGAAAGAAAGTTTTCCCTTGCGGCTTTGCGTTAAGTTTTTTAGTTTCTACAAACGGCTCGAAGAGAGGGTCTTGAGATAGCGTTCAATCTGGTGGGCGGCGATTTTCGCCTCATAGCGGAAGTTGCGGAAAGCACCATAGCCCCGGTAGAAGCGCCCGACCAGATACAAACCGGGATGCCCGGCGATTCCCATGCCTTCTGCTCCAAATTCGGGATCGACCTCGCGCACCATCCAGCCATCCGAATCGACCTCGAATGGGATATCGAGGTAGTCGAGCGCAGGTCGGTAGCCCGTCCCCATGATCACCGCATCGACTTCGTACGCTGTCTCATCCATCAGCACCGCACAGCCATCGCGCAGAGCAGCCAACCCCGCCACGCCGATGACCCGACCGGATTGCAGTGCGCGGATCAGCTCCGGGCCGCGAATGGGTGCGCTTGTCCCCAGCCGATCTTCGCGATTCGGCGCGAACTTGATCGGCAGGTTTTTCATGCCGGGGTAGCCGCGATACACCAGCGCGTTGATCAGCGGTTTGTGCAGACGTTTCGGCAGCAAACGGATCAAATACTGCCATGTGGTATGCGGCAGCCCCAGCGGATAGCGGCGCGCCAACACGACATCGCTGCGCACCGCCAGCAGCACGGGCGGCGCGGCATAATCACCGAGCAGGGCGGCAATATCGCCACCGCTGGGGCCGCTGCCCACCACCATCACCCGTTTTCCGCGATAGCGTTCGGGATCGTGAAAATCATGCGCGTGGATCAGTTCCCCGCGAAATGTCTCCGCGCCCGGAATCGGCGGTATCACGGGGTGACTGAACCGCCCCGTCGCGACGATCACTGCCGGGTAGACCGCTGAACCTTCGCTCGACTCAACGCGCCAGCCGCCGTCCGGCTCCGGTTCCACATGCTTGACGGTGACGTTGAGCGTGATCTTCAGGTGGTGGCGTTCTACGTAGCGGGCGAGATAGGCGTAATACTGCTTCCCGGTGGGATAAAACCCGTAGCGCAGCGGCATCAGTTCGCCGGGAAGATGAGAATTCAGGCTCAGCGTGTTCAAACGCAGACCGGGATACAAGCCCGCCCATGTCGAACCGACGACGGAGGCTTGATCGACCACGCGGTAAGCAATCCCCAATCGCTTCAACCAGTAGGCGGCGCAGATGCCTGCTGGCCCCGCGCCGATGATCAAGACCTCATCCCGTGTCATACGCCGCTTCCCCCCAATGCTTACTGGGCCGGGGTCGGCGTGAGGGTGGCCGGATAGAATCCGCTGGTCGCGACGGCAGCGGTCGCGGTCGCGGCGATGTATGGGCGATAGCGCGTCGGCTGCACCAGCAGTGTCGCAGGGTAGACGAACGCTTCTTCAGGGTTGTGCGGCAGGAAACTTTCCATCGTCGAGAGTACCGGCGCCATCTCGGTACGGATCATCGACTGTTCGGTCTGGTTCACGCTGACGTATTCCTCAGCGGGCGCGGCAGATAGCGGCTTACGCCAACGCCATACAAGCCCGCCGCGAACATGATCAGGACGCCAATGCCGATCCTTAAGCCGGTGCGCCGGTTCGCCTTGCGCGCGGTCGGCGTCAGCACCTTGAGCGGCAGTTTGGCACCGGGAGCCGTCACATCGGCATACAGGCTTTGCACGCGGGCGAAGTCGTAGCCATCGGTCAGGTTCGCCGCCGCAAGGTGATCGATCCACTTGGGAAGCGGCGCCGCCCACCTGCACAGGGATGATGGGCAGGCCCAGATCAAGCGCTTGTAGGATGGCGTTTTCGACCGCTTTTTGCGGATCGGCATCGGCGGCAGGGCTGATGATGACGAGCAGCATATCGCCTTTCGCCTGCGCCGATCCCGCCGTCACGCTCGTTGGCGATTCCGGCGATATCCAGATCAGCCATCAAGCGGCGCGCCGTCACCACTGATCAGCATCGTGATAAATCACATTGAGCATGAGTTCGATCCTATTCGTCCATCTCTAAAGATCGGAGGTAGTTGACGATATTCCAACGATCGTGTCATTCAAACTTTCCGCGCACGGTGGCAAATTGCGCCAGCCGTCGCGGGTATAACCGTATAAATCTTCATCGCGCATGCGCTCGATCCGGTCGAGCAGCACGCGCAGGTCAGGTATCGACCCAGCCGCACGCCGACGCGAGATCATGACCGGCAGCCACCGAGTCGGCAGTCGGAAGGATAGTATTCACGATCGTAGGCGGCGGGCTGACCGCGTTGGCATAGTCCGCGCTGGTCTGGTTGATGATGTACGCCGACGCGATCACGAGGATCACCGTCAAAATGCTGCTGACGATCGCGACCGTCACCGCTGCCGGGCTGAAATCCAGTTTGACGAACCAGCGCCGCAGCAGCGGAAACGCCGCAAACAGCGCGCCGATCACACCAGCGGCGCCAGCAAATTGAGCAAGCTCCGGATCGCGGGCTTGCAGCACCGAAACAGGCATCGATGTCTTATGCATAGGCAATCTGCTGGCCCTCAACCTGTGAGTGTCGTCCACCAAGTCCGGCACGGTCAATCTCCGCGCCCACCGCCGCATACAGGCCATCGCCCGCGTATTCGAGCGTCAGCACCGCGCCGCGCACATCGCGTGATGGATTGCTCATGCGCAGTTTGATCGCGTCTTCGACCGGCTGGCCGCCGCGTATGAGCACCACATCGCAGAACGTGGCACAGGCGCGGTGATCGTCGTTATGCCGTGGATCGCCGTCTAACGTCTGAGATGCGCTCGGCGGTGGCATGCCGCCGCTCACCGAAAGCGGTGGCACCGGGTTGCGGACAAAATCGCCACCGTGATCAGCACGGCGAACACCAGCACCGCTTCCAGCGCGAAAGCGATAGGATGAACGACTGTACACGCCGGAAAAAGGCTTGATAGCGGATATAACGTTCCGGTCGCAGCGCCATATGATGCGCCGCGCCGATGCCGACCAGCAGCGCGACAAAAATCAGCTTGATCGCCAGCGCGCCGCCGTAGCTTGTCGGCACATCATCGGCTCGGTGATCCAGTTAAGTGCGTTGTAGATCCCGGTCGCGATCACGATCACCAGCCCCACGGTCGCGACACGCGTGAAACGGCGCAGCGCGGCCAGCAGTGCCGCCCGCCGTGGATCGCCTTGCAGGGGTTGAAGGGCCGCAGGCACGATCAATGCCAGCGCTGCCGCGCCGCCTGCCCAGAGTCCGGTCGCCATGCCGTGCAGCCAATCGCTGAATACGGCGATCCAGCCAAGGGTGAGCGATCCGGCGGCATGACTGCCCAGCGTCATCGTCCCCATCACGAGCGCCATCGCCCAACCGTTCGCCGTCCAGAAAGCGCGCACCGTGGCAGGGTACTCTTTGCGGAAATAGATGCTGGCGCCCAACATCGCCGCCACAAGCAGCAGGAACAGCATACGCGCGCGTTCCATGTGTCGCCAAAGCGGGTGCCGGTGCAGACGACATCACAAATTATCGCTGAGTACGCGGCTGAGATCGGCGTTGAAAAAAGCCATCGTTTGCTGCATCAGCGCGAGGATATTCCCTGCCAACGCTGCCCCTAACGCGATCCACGCCCATGCGTACAGGCGGCGCATCACACGCGGCGGCAGCGATCCGGCGGGATAATCAGGGTTGCCCCACGCGGGCACGAGCAACGCAGCGGTGAACAAACCAAACAGCAGCACCTGCGATGTGAGTACGATCACCCGCCATACGACTTCCAACGGTACCGGCAGATCGGATCGGGTGCTGCCGCCGAATCCGGCCTCCGCGCTTACGCCGACAAAGAAACTGCGTGTGTCGTAGACGACATGCCCATCGCTGGCAAACGCGATCTTCAGTTCACTCAGGTAAGCCCCATCAGGGAGTCCACTCGGTAAACGAACCGTCAGCAGTGTGGCGTTCAGCGGATCGACGCTGCCTTCAGCGATGATGCTGCGTGCCGCGTCGCGGATGGTGATGGTGCTGAATTCGGGTTCAAGGCTCTCACTGAACCAATACTGAACGCGCACAGGCGCGCGATCCAGTACGGCGCGATCTTCGGGAATCGCCCGCACAAGGTAGCCATGCGCGGCAGCCGGGCGTGGGGCGATCAACAGCACCAGCGTCGCCAGCAGCAGCCAAACGGCGTTACGCCAACGGGAAGTGATCACGCTGCTCCGGAGAAGGAGTGTTAGGCGAGGCGGGTTCATCCGGCGTTTGATTGACTTCAGAGGGCTGTGCGTCGCTGGTTTCGGCGTCTTCATCCTCGTCAGACGCGCTGCGCCGTGCGACCACCCAACTGACGCCCATCATGATCAAAAATATCGCTGCCACGCCAATGAAGATCAGTTCATCGAGCGCACCCAGCGTGCCGTGTGCCAATAAAGGAGGAAACGACATGATGCAGACTTCTTTTGTGTCCGATGCGGCGCATTATACCCCGGTTTGGGCCGAGATTGTAGGATTTTTCACGAGGGATTTAGGGGAAATGGGATTGCTTACAAGAAAATGCCCGGAATGGGACTCCAACCCATAACCCCACGCTTAGGACGCGCGCGCTCTATGCAATTGAGCTATCCGGGCTAAAATGTGCTGCACTGATCTGGTGTGCAGTTTGGGAATCATAGCATATTGCATTCAGACAATTCAACTAGGAAGCTGCAATGCCAACCTGTCCCTATTGCGGATCGAGCAGACTGAGTTCAGATGGAAAAGATCATACGGGGCAACGAAAACGTTATAAATGTCTTGCCTGCAATCGAAAATTTTCTGAAGGTGCCAAGTTACGAGCTGCGCCAAAATCTAAGGAAGAGACCGTACACGGATGTTTGACCTGTGGCGTAGAAACCACAAATCCAAGATTTTGCAGCCGCCGATGCGCAGTCATATATAGCAATCAGCGTACACCTCGGAGAACAAAACGCTCGCGATTTTGTAAATACTGCGGTGTCCAAATAGAGGGGCGCAAAACGACATGTGAGCGATGCAATCCTTTTAAGGTCGATTTTTCAAAACGGACTATTGGAGCTATGCCGGGTTCTGCCAAATACCAAATTGCTGCTCAGTTACGTGCATTGGCACGCAGTGCCTATGAGCAGTCTGGCGCACCGCGTGTCTGTAAAAATTGTGGCTATGCTAAACACGTTGAAATTTGCCATATCAAAGCGATCTCATCTTTTCCTCCGGAGACACTGGTTGAAGTCGTGAATGACGCCGCAAATTTGGTCGCCCTTTGCCCAAACTGCCATTGGGAATTCGATCACGGTATGCTCACCCTGTAAAATCGATCGAAACAGACGTACGCAATGGATAAACCCCTATGTCCCAGCGGCTATTTTTTATCAATGGCGTGATTCGCACCCTCGATCCAGCCGTTCCGCAAGCAGATGCAGTGCTGGTGGACGAAAACGGACGGATCGCGTTTGCAGGAAAACTTGGCGATTTCGGCACCGTCCCGACGAACTTCAAGACCATCGATCTCGGCGGACGGACGCTTATCCCCGGTTTCAATGATGCCCATGTGCATATTTGGAAACTCGGCCTGCTGCTCACTGTGCAGGTGGATGCACGCGGCGCGGCGGCTCCGTCAATTCCGGCCATTCAGGCCAAATTCCGCGATCGGGCAGCGACTGTCCCGGCGGGCACATGGCTGACCGGACGCGGCTACAATGAAGCGGCACTGCCGGAACGCCGTCACCCAGCCGCCGATCTGGATGCCGCCGCGCTCGATCATCCGATCGCGCTGACGCGCACCTGCGGGCATATGATCGTCGCCAACAGTGCCGCGCTGAAACTCGCCCACATCACCGCCGATACGCCTAATCCTCCCGGCGGCGTGATCGTGCGCGACGAACACGGCGTCCCGACCGGGCTGCTGCAAGAAACCGCGATGGGCTTGATCACCCGTGCCATACCCGACTATGACGACGAAACGATGGGCGGCGCCATCGCGCGACGTTCCAGCATCAGCTCGCGCTTGGGATCACCAGCGCGACCGATCCGCTGCTGACACCGCTGCATTTGCGCGTCTATCACCAATTGGAGCAGCGCGGTGATCTGCGCGTGCGTGTGCAGGGATTGCCGATCCGCCGACCGGATGGCGGCACCGAAACGCTGCCCCTGCCCGAAAAATACCTGAGCGATACGCTGCGCATCGACGGCGTGAAGTTCTTCGCCGATGGCGGTTTGAGCGGTGCAACGGCGGCCATCAGCCAGCCGTACAAGATCACGGGAAATCAAGGCGTGCTCCGCTTTGACGATGAAGAACTGTACAGCCTGATGTACGAAGCGCATGCCAACGGTTTCCGCATCGCCACCCACGCGATCGGCGATGTGGCGCTGGAGCAGGTGATCCGCGCCTATGAACGGCTGCACCGTGTCAAACCACAGGCGATCCGCCACCGCATCGAACATCTTGGCCTCCCGTCCGCCGATCATCTGGCGCGCTGCCGTGCGTTGAACATCATCGCCGTGCCGCAGACTGTGTTCCTGCCCGCGCTCGGTGATACCTACCGCCGCTACCTGCCCGATGAATTCTTTCCGCGCTGCTACCCGGTGCGCAGCATGATCGATGCCGGGCTGACCGTCGCGCTGAGTTCGGATGCGCCCGTCGTGCCGGATGATAATCCACTGTTGGGGATCAAGGCGGCGCTCGATCGCAAAGATCCGTTGGGTAACCCAATCGCGCCTGAACAGGCCATCACGGCTTATGAAGCGCTGCACGCCTATACGATGGGCGGCGCGATTGCCTCCGGCGATCAGTCAAATCGTGGCAGCTTGAAGGCCGGTAAATGGGCGGATATGGTTGTGCTGAGCGGCGACCCGCTCACAACATCCCCCGATGAGATGCTAAAGATCCATGTCGATCAAACCTACGTAGGCGGTCAATTGGTTTACGAGCGATAGCCCTAATCAAAGCGGCGATGGGGTGCGGTGTACCCAGAGAAACTGTTTGACCTGAACGCGGCGGTAGTAGAAGCGGAACAAGGGAGAGTAGGCGGGCAGGGCTTGATCAGGGCCAACGATTTCGGGACGATCACAGGCGTAGGTTTGCCAGCGAGTACGAATCGTGCAGCCCCCTGCTGCCATGATATTTTGGCACCAATCGACATGGGCGGCGTCGCCATAAAGCAGGGCCAGTATAAAACCATCCCCCATCGGGAAAATAGTGATCGGGATCTGGTAAGTGCGCCCACTTTTGCGCCCGGTGTGGATCAAAATCGAATAGGCACGAAGCGGCCCTCCGGCGATCCTCATGAAAAGCGCATTGGAAAGGCGGTGTTCACGTTGATTTTGCATCGTTGTTCACCTAATCTGCGGAGTTCGAAAGCGTCATAAGGCACTATAGTGAAGTACAATACTGAGCACAAGAAGGCACTTTTTAGTGGCCTAGGTAGGGTATGGAACCGAGCGCAGCCGAACAAGACGCAGCACGCCTGATGCACTTCATGACCTCCTGTAAACTGCGGGGGAAGTGGATTCCGGTGGTGGTTTATCTGCTGCGTGACGGGCAGCCGCACCGTTATTCGGAACTCAAAGGTCGAATTAAGGGCATTTCGCAGAAAATGCTGACGCAAACGCTGCGGCAGCTTGAAGAGGAAGGGATGGTCACGCGCACAATCTATCCAACCGTGCCGCCGATGGTGGAGTATACGCTGACCCCGCAAGCAGTGGCCCTGATCGCGCAGTTTTTGAGCGTCATTGAAGCGCATGTGCTGGGCCAAGGCTCGATTTAAGCCCTGTGTCGAGGCTTCGCCCGCTTCTGCGGTTTAACTTTTCCCCCACTTCTTCTATACTTAGCCCATTTACAGTCGAAATTGAGAAAGTGACACAGCGATCCAATGAAGCTTGGCATTATTGGCTTACCAAACAGCGGCAAAACCACGATCTTCAACGCACTGACGCGCAGCAACCTCCCAACCGCAGCAGGCACGAGCGGACAATTTGAGATTCACACGGCGGTCGTCAACGTGCCGGATGTGCGCGTGGACAAACTCAAGGCGATGTACAAGCCGAAGAAGACCACCTACACGCAGGTCACCTATGTCGATATTGGCGGGTTGGATAAAGGCATCGGTGAAGGCGGGCTGAAAGGCGAGTTTCGCAATCAACTGGCGCAGTTGGATGGACTGGTGCATGTCGTTCGCGCCTTCAAAGATGAGAATGTTCCCCATCCCTACGACACGATCGATCCCCGGCGCGATGTCGAAAGCCTTGATGGTGAATTTCTGCTCACTGACTTGGTAATGGTCGAAAGCCGTTTGGAAAAGATCGACGCCGAACTGAAGCGCAAGGGCAAGACCGCCGATAAAGCCGTCACCGACGAACTGGAAGTGATGCAGCGGCTGAAGGCCCACTTGGAAGCGGAAAAACCGCTCCGTGATCTGGGTCTGACCCCGGCGGAAATCAAGCCGCTGCGTGGATACGGCTTCCTCACCCTCAAGCCGACGCTGATCGTCGTCAATACCGACGAAGCGACCGGTGATGTCACCATCCCCTACGAACACACCGACAGTATGGTCGTCAGCTTGAAAGGGCGCATCGAAGCGGAACTCAGCCAGTTGGAGCCCGATGACGCCGCTGTGTTCATGGAAGAATACGGCATCACTGAACTGAGCGCGGATAAGGTCATTCACCTCAGCTATCAACTGATGGCGATTCAGTCATTCTTCACCGTTGGCGAAGATGAAGTGCGCGCGTGGAGCGTCGCCATCGGCGCGACGGCACCGGAAGCGGCGGGCGTGATCCACACCGACCTGCAAAAAGGGTTCATCCGTGCCGAAGTCATGAACTATGCCGACCTCATCGCGGCGGGCAGTGAAGCCGCGCTGCGCCAGACGGGTAAATTCCGGTTGGAAGGCAAAGAGTACATCGTCAAAGACGGCGACATCGTCCACATCCGCTTCAATGTGTAAGTCTGCGCGATAGGGCGGGTCTGAGACCCGCCCCTACACCTCTCCCTGTCCTCCATGATTTTCTTTGCTTTAGGTAGCCCACATGCCCAACCTCTTCATCGCGTCGGGAATCTTTCACCCGGAATCGGGCGGCCCTGCGACCTATTTACATGAAATCCTGCCGCACTTACAGGCGCGCGGTTGGGAAGTACGTCTGCTCACCTTCGCCGATCACGCGGACATGGGCGGATCGTATCCCTACCCGGTGACGCGCATCCCGCGCACCTCGCTGATCAGCCGTATGCGCGCCTACGCGAGTGCGGCGCGTTCGCTGATGCGCTGGGGCGATGTCACGTATCTACATACGCTCGGTCTGCCGCTCATCGGCGGTGGATCGCCGCGTGTGGTCAAGATCGTCGGTGATGTGGCATGGGAGCGCGCCGTCCGTAAGGGCTGGATCACGCCGACGACTGACATCGACGACTTTCAGGCACAGCGTTACAGCCTGCAAGCTGAGATTGGCAAATTCACCCGCGCCCGTGAAGCCCGCCGCATGGATGCGATCATCGTCCCAAGCGAATACTTGGGGCGGATGGTCGCCGGATGGGGTGTCGATCCGTCGAAAATCCATGTGATTTACAATGCGATGCCGCCGATCGCGTCTCATCAAGCCGGTGAAGCCCTTTCGCAGCACGAAGCCCGCCGCCGGTTGACCCTGCCGGATGCCCCGACGATCCTCACGGTAGGGCGCATTTTGCCGTGGAAGGGTGTCGATCATTTGATCACGGCGGTGTCGAGGCTGTCTGATGTGCGTTTGATCGTGGCAGGCGATGGCGATCGACTGGACTCGCTGAAAGCGATGGCGGGGCAGCTTCGGGTCGCGGATCGGGTGGCGTTTACGGGGAAAATCAGCCGCGAACAGGTCGATCTGTATATGCGCGCGGCGGATTACACGGCGCTGTATTCCGGCTATGAAGGGCTAAGCCATACCCTACTGGAAAGTCTGCGCGCCGGAACCCCATGCATCGCCAGCGACAAGGGCGGCAACCCGGAAGTGATTCGCCAACGCGAAAACGGGCTGCTGGTGCCCTATGTCAACGTGGATGCGCTGACCGAAGCGATCCGCGAGGCGTTTACGCCGGGACTGCGCGATCGTTTGGCGGCGAATGCGACGATTGGCATGGAACGCTTCGAATACGGGCGCATGGTCGAGTCGACGGACGCGGTACTGCGCAGTATGCTGTAGGATAACGTTCGACGGTTAGCGAGGTGCGTATGTCCGATCACCACACGACCGATTTTGACTGGCAGATGCGTCACTTCATCTACCAGCATTTCAAGGCGACCGGAGTCGCGCCGACGATCGAGCAGGCGGCACCGCAGTTCGGCGTGAGCGTCGAAGCCGCCCGCGAATCCTACCATCACCTCAACGACGCCCATGCAATTTTTCTGACTCCCGGCAGCGATACAATCTACATGGCCAGCCCGTTTTCCAATGTGCCGACCGATTACCGCGTCTACGCCAACGGGGTTGCTTATTGGGCCAACTGCGCATGGGATTCGCTCGGTATTCCGGCGGCACTGCACAGTGATGCCGAAATCGAAGCCGTCCTGCCGCTCGATCGGCAAACCGTGCGCTACGCCATCCGAAACAGCGTGCTTGAACCTCCGGCGGAAGGCTTTCGCATTCATTTCTCGCTGCCATGCCGCATCTGGTACGAAAACCTGATCCATACCTGAGGGACAATGCTACTCTTCCGGTCGGAGGAGCACATTGATCACTGGTGCGCGCAGTCGGGCGAGCCGCGCGGCGAAAGTATGTCGATGGAAACGATCTGGGAGCTGGCAAAGGCATGGTATCACCCACGCCTTGAGATGAGCTTTCACGGGCGCAGTACCGAGCAGGCCGAAGCGATGTTCGCCAGTGTCGGACTCAACAGTGCTTTCTGGCGCTTCTGATCAGACCGGCGTCACCAGCGTTTTTGGGCTTTGATGTAGGTGTAGGCTTCGTTGATTACTTTGAAGCGCGTTTCCGCTTCGTCTTTGGGGAGCTTACTCACGTCGGGGTGTAGTTCGCGCGCTAACTGCCGAAAAGCTGCTTTGACTTCCACTTCGGTTGCTTCAGCGTTCAAGCCAAGCATCGCGAATGAGCGATCGAGCTTGGTTTCGACGCGCGGTGGTGGGTTAGGCGGCGGCGATTTCTCCTGATTCGCCGTCGTGTCCCACGTCGCGCCCGCGCTCCATGTATACTGCCATGTCTCGTTCGACTGGCGGCGGTACTCGCGGCGAAACTCCGAGCGGGTGGCGCTGGCTTCGGCACTGCGCCAAAACGATTCGGTGCCAAAGTAGGCGATCAGCCAATCACCGCGAATCGACTGCGGGTGCTTGACCCACATCCGATAACTGGGGAGGTTGCTGATCTTCACATCCGGCCCATACCACACTTCCACTTCATTGCGGCCAAAAGCCTTGAAATGCACCTGCCCGATGCGCGGCCCATCGTCTTCGATGCGATACGTGTAAATGCGGTCTTTGAACAGCGAATGCAGCATCGACAGCGATTCATCGGGGACAAAACGCTCGCCATCGTCGGGGAGTAAGTCGGCATTGACCATCACCAATGTCCCCACACCACAGCGCGTCCCTTCGCTGATCAACCGTTTGAGGACACGCGGCTTCGGCAGATCGCGCTGCACATGCACATGGACGTATAACCCGCTGTAGGTATGCACCACCAGCGAGGGATCACGGTCGGGATCACGGCTGTCTTCACGCCGAATCGTGCAGTGACGCACGCTGTTTACAGCGGTCAACTGAGCCGCAAGCCAGCGCTTGACCTCTTCCAATAGGCTGATATTCGGGTCACTCTGTTCTGTCATGGAACCTATTTTACTTCGAAAATGGGTAAACTGCTGGGCAAAATATCCGTTGTAGGATCGAGCGAAAACCAGCAATTCTGCTCGTTGCGAAAATCTTGTTTGTTCATTCAAACGGACACGGTTACAATACAACATATTCACAACCGGTCTTATCGGAGGACATCGCCGTGAGCCTTTGGAAAGATAAATACGTCATTGGGCTGACCGGCAATATTGCGGTAGGAAAAAGTCTCGTACGGCAGATGCTCCAGCATTTAGGCGCGTACCCCATTGATGCCGACAGTCTGTCACATCAAGCCATGCTGCCGGGTGCCCCCGCCTACCTGCCCACCGTCGAAATGTTCGGCAAGGTCATTCTTGACGAAAACGGGCACATCAACCGCGCCATGTTGGGGACAATCGTCTTTTCCATCCCCGAAGCGCTCGTTAAATTAGAAACGATCACGCATCCGGTGATCACGCAGGCGATTTCCACTTTGGTCAGCCGTGCCAAGCAGCGCGTCGTCGTCATCGAGGCGATCAAACTGCTCGAAAGCCCAATGCTGTCCAAGGCAGTCGATACGGTGTGGGTCGTCGATGCGTCTCCCGAAGCGCAAGTACAGCGGTTGACCAGCAAGCGTAAGATGAGTGTCGAAGATGCGCGCCGCCGCTTAAATGCACAGGGCGAACAGGCCGACAAGCTCGCGAAAGCGAACCTGATTATCCGCAACGACGGCAACCCCGAAGAAACGTGGAAGCAGGTTCAAACCGCGTGGAATGATCTCGTCAAAGCGCTGAACATCCGGGGAACTGAAACGGAAGGACTCCCGGCGGCACGGATCGCTACGCCCGCGCCTGCCCAAACGCCGCCCACCCCAGTCGCACAAGCGCCGCAGGTTCAAACGCCGCCTGCGCCAAGACCAGTGGCACCGTCTGCCCCGGCAGCGACGCTTCCCGGTGCCACCGCCGCGCGGATTCCGCCTGCCGCCGCCGCGCCCGCGCCTACCACACCCCCGACAAACCCGGTAAGGCCTACCGCGCCTTCTACACAGCCGAGCATGGCTCCTGTGCCAGCGCCTGCCCCGAAACCGATCGCGCCGCCCATGAGCGTGACCGTGCGGCGTGGCAAACCCGGTGAAACCGACCAGATTGCCAAGTTCATCACCCGTGAGAGTGGCAAAAATGTCGATCGCATGGACATCATGCTGGCCTTCGGGCAAAAAAGCTATCTGCTGGCGACCGATCAAACCGGAACCATCGTTGGTGTGGTCGGCTGGCAGGTCGAAAACCTGATCACGCGCGTCGATGAGATTTATCTCGACACGAATTCTCCGAAAGAACCCGTGATCGGCGCATTGATCACGGCCATCGAAGATCACTCCAAGGACTTGCAGAGCGAAGTCGCCTTCATCGCGCTGCCCGCCGCCGGGAGTTCGAACGATGTGGTCAGCGCCTTCCTGAAAGGGGGCTACCAGCCGCTCAAGATGGAAGACATCAAATTCCCGGCGTGGCGTGAAGCCGCACGGGAACTGCTGAGCCCGGAAATGCGTCCTCTTATGAAACAGCTCCGTACCGATCGGATCATGAAACCGATCTAAAACCATTCAAGCTGTCCCTACAGGGCGCGGCGAAAACTGGGGTAGAATATCAGGGGCATGGTGAAACAACGCCATGCCCTTTGAGTTTCGCGAGAAACCTATCTAAAGGTAGTTGAGGTCAATCCTTGATGAATAATCTGCAACGTATCCCGCCAATCAAATGGGCGATGGTACATCCCCGCCTTGCCGCGTGGATCGTTTTGTCGCTTGGGATGATCGTGCTGCTGGTGATCGAAGCCCGCGATATTGGACTGCTGCCGCTGCAATGGGTGGCCCTGCTCACCGCCTGTGTGCTGGTGGCCGGGGTATGTGTGTGGATCATCAGTTGGGAAGACAGTGACGAAGAGGAAGCACAAGCACCCGCTACACCCTCCGCCGGAACCCCCATCAACGCCGCCTCCGACACGTCAAAATCTGAGGAATAGAGGTCGTTACCCGTGCCTCGCCTAGAACAACGGCTTGGTTTCACCCGCTATGAGGCTGATGAAGCCTACAAACGCGCCCTTGATGCGTACAAAAAGGCAGACTTCGACACGGCGATCGATGGGATGACCGCCGCGATCGAAGCCCTGCCACGCCATGCCGAATACTACGCCGCACGCGGATTTCTGTACTTTGAAGATGGCGAAGAAGACAAGGCCCGTACCGATTACGAAGAAGCCATTCGGCTGTTCAAGTACGAAATGCTGGCGCATTATGGCCTTGGCATGATCGCGTATCGCCGTGCGCAAAAGGGGGAAGATGCTGCGCTGTGGGAAGAAGCCTTGAAGCACTTCACCACCGCTTACCGCATCGATCCCAACCGCCCCGAAACGCTCTACTATCTCGCCCTCGTCTACTACCACAAGCGCGATTATCCGAATGCAGTGCGCTTCATGCTCAACGCACAGACGGCCTTCGACCGGACGGGCGATAAACGCAAGGTGAACGCCGATAAATGGGTGCGCGAATTCACCCGTTGGGTTGATCGTACGCGTGAACTGCTCAACGCCGCAGGAACCCCTACCGGCGCACCTCAGCTCCCTGAGTAATCCCCCGTGATCGAACCGCCCCGTTTTCCGGCACTGCCGCGCCGTGCCGCCTTGGTTGGGCTGGCGTATGGCGTGATGGTCTACGGCTGGTTGAGTTTGGAAGACAATGGGGCGTTGGCTCCCGCGCTGATCGGCACCGGAGCCATCAGCTTGATCGGGCTGCGCTGGCTGTTGATCACCCTCGGTGGCAAGGACATTCGCCTCAGCCGTGCGGCATGGTGGATCGGCGGTATGCTGTGGGGCGCGAGTTTGGGCGCGGGATCAGCGACCGGTGCCGCGCTGCTCATGCTGCTCAAAAATGGGCTGCACGGGCACGCCTATCCCGATTACCCGTTCAATGTGATCGCCGCGATGCTGGCGCGGCTCCCGGCATGGTCAGCCGCCGGGGCGCTGATCGGCCTCGGCGGGACGCTGCTAATGTTAAACGGTTACTGGAAGCGCCGCGCCGACGACAATTCCTGAGTCGTGATCGGCTCCCCAACATGCCCGAACCGGAACACATGCGATTCGTACGGTTCAAGGTCGATGAACAGGCCGTCGCGCGTCATCTCGCCGCCGTGCCGGGAATACTCCTCGCCATCGGTCACATCGTACAGCCGCCATGTTTGACCATCCAACCATGACCACACATCGAGCTTGATCCGCCCGAAGGAGCGCTGCCCGGTCAGGTTGACTACGATCAGACGGAAGCCATCACCGGGGATATACCAGCCGTAGGCCAGCAAGTTATTGTGCGAAAAATCCCCTGCGCCCGCCGAAATTACGTGGAACAGGAAAAAACTGCCTTCGTGATAGACCGGGTGCTGCGTTTCGCGCAGCAGGCGCGTGTAGTACGCCTCCAAATCATGATGGACGGCTTCGTCGGGCTGACGTTTGATCTGTACCGGCAGCTTTTTCGTCCGGCCCGTGAGCTGACCATCGTGCAGCAGCGTCGCCCCCGGCAGCGTGCAGATCAGGGTAGCGGCGGGGACGCTGCGCCGTGCGCCTAGCTCGTGATACGCGCGGGGTTCGTCGTGATTTTCGATGAAGCGCATCATATGGCGCTGATAGTCGATATGCGCCAGCAGGTGCGCCCGAATCTGCGTCACATCCCCGGCGATGATCCGGTCATAGAAGCGCTTATCGTAGGCGTAATCAAAGCCCTGCTGGATGATCTCGAACTCTTTTTCCCAGTACACTTCCGCGACGAATAGAAAGCCGGGGTGCGAGGCGCGCACCGCCGGAATCACTTCGCGCCAATACTCGGAGGTAGGCCGTTCTCCGGCTAAGCCGCGCCATGTCGAAGTGAAGATGTCGGTGAACATCAGCATCGCCATATCACAGCGCACGCCGTCACACTGCTCGGCGATGTCTGACAAAATGCGGATGGTTTCGTGCCGCAGTTCCGGGTGAAAGGCATTGATCTGCACGGTATCTGACCAACCGGGGAAATTCGGGTCTTTCCCGTGCGCGAGGTAACGTTCGCCTTCCAGCGTCGCCGCGCGAAAGAAATCGTTCGGGCGGGCTGCGTAATCTTGCGCGCTCCCATAAATGAGCCAGTTGGGATGCTCAATCGTCCAGCGGTGATCCGCCGCAACGTGATTGGGAACGAAATCGAGCATCAGTTTCAAGCCGCGCTGCGCCAAACGCTGACGAAGCGCCGCCAGTGCCGCCCGTCCCCCAAGGTGATCATCCACGCGGTAATCGTAGACCGCGTAGGCTGAACCGATCACATCGTCGTCAGTCAAATCAGGCAGGACATGCCGGTATTCATGTTTGTACTTCAAGGCATTGCGGCGTCCGAACGGGCTGCGCTGCCAAATGCCCATCAACCAGACCATGTTGATGCCGGGGCGGGCGAGTTCATCGAGGATACTATCCGGCACATTCGACAAATCGATCGGTCTTCCGAATTGTCGGGTGAGGGTGTTCAGCCAGACCCACGTATTGATCTGGTAAACAATGCATTTGCCGGACGAAGAAGCGGCAGGCGAAACGACAGACATGACTTCCAAGCCTTGATCACGTGATAATGTGCGAACGAAGTTCCGCAATCGATTTTTCACTGCATGAAGTTTGTATGGTAATCCTACATCCCCTAAAACGCCAAGAGTGTTTCAAGGTTTCGTTGGTGCTGAATGAAACATATGGTATTCGACAAACACGAGATGGCTAGAGATAATGAACCCAAAGAGTTTGCGCTTAGGCAATCGCTTTACGCAGCTTGTTTTTGGCATCATTAAGTGGAGAACTTAGATGAGTGACGGCTATTTTGTCAGCCCGGCAGAGGCGGGGCAGGTTGAAATGCGCGCAGGCGTACACCGCCGCACGATGGGCATCACCGATGAAGTCATGCTGTGCGAATTCTTCCTGCTGCGCGACTCGGTCGTGCCGCCGCACAGTCACATGAACGATCAAGTGGGATATGTAGTGTACGGGCGCGTCGAAATGACGATCGGCGACACGGTACAGTTGATTCACCCCGGCGACAGCTATGCGATCCCCGGCGGCGTGATTCATTCCGCCCGCGCGGTCGTCGATTCGCTGGTGATCGATGCCTTTTCGCCGCCGCGTGATGACTATCGTACCGAGGCCCGGTAAGCATGGGGTTCCATTTGCGTCTACAATAACAGCACAGGTGAAAACGCTAGATGAGAGGGCAAGTCGAGCCAACCGCGCAGTATCGACATGCCCTTGTGGAAAAAGGTGAGATAGGCGATGAGTGACTCGCAATCGGATCGACGTAAAGGAAGCGCACGCGCCCGTCATGATGCGCGTAACCGCCGCCGCGAACCTATGGTGCGTCCGCTTGACCCGAACGCACCGCCGCGCACAGCCGGCACGCCGCCAACAGGCGCTGCTTCTCGCGGCATGGTCACTGACCCTCGCGCCGAAACCCAGCCTTATACCCCGACCAGCGGCGATCTCGCTGAAACGCAGCGGAATGCGCGTGCAGGGGAAAACGCCCCGTCGATTCCGCTGCCGCCGAATATGGCACCGCCTCCGCCGCTGCCGCGTCGCCTGCCCGCCAACCGTCCGGGATCGCATGTCGCTCAGGGCGCAGCGCGTGGAGCCGCCCGCGCGGCCATGAGCGCCGCCCGTGCCGTCGAAACCGTCGATTGGACTGGGGTGCGCCGGGGGGGTGAACGTGCGGTGTTGGTCGCCCGTGACAGCGTCTGGTATGCGCGCCGCAACCCGCGTATTCTGTTTGGCGTTGTGATGCTGATGGTCTTGGCCGCTGCCGGTTGGCTGACCGTCTATTTTGCCGGGCAGCGCTTATTCCCCGGTGTTTCGACCATGGGCTTAAGCATGGGCAGTTTGACGGCAGATGAAGCCGCCGCCGAACTTCAGCGCTACTGGACGACTGAACTGCACCTCACACTGCGCGATGGTGACCGCACATGGGACGTTTCCCCGACTGAACTCGGCCTGCGCCTTGATGTGCAGGCGACGGTCAAGGATATGCGGCGCGTTGGCTTGGCGGGGATTCCGTTCGGCTATTCCGTGCTGCCCACCGTGAGCATGGATGTGCTGACGACTCAAAACCGGCTGCTCGAAATCAGCGAACAGGCGCAGGTACAGCCGTCGAATGCCGGGTATCGCTGGGAAGGCGAGATTCTGATCGGCGTGGAAGGTACCGAAGGCCGCTATTTGGATGTGCCGAATACGCTGGATGCCCTTCAGCAAACCCTACCGCAAACCGTCTCGGCGGGCGTGTTCGATCTGGTGATGACGACCGTCGCGCCCGATGTGGTCGATCCCGATCCCTACATGGATGATGTACGCGCGCTCGTCGCCAACACGTTCATCCTCAACGGCTATGATCCGTTCACCAATGAATACTGGGCGTGGGCGACCGATCGCACCACGTTCGTAAGCTGGTTGGAAGCGGGGCAAACCTCGCTGACGCTGCGTGAACTCACGTTTGCGCCCTTCGTCGCCCAGCAAACTTCCGTGCTTCAGCGTGACAACCCGCTGCGTTATCTCGAACCCACCGAGACGATCAACGCGGTGCGGGAGGCCATTCAAACGGGACAGACCAGCGTCAACCTGCGCGTGCGCTACCAGCCCAGTCAGTACGAAGTTCAGCCCGGTGATTCCGGCTACCGGATCGCCACCCGCACGGGGATTCCGTTCGGGTTGGTCGCGGAAGCCAATCCCGGCAACCCGCTCGATGAGTTGTATCCGGGAGAGATCGTCAATCTTCCTTCGCGCGACGAAACCCTGCCGCACGACATCATCCCCAGCAAGCGTGTCATCGTGGACATCGATACGCAGTCGCTCGTCGCCTTCGAGGGCAATAACGTCGTGTTTGCGTGGTTGATTTCGACCGGCATGTACACCGCCCCCACCTATCCCGGCGTATTCCAAATTTTGAGTCATGTGGACTTGGCGACCGGCAGCAGTTACGAACTCTGCGGCGCGGATACGTGCGGTACGTGGGATATGTACTGGTTCATGGGCATCTATGAAGTCGTGCCGGGGCTGGTCAACGGTTTTCACGGGGCGGTCGTGCTGCCCGATGGGCGCTACCTCGGCGGCGGCAATGTCGGCAGCCCGTTCACTTACGGCTGTGTCATGAGCCAGAACGATAACGCCGAACTGCTGTACCGATGGGCTGACGAAGGCACGATCGTCGAGATCATCTCCAGCCAATTCGATCCGCAAAGCGATCTGGGGCGGCATGTGCGCGACGGAACATGGCGTCAGCTTCCGGTCATCACGCCCGGTTCGACCACCGCCGAAACGTCGGATGATGTCGCGGGCGCGATCTCGTTGTAGAGCAGGGGGGCTAACCACCCCCTTAACTCGCACTCATGGTCGGCTTATCAACTGCTTATCTCGCACGCAAATCAAGGAATTTTGTGCAACATATACCAAATGAGAAACTCATGTGTTAAATTTGGTTGACATACCGCTTGGAGTTTCCTATACTGCTAGGTGTAAACAAAAAATAAAACGCGTGCAGAGAAGCATAAAAACTCCTTAAATAAATTTCTTCTCCACTCTGCACATAAAATTAGACACCCCGTTTTAAGCGGGGTGTTTTTATTCCCTCGAACACCCCGTGTTATCCTTGTGAGCGATAATCTTTCGCCTGTCTGATAACCTCCTGACCTGTACGGGAGTGGGAAACCATCCACCATGACCAAAGAAAAAGCCATGTTCGGCACATGGGGCAGCCCGATCCAGTCGAAAATGCTGGCGAGTTTGATCCGCCTCGGTGATGTTTATTGGGACACCGACGGGGAAACGCTGGTGTGGAGCGAAACGCGCCCTTATCCCGGCGGCGCGCGCAATGTGCTCGTTATGCAGCGCCCCGGTGAAGCCGCCCGCGATCTCACCGATGATGATCAGAATGTGCGCGGGCGCATCGGGTACGGCGGCGGCGAGTTCACCGTACACGACGGCAGTGCTTACTTTGTGGGCAATGGTGGGCGGCTGTACCGCGTCTCACTTGAAGGTGGACGCCCGCGCCCGATCACCCCGGCGTTTGGCAGTGCCGCTTCCCCGAAAGTGTCGCCGGATGGCGGCTGGATCGTCTATGTGCACGAATACGAAAACGTCGATGGGTTGGCGGTGGTCGATACGAAAGGCCATCACTTTCCGCGCAAGCTCGCCTATGGGACGGATTTCGTCATGCAGCCCGCATGGCATCCCTCCGGCGATCTGATCGCTTTCGTCACATGGGATCACCCCAACATGCCGTGGGATGGCGCGACGCTCAAAGTGGCACAGCTCGCCCGCGATCCACTCGGTGCGCCGTATGTGACCTCGGTGCAAACGATCGCCGGGGATAGCGATACCGCCGTCATGCAGCCGGAATTCTCGCCCGACGGTCGCAAACTCGCCTACATCAGCGATCAATCCGGCTGGCATCACCTCTATCTGTACGACCTCGCAGATGGGACGCACACCCGCATCACCACAGGCGATACCGAACACGCTGGCCCCAACTGGCGGCAGGGCAATCGATTCTTTGCTTGGACGAGCGACAGCCGTCATTTGATTTATCTGCGCAACGATCCAGGCGGCATGTGGTCGCTGTGGCGGTTTGATCTGGCCCGCCAGCAGACCGAACGTATCCCCGGTCTTGAGGACTATCAATACCTTTTGCAGCCTACCGTCGCGCCGGGGACGAATGACATCGCTTTGATCGCCGGGGTTTCGACGCAAACCGATCGCTTGATCACGCTGGAAGCCGACGAACGAGCAGACGACAGTGTGCCGCCGCGCCTCGGCGGAGATGTGGCGACCATCAGCGTGATCGTGGAAGCGCCCAAGCGCGCTTCGATCCGCCGCCGCACCAGCCCCGAATCACTCAGCGCAGGTCAGCTTGCCGCCGCGCAGCCTGTTTCATGGGAAAGCTTCGACGGGGAAACCGCGCACGGCCTCTATTTCGCCCCGACCAGCGAACGCTTTGAATCGCCCGGCGCGCCGCCGTTGATCGTGCTGGTACACGGCGGGCCAACCTCGCAGCAGCGCACTAATTTTCAGGCCGAAGTGCAGTTCTTCGCCACGCGCGGATTCGCCGTGCTGACGCCCAATCACCGGGGCAGCACCGGCTACGGACGCGCGTACATGCTGAAGCATCGCGGCATGTGGGGCGTTTATGATGTGGAGGACAGCGCGCGCGGGGCGACTGCCCTCGCCGGGAAGGGATTAGCCGACCCGACCAAATTCGTGATCATGGGCGGGAGCGCGGGCGGCTATACCGTGCTGCAATCGCTCGTCACCATGCCCGGATTCTATAAGGCGGGCGTGTGCGCCTATGGGATCAGCAATCAGTTTACGCTTTCGCTTGATGGCGGCGATTGGAAATTCGAGTCGCGCTACAACGACTCGATGATCGGCGTGCTGCCGGACGATGCCGATCGTTTCCGCGAACGTTCGCCGCTGTTCCACGCCGAAAAAATCATCGACCCGGTGATCATCTTTCACGGTGAGGAGGATGAAGCCGTCCCAATTGCGCAGTCGAATGCAATCGCCGCATCTCTGCGTGCGCGCGGCGTGCCGCACGAATATCACACCTATCCCGGTGAGGGGCATGGCTGGCGCAAACCGGAAACCATCGAGGATTACTACCGATCGATCATGAGTTTCCTCAAGCAGTACGTGCTGTTTGCGTAGATGAGAGCTGCCCTGATGGGGTTGGTGCCCAAAGCCAAACCCCATCAGGGACTTTTTCAAGGCGTAGGCCAAACGGCGACGATGCGTATCCGTGCCGTTGCACTCTGCCGCCGTATAATCACGGATGTTCGGCGAACGGCAAGTGGGGAGACACGTCATGCTGCGGCGCAGGGTTATCCAGCATTGGATAGGGATAGGGGCGCTGCTCCTGATGGCGTTCGGCCTTTCGGCCTGTAATTTCAGCGTCCCTGAAGTGACCCCAACCGTTGCCCCCACCCGTACGCCGAGCACCACTCCGATTCCGAGCGAAACCACGCAGCCAACACTGACGGAAACGCTCACCGCGACGGCGACGGAAACCATCACCAGTACAATAACCGCCAGTGCCAGCCCTACATTGACGTTCACACCGCTGCCGACTGATACCCTCATCCCCACCGATACACTGCCGCCGTCGCCCACACCGCTGCCCTTCATCCCAACCGATACCCCTACCGACACGCCGACGTTGACGATCACGCCCACCCAAACGCCGAGCAGCACGCCGACTGAAACACCCACAGGGACGGCCAGCCCATCGGATACGCCCACGGTCACCCCAACGCCGTCACTGACTAACACGGCTACCGCATCCCCGACCGAGATGCCCTCAGCGACCTCGACGGCAACCGAAACGCCCACCGAAACCCCCACGCCAACGCCCGATGTGGGTGCGACCATGACGTATCTGGTCGATGCCGTCAACACGGCAATGGACGCGACTCTCACCGCGCAGGCGGGGTCTGCAACCGCAACCGAAGCGCCAACCATCGATTACGACGCGACGATCACCGTGCAGGCGGTACAGTTCGCACTCACGATCACGCGCATGGCGCAGGATGCACCGACGCGTGCCGCCACCGCCACCCCCGTTGAGCCGATCAAAGTGCCACCCACCTTGATCACGCTGCCGCCGGGGACGATCGCCGCCGCGCCGGAACTCGCTACCATCACGCCGGAATTCGGCGGCACCCCACAGGGCGAAGGCGTGTTGAATACCATCACGCCGCTGCCTGCCGTGCCCACGCTCACGCCGACTGCGCCCTTCCCGCCCGTGATCGTCGATCCGCTCAATCCACCACCGCCCAACAGCTACGCCTATGCGCTGTCCACCTCAGGAGTGCCGAGCGGCGCGCCCATTTCGCTGGCCGGGGCGGATATTTACGCTTTCGCGCAAAACCCCGTCAACCCGAACCAATACGCCCGCGTTGCCAGCAACGGATCGCTGTATGTCGTCAACGGCACGGGCGATCCCGGTGCGCGCATGACGGCATCGCCGTTCTCGGAATTTGAAGCGCCATCGCCGGAAACCAACAACGCCCGCGTGACGATGGTCAAGTGGTCGCCGGACGGACGCTATCTCGCCTTCTTGATCGACACGCTTGCCGATGGATCGACCGATAACAATTTGCAGAATGACGGGCTGTACTTCTACCAACCGGGTGTGACCTTCCCGCATATCGTGTTTCGCGGCTGCCCGCCGGAATTAAGCTGCCAGTTGGTCGAACACAGCGCCGGGCCGTACCAGTTCCGCGTGGCCGATTTCAATTGGAATGCGACCAGCACGCAGTTTTTGCTCCGCCTGCGCCTAGATGACGATGCCCCCGCTTTTGCCATTGTCCCGGCAGATGATCAACTGAACGCTAACCGGCTGCCGCGCCTGTATCATTACGATTTCGCCAGTTGGAGCGTTGACGGCTCACGCGTGCTGGCGAGCGGCGCGGGGGAAGACGGCATGATCGGCCTGCGCTGGATCGATATGGCGGGCAATATCCAGCCGATCTTCAACAGCGGTGCGATCGGTTGGTATATCAGCGATGCCGTTGAGCGCCCAGACGGCCAGATCGTCGGGCTGGGATCGCCGAACGGGGCGAACAGCGCGCGTCAGATTGTCAATTCAAGCGGCAGCCCGCTCACAGGTGTGATCGGCTCTACCACGCCGGAGCGGGTCGAGTGGAGTCCGGATCGGAGCGCCGTGTTGGTCGTCACCAATGAAAATGGGACACGCCGCTATTTCGTCGCGCGCATCAGTGGGGAAGTCACCGAGATCACCGGGGCAGTTGCCGGGTCGCTGGCCGTCGAGTGGGTGACGCAGGCCCCCTAAATCACGCCGAACCAACTGCTGTGTTTCAAGTTTTTGACAGTGACTTTGTCGAAATGGCTTCTGGTGCGCAACATTACGAATTGTATAAACACCGTCTCGCCTCATCAATAACCTGTAAAAATTCTTGGGCATGCCGCCTATGCTCGTGTATCCTGTATAACAAGTCGCATTACAGGAGAAGCTTACCATGCAGACAAAACGACTCATTCTGTGTTTCATCCTCATCATCCTCGCAATGACTGCCATTAGCAGTGTATCCGCACAGCAGGATAGCGATGGCGATCACGTCCCTGATCTCCAAGATCGCTGCCCGCAAGTCACCGGACTGCGCGAGAACGAGGGTTGTCCCGCGCTGGGCGGCGATCGGCCTGCACCAGATCGGGATGGTGACGGCGTCGCGGACTTCGTCGATCAATGCCCTGATGAGGTAGGCACAGGGTTCACCAACGGCTGTCCGGTGAGTTTCAATGGGAATGGGGCAGCGCCTACTCCGATATCGATCCCCTTCATAGCTTGGGTGAGTTGGGACTACTGCTTAGTGGGTGTGCCCGCCAACGCAGCCACGAACGTCAACGTTCATGCGGCGTTACCGTCAGATGGTGGCCCTGATGTGAACACGATCATCGGCGTGCTGCACCCCGGCGAGATGTTTGCTGCCGCCGTGCATCGGCAGGATGCGAATGGGCAATGGTGGTATTATGGGGCTCTCAACAGTGGATGGGTTGCTGCCAGCGCCGTGATCACCAACGGGATGTGTGACGGCCTACCGGAAATAGTGTCCCATTTCATGTGCGTCATGATGGTTAAGCCGGATCTGTTCGACGGCATCAGTGCGAGTCCGCTGCCTGTGGAAAATTTCCAACCGGAGTACATGCACGTAGACCCGGGCACCATTCTTTACCCTGATGTTTACATGATCGACGCGAACCATACGCTGTGGATTGCCTACAATTATGCGCTGTGGGTGCACGCGTCCGATCTCGTCGATGTCAACCAAACCTGCTTCAGTGCAGATGCGTTTTTCCCGCTCGATCCAATGCCGGATACCTACTATGACGGTTACCCGGATAACCTGATTGGCTGGCTGCATGGGCTCGGCTACACCGATTTCCCACTCAACCAAGGCGGGATTCTGTACTACAACATCGATCCCACTATCCTGCAATATCTGGCAACCCCTACACCGGGGAACTAAAGGAATACGCGCATATAAAACCACTCCCCAATTTGGGGAGTGGTTGAGATCGCTTCCGTAGTTTCCTATATGGTCTATAGGCTTTCCTGAGGAAACACTGCGAATGGCGGCACTCGACGATTTGCTCGATGATCTTTTCGATGGCTTGGAGTCAGACAACGACCCGTTGAGCATCTTTCAGGCAGAGTTCGAATCATGGCTGCGCGGATCGCGCCGCTTTCGTGATTTCGTCATCGCCTATCGCGGCAAAATCCGCACCAAGATCAAGCAGGCGGTGAAGCAGGAAGCAGGCAGTGTCAAAGATGTGCGTGCCGAGCTTCAGATCGCCGCTCTACTCCTTCGCGAAGAACGGTTTACCCTCGAATATGAGAAATACGCCGCCATGAAGCAGCGCGGCCCCGATTTCACCGTGACTTACCGCACCCACACGCCTTTCAACGTCGAAGTGCGGCGCATTCGCAGCGTGGAATTGGAAGACGCGGACGAAGAGGCGCGCATCATCAAACTGATGGCCGTGCTGTGCGACAAAGTTGGGCAGATGCCGCCGAACATCCTCAATGTGCTCTGGCTCACTGCCGAGCGCGAACTCACCGAAGCGAACTTGAGTCGGGCGGTGACCACGCTGCGCCAGCTTGCCGAAAGCAAAAACGAGGCTTTTTTCACGCGGCGCGGCTTTCAAAGTGCCATCGAATTTCTGCGCCAGTATCGCCAACTGGGTGCGATCGTGCTTCACTCCAACAGCGATTCAACGCTGTGGACAAATCCACTCGCGCAGCATCGCCTCCCGGCCGATCTCGTGACTGCGATACGACGCGTCTCTGCGATGGGATAAAAGGCCCCCTGCGAACCCTCCCTAATTTTGTTTATAAATTCTATACAGGTTTCATACCCACCTGAACCTTGAACAGGTTACGTTAGTGTTACAATATCAGTGAGCAGCGTTTCATGGAGCTAGTAGATGTTGGAACGTCTTCCCATCCAACCCGGTCAAACCGGGCGTACACCCCGCGTGGAACTTGATCTCCCGCCTGTTGATCCTGCCGATCCCCCACTCCCGCCGACCACCCTGCCCGAAATGCCCGATCCGCACAGCGCGACGGGGCATATTCAGCCGATTATGATGCTTGAAGGTGATGACCGCGCCAAATCCGCTGACGACAGCGTGAAGGGCAGCGACATCGCCGCCGCCGGAAAACGTTAGACCGCCTAACGTCAATTCCTCAGTTCGTTAACCACTCCTCATTTGCTGCGGGCGGGGACAAGCATCAGCCTTGTCCCTTGTTTTTTGTTCACAGTCAATTCATCCCCCGCTCACGAACGCCCATTATCGTTTGTGCAGTTATTCACAGCAGCGGTACGATAGTGATCTGCTGAATTCTTGTCGTCTGTTTACAGCATGGACGGCACACACCCTGAAGGACTCCCATGTCGGACTGCGACATTCTGGTGATCGGCGCGGGGCACAATGCGCTGGTGTGCGCGGGTTATCTCGCGCAGGCGGGCTATCAAGTGCTGGTGGTGGAACGACGGCATAAAGCGGGCGGCGCGGTCGTCACCGAAGAAATCGTGCCCGGTTTTCAATTCGATGTCGGCGGATCGGCCCATATTTTGATCCATCACACGCCCATCATCCGCGATCTCAAGCTGGAGCAGTACGGACTCGAATACCTCGACCTCGATCCGCTCTTCTTCGCGCCGTTCCCGGACGGCACTCACTTCACAACCTACCGCAGCGTTGATAAGACCTGCGAGAGCATCGCCACCTTTTCGCCGCCGGATGCCGAAAACTATCGCAAGTTCATCCGCGACTGGATGCGCATCGCCGAGGGCATGGTGGACAGCTTCAATCACGCTCCCACGCCGCTCAACTTGGCGAAATATCTGGTTTTCAACGGCGGCGTCGATCCCAGCCGTTCGTCGCAGATCAACGACCTGATCCGCTCGTATGGACAGGTTTTGAAGCAGTCGTTTGTCTCGCCGCAGGTGCCCGCGCTGATCGCATGGATGGCAGCACAGAGCGGCCCACCGCCGAGTGAACCCTTCGGCGCGCCGTTCGCGCTCTGGCATCCCATGTATCATGTGAGCGGCGTGCGCCGTCCGCGCGGTGGATCGGGAATGCTAACTCAAGCCCTTGCCCGCATGATCGAAGATCACGGCGGCAAAGTCGTCCTAAACGCTCCCGTCAAGCGCATCCTCGTCGAACAGGGGCGCGCCATTGGTGTCGAAACGGAAAACGGCGACCGCTACACCGCCAAACGTGCCGTCATCAGCGGCGCGCACATTCACACCACGTTCAAACTGCTCGGCGATGCCGCACCGCCCGCCGCCCGCGATCTGGTCGAAAAGGCGCGCATCGGCAACGGCTTCGGCATGGTCGTCCGCTACGCCGTCGAAGAACTGCCGGATTACACCGTTAAGCCGCTGGAAGCCGGACAAACACAGGGCGATCAACACATCGCGCTGCAATTCATGTGCCCGGATTTGCCTTATCTGGAGCGCGCCTATGCCGATTTTCTCGCGGGCCGTCCCTCCACCGATCCGGCGCTGATCAGCATGACATGGAGCGCCGCTGATAAAACGCTCGCGCCGGAAGGCAAGCATGTCATGTTCGTGTGGGCACAGTATTTCCCCTATGAACTTGCGTCTGGAGAAAATTGGGACGCCATCGCCGATCGCACCGAGCAGCACATTCTCGCCACGCTGCGCCGCTACGCGCCTAACATGACCAATGACAAGATCATCGGCAAGCTGATCGAAACACCGCTCTATATCGAACGCGAATTGGGGTTGTATCGCGGCAACGTGATGCACCTTGAAATGAGCATCGATCAAATGTTTATGCTGCGTCCTGCCCTGACGATGGGCAACTATCGCGCGCCTGTGAAAGGACTCTATCTCACTGGCGCTTCAACGCACCCCGGCGGGGGAATCATGGGCGCGGCAGGGCGCAATGCCGCCGCCGCCGTGCTGCATGATTTGGATCGGAAAAAGAGCATTTAACCGCAGAGGTGATTTCGACACAGTACTTCAAAATGCGTGAACCACGGAGATCACAGAGAACACAGAGAAAATAAGAGAGAACTTTCTCTCGAAACTTTGTGATATCTACCCTCTATGGTTCAATCTGTTTATTGTTTTTCTGGTTCTCATAGGCACTTTTTGCTGCGAAGGTGAACCTTGGACATCAATGCCCTAACCGAGCAAATCATCGGTGCTGCTATCGAAGTTCACCGTGAACTAGGGCCGGGTCTTTTGGAATCCGCTTATGAGGCTTGCCTTGCACACGAATTGACGCTGCGAGGGCTTCCATACGAACGGCAGAAAGCAATCCCGGTGCGCTATAAAGGCGTTGAGGTGGATTGCGGGTTTCGATTGGATTTATGGGTCGATCAGCGGGTAATCGTGGAATTGAAAGCTGTCGATGCGCTCAATGCCATTCACAAAGCACAAATGTTGAGTTATCTCAGGCTGACTCAATGCCGAATTGGGCTGTTGATGAACTTCAATGTTTTACAGCTCACAAATGGGTTGCGTCGCATCATCTTGGATTAACGACACGGAGAACGAATAGAACCACATCGTGTCTCTCTTGATTCACAGCGGTTTCGGCAAAGTAACTGACAAATGCTTGAACCACGGAGATCACAGAGTACACAGAGAAAGAAGGCGGATTTTCTCTCAGAATCTCTGTGATCTCCGTGTCCTCTGTGGTTTGTGCACTTTTCTTTTCAACATGTGAGGGTGGATGAAGTACTTCGGATTTCTCGCACGGTTTATCGTCATTCCATTAGCGGCGCTGACGTTCATCGCATGGCGCGACAAGAAACGCGGCAAGACACTGCCGGAGGCCTTTCAAGGCGTAGCGCCGGACGCGGTCTTGGCCGGGATGGCCGCCGTGGCGGTGGCCTATACCACGCCGTGGGATAACTATCTAGTCGCGACCAAAGTATGGTGGTACGATCCCAAATTGGTGACCGGACTCGTGTTCGGTTGGGTGCCCATTGAGGAATACACGTTTTTCGTGCTGCAAACTCTGCTCACGGGATCGTGGATGCTGTTTTTAGCGCGGCACTTGCCCACGCACGAGCAAGCGCCGAAACATCCCATGCTCATTCGCGTGGGCGTGACGGCGGCGCTGGCGCTGATTTGGATACGCGCGGTGATGGCGTTTCTGCGCGGCGGCACATCGCGCACCTACATGAGCATCACCTTGGCATGGGCGCTGATTCCGATCATGATTCAAACGCTGTTCGGCGGCGATATTCTGTGGCAGCACCGCCGCCTGCTGGCGCTCGGCATTATCCCGACGACGTTGTATCTGGGTGCCGCCGATTCGCTGGCAATTGAGGGTGGTACGTGGACGATTAGCCCGGAAAAGTCGGTCAATTTCAAGATCGGCGGCAAGCTGCCCTTTGAAGAAGGCTTATTTTTCTTCCTGACCAATACGTTGATCAGCATGGGGGTCACGCTGGTGCTGGCGAAAGAAAGCCAGCGGCGCGCACCACGATGGCTGCTCAACCTGTTGAGGCTGAAGACGCACTGAGAAAGCACTGTAATCGATGACGAAGCGTGTATGTGTATTTTGTGGGTCGGCAGATGGTGTGAAACCGCAGTATCGTGCGGCGGCACATGATCTAGGCGTGGCGATGGCGGAGCGCGGTTGGACGCTGATTTATGGCGGCGGCAAGGTCGGCTTGATGGGAGCGGTCGCGGATGCGATGCTCAAAAATGGCGGCAAAGTCGTCGGCATCATCCCGCGCGCATTGGTGGAACGGGAAGTTGCTCATCAGGGGCTGAGCGAACTGCACGTTACCGATACGATGCACCAGCGCAAAGGCTTGATGGCCGAATGGTCGGACGCGGTGGTGACGCTCCCCGGCGGTTTCGGCACACTCGACGAAATTTCCGAGTTGGTCACATGGGCGCAGTTGGGCTATCACCGCAAGCCGCTGGTGCTGCTAAACGTCGAAAACTTCTTCGATCCGTTCCTGCGCTACTTTGATCATATGTCGGATGAAGGCTTCATCCGCCCGCACCATCGCGGGATTTTGGTCGTACGCCCGGACGTGCCCAGCACCATCGAAACGCTGGAAACCTACCAACCGCCGCTGGTGGATAAGTGGCTCGAAAAGAAGGATCTATAAGGATAAGGCAGGCCTATGTCGATCTGGTCATTTCAGCGGGTGCTGTCGCAGCGCCTGCTGGCATGGAATATCCTGAATTTCACCGGCGGGTTAATCTTTTTGCTCAGTTCCAGCAAGTTCTTTCAAGGGCTGGGATCGCAGTTCGCGGGCTGGGCGATCGTCAATGCAGCGATTGCCATCTTCGGGCAAACCAGCGCCGAAAATCGCCATTTGCGCCTGCCGGATGCCGACACGCCCGAACGCCGCATCCGCGAAGCGGGCAACTTGCGTGCGATTCTGTGGGTCAACGCCGCGCTCGATGTTCTGTATGTGATCGGCGGCGTGCGCCTGTTCACCCGCAAAAAGTCCGGTGAACGGCTGCGCGGGATCGGGCTAGGCATCGTCTTTCAGGGCATCTTCCTGTTCATCTTTGACCTGATCCATACTCAGAATGTCCCAGACCAAAGCCAACAGTCCTGACTCCGTGATTCAGCAGTTTGCCGCCCGCTTTCGTGATCCCCTCCATCAAGCATTCCATTGGGAGGGGACGAACGGAAAAGCGGCGATCTTCGTGCATGGCTTCCCCGGCACCCCTGCCGAAATGCGCGGTCTTGCGGGGCGTTTCCATGCGGCGGGCTGGACGGCGAGCGCGCCGCTCCTGCCGGGTTTTGGGGCCGACTTGGAAACGCTGCACCGCCGCACCGTGCGCGATTGGACTGACTGTATCACCGCTTTATGCGCAGACGCCCGCCGTGATCACGATCAGGTCGTGCTGGTAGGGTTCTCGCTCGGCGGCGCGCTGTCCATTCGCACAGCCTCACAGGTCGCCGGGGATGGGTTGATCGCGATCAGCCCGTTCTTGAAGGTCGATCATGTGCTGTGGAAACTGCTGCCGCTGCTGAAGTTTGTGATCCCGAATTTCAAGCCGTTCGGGTTAGTCAAATTGGACTTCAACAGCGCGGAGACGCGGGAGGGGATCACGGCCTTCATGCCGGGGGTTAATCTGGACGATCCGGCAGTGCAGCAGGCCATCCGCGATTTCGCCATTCCCACCCGTATGCTCGATCAACTACGGGCGGCAGGAGCGGCAGCAGGGCGGGCGGCACCGTCTATACAAGTGCCCACCTTGGTGATACAGGGCAAAGACGATCGCTTGGTCACACCCGCCAATACGCGATCGATCGTCCGACAAATTCCAAACGTGGATTACCGCGAAACGCCGGGAGAGCACAACCTATTGGACGAGCATGAACCGTCCGCAGGGATAGTAGGAGAGTGGTCATTGGCCTTTGCAAACACGTCCGTACGAAAGTAATCCTTAGAACGTTTGCGTAGCTTCCCGTGCGCGAGTAACCTCAATTGAGTTTGCGGCGGAATCGATGTCAAATGAAGGTCAAGGGCAAATTGAATGCTTACCGAAGTAAGGAAAATTGAAGGTATGCAGGTAAAGCAGCGCTGTCTTGAAAAAGTGACCGCTTTCGTAACCCGTCTCACACCCCACGGGCGTGAACTGCTCGTTTTTCGTCACCCGCACGCGGGTGTCCAGCTTCCCGCCGGAACGGTAAACCCCAACGAAACGCCGCATGATGCCGTTCTGCGCGAAGTCCGCGAAGAAACCGGGCTGACGAACGCCGTGATCACGGCGTATCTGGGCAAAATTGAGCAGGCGATGGAAAACGGCACCCGTATGATCTTCCGCGATTCGATGCTGCAATCGACTCCGCAGCAAGATGCCACCATGATGCGCACCATCCTCAATCGCGGCTTGACCGTCGAAACGGGCGATCCCATCAACGGATTTATCCGGGTGAGCTTCCGCGAATTCGATCACGAAACCGGCAGGCAGCTTAGCGCGCAATCGGGCTGGATACCGTCGAACTCACTGGCCGATCAAGTCGAACGGCATTTCTATCTGTTGGAAGTCCCCGCTGATACGCCTAATCGCTGGTCACAGACCGCCGACCGGGGCTACCTGTTCGACCTCTATTGGGTGCCGCTCAATCAAGATCCCGGCTTGCACCCGGCGCAGGCTCCGTGGTTGACTTACGCCCGCACTCAAGGATTGCAGTGAAGCCATCGATGCCGCAGCAGCGACAGTGGCCGCAAAAGCCGGGCTGGCTTGCCCGTGTTCGCCATCCAAATGGCTACCACGGCGCGGATCAGCATCCGCCATTCTTTGAAGGCTGGTATTTCAAAATGGTCTCACCCGATCGTCAGGCACGATGGGCGATCATCCCCGGCATCTTCTTGAACGAAGATCCCAGCAAACAGCACGCCTTCATCCAAGTGTTCGATGGTATGAGCGGCCACGCGACTTATCACCGCTTCCCGGCAGAGCAGTTCAGCGCCGCCCCTGATCGGGTTGATATACGCATCGGTGCGAACAACCACTTCACCGAACACGGCCTCACGCTGGATATTGACGATGATCTGCGTAAAGTGCGTGCCGATCTCCATTTTGACAGCCTGACGCCGTACCCGATTACACCGCTTTCCCCCGGCATCATGGGGCCGTTCGCCTACCTGCCGATGATGGAATGCTATCACGGCGTCGTCAGTCTCGATCACGCTGTGCGCGGCACCCTCACCGATGGCGACCATCGCGTTACCTTCGACGGCGGGCGCGGTTACATCGAAAAGGACTGGGGCCAATCCTTTCCGGCGGGCTACGTGTGGATGCAAACCAACCACTTCGACTCGCTCGGCACGTCGCTCACCGCCAGCATCGCCGTCACACCCATGATGGGCCGCTGGTTTCCCGGTTTCATCGCGGCGCTCTGGCACGCGGGGACGCTTTACCGCTTCACCACCTATACCGGCGCGCGCGTCGAACACCTCTCGGTTGCCGATCATGAAGTGCAGTGGGTGATGCGCGGACTGCACCACCGTCTCGAAATCACCGCCGCCCGCGCCGATGTCTCGCTGCTGCCGGGGCCAACCCGCGCCGCGATGGACAAGCGCGTCCCGGAAACCCTGAAAGCCGCGATTCACGTCAAATTGTGTCCGCTTCAATCCGGCACCGCGCCGATCTTCGAAGGCGAAGGCACCTGCGCGGGCTTAGAAGTCGCTGGGGATATTGATCAACTGCTGCGCGGAGTCAGTCAAGGCGGCGGACTGGGCGGCATCCTCCGCATCAATCAGGGGAACACGTGACCTCGTCGACTTCCACACCAACCGCGCCGCGCGAGTCGCTGCCGCCCGTATCGGCATGGCTCAACCTGCAATCGATCTTGATTGCCGCGTGGGTGCTGGCGATGATCGCCGTACCGATTCAGCGCTGGATCGGCGGTGAGGGCGTCATGCCCGCCGCGATCACGCTCGGCGTCGTGCTGCAAGTCATCGCCTCGTGGATCACGCTGGCCCGCGCGCCGTCATGGGGCATCCGCTGGTCAGTGCTGCTGATCGCGCTGGTCGTGCCTGCCGCGTGGCTCGTCGAGTTGATCGGCTCTTCGACCGGCCTTCCCTTCGGCGTCTATCATTACACGCCGCTTTTGCAGCCGCAGATCGGCGGTGTGCCGCTGCTCATCCCTTTCGCGTGGTTGATGATGCTGCCGCCCTCGTGGGCAGTCGGACGCGTTCTCACCCGCCGCATCGACGGGCGGCGCGGACGATTGGCATTCATCGCTGTGAGCGCCCTCGCCTTCACCGCATGGGATCTGTTCCTTGACCCGCAGATGGTCAAATGGAACTTGTGGACATGGACCGATCCCGGCGCATTCCACTATTTCGGCATCCCATGGATCAATTATGCGGGCTGGCTGATCGCCGCGGCGGCGATCACCGCGCTGGTGATGGGTGTCTTTGCCGCGCTCAAGCGTGATATGCGCGATCTACCCCTCATCCCCCTCCTGATCGTCTACGCGATTACATGGGCACTCCAGTCGATCGGGCAGTGGTTTTTCTGGGGTTTGCCCGGTTCCGGTTCGGTCGGGTTTGTCGTCATGGGCGTTTGCCTCCTCGCTGCCGTACGCCGTTTGCTGGTTGAGTCCTCCACGAAAGCCGCCTGATATGTCCACCAACGCCCTCCTGCTCACCGTCTTGGGCTTTTTCCTCGGTTCGCTGATGTGGTCGTATTGGCTCGGCAAACTTGTCCTACGCCGGGACATCCGCGAGTTAGGTGATGGCAATCCCGGTGCGTTCAACCTGATGCGAACGGGCAAGCTGCCGGTCGCCGGGGTAGGGGTGTTCCTCGACATCGGCAAGGGGGTTATTCCCGCCGGGCTTGCCATGACGTTTCTGCCCGTTTCCGGCTGGGAGCTTATCCCGGTCGCCATCGCGCCTGTGCTCGGTCACGCGTTTTCCCCGTGGATGCGCTTTCGCGGCGGAAAAGCCGTCGCCGCGACTGCTGGCGTGCAGATGGGGCTGCATCCGCTCTTCACCCTGTTGATCGGGCTGCCCGTGTTCGTCGGCTCATACCTCCTCATGAATACCTCCGGGTGGGCGATCGCCGTCACGGTGACGATTTTGTTCATCGTGCAAATCTTCCTTGGCGAAAGCACCCCTGTGTTGGTCATCTGGTTGATCCAAAGCGCGCTGTTGTTGTACAAATACCGCGCCGATCTGCGTCAGCCGATCGGATTACGCAGCAAACGCCGCAGCCATACGCCGCCCGCTTAGTTTGACTGATTTTGCCTATGATTCTCTATGCTCTGCTGCTGGCCGCCAGCGCCGCGCTGATCGCCATCATCGCTATCACCTGCCTGAATGTGCTCACCTTTCCACGCTTGCGTCAGCCGTCAGCCGCCGCTCAGACGCGTCTGCCAAGCGCCGCTGTCTTGATCCCCGCCCGCAATGAATCTGCCGTCATCGCCAACACGATCCGCTCACTCTTGGTGCAGGACTATCCTGATTTCCGCGTCATCGTGCTGGACGATAACAGCGACGACGGCACGGGCGATCTGGCACGCGCGGCAGCAGGCGGCGATCCCCGTGTGCGCATTTTGCACGGATCACCGCTGCTTCCCGGCTGGTTAGGCAAAAATTGGGCCTGTCACCAATTGGGGCAAAGCGCGCTGCACGATCTCGATCACCCCGACGACATTCTGATCTTCACCGACGCCGACGTGACATGGGGCGAAGGAGCGCTTTCTGCCCTGATCGACATGCAAACGCGCCATCAGGTCGATCTGCTCACGGTATGGAGCACTCAAACGACCGTCACATGGGGCGAACGGCTGATCGTGCCGCTCATGGCGCTTGTGATCCTCGGCTATCTGCCCGTGCTGCTGACCAATCGCACGCGCTGGCAGTCCTTCGCCGCCGCCAATGGTCAATGTCTCGCCTTCCGGCGCAGCGCTTACGAGGCGATCGGCGGGCACGCTGCCGTGCGCAGCGCCATTGTCGAGGACATCACGTTTGCGCGCCGCGTCAAAGCCAAGGGGATGCGCTTATGGATGGCGGACGGCGCGGGCTTGATCGCCTGCCGCATGTACCGGAACTGGCGGCAGGTGCGCGATGGTTACGCCAAGAACATCATCGCGGGATACGGTGGGGTAATCGGGCTGCTGTTGGGGACGCTCTTTCACTGGATCGTGTTCCTGCTCCCGCCGATTCTGCTGCTCATCAGCCTGATTCAGCCGCTAACGCCGCTGTCACCCTATTGGGAAGCCGCGCTCACGGTGATGGGAATTGGGGTGCGTGCGCTTACGGCGGCGGCCACCCACCAGCGCGTGATCGATGCGCTGTGGATGCCGGTTTCCGCCCTCCTGATGACACGAATCGCGGCACAGGCGCTTTATTGGCAGATCCGTTTCGGCGGCCCGCAGTGGAAAGGCCGTACCATCCGCACCAAAGCCAGCGCGTAAAGCGCAAAAATTCAACGCAAAGGCGCAAACAGAGAGACTGCTTTCCGTTGCGTCTTACATGCTTGGCGTCTTTGCGTTGAATCCCTTTCTTTCATTCCTACTCCGCCAAGCGACCATGCTCATCGTCCGCGATCATCCCTTCGATCGCCGCTGTTTCGAGCGCATCCACGAAGACCGCCACCGCTTCGCCCATATACTCCGGCAGATCAGGGTGAATTTTGCCGAGGCTCTCGATGAAACCGGGGTGCGTGCGGTAGGTTTCGCCCAGTCCGCGCAGCATTTCCAGCGGCGGATCGTAGAAGTGATGAAGGTTCTTCTCCCACCGTACGAGGATCGCTTGCACTTCCGGGCTGTTGGCCGGGCGCTTTTTTTCAATGGCGGCCACTACATCGCGGTAAATTTCGCTAGCCTCGTCCAAAATCGCTTGTTTTTGGGCCTTGCTGTAACCAGCCCACCGCTTCACCGATTCGTTGACATACGTCGGCCCATATTCTAACCGTGCCAGCCGCTCATAGTGCTTCTGCTCTTTTTCGCTGAACGGCTTGAAGAGCGCTTTCTTGCTCATCGGTTTTCCCTCCGTCAGGTGCGTAATCGTGTCGTCAATCGTGCTGATCAAAGCGCGCAGATGCTCCCGTTTGGCTTCCAACACCGTTCGGTGCGATTGCAGCGCCGCCACCACATCAAATTCCGGATCGTCGAGCAGGTCTTTGATGTGCAGCAGTTCCAACCCCATTTCACGGTAAAACAAAATCTGCTGGAGCCGCAGCAGCGCCTCATCGTCGTAATAGCGATAGCCATTCGCCCCCACGTGCGATGGGCGCAGCAGATCGATCTCGTCGTAGTAATGCAGCGTGCGAATGCTCACCTGCGCCATTTCGGAAAGCTGCTTGACCGTGTACATCGTCGTTTCGTTCCTCTATCTGACCGCATTCTAAAGGATGACGTAACGTGAGGGTCAAGTCGATCGTTCGCTGTGCCCCTGACTTTTGGTCTAATTCGCAGACTTGAACGGTTCTCTAACAGCCCTATCGATCCTGAATCCGATATACTGAACGCTATATATCAGGCAAACCTTCGAGGAGGGTTTTGTGAAGACCAAAACGACGCGAACAAGCTCCGTCCTCATTGTGGTTTCTTTGTTGATGCTGTTCTTATTCGCCACCAGCGTCCATGCTGCTGCGCCGGTCATCAATACGGCAGGCATCACCGCCACTGTCCAAAATAACTTGGTCGTGATTTTTGTCCCCTATGCCGATGAGAGCGGCGATACGCAAACGTCGCTCATCGATTGGGGTGATGGCACGATTCAGCCGGGGTTGATCGTCAATGGGGCGGTCAATGGCGCGCATGTATACGGCGCGACCGGTACTTACACCGTCAGCGTGCAGATTCGCGATAACACCAATCTCAGCGCGGGCAGCACCTTAAACGTCACCGTGACCACGCTCGGAAGTGTCACCAACACCCCCGCCGCCGCCCAGTGCGCCGAATACAACGGCGTCGCCACCGCACCCGTGCGTGCCGGTGTCCCGGATGCGATTCGCGCCTCGGTTTACTGCCGTGTGCTGGCGCAGGACAGCTTCCCCTATGTTGGCCCCGGCGCACTCCCAGCGGGAAATGGCACGGTCGGTAACCCGGTCGTGATCAATCAGGGGGTTGTGCAGGCCGTGGATGTGTTCACACCAAACCACTTAGCCAGCTTGAGCGGGGTCGCCATCTGCCTGCGCGGTGCTGGATCGATCGTGCTGCTGTCAGGCATTCCGCGCACACCCGAATGGCTGCCAAGCTATTCGCTGGACTCAATGCCCGGTTTCACCTGCGCGGGCATTCCGAGATTCGGCACGGTCGCGCTCGTTCAGCAGGGCGGGACTACCATCAGCTCGTCGGATTCGTCCGGTGGATCATCTTCGTCGCCGTTCGTCCTGCCCACGCCGCAGGGCTACACCGCCGGTCTGCGCCTCTCGCTTGATCCGCAGTGCTCACCGGCTACGCGCGGCGTCGTCTTCCTGCGTGCCCAACCCAGCGCGCAAAGCGCACAAGTCACCGTGTTGGGCGATAACACGCCGGTCGTCATTCGCGGCATGGTGGGTACCTTCTATCTGGTTGAAACGGGGATTTGGACGGGCTATGTCCGCGCGGATCTGATTTCCTTCCAGTGTGGAGCGGGCAGCGACGCAGGCAGCGGTGCGGTCGGCTGATCGATCTCACCAACCCGACAATATCTACACACAAACGAGGGGCGTGTTGGTCGAAAACATGCCCCTCGTCGCCTAACTTCCCGCCAGCCATCCAAGGTCGCGTTGTGCGGCCATGCTGATCAGCAGGTAGTACAAGCGGTAAGGGTAGTCGCCAGCTTCTGGCAGCCCATAGCTTAGGGGGATCAGTACCGCTGCCGCCCCTCCTTCGCTCGCGACTATCGGTTCCCCAATCGTCGCCCCCGCAGCCTCAAATAGCGATTGGATCGGCTGACCGTTCGCCGCCGACACTGCCGTCCCCATCTGAGCGATCACATATTCTCCGGTTTGCTGTGCTTGTTCTGCCGAGTCATAGGCCAGCACCACCGCCGCCGTTTGCCCGCTGGCATCCCCCCAATCGATGAACAGCAGCGCGGTCGGCAGTGAAAGCTTTTCATCGGCGTTTGGCCCCGTCACTGCTTCCACATTGAAAAGCATCGCCGCGCGAATGCCCGCTGTTTCAGGTGCCGCCATCTGAATTGCCCGCAGCATGGCCTGCACATCCGCTGCCGCGCCGAGCGTCTCGCCCGATCCGCTTTGCGCGGCAGCCATCGCTTCCAGCGTCGTCAGATCGCGCGCGAAGAACAGGTCCGTCACATTCAACAGGATTGGCGGTTTGCGCCCCAACCCGTTATCGAAGGCTTCTCCCTCCACGATCCCACGAATGTTGGCCCTCGTGCCTTGATCGCATCCCTCGGCACTGCACCATCCGTCGAACCCGAACAGACTGGAGGCCATGAATCCGCGTGCCGTCAGCGCCGCGTCGATCGCATCCGCATCGAAATTGCCCAGAAAGATCGCTCCATCAGCAGGCGGCTGACCAAAGTAAGCCGCCCGGTGAATATCCTCAAAGGCAAATCCGTTCACCTGTGGGAAGAGGGCGAAATTTTCCAACCCCACTCGCGTGAAAGGGCTGAATCCGGGCAGCGCGCGGATCATCGTCATCTCGTCCTGCGCCGCATCCGGGTTTACAGCAAACGCCACGTTCCGCGCCGCCGCGTAATCAACATATTCGAGGTTGGCGCGGGTTTCCGGTGTATCCGGCGTCACGCTAAGCACCGCCATCAGTCCGGTGGTCATGCCGCTGGATACCGGCACGGTTTCATCTCCCTGTGCCTGTGCTGAAATTGTCACGCACAACAGCAGCATAAAGCAGAGTAAGCGCAGTCTTGCTTTCATCATGAATCAACCCCCTCCGTAGGGTGCAGCCATTTTTAGAAGTCTTTATAGGCAAAAACCGTCAAATGCGCGAATCGGCTGCAACCTTTCAGGGGAATGTCCGTATTAGAGAGTAGTATGTCAGCAAGTATCTAGCATGAGGAATTCATCATGGGAAACGAACCAACCAAACGCCTGATCCGTTCGCGCAGTGATCGCCAAATCTCCGGGGTGTGCGGTGGCGTTGCGCGCTATCTGAATGTCGATTCGACCATCATCCGCGTCGCCTTTGTGCTGCTGGCGCTGGCGGGCGGCCCCGGTCTGCTGCTCTACATCATCCTCGCGCTCGTCATGCCCGAGGAAGCCTAAGGCCATCAATGCGACGGGGCGTTCAACTGAACGCCCCGATGTATAGACGACCGCTTGATCCTTCGTTCACGGCTATTCGCCGTAGACTGCTTTACGCTCACCGTGCAGCATTTTCGTGTAAGCGTCCCGCTGTGAACCCACCGACATTCCCGCCCGCTGATACACAGCTACCGCGTTGGTTAGGCTGGAAGCATCTACGCCGAGTTCGGCGCGCACATAACCGCGTTCCTTGAAGGCGCGGAAGGATTCGCGCAGCAGCAGCGACGCCAACCCGCGTTTACGCCAAGGGCGGCGTGTGCCCACGATACCGATCCATCCCCAATCCGGGTGTTCCGATCCATAGGGGCGGTTGAGCGCTATCGACGCAATCTGATCGCCTTCCCAGACAATGCGCCACAAAGCGGTATCGGCCTTCGGGTGTTTCAGCACCCAATGTTCCCATTCGTTGTAGGGGAACGGCTCAAAACCCCAGTGATCGCGGAATGATTCCTGATGCGCTTCATAGACGGCTTGTGCTTGTTCTGGCTGGAAGGGGCGCAGTTCAAGCCCCGGTGGCAGTTGGGTCGGTTCAATGTCGCCTAATGGAGTCAGGTCGATCGTCATGCGATAGAACGACCGCACCTTCTCATACCCATTGTCGAGCAAAAGCTTGATGGTGCGCGAATCAGTGTTGAGGGCGTGGAGTTCAAGCGCGACGGCTTGATCAGCGTCGATACGCTGCTGCGTCCGCTGGCGAAGCTCCGATTCCAAATGATGCACGATGAACGTGCCAATCCCGCGATCCCAATAGGCCGGATCAACCGCGCCATCGCCCCAATTGCGAACACTGCCGGTGGAGCTGCGCTCCATTTCTAGCGCCGCGACGATCTCATTTTGTTCGTTGACGATCGTCCACACGTCGGTATCCGGGTGCATTTCGGGTGAGCGGTAGTACTGTCCCAGTTCTTCCGCGGACATCCGATCATCGCGTTGAACCGCCGCATAAAAGCGGTTGTAAATCTCGGCGATCGCCGGAAGATCTTCCCATTGAAAGGACTTCACGCGAAAGGGAAACGTTGGGTTAGGGGTAGGCAGCGGCGGTTCTTGCGAGACGAGGTCAGACACTTGGGTGCTCATGATTGAAGCAAACTCCTGTAACTTGAAATCAGGGGCTGTCAGGCGGGCAGGTCGTGATGGGTGGACTCCATTATGCAGCAGCGTATCACACAGTCGTTTAACAGTCAAATACTGTTCATAAAGGGTCATAAGAGTTTGTATCGTCAAATTTCATGCCTCACGCCCGACATTGACGGAATCCGAATTCCAGCGACAATTTCCTGTAGAAGTTTCACCGAAATCGATTCAAGCACCCACCTAAAGGAATGTCATGAGCGGTTTTTTTCTCGTGTTGGAGGGGTTAGACGGCAGCGGCAAAAGTGAAGTCTCGCGGCGGTTGGCGGCCACTATGAAAGTCGTCCTCGGCGACCGCGTATTGTGGACATACGAACCCTACAATGAAAGTGCGGCGGGGCCGTTTATTCGGCAGGTGTTGGCGAAAGATGTGCAAGTCCAATCTCGGACGCTCGCGCTCGCCTATGCGTTGAACCGCGCCGATCATCTGGATCGGGTGATCTATCCGTTTTTGTCCCAAGCGACCGATGCCGAACCACGCCTGATCATCTGCGACCGCTACTATCTATCATCGCTGGTATATCAAAGCGTCGATGGCATGAGCCGCAACAACGTCATGGACTTGAACGCCAGCGCGCGAACGCCGGATCTGACCGTGTTTTTGGATGCCAGCGCGGAAACCTGCTATGAACGGCAGGGGACACGCGGGAAGAAGCGCGAACTTTTTGATTTGAACTTGAACGAAACCCGCGAGAAATATCTGCGCGCCATCACCTATTTGAGCGCACGCGGCGAACAAGTTGTGACGGTGGATGCGAATGCCGATCTGCTTACGGTGATCAACGGCGTGATTGAAGCGATCAATGCCTACGCACCGGCATGGATGCACGTCGAACCGCTGGCTGAACTGCCGCCCGTCGCGCCGACCACCAATCTGCGCCCCGCGATGGAAGTGTTCGAACTGCATTTCCTACATAAGCCCGCTGTTCAGTGGGAATAGAGACGAAATGGTGACTCCGGCATCCCGTTCCCGCTTCCCGTTTGTGCCGCTGATCGTCGGTTGCGCGGTCGTCGGGGTGCTGCTCATCTCCGTCCTATCGCCCATGCCGCGCCCCGCCGAAACGGTTGTCGCTCAAGCGACTGTCGCGGCCACTTACCCGCAGGGACGCGAACCGATGGTCTATCCGGCGGGCTACCGCGATTCACTTGTGCATTACCTCACGGTGGATCGCGGCGATGGCATCACGCGGAATGTGTTCATCAGCCCGGAAGCGGTGACCGCCGCCGGACATGGTGAACGCATCCCCGATGGCACACAGGTCGTGATCGAAGCCTTCGATGCCCAGCAGGACGCCAATGGACGGGTGCTGCTCAGCGATCTGCGGCGGCTGCTCCCCGGTGATCTGCGTGTCGATGAAATCCACGTCGCGGAACGGCGATCAACATGGCGTATCGAAGATACGCACGCCAATACCAGCTTTGACGGCTGGAATTTCGCTGCCTTCAATGCCGATACCAGCGAACGTTCGGCGGCGCGGCTGAACGACTGCTTTAGCTGCCACGATCAAGCATTTCGCAGTGAATTTCTGTTCACGCGCGATCAACTGGACGCCTATGCGCGCACGGGCGAGGTGCAGTACTTCTACTGTTCGCAGCCCGCCCGCGTGCCGTGCCGACTTTCAGTCAATCAGCGCCAGTCGAGCATGACGGACAGCGGCGCATGATCCGATCCGCTCGGCGTGAGGTCGCGTTCGGCGCGCACGGCCCGAAACTGCGGGCTGTGCCACACATAATCGATGCGTACCGTCGGAAAGGGATGCATCAGCGACCACGTGAAGCCGAGGCCTGTCCCCACTTCGCGGTAGCTGTCGGTCATCACTCCGGCCAACCGCCCGTATAAGGTGGCGAATTCCGTCATATTGAAATCACCCACGACGATGAACGGTCGGGTTTCCGCGCGTACCGCGTCGATCAGTGAGGTCATCGCCACGTCACGGTGAGGCGGGCTGTAGTGACGGAACATTTCCAGCATCCCATGACCAACACCCGGACTCAGCGGCAGCGGGGCATGAATGGCATAGACCGCCACAGGCTGCCCATCGATCAGCACGATCGCCGGGTCGATTCCCTCACGCGACGGATCGAACGGATAGCGCGACAGAATCGCGTTGGTATCGCTGTAGCGTTGGTAGGGATATTCTGCCCGCACCGCCTCGATCCCGTGTTCAAAGGCATAGGGCAGTTCCTCCAGCACCAAAATGTCCGCGCTGGCGGCTAACTGCTGCACCGCTTGTACAATGTGCCGGTTGGAGAATAAGACGTTGTAGTTGACAACCGTAAACGCACGTGGCGATGGGGGGGCGCTCGCTTTTGGCACATACCAGCGACCGATCAGCAGCGCGCCGATGGCAGAGGGCGCGGCTAACATCCACATCGCCGTTCGCGACCGCAGAATCAGCGATGCAGGGAGCAATCCGAGCAGCGGAGCGAAGAAAAATGGCGTGAAATCGGCGATGAAGCCCAACAGCGGTATCCGATCACCCAGCAGGGTGCGCAGCAGCAGAAAACCGGTCACACCTGCCGCGTAAATGCCTGCGACCAATGCGAACGCTCGACGCAGCCATTTCATCATGACGCTCCTGTCGGGTTGTTTGGAGAAGCCGTACCGCGCGTCAATCCAAGCAGGGCACCAAACGTTTCGCCCGCACTGTAAGAACCGACCCAGAAATACGCGATTCCCGTCCCGGTTCCACCCAACACATCGATCACCGGATCGGTCAATCCCTGCCAATCATCGCCGCAGTACCACTGACCATCGGGCATCAGCGCCACGAGGGTTGGATCCGCAGTCTCCGGGTCGGCATTGGCGACGAACGCCCGCAGATAGGGCAGTGATGACGACAGCGCCAATGCAAAAGTATTCGTCACGGGGTAAAAACCGGGACACCACTCGCCGGGATTGAGCGAACCCAAATCGACCGAGCCGCCGCCCATTACGGGGTTCAGCAGCGGATCGGGCTTGAATTCGGCGGCCTGTGCGCCCATCTCCAGCCCGACGAGCGGCAGCGGCAGAGGATCAGTAGAGGGCAGCACCGCCGTGAGCGGCGATTGATCGGGCAGTTCGCTGAGGAATAACGCGCCGAACACCGGCTGCGCGCGTACCAACTCATTCGCCAACCAGACAGTATAGAGTCCCTGCGGCGGGTTGTTGAACGTCACCATCGGATCAAGCATGTCAGGCACAGCATCACGGCTGCACGTCCATGTCCCATCCGGCGCATGCACCACCATCGAAGCATTGGCTCCAGAATTCACCGACACAAAGAACAGGCTGAGAAAACCAGACTGCCCCGTCCAATCGAGCGCAAAGGCCGGTTCCGGCGTGGTAAATCCTGCGCAGGCCCCTCCGCCAATTTCGCCCAACGATCCCCCGCCGATCTCACTGCCGAAGGTGATCTGATCGGCGGCGCGCTGCAAATCGAACGCCGGGACATCGAGCGAACCACCCCCTTCAGCGAATGCCCAATACGGATCGGGGAAAAATCCAGCATTAAGCGCCAGCGATGCGGCGCGCGGCGTCAAGGCTGGATCAAGAAACGTGCCGGGGATGGCCGTTGGATCGATATAACCGGGCGGTGTCGCCGAAGGTTCGACATTGGGCACTTCGACGCCGCTCGAATTGGGGATCACATCGGCGCGCCGGGTGATATAGAGCGAGCCATAGACGGGTTCCACCGTAAATGCGCCGATCCACACCCGGTATTCGCCCGCCGGGGCAGGCCTGAAATCCAGCGATGGCGCGAACACGCCGAATGAATCGTCCGCGCACAGCATATCGCCGCTCGGCGTGCGCACGACCATCATGGCATCGGCGGTCACCACATCGGCAATGAAAATCAAGCGCAGCAGGGGGAGATCGGCGCGCAGTTCAATCGCGTAATCCGGCGCGGCGCTGGTATAGCCCGTACAGTCATCCCCGCGCAGCACCTCACTGATTTCGACCTCACCGCCGCCTTGTATCGACTGCCCACGATAGGGATCGGGCGTGAAGTTAGTCCCTAACACGGTCGATCCATGTTCCGGGGGCAGCGACGGATCGAGGCGTGGAGATTGTGCTTGGGTAGGGATCGGCAGCAGGCCGAAGAACAGCGTCAAAGTTAGCAGCAGAACAAAACGCACACACCCTCCCTCGTCAAGTCAACCGTCTGATTGTAGCATTGGAAGCCTAGTGCCATTGTCAGCGAAGGCCAATCGTATGCCATCCCCTTTCCATTTTGACTTCATTCCGTATCCATTGTGGCGGCGGCAAATGAAGCCAAAGTGGCTGCGCCCCTTGTTCAACAGCGCGTCTGATCTTTTGACACGCTCCAACGGTCGATTGGATTGGATGAGCGGAAAAGTTACGCTGTCTCCGGCCATCATGGCAGACTATCTCACCCGGTGGGGGCTGCTGCCTGATGGCATGGACTCCGTAAGCGCCAAGGAAGCGATTGGACACCGCCTCTCTACGCGCGGGGATCTCGACTACACGCCTGCTGATGCGCACTCCATCGCTGATCCGCCCGCCGCACCGCTGCGTTTGCCCGCTCAATGGGAGCCGATCGAAACGGTTATTGTCGCGTTTCCGGTGCTGTATCCGCCCCTGTGGGAAACTCACGCCGCCATGATCAAGGCAATTAGCCCAGTGGCGCGCGTCGATGTGCTGATCCCTCAAGCAGAGTGGGCGGCACCGATCCGGTTGGTACTCGAAGAAAAGTTCGGCGTGAAGGGGTGGGAAAACGTTCGCCTCATCGTGTCCCCCATCAACGATATATGGGTGCGCGATTACGGCCCCATCGTCGGGCTGGATAGTGACGGGAAACAGATCGCTATCGATGCGCGGTTCGCGCCGCTGGCCGAAACCTATCCGCAAAGCGATGATGATGCACTGCCTACCCGCTGGGCTGCTCTGCGCGGCATACCCGTTCACACGCTGCCCCTGTTCACCGAAGGGGGCAATTTGTGGAGTGATGGCGCGGGCACACTGATCATGAGCGACGAACTGGCCGATCGACATGCAGAGTTAGGGCTATCGATGGCGGAAGTCGAAGCGCAGATGCATCGCTATTACGCGTTCGACAAACTCATCTTGACTCCGCGGCTGTGGCGTGAAGAAACCGGACATGTCGATCTTGTGTGCAAACTGGCCAGCGCGGACACAATGCTTGTGGGCGCGCCAACCCCCTTCAAAAATGAGGATCGGCTGCGTGCGGCAGCAGCCTTGTTTCAGCGCGAAACGAACGCCGCCGGGAAACGCTATCAGGTGATCGAGCTGCCCATGCCACAGGTGTATTTGAATTGGGGTGTTTATCCGGTATGGCGATCGTATACCAATGCGCTCACGGTCAATGGGCGCGTCCTTGTCCCGGTGTTCGATATTCCGGAAGATGATCACGCGCTGCGGATTTATGAGCAGGCGATGCCAACGTTCAAAATGGTGCCGATCCCATGCCGAAATGCGGCGAATGGCGGCGGGGCGGTGCACTGCCTAACCAAAGAAATCCCCGCTGCTCAGAGTCGTTAATCTGACTCTTGTCAGGTGGATTGGGATAGGATATGATTTTCTTCATTCGGGCAGTTAGCTCAATTGGTAGAGCACTCCTTTGACGTGGGAGTGGTTAGAGGTTCGAGTCCTCTACTGCCCAACCCGAAACACCACTCAAACACCCGGCGATGTTACCGGGTGTTTTTGTTTTTTACAGCAGATTCGTCCGTCTGCTGTTCGCGCTGCCCCGCCGTGAAACCTCACTTGCGAATGATTGGTTAATTCGCTCGGCCACCCGCATCGTTGACGCTCTGAAGTTGTGCAAATTCAAGGTTGGTAGTGCGCGTTATCTTCTTTGAAGGGTACGCTGGAGTTTACGGATTCCGCGCCAAAATAGACCCGTTCGCGGTGGACGGCTGCCATAGGCGCGCTGCCACAGGCGCACACAGTCCACATGTTCAATCGCATCAGGGAATACGGCGGGAATCGGTGGCACGGGGCGCAGCGGCGGGTTCGCCCACACATCACCGCCAACAGCATTGGTTGCCAGCGCATCAAAACCGATATGCTCCACCATGCTGTAATGGGGGCGAAGGCATAAACCGCCTCGCGCGATATGCAAATATAGCCAGCGCACCGCCCAAATATTCTTCGCCGCTTCTTCCTTGGCCATGACCGGCAAGTCGGCCCCATAGCGGTTGGGATCAATCCCTTGGCTTTTTGCTTCTTCCAACAAGCTCAGTGCGTCCGTGTCCATGCCTTCCCAACCACGCCGCCATGTGCCCCATGTCCAGCATTCAGCGCGCCCATCAAAGTAGGGTTGGTCTCCAACACCCTCCGGTGTGACGCGTGGATGCGTCCATCCGGTGACGCTGCGCACACGGTGATCATCGCGGTAATGTTCCAGTGCTGCGCACAGGTAAGCGTAAGTGCCGGGGAGACAAACAAGGTCGTCTTCGTATACAATGACCGCCTCGTGACGCTGAAGAACCTCGCTTACCCCTTTGCGAATAGATACGCCTAAGCCGTAATTGCGTTCGCGTTCGACGATCTCAATTTCACACCAATCCACTGCGCGTAAAATTGCACGCACCGCCTCTACAGCGTCGGCTTTTTCTGGCGTACGTGCGCCATCGCTAAAGGCATAGATTTTGGGAACCCCGTTCGCGCGCAGCCCGTCTAGTGTTCGCTGAAGATGATCTGGCCGCGCGTAAGCGAACAGGGCGATAGGGATGAGACTCATCTGAGTTACACTTTACGCTGGTAAATACTCGTGCGGCTGTAAGCGACGTTGACTGGTGGCACGCCATCAAAGCGGTATTCTTCAAAGGCACTTAGGTCAAAGTGGAGGGTATAGTAATCACGATCGCTGTTATCGAGGATGATGTATCCGCCGGGTTTTACCTTCGAGAGACTGTGTAAAAGGCAGGAAGTGCGCGCACGCCCATCAATCAAGATAAAATCGAACGTGTTATCGGGAAATGGGTCGATCTGCTGCACATATTGTTTAAAGGGGCGATCAAGATACTGCAAGTCAGCCGATGCAAAATCTGCGGGGTTTGCCGGATCTAATTTGTTTGATGTTGGTGCATCTGCTTCGATCAAACGCAAATCGACGTGTTTTTCGATGTCTGATAATCGCGCCTGTACGATTTGGCACCATACTGGATCATGCTCAACCGAAACACATGCTGCGCCTTTCCGCAACCAATAAAGCGTCGAACCGCCGCTTCCATATTCAAAAACGCGAGGGTTAGGGCATGTTTTGAGGCACTCGTCCAAAAAGTCGATGGCTCCGAAAACAATCCAAGGCATCGCATGGTTTAGAAGGTAGTTTTTCCGCTGCGAGCCGAGCCATCGCCATGCATACGCCCGCTGACTGGGGGTTGCCAGTAGATGAGCGAAGAATACAGTGGCATAACGCACAGAATTCAGCTTGGCTGAGACATTCTTTAGAAAACTCACGATGCATTCCCTGTGATCATGCCCCGCCATTCATAGCTCACCAGTATGTCACCCTGTCCCCGGTCGATGAGCGAACCAGTGCCATGATAATCACCGTCATCGACGTGCAGTTGGAAAGCAGATTGTATCCAATCTTCAACGATGCCATTGACCTCACAGTAGAGGGCACAGGTGTAAACGGCAGAACGCAGGTTGAATCGTTCCCATGTACACTCAAAATAACCGTCCCGTCCAATCGACTGGGTGGTACTCCCCACATCTCTTGTGTTCAGGTTCGTTAAAATCAATCCCAGAGGGTTATAAACATTGAAGGCAAGGTGCACAGTAGCATCGGTGAGCGTTTTGCTGCTTACGTAGTAAAAACGCAGTTTTACCGTTTGACCGGACAGGACATGGTGCAGTTTTTGTCCGTTTTTATCGAAGAATTCAACATGTGTGAAACGCAGATTGCCCGCACCGCTTCGATCTTGTCGATCTCGCATATCGTTTTCACCGATTGTTTCGGTGGAAAGATAGTGATTGATCGTTTCGTTAGTGCTGCCTTGATACGAGATTTGCCCGTGTTCGAGCAGAATAGCGTTACTACACAACTGCTGAACTGCTGCCATGTTATGACTGACGAACAGCACCGTGCGCCCGCTTTTGGCGACATCGCCCATCTTACCGAGGCTTTTTTCTTGAAATTTGGCATCACCAACCGCCAGCACCTCATCGATCACCAATACTTCCGGTTCAAGGTGTGCGGCGACCGCGAAGGCCAGTCGCATATACATGCCTGAGCTGTAGCGCTTGACCGGGGTTTCGAGGAACTGGTCGATCTCTGCAAAGCTGACGATCTCGTCGAAATGTTTGGCGATATCCCGCCGCGTCATGCCCAAGATCGCACCGTTCAGGAAAATATTCTCCCGCCCGGTCAGCTCCGGGTGAAAGCCGGTGCCAACTTCGAGCAGGGAACCGATCCGCCCGTAAATATCGGCGCGTCCACTCGTTGGCTTGGTAATGCGCGACAGAATTTTCAGCAGGGTGCTTTTGCCCGCACCGTTCCGCCCGATAATGCCCAAAACTTCGCCGTGTTTGACATCGAATGAAATATCGCGCAGCGCCCAAAAGGTCTCGCGCCGGGGGACTGCCGCACCTCGCTTGAGGGGACGTTTGATCAGCGCGATCACATCCTCCTGCAAAGTTTTGTAGCCCCGCCCAGCGTGCGCGATTTGGTATGACTTGCTCAACGCTTGCGCGCGAATAACCGTGCTGCTCATTAATGGCTGTCCATCAAGTTGGCAGAAATAACGACATGGTGACACGCGTCTCCAAGCAGTGTATCATACACCAGACATTCACCTTAACGAAGGCGCTTTATGACCGTGCAGATTCCACAAGCGAGCCCGCTTGCTTCTTATACCGCTCGTCAGACGGAGATTGACGCGGCGATCGCCCGCGTTCTGCACAGCGGTTGGTATATCCTTGGCAAAGAGGTCGAGGAATTTGAGCGTGAATATGCCGCGTGGAACAACTTGCGCGCAGTGATTGGCGCATCCAGCGGCACCGATGCAATTGAGTTAATGCTGCGCGCCCTTGATATTGGCGCAGGCGATGAAGTGATCACCTCCGCGCACACCGCCACTGCGACGGCCAGCGCCATCGAAAAAGTAGGCGCGATTCCCGTTTTGGTAGATATTGACCTCGCCACCTATAACCTCGATCCGCAGCAGGTCAAGGCGGCGATCACCCCTCGCACCAAGGCATTACTGCCTGTTCACCTGTACGGCTTTCCAGCGGACATGACCGCATTTACCGCGCTGGCCGCCGAATATCGTCTTACGCTGCTCGAAGATTGTGCACAGGCGCACGGCGCACGCTGGCATGGGCAGCGGGTGGGGACATTCGGGAGATTGGCTTCCTTCAGCTTTTACCCGACCAAAAACCTTGGCGCGTTTGGTGATGGCGGTGCGGTTGGCATCATGGATGAAACGCTGACCGAACGCGTGCGCTCTATCGGTCAATATGGCTGGCGAACCCGCTATATTTCCGATGAACCGGGCATGAATACCCGGCTTGATGAACTGCAAGCGGCGATTCTGCGCGTCAAGCTGCGAGACCTAGACGCGGACAATGCCCGCCGCCGCGCTATCGCCGTCCGCTATACCGAGGCACTCCGCGGCTGTGTCCCCGTCCCGCCCGAAGTGCCCCATGCGGAGCCGGTCTATCACCTGTATGTCATTCGCTGCGAACGCCGCGACGAATTCCGCAAGTTCTTGAGCGAACGCGGCATCGGCACAGCCATTCAGTATCCTGCACCTATTCATTTGCAGCCTGCTTATCAAGGTCGCTTAGGTGATGTGGGGAGTTTCCCTAACGCCGAATGCGCCACGCGCGAGGTGGTTTCGCTGCCGCTTTATCCCGAACTTTCCGACGCGCAAGCCGATCAAGTCATCGAGGCCGTGCGCGCCTTTTTCGCCTAGCCCTGCACACAACAGGATCAGCGATGGATACGCCCTTTTACGGTAAAAAGGTGGTCATCACCGGCGGGTTGGGCTTCATTGGCTCAAACTTGGCCCGGCGGCTGCTCAATCTCGGCGCACACGTCTTATTGATCGACAGCCTTGTTCCGCAATATGGCGGCAACCTGTATAACATCGAGGACATCCGCGATCGTGTACAGGTCAACATTTCGGATGTGCGCGATCCCTACAGTTTCGCTGTCTTGATTCAGGACTGCGATTTTTTGTTCAATTTGGCAGGGCAAACCAGCCATATGGACTCGATGACCGATCCGTATACCGACTTGGAGATTAACGGACGGGCGCAGTTATCGATTTTGGAAGCGTGCCGCCATCACAACCCGAAGGTGCGGGTCGTGTTTGCCAGCACCCGCCAGTTATACGGTAAACCGGAATACCTTCCCGTGGACGAGAAACACCCCGTTCGTCCCGTCGATGTCAACGGGATCAACAAGATGGCGGGCGAAGGTTATCACCTGCTCTATCATCAAGTCTACGACATACAAACGTGCGTTCTTCGCTTGACCAACACCTATGGGCCGCGCATGCGCATCAAGGATGCACGCCAAACGTTCTTAGGGGTATGGGTACAAGCACTCGTGAACGGACGCCCGTTTGAAGTGTGGGAAGGGCAGCAGCTCCGCGATTTCACGTATGTTGATGACGCAGTAGAGGCTTTTATCCTTGCCGCTTCGCATCCCGAAGCCGTAGGAAAAATCTACAACCTCGGTGGAGTGGAGATCATTTCGCTCATCGACCTTGCCAAGCTGCTCGTTCAGGCAAATGATGGGAACGGTGAATTTCTGGTGAAGTCGTTTCCGGCAGATCGCAAGCGGATCGATATTGGCGATTATTACGCCGATGACCGCTTGATCCGCACCGCACTCGGTTGGCAGCCGCGCGTCGCGCTGCTTGAAGGACTGCGCCGCACGCTCGACTATTATCGCACCGCTCAAAACCACTATCTGCCCTAATCACCGGAGCGCCTACCGTTGACCCTCAAGACGTTGATAAAACAGCTTACCCCGCCGGTTGTGCTTTCCGCCGTTCGCAGCCTGCGGACTCGCGACGAAAAACCCGAGTGGGAGTACATGCCCAACGGCTGGCAAGCCGCCGACACCGATCCCGCGATCAAAGGCTGGCAAGATCAATCGATTGTCGAAAGCTATGCCAAACGATGGGCAAGTAATCAAGCATACCTCGATCCGTCTGTCCCGTTCGGCTACTCCATTGAAACGGATACGGATAATCTGCCCATTGCCGCGCAAATCAGCTTTCACAATATCATCATGTCGTTCGCTTATGCGCTCAACCTTGCAGCGGTTGGCAAATCGTCGCTCCGCCTGCTTGATTGGGGTGGCGGACTTGGACATTATGCGCTGATCGCCCGCGCGCTCCGCCCGGATTTAGCAATTGAGTATCATCTCAAAGAACTGCCCATCTTTGAGGCGAAAAGTCAAAGCCTGCTGCCGGATTCACATTTTCACAGCGGTGATACGTGGAAGCATTACGCCTATGATCTGATCCTCGCCAGCGGCGCAATGCATTATCAGCGTGATTGGCAAACGGCTTTTGCTGAATGCGCCACCGCGACCAGTGCGGGGGGATATTTCTTCCTAACACGCCTGCCGCTGGTGCGACGTGTCCCGTCATTCGTGATGGTGCAGCGCCCCTACCGGTACGGCTATAATACCGAGTATCTCGGCTGGTGTTTGAATCATGACGAGGTTATCGCACAAGCCACCCTTTATGGGCTTACGCGTACCCGTGAATTCGTTATCGAAGAACCGCCCTTTATCCATAATGCGCCGGAGCAGTGTCTTTACTGGGGCTTTTTGTTTCGGAAAGTCGTTTCATGATCGCCGTTGAACAAATTTCGTCCGCAGCAAAGATCATGCCTGTGTCGTTTGATGCGGGCGCATGGGCTTCCATTGCGCAGCGTCCGATCTAGGCCGGTTTCCACCCAGATGCGTGCCGTTTTGGAGCGCGAAACAAAGATGCGCCTTACACGCCTGCGTCGTCTTGAGACGTTCAAAGACCTCCTTCGTCCCGTTTACCGACGGCTGCGCCGATGACCGAACACTACTGCACTTACTTCAATATGCGCTACCTCATTCGAGGGTTAGCGCTCTTTCAGTCATTGCAGCAGCACCAACCCGGCGAGTTCGTCTTGTGGGTTCTATGTCTCGATGATGAGACGTACGCCATTCTGCAAGCGTTCAATGTGTCCAATTTGCGACCGGTTCGCCTTGCCGAGCTCGAAGCTGCTGATCCCGATCTGCTTCGCGTGAAGCCGACCCGCTCTGCAATTGAGTATTTTTTCACCTGTTCGCCCGCGTGGACGCTGCATGTCCTTGAACAGCACCCGGAAATTGAACGCCTGACTTATTTAGACAGTGACATGCTGGTGTTCAGCAGTCCACAGCCCATCTTTGATGAATTGGCACAGGCGAGCATCGGAATCATCGCACACCGTTTTCCTCCGCACTTGCAGCATTTAGAGCTGTACGGGCGCTACAACGTCGGCTGGCTGACCTTCCGCCGAGATGAGCATGCGCTGGCCTGTTTGCGCTGGTGGCGGGAGAGATGTATCGAGTGGTGTTATGATCGGTTGGAGGAAGACCGTTTCGCTGATCAAAAATACCTCGATCAATGGCACGATCGGTTTACGGGTGTAAAAACGCTTGAACACAAGGGTGCGAACACTGCGCCTTGGAATTGGATGCAGTATGCGATCACGCAGCGTAGTGGTGCCTTGTATATTGACAATGACCCGCTGATCATCTTTCATTATCAAGGCTTGAAGCTGCTTAATCGCTGGTTGTATGATCCGGGTTATTGGCAGTATTCGCCCGTTCGACTGCCCGCCCAGCAGATCATCTATACACCGTATATTGCGGCCTTGCGCGATGCAAAAGTTTGGCTGCGCACGGTAGCACCTTCGGCACCAGTAGGCTATACCGGTGCTTCATCACGTGCATACGACAGGAAAACACTGGTGGTGCGGCTGCTGCGTCGCCAACTTGTCCTGCTCATGCCGCCGTTGTAATAACTTATCGAGGATTTGTGAGCGATCAACCTGTCAGCACGTCATCTGCTTATCATGTGCAGATCGTCCCTGCCCGCCGCTGGGCTGCCCTCAACCTCAGCGAGTTATGGGCATTCCGTGATCTTGTCCTGATCCTCATCCTACGCGACATCAAGCTGCGCTACAAACAAACCGCGCTTGGCGTGATCTGGGTGATTTTGCAGCCGCTCATCGCGGCCATCATTTTTGCCATCATTTTCGGGCGTTTCGCCAATTTGCCGTCGGATGGCGTGCCATACCTCCTTTTCGTGTTCGCGGGACTGCTGGGGTGGAACTTCTTCGCCGGGGCACTTCAGCGGGCGGGGAACAGCCTCGTGGGCGACGCGCGTTTGATTTCGAAAGTCTACTTTCCGCGCATGGTGATTCCTATTGCCAGTGCCGCCGCGGTGCTGGTCGATTTTGGGGTCGCTTTCGCGGTGATGCTTGCGCTGCTCGTTATCAACGGGTGGGCGCTTACAGTGAATTTGATTGTACTCCCCATTCTCCTCGTGATTCTGCTGCTGATTGCCGTTGGCGTAAGTCTGTTCGTATCGGCGCTCAATGTTTACTACCGCGATTTTATGTATGCGCTCCCATTCGTGATTCAGGTGTGGATGTACGCTTCACCGGTGGTCTACTCCGGCAGCCTGATCCCTCAAGTGGCACGCCCGTTTTACGCCATTAATCCACTCGTCGGTATCATCGACGGCTTCCGCTGGGCGCTGCTGGGAGTAGGGGATTTCCCGGCGGTGTCGCTCGCGTTCTCGCTTGCTGCCGGGGTGATTCTATTCGTCGCAGGCACACTTGTTTTTCAGCGCGTTGAGCAAAACTTTGCAGACGTCATTTGACGAGACATGCGCCGCACAAATAATCTATAGGCAAACGGCTCCTACTGCCCCCGCCAAAAGGCAGGATATGCTATTCTTGAGTCACGGGAACACCGAATACCCGCACTGCCCCTCATCCCACTTGAGATGAACCCAACTCAACGGATAGATTGATGGACAACCGAACCGACGGCAGCTCCCTTGAACAGCGCAACCGGGAACTGCTGACTTTGAAAACCTTCGCGGAAGCGCTCAACCGTGAAGTGGATCTGCCGGAAACGCTGCATGCGGCGCTGAAGCACGTCACCGATCTGTTTCATCTGGAAACAGGCTGGATTTGGCTGGTCGATGAAACGACCCACACGCCTTATCTGGCGGCGACACAAAACCTGCCGCCCGCGCTGCAAGCCCCCGGCGTGATGGACGGCACCGCCTACTGCTACTGTCTCGAAATCTACGAATCAGGCGGCCTTGATGCGGCGGCGAACGTCAGCATGATCATTTGCAGCCGCTTGAAAGGGCTGTTGGAAGGCACGAAAGACCTCAAATACCATTCCAGCGTCCCGCTGTACGCACACGGGAAAAACCTTGGCGTCCTCAATGTCGCCAGCGTGAACTGGCGCAAGCTGACGCCGGATGAACTGCGCGTGCTGTACACCGTCGGCGATATGCTCAGCATCGCCATTGAGCGGGCGCGATTGTTCCGGCAAAGCAGCGAGATCGGCGCGCTGGAAGAACGCAACCGTTTGGCACGCGAAATCCATGACACGCTGGCGCAAAGTTTGGCCGCGCTGACGCTCAAATTGGAAACGATCGACGCGCTGATGGAAACGAGCGCTGATGCACCGCAAACGCAGGCACAGGTGCGCGAACTGGTCAAGCAAACGCTGAAGCTGACACGCGCCAGTATGGACGATTCGCGGCGCAGTGTGCTTGATCTGCGGGCGGCACCGCTGGAAGGGCAGTCGTTCGTCAACGCCCTGCGTGGGCTGGCCGAAGCCACCGCCGCGCGCAATCACCTCACCCTCACCTTCAACGTGGTGGATATGCACCCCCTCCCACAGCGGATCGAAGTCGGCTTGTACCGGATCGCACAGGAAGCGCTGAACAATGTCGAAAAACATGCCCACGCCACAACGCTGCATGTAGACATCAAAGCACTACCGGATCAAGTCCTGCTCTCGGTGATCGACAATGGGCAGGGGTTCGCTCCGTCCCATACATCTGAACACGGCTATGGGTTGATCGGTCTAAATGAGCGAATTCGCCTGTTGAAAGGGGAACTGCGGCTGTGTACGAATCCGGGAGAAGGTACGCGGCTCAATGTGTGTGTACCGTTGAATGATGGTTCTGGCAGCACCCCAGAGGAAACTGCACATGAGTGAAACAAGCCCCGTGATACGCATCCTTGTCGCGGATGATCACCCGGTGGTACGGGATGGGCTGGTGACCATCCTCGGCACGCAGCCAGATTTTCAAGTGGTGGGCGAAGCGGCAGACGGTGAGCAGGCGGTCGAACTGGCGCAAACCCTCCGCCCCGATGTGCTGTTGATGGATCTCGAAATGCCCAAAATGGATGGGCTGACCGCCTTGCAGCAGCTTATGGCGCGCTGCCCGGAAGTCCGTGTCCTCGTTTTTACCGCCTACGATACCGACGAGCGCATCATCGGCGCGGTACAGGCGGGCGCGAAAGGCTATCTGCTCAAAGGGGCACCGCGATCAGAACTATTTCAGGCGATTCGCGTCGTCGGGCAGGGTGGATCGCTGCTGCAACCAGTCATCGCCATGAAGCTGATGCAGCGGCTCAACCAACCCAACGCCGACCCGACCGAGCCGCTCACCGAGCGCGAAACCGAGGTTTTGCAACTGCTGGCGCAGGGCAAGACCAACCGCGAGATCGCCGCGCTTTTGTTCATCACCGAACGCACGGCCAAATTTCACATGAACTCGATCATGGGGAAGCTAGGCGTCAGCAACCGCACCGAGGCACTGGCGGTCGCCGCCCAACGCGGACTGGTAAACCTCGGCGGTCAGGAATAGCCCCGAAAAACGCTGTACCAAGGTACAGGATAACTCTGCACTCCCGGACGACGCTCAAAAGGCGTCGTTTTTTTATCCTGAATACAAACACCTTGATCGGAAATCCAAACGGAGCGTTTCCATGACCACACAAACCGCCCTGATCACAGGGGCATCACGCGGGTTAGGGCTGGCGCTGGCGCACGCGCTGGCAGAGCAGGGGTGGACGCTGATCCTCGACGCCCGCACCTCTGCCGATCTGAACGCGGCGCGGGCTTCACTGCCGCCGCAGGCACGGGTGATCGCCGCCGCTGGCGATGTGACCGATGCGGCTCACCGGGCGGAACTGGCGGGGATCGCGCAGGCGGTCGGCGGAGTCGATGTGCTGGTGAACAACGCCAGCACGCTCGGCACCAGTCCCATGCCCGATCTGCTGTCGTTCCCGCTCGATCTACTGGCGACCATCTACACCACCAACGTGATCGCGCCGCTCGGCTTGCTGCAAGCGATTTTTCCGCAGCTCAAACCGGGCGCGCGCGTGATCAATGTGACCAGCGACGCCGGAAAAGAAGCCTATGCCGGATGGGGCGGCTACGGGTCGAGCAAAGCCGCGCTCGAACACCTCAGCGCCATTTTCGCCGCCGAACATCCCGAATTGAGAGTCTACTGGGTTGATCCGGGCGATATGCGCACACAGATGCATCAGGACGCGTTCCCCGGCGAGGACATCAGCGATCGCCCACTGCCCGAAGTGAGCGTTCCCGGCTTCCTCAAGCTGATCGAAGGCAGCCTGCCGAGCGGACGCTATCAAGCACAGTCCATGACGGCCAAAGAAGCGCCGCGCGCCCGCTGGCTGAATCTGGTGCTGCGCGTCGATGATGTCGATCACACCGCCGCGCTGTACCGCGACGGCCTTGGGATGCCGGTAATTGAAGAATGGACACAGACCGGTCACGGCTACCTGCTTGATGCGGGCCGCGCCACGCTCGAAATCGTGGATGCAGTGCAGGCCGCCGATGTCGATCGCATTGAGGCGGGCAGCCCACAGGGGCAGCGGGTGCGCCTTGCCCTCGAAGTAGGCGATGTGAACGCTGCCCGCGAACAGCTCGCGGCTTACGGTGCGCAAGCACTGGCGGGCGTGGTCGATACGCCGTGGGGACACCGCAATCAGCGCGTGCAGGCCCACGATGGCCTGCAAATGACGCTGTTCGAGGTGTTCGAACCCCAAGCACAATTCCAAGCGCCAGCCGATACCCGTCCGAATACTCCTCTCGACTCTGAGCCTCGATAAAGGCACCGACGCCGATTATGTCTACTCCATTTGCCGATCGTCCGGCACTCCATCCGTATGACGAATTCACCCTATCGCCCGCCCTTGAAGCGAGCGAACCGCCCGAAGCGCGCGGTTTAACGCGCGATCAAGTCCGGTTGATGGTGTCGCACACCCACGACTCGCGCATCGATCACACCCTGTTTCGCCGCATCGGGGATTATCTGGAAGCGGGCGATGTGCTGGCGATCAATACCAGCGGCACGCTTAACGCGGCGCTGCCCGCCCTGCATCCCAACGGCGACACGGGGTACAAACTGCATCTTTCGACCGTGCTGCCCGATGACACATGGATCGTCGAGGTGCGCCGCGTGGTGGGCATGAGCACCACCCCGTTCTACGACGCACAAGCCGGGGAGATCTATCGCCTTCCGGCGGATGCCAGCGTGATGCTGCTGCGACCGCACGCCGCTTATGCCGATACGCCGCACAAGCGCCTGTGGATCGCGTCGCTGCGCCTGCCGCTGCCCGTGTTCGACTATCTGAGCGCCTATGGGGCGCCGATACGCTACAAATATGTGTCGAAGTCGTGGCAGAACGCCTACTATCAGACCGTGTATGCCAACGAACCCGGCAGTGCGGAGATGCCCTCGGCGGGGCGGGCGTTCACGCCGGAATTGATCACGCGGCTGATCGCCAAAGGCGTGCAGATCGTGCCGCTGATCCTGCACACTGGCGTCGCCAGTCAGGAAGCGCACGAAGCCCCCTACGAGGAATACTATCGCGTGCCCGTGGTTACCGCACAGGTGATCAATCAGGCACGCCGCGATGGGCGGCGCGTGATCGCTGTTGGGACGACCGTCGTCCGCGCGCTCGAAACCGTCACCCGCGATGGCGTTGTGTATCCCGGCGAAGGTTGGACGACGCTGGTGATTTCGCCGGAACGCGGACTCCACGCGGTCAATGGGCTGCTGACCGGGCTGCACGAACCCGCCGCGACACACCTCGCCATGCTGGAAGCGCTCGTGGATCGGCGTTATTTGATCCCGGCGTACCGCCAAGCGGTCGATCAGCGGTATTTGTGGCACGAATTCGGCGATCTGCATCTGATTCTGCCCTGATTTCCTGTCCGGTCTGCGGTAAAGTTCAGCGCAGACCGGATTGAAGAGAAATTGGCCCCGTATGCCCATCAGCCCCTCGTTTCGCCATCGTTTGTTTCCCGTGTTGGAGGCCGCTGCCGCCGCGTTTGGCACGCCGTTTCACCTGTATGACGAAACCGGCATCCGCGAGACCGGCCAGCGCCTCGCCGCGTCGTTCGGTGCGCTGCCCGGTTTCCGCGAATACTTCGCCGTCAAAGCGCTGCCCAACCCAGCGATCCTGCGCCTGATGCACGAAATGGGGTTTGGTTTCGATTGCAGCTCGATTCCCGAATTGGTACTGAGCCGGAAAGTCGGCGCTGCCTCCGACGCGATCATGTTCACGTCGAACAACACAGCCCCGCACGAATTCGAGGAGGCGTTCGATCACGGCGGATGTATCCTCAATCTGGACGACATCACGCTGCTGGAGAAACTGCCGTCGATCCCCGACTTGATCGCCTTCCGTTACAACCCCGGCGCGATCGAATCGAGCAACCGCATCATTGGCGATCCAGCGGAAGCCAAATTCGGCGTCAGCCGCGATCAGATCGAACCCGCCTACCGGCGCGCGATCGAACTGGGCGTGCGGCGGTTTGGGCTGCACACGATGGTCGTCTCCAACGAGCGGAATTATCAGCAGATGGTGCGCACGACGGGAATGCTGCTCGATCAAGTCGAGCGGCTGTCGGCAGCGTTGGGGATTCGCTTTGAATTCATCAACATCGGCGGCGGGCTGGGGATTCCGTACCGCCCCGACGATGCGTCGCTCGACTTGGAGGCGCTGTCGGTCGAAATCACCCGGCTGATGCAGGCTTTCGAATCAAAACACGGCTATGCGCCCAAGCTGTACATGGAAAGCGGGCGCTACATGACCGGGCCGCACGGTGTGCTCGTCACGCGCGCCATCAATCGCAAAGACACCTACCGCACCTATATCGGCGTGGATGCCAGCATGTCCGCGCTGATGCGCCCCGCGATTTACGGCGCGTACCATCACATTGATGTGGTGGGGAAGGAAGGTCTGACAGTCAGCGAAACAGTCGATGTCGTCGGCTCACTGTGCGAAAACAACGATAAATTCGCGGTGCAGCGCGCACTGCCGCGCATTCAACCCGGCGATCTGTTGGTCATCCACGACACGGGCGCGCACGGTCACTCGATGGGGTTCACGTATAACGGGCGGCTGCGCCCGCAAGAACTGCTGCTGCGCGCCGATGGATCGGTGGAGCGAATACGGCGTGCGGAAACGCTCGACGACTATTTCGCCACGCTCAATTTTGAGCCGCGCGTGTTTCATGACACCCCTTGACGCGCTGCCGCAGGGAAGCGGCAAAGGGACGTATCTCCTAACGCTGCGGCTTGCCGAAAGCCAACCGATCACGATCGGTCGGTTGGGCACATGGACGCTGCCGGTGGGGTGGTACGTCTACGTCGGCAGCGCCTTCGGGAGCGGTGGGCTGCGCGGAAGACTGCGCCATCACCTGACGCCCGTCCACCGCCCGCATTGGCACATCGATTATCTGCGCCAAGCCGCCCCGGTAATCGCGATCGCTTATGCGTTCGCGGATCACTCGGTTGAGCATGAATGGGCGGCGGCGCTGCGTGCATTCCCGGATGCGCACCTTCCGATTCCGCGTTTCGGCGCGTCGGACTGCCGCTGCGAGGCACATTTGTTCCACTTCGACGCAGAACCCGCCCTCGGCGGTTTAGCGAACCTGCACATCTCGATCGCGCAGATATAAGAACCAGTACATCGCGCCGACCATCACCACGCCGCCGATGATGTTGCCGATCGTCACCGGGATGAGGTTGTTCATAAACCCGGTCACCGTCAGCGCATCAAGGTTGAGGTTAGTGCTGGCAGCGAAAGCCGGATCGAATACTTTGATCAACAGCGCGACTGGGATGAAATACATGTTGGCGATGCTGTGCTCAAACCCGGCGGCGGCGAACCCGGTGATGGGGAACAGGATCGCCAGAATTTTGTCGGTGGTGGTGCGCGCGCCGAGGGTCAACCAAATTGCCATGCAGACGAGCGCATTGCACAAAATCCCCAGCGCGATCGACTGCCCGAATTCGAACTGAACTTTCATGGTGGCGATCGCCAGCGCATTCTGCCCGATGATACCGCCGCCGAAGCGATATTCGCGGCTGGCGTACACCAGTCCCGCCGTGATCAGCGCGCCGAGGAAGTTCCCTAGATACACGAGCGCCCAATTGCGGAGCAGCGCGCTCAACTTCACTTTACTGCTGGCCCATGCGATTACGATCAAGTTGTTGCCTGTCAACAGCTCGGCCCCGGCCAGCACGATCAAGATCAAACCAAGGCAGAAGACCAAGCCAAACAAGATACGCGCCACACCGAACGACAGATGATCAGCGGCACCTGCTGTGGCGACGGTGGCGAAGAGCGCACCAAGTGAGACAAATCCACCGGCCATGGTGGCCTGCACAAGGGTGGTGACGAGGCTTAGGTTGGCTTTACGCACGCCCATATCGGCGGCACGTTGGGCAATTTCAAGCGGAGGTAGAGCATCAAAATGCGGCAGTGTATCGACCATAATATTCTATCCAAACTATTCTACTATGCTGGATTCTACAGCGATTTTGAGTACTCCCTATGCGTAATGTGTCACCGGTACGGTGTTCTTTTAATCCGCTTTCCCTTTACGAATATCTTGATCCCAAGGCTTTTTGGCTTCGCCTGTGTAGCCTAATCCGCGCAGGCGTTTCGCCTCCAGCCGCTCCAGTTGATCGGCAACCTTGCCGTAATCCGCATCCGGGATTTTGCGATCGACGCCGCGCTCATCGCGGTAAACATAGCCCGCGCCGCCGCACCACTCGCATTCAACCGCTTCGGCTGAGTCTTCATCGGTAACGGTGCCGTAGCCCTCACAGGCGATGCAAAGGACGATTTCCATTTCGCTCGCTTCCCGGTGATCTTACCAATGCTTGAACCGCAGAGAACGCAGAGGACACGGAGAAAATAAGAGAGGGGTTTCTCTCAGACTCTCTGTGATCTCCGTGTCCTCTGTGGTTTGATCGCTCGTTCGTTGTTAATTGACCTGAGATGGTCTCCGTTGGTCTGCGCCTGCCCGGTTTACCTCAGCACGGTGAACAGATTCAGCGCGCCGAGGATGATCAACAAAAAGCCGGTGAATCGGCTCGACGATTCCCACTGGGGCGTGCGTGCGCTCATCTTCATGCGCACCAACCGCTTTAGCCATGCTTCAATCCGGTAGGCGAGATCGTAATTGGCGATTCGAATCACACCCAAGACCAGCGCGAATACCGACAGCAGCACAAACAGCACATTGACCAGCACGGCCTTATGTCCCCTCAATCTGAGCGCTGATCGCATCGAGCGCGGCGACTTCATCGTCAGTCATGCGCCAGCCCACTGCACCCGCGTTCGAGCGCACCTGCTGGGCATTGCGCGCACCGGGGATCGGAATAGTGCCTTTGCAGATGCACCAGTTCAGCGCCACCTGTGCGGGAGTTTTATCGCCATGTTTCGCGCCGATCTCGCGCATCAAGGCGATCAGCGGGGCGATTTTCGGCAGTTTCCCGGCATACATACGCTTGCGCACACCCGGCGGCGGGTTTTCCGGCGTGTATTTGCCGGTCAGCAGGCCCTGCGAAAGCGGACTGTAGGCAATGATTTTCACGCCGCGTTCTTTGCACGCCGCCATCGTGCCGTCGCGTTCGATGCTGCGGTTGAGCAGGTGATATTCGACCTGATTGGAGGCGAGCGCGTGGCCGCGCTGTTCCAACGTATGATGCGAACGGATCACGGCCTCACGGCGATAGTTGCTCACGCCCGCCGCGCCAATTAAGTTTTCGCTCAAGGCTTCAGCGAGTGCTTCCGCATACGCTTCCGGGCTCATCGTCAAGGACGGCATGTGGATCTGGTAGAGATCGACCTTCGACAATCCCAACCGGTTCAGGCTGCCGCGCAGCGCGCGGCGGAACTGCCCGCGCGAGACGCGCCACGGCCACGGCAGAATCTTGGATGCGATATAGGTCGTGCGCGGCGCGGCTTTTTCGCGTTCGGCACGCAGCGCTTTGCCGATGATCTTTTCGCTGGTGCCGAAGCCATACAGTTCAGCGGTATCGATGAACGGGACTCCGGCATCGATCGACGCTTCAAATGCGGCGAGCGCGTCGGCCTCACCGCCTGCGTTCTTAAAACCCCAAACGAGCTTGTCGCCCCACTGCCACGCGCCCGTCCCAATTTCGACCTGCTCTAGAAATGACATACCTGCTCTTTTCTTCGTTGTGTAATCCTATGGCAGTAATTCGATCGCGGCCCGTACCACCTGAGCGCTGTGTGCCAGTTTCGCGCGTTCGTCATCACTGATCGAAAGCGGCAGACTGCCGACCACACCATCTCCGCTCAGTACATGCGGCAGCGCGATCGTCACATCTTGCACGCCGACAACTTCCTTGTGCGGCGCACAGATCGTCAAGATCGCCCGCTGGCTGCTCAGGATCACCTCGCAGATGCGCGCCAATGCCGATCCAACTCCATAATACGTCGCTTTTTTGCCTTCGATGATATGGTAGGCCGCGCGCCGCACCCCTTCGTCAATCGATTGTTTGTCGGCATCGGTGAGCGTCAGGTCACGTGCGCGCAGATAATCCTCGACCGGCACGCCGCCGACCCCTACCAGCGACCACAGCAGCACTTCGCTGTCACCGTGTTCACCGACGACATAGGCGTGTACGTGCGGCGGATCGACCTGCAAATGGCGGCTGAGCAGCGCACGGAAGCGCGCGGTATCGAGCGTGGTACCGGAGCCAAATACCCGCCCCGGAGGTAGACCGCGTTCGGCGGCGATGCGGGCGGTGTAATGGGTCATCACATCGACCGGGTTCGTCGCCACCACCAGAATCGCATCCGGCGCGGCATCCAAAATCGACGGGATGACCTGACGAAAAACGGCGGCATTACGGCCTAGGAGCTGCATACGGGTCTCGCCGGGCTGCTGATTGACGCCCGCCGCCATGATGACCACGCGCGCCCTCTCCAGATCGGCATAGCTGCCCGCATGCACGTCGAGCGTGCTGGCGAACGGAACCGCGTGGAAAATATCATCCGCTTCGGCGCGCGCCCGTACCTCGTCTTTGTCCACGAGTACAATTTCGCGCCCAATGCCGCGCATCACCAGCGCATACGCCGCCGTCGCGCCAACGAATCCACTACCCACGATGCCAATTTTCATCTGTGTGGCTCCCCCTTGAAACTGAAACCGCAGAGGCAGCGATTCGGCGCTCTGCGATTTCCACAGGGTGATGATTATACGTGCTGCCATCGCCGTCGGGCTACAGAAGTCATCACAGGTCAATAAAATGAAACCACAGAGGACACGGAGACTCTGAGAGAATTTCCTCTTATTACCTCTGTGATCTCTGTGGTTCAAGCATTTGTCAGTGACGCTGCTGTGATTATTGAGAATGCGAGCAGTTTTGGTCTACGCGGTGGTCAGCCGAGTTTCACCCGCTGGCTGCGCCGGTAAATCCCCGGCAGCATGGCTAACTTGCCGAAGGTCGTCACATGCGCGCGGCGCGAAAACACATCAAAGTGATGGACTTCAATGTCGCACAAAATCGCCCGGTACAGATCGGCGGAAGCGGTGATGGCAAAGCGCCCGGACGGGTTCAGCAGCGCGATCCCCGGATAGGCTTCGTCGTAAAGGCGGCGCACGCGGTCGATCTGGTAACGCATGAACGTGCACCACCGATCGTCCATCGCGCCGAATCCACGCGCGAGGTCAGAATCGCTGAGGCCGAAATGATGCAGTTCATCCTGCGGCAGATACACGCGCCCCGCCAGCCAATCTTCCTGCACATCGCGCAGAATATTTGTCACTTGCAGCGCGACTCCCAGCTTGACGGCGTAGGGGAGGGCGTGCGCCCCGGCGAAACCAATGATGTGCATCGCCATCAAGCCAACGGTCGAAGCGACTCCATACGAATACTCAGCCAAATCATCGAAAGTGCTGTAACGCGTCTGTTCAAGATCGCGCGCCACCCCGTCAATTAACTGGTTGGCGTAGCCGCTGGGGATGTTATGGCGTGCACGCGCATCCGCCCACGCCAGCGCGACCGGTTCGCTGGCCGGGGGATTTGATGACAGCGCCAATTCACGCCATGCTTCAAGCCGTTCACGGCGCACCGACGGGGTTTGTGTGCCCGCATCGATGATGTTGTCCGTCACGCGGCAGAAGGCATACAGCGCCCGTGCCGCGCGACGACTTTCCGGCGGGAGCAGACCGGACGCAATGAAGAACGTCTTACTGTTTTCGCGCGTGATCGATTCGCAAACGCGATACGCGGCATCGAGCGCTTTCTGGCTCGCATCCGCGCCGGTTGTCGCATGCGGAATCGGCGTGTCGAGCGCTTGATGCGCCCAGTCCAACAGGACGGTTTCCCACGTGGTCTGCACCTGTAGAGTCATTCGTTACGCCATCTCCGTCGCTAAACGGGGTTTTGTGTGCGCTGCGCGTTTCGTGCCGGGATCGACTGCGCTAATTAAGTCTTCTGCTATGATGGATGAAGACAGCACACCGGGCAAGCCCGCTCCGGGATGTGTCCCCGCACCAACGAAATACAAGTTGTCGAATTCCTCGCTGCGGTTGTGCGGACGGAACCACGCCGACTGCATCAAAATCGGCTGGACGCCGAAGGCCGCCCCACGATAGCTGTTGAGCGTATTCTGGAAGTGCAGCGGATCGATATAGTGATCGGTCACCAAGTTAGCCCGCAGATCCGGCACATACCCCGACTCTTCAAGGAACTGGTAGATCGCCTGTTTGTACGGTTCGGCGGTCTGCGTCCAATCGATGTTTCCGGCCAAATTCGGCACAGGCGAGAGGACGTAGAAATTCTCATGCCCCGCAGGTGCAATCGACGGATCGGTCAGCGTCGGCATGTGCAGATAAAGCGAGAAATCATCCGCTAGAATCTTTTTACGGAAAATGTCGCTTAGGAGTTCCTTGTAGCGATCGCCGAGGATGATATTGTGATGGTGCAGGCGGCCTTCTTGCGCGTAGCGCCGCTTGGTGCCGAAGTAGATCACGAACAGCGACATGCTGTACTTCATGCTGTCGATCTTGCGGTTGGTGAACTTGTGCCGCGCGCTGTCGGGAATCAGATGGCGATATGTCCACGCGCTGTCGGCATTGCTGACGACATGATCGGCCTTGACGACGGTGCCATCCGCAAGGCGAATGCCCGTCACACGGCGCTTGGAATTGTCGATCAGGATTTCCGAGACTTCGGTATTCAGGTGAATTTTGCCGCCGAGTTCCTCAAACAGCCGCCCCATTCCGGCGACCATCGCCCCGGTGCCGCCCATCGAGTAGTACACGCCCCATTCGCGCTCCAAATAGTGGATCATCGCGTAGATCGACGGTGAATCGAACGGGTTGCCGCCGATCAAAAGCGGGTGGAACGAGAACACGCGCCGCAGGAATTCATCTTTGATGAACTGCGACACATACCCGTAGACGCTCTTGTAGCTCTGCATGCGGATCAAGTCCGGCGCGACCTTGAGCATATCAGTGAAGTGCAGGAATGGCTGATCGGCCAGTTCAACAAAGCCCTTTTCGAAGATCGGCTTGGTCGTCTTGATGAACGCCTGATAGCCCGCTTTGTCCGCCGGATTCCACTGGTCGATTTGCGCCAGTGTGAAGGCTTCGTCGTCGTTGTAGTCGAAACCGCGCCCGTTCTTATCGAACACGCGGTAAAACGGGCTCAACTTCTGGAACGTCATGTAATCTTCGCGTTTGCGTCCTGCCGCTGCGAAGAGATCGTCGAACATAAACGGGGCGGTGATGACCGTCGGCCCGCCGTCAAATTTGAAGCCGTCCTGCTCGTAGACGTAAGCGCGTCCCCCCAGCTTGTCGCGCTTCTCATAGATTTCGACTTCATGGCCTCTAGCGGCGAGACGGATCGCGGCACCTAAACCGCCAAACCCGCTGCCAATGATGATGATTTTACCCATAGTGGGGAGTGCTCCTTGCCGTGATGCTGCAAACTGGGCATGAAAAGGTGGTTTACTTTTCCATGCCCTATGAGTCTTTCTCGTTTGTATGAGCGTCAAATGAGGCTTTGGTCACAAGTCTGTAAATATGCACAAGGCGGATCGACTTTGCATAGGCGTTTATGGTTATAATTTACACAGGGTTGATGCACACTTAATGAAAATTTCTTTACAATTCAACCTGTGTAATGTTGGCTGATCCCCAAGGGAATATTACTCATGGCACAAGATGCGAATAATTACCACGTAACCTACCCCGATGTCTATCGCTATTGGAGTGCAGGCTGCGAACGTTATGCCGGCGGCGATGCGCTCGTGACCATGTTGATGGCCGGCTGGAAGTTCACCAGTGATACGGTCTACTACGATGAATACTGGCACGCGGGCACCCGCCCGGTGACGGTATTCCGCTTTGAAATGATCAAGAATGGCGTCGTGATGCACATGCCGGTCATCACCAACCCGTATGTGCGCCGGGTCATCCGGATGCACCAGCTCCAAACCCACCTCGTCGAAAAAGGCGATCAGCGGGTGCGAGCGTCTAAATCCTAAGAACACCGGCACCGCCCATCGGAAACGAAAACCGCCAAGGACAATTAGTTCTTCGGCGGTTTTTCTTTTCGTGTGCGATGGCGCACGCCTGAAGGATAAACCTCCCCATGCTAATTCAACCGGCCTCTTTGCGCGAAACCGCTGCCCAACTTCGCAGTGGCGAACGTGATTTACCTTCCTACCTTGAAACTACACTGGATCGTCTTGGAGCGATCGAACCGCAGATGCGAGCATTGGTGCCGGAAGGCGATCGACGCGAACGTCTGCTGCGTGAAGCCGCTGACCTACAAGCCCGTTATCCCCATCCATCCGAACGCCCGCCGCTGTACGGAGTGCTGATAGGCGTGAAGGATATTTTCCGGGCAGAGGGATTCGACACACGCGCCGGATCGACACTGCCGCCGGAACTGTTCGTCGGGGAGGAATCGCCCATCGTCAGCCGCCTCAAAGCGTTAGGCGCACTTATCCTCGGTAAAACGGTCACGGCGGAATTTGCCTATATCGAACCGGGGCCGACGCGCAATCCGCACAACCTCGCACATACGCCGGGCGGTTCCAGCAGCGGATCAGCGGCGACTGTGGCGGCGGGCTTATGTGCGCTGGCGACCGGCACGCAGACGATCGGATCGATCATCCGTCCCGCATCCTACTGTGGCATCGTCGGCTTCAAGCCCAGCTTCGGGCGGCTTTCGACCGCCGGGGTGATCCCGGTATCCCGGTCGCTCGATCATGTTGGGGTGTTCACGCAGGACGCGGCGGGGATGGAATTAGCCGCATCGCTGCTGTGTGCGGATTGGCATCCCATCCATGAATCACGACGCCCGACGATCGGCATCGTGGGCGGCCCCTATCTGGCGCAGGCGGATCAAAACATGGTCGCCGCATTTGAAGATCGTCTCCAGCTTTTAGAGCGCGCGGGCTATCGAGTGCAGCGGATCGACGAGGATGTTTTCGGAGACATCGCCGCAGTGAACGCCGCCGCGCCCGCATTGATGGCCTACGAAGCCGCGCAAGTTCACGCGGAATGGTTTGCGCGCTACAGCGATCGCTATCGCCCGCTCACCTCCGGGTTGATCCGGCGTGGACAAACGATAAGCGATGCTGAAGCACAGTCTTACCGCACGCTGCAAGCCGAAACCCGCGCACGGCTGCACGATCGTATGCAGCGCGCGGGGATCGATCTATGGGTGAGCCCTGCCGCTACGGGAGCCGCACCGCACGGGTTGGGATCGACCGGCAATTCGATTATGAATTTGCCGTGGACATTCACCGGACTGCCGACGATCACGCTGCCGGCTGGGAAAGTCGATGGGCTGCCCGTCGGGATGCAGTGGAGCGCCGCGTTCGGTGCCGACGAGCAGTTGATCGCGTGGACGATCGCCATGGAAACGGTCTAGTCTGTCAAACGCGAAAAGACAACTGAATAAGAGTCAACGCAAAGACGAAAAAAGAATGCTTTCCTTGCCCTTTATTGCGTCTTTGCGTTAGGTTTTCCGTTGGGGCACGCCGTGAAGCCCTCCTGAACTAACGCACGGCTTGCAGCACGTTCTGAACGAAGGCGGCTGCACCTTCACCGGGTTTGGTGCGGTGAAACGCCATTTGCCCGACGATCTTCGCGCCCTGCCCGGTTAGCAGCGTGGCAAGCTGCTGAAGGCTGCTGCGCGGGTTAAAAGCATAGGTGCAGAAAATGCCGATCAGTTTGTTCGTCAGCGGCGGCAGTGCCGGAACCCACAACCGCGCTTCGGCAGGTTTGACGCCGAACAGGATGAAACCCTGTATCCATGTCCCCACGAACAGCACATCAGCTTGTTCAATGTCGGCCTTCTGGATTTCGATCACGGATTTAAGTTTGACCGTATGCCCTTGATCGCGGACGGCCTGCCCGATCGCTTCGGCGGCTTGCCGGGTATGCCCCTGTCGGCTCTGGTACACAATCAGCACATGCATCACTAATCCTCCCTATTGCACGAAAACGGCTCGATTGTGAGAAGCCGGAAGCAGTGGGGGCAGTGTAAAACCTAACGCCTTTAAGCGTCACCTAACACCGCTCCAGTGAGCGGTACCGGGTGCTATGTATCCCCGGCGCGGGTGATAATCGCCACTGCTTTACAACTTTCACAGGGCTTTATCCTTGAATCGGACGAATAGGTCTTTCAAGGAACGAGGAACTATGGCCGTTGCACAATTACCCCATCAGGAGCGGGTCAACGATTTCTTGAGTCAGAAGCGGATCGCCATTTCCGGCTTGTCACGGACGAAGGACAGCGGCGCGGGAGCCATCTATCTGAAACTGCGCCAGCGTGGCTATCAGGTTTTCGCCATTCATCCCGAAGCCGAATCGCTGCACGGCGATCAATGCTACCCGTCGCTCAGTGCAATTCCCGGGGGTGTGGATGCGCTGTTTATCATGAACAGCCCGGATATTTCCGAGAAGTTGGTAGAAGAAGCGGCACAGCTTGGTATCAAGCGCATTTGGATGCACAACAATACCATGATGCCCTCCAGCGTTTCGCAGGCGGCGGTAGACCGCTGCAACCAAGCCGGGATCAGCGTGATCGCGGTCGGCTGCCCGATGATGTTTGTCGAACCGGATTTCTTTCACGGCTGCATGCGCTGGATCATCCGCGCGACCGGTCGCATGCACTGAGTGTCCAGCAATTCCCACATCAGCGGGGGAAGAGTTCCCCGCTGATGCGCCCCTCTTGGTTCGCCGTTTCCTCAAACACAAACCGATCCGCGAGTGCCGCCTGCGCTTCCACCTCGCAGATGCGCGTAATGCGGCGCGATCCGTCAGGCAGGCGCGCCTGATACACGATCAAGTCGAGCGCGCTGGCGATAAAATCGCGCGAGGCGCTGTCCATCAGCAGACGAATGGCGTGTTCCGGGCTGCGCGCCAGCAAAGTTGCAAGACTGCCCCGGCTGCCTCGATTGATCGCTTCCAACCACAGCGCGGCTTCGCTGCCTTCCAAATCGCCCATAATGATACGATCGGCCTGTAGAAGCGCGGCATACTCGATCAAGCTGTGTGCACTCATTCCATGCTGATCACTCACCGTCAAGCGCAGATCGTTAGTCACTTCCATGTCAATTTCTTGCCCACGTTCGATGACGACTACGCGATCTTCAGGTGGAATTTCCTGTATCAGCACATTCAGCAGCGAGGTTTTGCCGCTGCCCGGCGTCCCGCAGATCAAAATGCTGCGGCGATCCTTGACCGCTCGTATCAGCGTGTTATAGGCATACTGGGTGAGCCCAAATCGGGTGAGCACCGTCTCCCGGGTGATCACGCTGCTCTTGATGATGGTGAGGAGCGTGCCGGTAACACTGGCAGGGCGGTTGACGCGCACCACCCGCGTTCCATCGGGCAGAATCACTTCCTGCTTCAGTGGAACTGTGCCGTCCGCTGGGGCGGTGATGCCCCCCAGTAGGAAAATCCGATCCGCGACGCGGGTAACGTGTTCCTCATCATCGAAGACCGCACTGCTGCGGGTGATAGCGTTCCCCTGCTTCACATAAACATTCTTCGCGATATTCACATAAATTTCCGCGATTTCCCCGTCTTGCAAAAGCTTATCCAGCGGCCCTAAGCCGTAGATTTCGCTGAACAGGGTTTCAAAGAGTTTTGCCTTCTCGGCCCGCGCCATGACAAGGTCTTCTTCTGCCACCGCGGTTTCGTACTGCTGATAGACAAGCGGGCGGTAGCGGGTCTGATTCTTGTAGACCTGCGTCCATGAGGTGATCGACTCCTCCGGCGGTGCTGCTTCTAGGCGGTGTTTCAGAAGGTTGATCACATCAACGTATACGCCACCGGGCTGTGAAGGCACGTGAGGGCGACGGGGTGGGATTGATCCGCCGCCGCTGGCGTTGATTCGCCGTAAAAGGGACATCTTGGCCTCCTTTAGCGTTTGCTGCTGCTTGTGCTGCCAAACGGATCAAAATCCAAAGGCGTGAGGTCGAATCCGTGATTCTTGAACCGCGTGGCAAAACGAGACACCGGCGTCACCTGAACCATACGCCCGATGACCTTTCCCATTTCCATCCCAATCTGCTCGAAGCGGAACAGCGGGTAGACTGCCGCGCGCCCCTCAACCCTCCCATCGACTTCCCATATGCCGGTGATCTTGCGGCTGCCATCGCGCATGCGGCGCACTTGAATGATCACATTCAGGCGCTCGGCAATGCGTTGATGGATCATTTCCGAGCTGCCATCCCCATACTGAAGCCCGGTGATTTCGAGGCGGTCGATCACATCCTGCGCATCGTTTCCGTCCATGCAGCCGATGATCTGTTTGGCGGGGGGCGGTTTTGGGCTCACGAATAAGCGTTCGCCGCCGCCGTCATTCATCCGCGAGCCGAAGAACAGCACGTCAGGCCGCAGCGCCCCGGCGACCTCGACCAGTTCACTGGTGCGCAAATCAGCCGTTTCATAATCGTGGTGCTGGCGGGCTTCCAGCGGCACAACATGCTCATGGCCCAACAGAAGCCGCGCGATCCGCTCGATCGTGACAATTCGACAGTCGTTCGGCAGATGACCGGCTAACATGTTCAGCAAACTCGCTTTGCCCGCGCTGATTCCCCCGGTGACGAGTACCGACAGCCCGCTGAGCATACCGAGTCGCAGATAATCAAGCATCTCCCTCGAAAGGCTGCCGTTTAACACCCACTGATCCTGACTCAGCACGGTGAAATCGGGCTTGCGGATCGTGATGCTGGGGCCAACCAGTGAGACTGGGCGCAGCATACAGTAAACAGCGCTGCCATCGGCGAGGCGGGTGGTCGTCATCGGGTACGATTCATCGACGAAGTGACCGAGCGGCGCCACCATCCGATCGATGTGATGCAGGACATGCTCATCGTCGTCAAAGACGACCACCGATCGCGAGAGCTGGCCGCGCACTTCGACGAAGATATTTTTGGGCCCATTCACGAAGATCGCTTGAACGGCTTTGTCTTCCATCAGCACATCGATCGGCCCGTAACCACACAATTCCGCGTAGATGCTGTCTTGCAAACGTGAGCGTTCGGCTCTGGCGAGGATAAAGTTGTACTCTGCGAGCAGTTCGTTGATCAGCGTTTCGATTCGGTCGCGGGCTTGTGGTGACTTGACCAGTCTGAAATCCGGTTCCAGCCGCGCCATCACATCTTTCAGGAGGCGCTGGCGAAGATCGGTATAATCATTTTTCCCAGAAGGGCGAGCACCCGGCGGTGGGATGCGATGACCAGAGGCGGTTTTACCTTTCGTCTCAGCTTGATCGCCTGACGTGTCATTCGCAGGAGCTGTGCCGCCTATGGAACCTAGATTGAGCGCGGCGGCCCATGTATCGAAGTCGAGATGAGGAAGCACATCCTCTTTCCGCTTGGGGCGGAGAAGGGGCTGTCAAATGTGTTGTCATGCACTGGCGCGAAGGGGCCGTCAAACGGGGATTGCGCTGCTCGAAGGCGTTGAGGCAGGCGCTGCGGTTTGGCGAGGTTGACCGCTTCAGCAGCGGCTTGATTGTTCGGATTGATAACCAGTACATTTTCGAGACAGGTGATCCGCTCCTCAGGGTCATCGACCAGATCGCTGAGGAGTACCCACACAGTTTCGTTATACGAGTCGATCTCGGCGGCTTGCATGAGTAGATCGCGGGCCTCGTCGCGGCGGCCTTCCTGCTGTGCCTGTCGTGCCGAGTCGATCAACGACTGGGCGGGCGATGGCGGTATGGGCGGCGTATTCTCAGGCGGCGCGCTTTCAGGCGGCGCACTTTCATCACGCTGCTTTTTCAGGCGAGTCAGCCCATCCTGTGCGCGCGTATTACCCGGGTTGAGGGCGATCACGCGCTCCAAACAGTCGATCTGCTCCTCGACCGTTTCGACTGCTCCGCTTAACCACAGCCACGCCGCCTCGCTGCGCTCATCAAGCGCGATCGCCTGCCGCAGCAGATCACGGGCGGTGGCTTTGTTCCCGGCGCGTAGTGCCGCCTGCCCATCCTTGATCAGGGACTCCAGAGAAAGCGTCATTGTTCCTCCCTCTCAACCGAATGAGTCTTCATCATCAAAGCGGCTGATGTCACCAAAGCTGTCGAGATCGTCTGAACCGAAACTGAGTTCATCAAAATCGTCCAAATCGTCAAAACCGCTGTCAAGGTCATCGTCGCTGAAGGGTGACCCACCGCCACCCGGTTTTGACGGGCGCTTTGGCGGTGATGTAGGCGCTTTGGCCGTTTGCTTGGCTTGTTTCTTTTGCTGTTTTTCTTGGCGGCGCTTTCCATCGGCACGGCGTTTGGCTTCCCGTTTGGCCTCGCGCTCACGTGCTTCTTTTTGGGCGGCGGTGCGCTGACGTTCCTCCTCTTTAAGGCGGTAGTGCTCATCACCGATGAAGGCACGCAGGCGGGCTTCATCGACGCCGAATGTTTCCGGCGCGATCTCGATCCCGGTGTTGAAAAGCTGGCGGTAGAAATTAGGGATCACGCCCGTTGGGCGGATGCGCCCGATAACCTTACCGTTTTCAAAGCCAACTTCTTCAAAGCGGAGAATATCGACCAGCTTGATCTGGCCGTTTTCGACTCCCTGCACTTCGCTCACCGCCATGATTTTGCGCGATCCGTCACGCAGCCGATCCTGCTGAATGACGAAGTTCACCGCCGAAGCGACGCGCGATCGGATCAGCGCGGCGGGGAGCGGACTGCGCATGAGGATCAGGCTTTCAAGGCGGGCGATCGCATCCGACGGGCTGTAGCCGGTGATCAGTGTCCATGTCGTCAGGTCTGCGATATTCGCTGCCTGCACATAGGCAAAGGCGTCTTCCATGGTGATTTCGCCGAGGATCAGCCAGTGCGCGCGGTGCTGAATGGCGGCGTCGATCAGGTTGGGAACGGTGATCATTCCCTTTCCGCTCACATTGGGCGCACGGCTTTCGAGCGCGAGAACATGTTCGGTGTAGAGCTGAAGTTCGGCGCGTCCTTCGGCGGTGATGATGCGCAGATCATTGGGGATGAATTCGGTCAGCGTTTGCATGAGCGTCTGTTTGCCGCTGCCCGCGTTGCCGGAAATGAGCAAGTTCGCTCCGGCAATCGTCAGCGCGCGTAAAAATTCTGCGGTTTCCGTACTCATGGCGCCAAAGCGGATCAGGTCACTGATCCTGAGTGGGCGCATCGAGTATTTCCGAATCGCCGCGATCGGATAGCGGCTGATGGGCGGCACGATCGTACAGAAAAAACTTCGGCCATCGGCGGAACGTGCTGTCACGATCGGATTTTCGGCGTCGATCCGTGTCCCCAATGGACTCACCATGCGGTCGATGATTCGCTTCGCATGTTCCTCATCATCAAAGGCAGCATCTACCTGCTTCAGCCAGCCGCGCTGCTCCACATAAATGCAGTCCGGCGTGTTGACGAGGATTTCGGTGATGCTGTCGTCATTTAGCAAGGCATGGAGCGGGCCATAGCCGAATGCTTCGGCGAAGAGCCTATCGAACAGGGCCGCCCGCTGCTCGGCGGTGAGCGGACGGCTCCCGCGGCGATGATCTTGTCGAGTTCTTCGTCAAAAGCGGGTTCCAGATCGGCTCGCCGCCGTTCCATCAGCCAAGGTATGTATCGCTCGTCCGGATCCGCGGTGAAATAGAGATGGGCGGCTAACCGGTCACGGAGCACACGTGCGGCGGCGATCTCCTCCGCCGACGGTTTGGGTGCGGGCGGCGGTTCCGGCGGTGTGGAGGCTGGTGTTTCCGCAGGCTCGTCGTCCTCATCGAACAATGACGATGAGCTGCTGAAACTCAAGTTGTCACCGTCATCAAAAAATCATCATCGTCGAGCGGGGCGTTCGGCATGGTCGCCCGCAGCCGCTCAACGATCGCCTCGTACTCGAAGCTGATCGCGTTGGCCGAAGGTGGAGCAAAGACCGGTTTCCGCCGTAAGCGCTGGCGAACATGCGGGATCAGCGAACGGATGGCCGCAAAACGGCGCTTTTTCGTCTCCGGCTGGGCGTCTCCAAACGTATCCGAGGCCAGCACAAACCCATACGCTTCCAAAGCGCGCAGGAAAGCGGGTTTCTCTCCGGTCGGGGTGAGCGTTCCGTCCGAGCTTCGCGTGAACAGCGGCACCAGCACCACCCGGTCGTCCTCTGCGCCTCTCACTTCCGTCACTTCGAGGATCGATGGGTATTGAAAGCCAAAAGGAGTGTACGGATTTTTGCCGACATGCACAATCAGGTCGATCGCGTTGCTCACGTACTGGCGTGCGACACGATCCGGCGTGTCATATCCGGCGGATAAGAACTGCATTTCGAGCAGCGACAGCGCGGCACGCGGCGACGACGCCGGGACGGTGAACAGGCTGCCGCGATAGCTGCCGCTGAAGTGCATGAGGGCGTCCATCGTCGCCAGCGGTTCGCTGAGGGGATCGATCACGATGCGATCGGCGCGTAAATCCCACACTCTGCCCACCACCGATCCCATCGGGGCGCTTGGGTTTGTTTGGTCGTCAGGGGTCAAGGCGGCAGGCTGCAAGTAGACGACATGAGGCAGCGTCAGCTTAAGACCGGGGCTGTTTTCGAGCGCGATCACACGCTCATCGGGGTAAATCAGCGCGCAGATCGTTTGCAGCCACGTCGAACGATCCACCCGCTCGACTCCGGTGATACAAATCGTCAAGCGGGCCTCTACACAGGCCGCGAGAAATTCGATCAGCCGCTCCCCCTGCACATCCATTCCGTTAAGGATCGTGTAGGGATGCGAAAAATCTGCCGGGGCGGGCTTGCGGATCATCAGCATGGGGCCGTCACGGGCAACCGGGGGCAGCATAGCGCTGATCAGCGTCCCATCAGGCAGCACGCGCCGCGCCGTCACATGGGCGGCATCAATCGGATCAGGCGCGAACAGGCTTTCAATGTAAGCCGTAAAGGCGGCTTCGTCGGCAAAATCCGCGCCGATCCACAGGCTGAACGGCTGGCCTCCCCGTGTGGGTGTGCGGGTTTTGCGAAAGATCGACGGTTTGCCAAACCCTTCGACGAGGATTTCGGTCACGTCGGGGTCGCTCAGCAGCGGCTGCAACAGCCCCCAGTCGAGGACACGCGTCGATTCAGACACCATAGTAGTCCCTCAACCCCACTTCACTTTGAATGTCAAAGCCCAATGTTCCAGCGAGTGCCAAATCGCCGGGGAGCGCGTAGCGCCCATCATAGCGTGACCCATC
>JAXLWG010000021.1:0-84126 GCA_046328615.1 Anaerolineae bacterium | reverse complement strand
AGCGGCGATTTCTTCTTCTGAGAGGCTTCCTGAAAACCCTTGCTTTCGTAGACGGAACGCAGGGCGACCGTGCTGGGGTTGCGGTTTGGCACTTCCACGCCGATGTAGGTATGCCCCGGCACAGGCGCTTCAAGGCGAAGTCGCTTAGCGGACAGCGAGAGCGCAAGGTCGTTTGCTAGCGAGGCGATTTTGTTGACGCGCGTGCGCCCGCTGGCGGAGAGTTCACCGCTTTCCGGGTTTTGGCCTTCTTTGAAGGGCTGTACCGCGTATTGTGTGACCGTTGGCCCCACTTTCACATCAACCACATCGACATCAATATCGAATTCGAGCAGTGTGTTTTCGATCAACACCACGTTGTTGTTGATTTCAGTTTCGTCGGGCAGGCTGATTTCAACATCGCGCAGCAGATCGATAGGCGGCACTTCGGCATCACGCTTCAGAACCAGCTTGGGTTCCTTCATGTTATCGACTGTGTAGTACCGTTTCATCCGTCCATCGGGGCGTTCGACCAAGACCGGTTCGCCCTTTACGCGCTTCCCCTTGATGGTACCGATGCCTTCGAGCGGTTTGGCTTCTTTGCGCGCCATGAGCGCAGCCAATTCGGCAGCGTCAGCGATTTTGGCTTCGGGGGATTTCGCTTCAGCGGGTTTGGCATCCGGTTTCTTGTCGGCGCTTGGCTGTGGTTCAGAGAGCGAAGCCCGCACAGAGGGCGGGATGTTTTCGAGATCAGGGCGAACACGGACGATCGAATGGACGCGCACACGCTGCGCATTCAACGCGGATTGTACACCGACGACTAACTGACCACTCGGATCTTCGATGACAGCGGGTTTGGTATTCAGTGCTTCATCGAGACTGCCAATGCGCTGGAAGGTGCGCGACGGTTTGGGTGGCAGTGGAGGCCGCTTGGCAGCACCATAAGCGCGGAGCGTCTCAATGTTGTGCGTGAGGAAACGCTCCACCTGCTCACGTTCGATCCCGATGACCACTGCGATCGCGATCACCAGCACCACTGAATAAAAGAAGAGTGTGAGCGCAGAGCCAAACAGATTGATCAACGGAGCGGTGAGTGCCCAACCCATTTGACCGCCGCCGCGTCCCATGCGGGCTAATGCGCGCAGTTCTTGATCGCCTGCGCTGAGATGGAGTAATGCCAGTACCGACAGGAAGGCGAATTCGAGCGCCATGATACGACGGGTGGGAAAACGGATCACGACGCCCAGCTTGGGCAGCAGGATGATGATCCCCAGCATGAAAATGCCGATGCAGATCACGGTACTGCCCCAACCGAACATCCCGGACAGCGCTTTTGACCACGCTGCGGCGATCGTGGTATCCGAGGTGGCATTGATGACGGAAAGGAACGACACCACGCCAAACACGATCAGTAGGATGGCGGCAATTTCATCGCCCCATGGCGGGATGAGGTCAAGGATCGCATCCCAGAATTCGGGTTTGACGGTGTATTTTTCGGCATTGGCGAACTTGTTCGGCGAGGTGGGTGTTCCCGCGAGCGGTAGTTCCTTGGTGCCGTTTGTTTTCGCCGCGCTGGGTGTCCCCCCGGTTTTGGCGGGCGGGGATGGAGGCGGCGTTTTTGCACCTGTACCGACTGATGTGTCGTTCACATCGCCGGAACGGGCGGCGGGTTTGACTGGTTTGTCCTGCGCCAACTCGATAACCCCTGTTCCAAATACGCTGCGTCTATTTTAACGCACAAGACCAGCGGATGCTGGCCTTATAGGAGAGATTGATACCTTCCAAACGGACTTTCCTACTGAAACATTAGGGAGTGGCGCGCAAACTTAACCCCAGACGACGGTTCTTTCCGTCGATACTTAGGATGCGCGCATAGATGGTTTGGCCTTCAGCGACGACGTTGCGCGGGTGCAGAAAATGCCCCTCTGCAAGCTCGGAAACGTGGATAAGCCCTTCCAAACCTTCTTCGATGCGTGCGAACGCGCCAAAATCAACGACGTTCGTGATGATGCCTTCGACCATCTGCCCAATCCGGTAGCGGTTGGCGACGGTCTCCCACGGATCATCGTGGAGACGTTTCAGACTTAGGGCGATTCGCCCTGCTGATTGGTTGACTTCCAATACATAGACATCGACTGTTTGGCCCCGGCGGAGTAGATCAGACGGATGGCCGACGCGCCCCCAACTCAATTCACTGATGTGGATTAGGCCTTCCAGCCCGCCAACATCGATGAAAGCGCCAAAATCACACAGGTTCGTCACCGATCCAGAAATCACATCGCCTGCCCGCAACCGCGCCAGAATATCCGCGCGTTCACCGGGCTGTGTTTTGGCCGCCCGTTCGGAGAGTATCAACCGATTTTGCTCTTCATTGAGTTCGATGACACGAAGCGTGAGGGTTTGTCCCATATGCGCGAGCAGTGCTTTGCGGCGAATATGGTTGTTCGAGGTCGCCGGGAAATTGATCAACTGGCTGGCCGGAACGAAGCCGCGCAGGCTGTTCCATTCAACGAGCAAGCCGCCCCGGTTGAACCCGATCACGTTCAGATCAACGATCGCGTCGGCGTTCATGATGTCGCGGATTCCCTGCCAATCAGAATGGTGATCCTCACCGTTTTGTCGTTCGAAGCCTACGCCATTCATCAAGGGGGCTTCAAAGCTGTTCAGGTCGTCCCCATGCTCATCCGGTATGCTGTCGGAAAATTCCCCCTCATTCAACAGTGCCGCCCAATACCCTTCATCAAGCGCTGGCGGTGGCGGCGTGTTATCGCGCCTCTGCGAACTGCTGGACATTCCTTTTCCCTCAGAACACTAACAATACGAGTGGAACGACAATACCAATGAACGACTTATCTACGCTGCTGCGAGTATAGTACCGGGAAAAAAATCGAGCAAGCGTTCACATTGTCGTCATGCGGCGAGGGGGATCATTGTCCTGTATGGCCGCCCCGGAAGTCCGGGATCGACCAGCACTGCGTTCCATATCGAGGAGGGTAGCAGCGACGGCAGCAACAGCATCATCCTGCCGCCGATAAAAGGTCGGCTCACTGAGCGCGAGCTTTTTGGCAACGTCGCGGACTTTTTCGCGTTCCACAAAGCGCCAATCGAGGATGTTGTAGATCGTCCATTCCGGGCTGTAGAGTTTGCGATCACTACTGGTGGGCTTTTGGCGCTCAATCGCTTCTTTGATGACCGACCGCAGCGCGCGGGTGGCGTTATTTTCGTTGGCTGGCAGTGCTTCTTTTACGATGCGAAGCTCCAGTAAACGGCTGCGAGTCAACCCTTCACCGCCCCAGTAATGACGAAGTGCTGCCTTCACCTGTTCATTGAACTGCGCCGTATCGATGAGCAGGCCGTTATCGACTGCGATCTGGGCAGACTGTGCGGGCGCTGTCCCCGGTTTGAACTCGATAGCAGCGGCAACCCGTCGTGTCATACTCACCTGCGGCAGCAAGCCTTCAAGCGCCGCGAAAATTTCGGCCTGTAAGTGAATATCGTCGAGGGTTTGCGCGGCACGCTGGCAGAAACGCGCCAGATTCTCGTTTTCGTCAGGAATCAGGTCGATTTCGACGGCGCGCGCTTGTACGCCAAGAAAACCAATCAGTCGCGAACCATCTGCACGCAAACGGGTTCCATACAGCGGGGCGATCCAGTAACCGTGCCAGCGGGTGATGGCGTATTCCTCGGTCGGCTCGGTGGGGTGGAACATGGCAAGGACGACTTGAGCATCGTCCGCCAGCAGTTGATTATCCGGGCGGGCAGGGCCTACCGCGCTGACCAGTTCCGGGATGCCATCATCGTTCACAGAGGCGACGAACGCCGTATTGACACGTAGATAGTCGCAGGTTGACGCGAGTGTCACATCCAAGAGCTGAAGCAGGTCACTTCGCGTGAGCAGTCGTTCACTCAGTTCTTGTAGTTTGGCGAACTGATCGTAATCGCTGTTGTTGTCCGCATAGACGAGATAGCGTTCCAGCAGAGGGAGCGCGAGATAGACTAACCACTGCCAGAACAATACCACCGCGACGACCGCAAAGGGGGCAAAAGTTTCTCCCGGCAGGCTGAAAATTCGCGCGGCAGACGAGGTGAGCAGAATCGTAATCAGGGCGAAAACGCCCGTTGCCGGGCCGCGCAGCACAAAGCGGAGCAGCTCGGTTTTTACGGCGCGATCCGGGATGCGACTGCCGAAGAATGACAGCGGATAGGCGAGGAACAGGAGCATGAAAATGACGATGATATTGGTCAGGTTGACCAGCGCCAATCCTGTTAGTGAATATTCTTGACCAGCCCCTAGCAGTGTCGAAAAAGGGAAGATCCCGATAGCGGGGGTAAGCATGGCGAACTGAAGGTAGCCCATGCGACGGCGCGTGTCGCGAGTGCGGCAGCGCTGGCGCGCCCGCTGAACATTGTAGAAAGCAAAGGCGGAGAAGAATACAAAGAAAAACACATATACGGGAAAGAGAGGCCCCGGACGCAAGCTGATGTAGACACCTTGCTCAAGCAGTTCCGGCTGCACGCGGACAGGCGTAATCAGGAGATCGCTAAAGGCGGCGAGAACTAAAAAGACGATCCCGGTAATGTAAAGGAGCGTGATCACGCGACGGCGGCGCCCGCGCGACGGTAACCCTGTGGTCGCCAGCAGCGCATCGGAGAGATGGAACAGCGCGGCGGGCATAAACGCGATCCCTAACCACTGAAGGCGGAGCGTTGATGCATAAGTGCCTGCGCTGGGGCCAAGCGAAATGAACACATCACAGATGAAGGTCATGGTCACGCTGCCGAGCACAATACTGGAGGTTCGCGCGACCTGATTATCAAGATTGAGCGTTAGGTTATAAAGCAGAATAGAAGCGGCCACGATAACAATAGCCGCTGCGAGAAATTCGTTGACAAATGTGAATACGGAAGCAAGCAATACGTCCATAACGACGCCTTACACGGGTTTGCTAACGCAGTGATTGAGTGAAGAATACTGCGATATCTTGATTTGGAAAGAACCGGTCGTTGAAGCCGCAGAAAGTGAAACCAAGCTGCTGCAAGAAAGCCATCGCCGGGTAATTTTTCGTCTGCGTGTGAACCGTCATGCGGATAATCTGGTGTTCTTTCGCCCAGCGCCGGGCCACATTGACGAGCCGTGTACCGACTTCGCTGCGGCGGTGAGGACGATCGATCACAATTTCTTGCACATCGCCAATGTGATGAATGGCGTTATGCATCATGGTTAGGTACCCCACGATTTGATCCGTATCCCTGTTCACCGCGACGAGAAAGCATTGATCGGCGGGCAGCGCTAAACGCAGATGTGTTTCGTCGCCCGAACGACTCACCTCAATGGTGCGGGGCAGCCGTTCACGCCGCAGACTGATCTGGTATTCATCCAGATGCTCCTCATGATACATCTGCATTTGCCAGACCGTATCCGTCGAGTAGCTGTGATCAAGCTCAAGGCAGCGCGGCAGATCAGCTTCCATGCCATCTCGAATGACAATTCCCGGTGGTGTATTCGCGATCATCAGCGTTATGCGAGATAGGCATCGCCGAACGTGCCAGCCACATAGACATCGATCATCCGTGCGCTGAGTTCGGCATCCTTGGCTGTGTAGGCGATGTGAACGCCATCTTGTGACGCCTCGTAGCGTGCAGCATCGGCGTGGATTTTGAAGAAAGTTCCCTGCTGCGTATAGATGCGCGCCGCACAGCCCGGTGGTGTAATCACCGTGATTGAACCAGCAGCCGAGCGTAGATACAAGGGCTCAAACGCTTCCTCCGGCAGTACCAGTCGAATATCGCCCAACCCAGTCGAAATTAGTGCGTTTTGGATGATCAACCCGGACATGTCCAAGTTGACTTGTCCCAAACTGGTGCTGACCAAGACCTGCCAAGGCAGATCAAGTGCGAGTGACATGTCCCAATCTGCGAAAGAAAGCCACGAGGTGGCGGCGCGATCCATCTTGAGGAACGTATGGGTACCCTGCACGTTGAGGGCGGGGCGCGCGTTTGATGCGTACTGCCCGGCGATTAAACGGCCCTCGCGTTGAAGGGCGCGTAAAGTCACATCGATTTCAGCCGAGGAAATTTCGAGGGTTGCGCTTTCAACGCTGCCGCGCGTAATGCCAAATGCGCGGCCTTCCCCGCCCGCCAGCAGATCCCCGCGCAGCAAAATGATCGCGCCGACGATTACCAGCAAAAGCGGCCACAACGCTGACACGTTGAAGCCGCTTATAAGCAGAAAATTATTGAGCAGCAGGAGGACGCCGATTGCGATCAGCGCCAGAGAACCGATCCAAACCCCGCGTGATCCCTTTGCTCGCACGTGCGCTTACTCCTCGTAGAGGTAATCGCGCAGAATGACATGAGCGGACGACTGACGCAGACGGTTCAATGCCTGCGCTTCCAACTGACGTACACGTTCGCGCGTGACGCCAATCGCCTGCCCTACTTCTTCCAACGTGTAGACACGACCATCTTCCAGACCGTAGCGGAGACGCAGAATTTGCGCTTCACGCGGCGGCAGACGATCGAGCGCGTTCTTCAACTGCTCATGCAGAAGATTATTTGCGACTTCCTCTGCCGGAGCAGGGCTGTTGACATCTTCGACGAAATCGCCAAAGGTGCTGTCGCCTTCTTCATCGATTGGGGTTTCCAAGCTCACCGGACGACGAGCGATCTCCAGCAGGTTTTCCACCTTGTCCGGAGTCGTTTCCATGCCGATTGCGAGTTCTTCCATCGACGGATCGCGGCCCAATTCCTGAGTCAGACGCATCTGCACGCGGCGCATCCGATTCAACTGATCGCCCATATGAACGGGCACGCGGATCGTACGACCCTGATCGGCAACCGCACGGCTGACCGCCTGTCGAATCCACCATGTCGCGTAGGTGCTGAACTTGTGGCCACGACGATATTCGAATTTATTGGTGGCGCGAATCAAGCCGATGTTGCCTTCTTGAATGAGATCAAGGAACGGCACGCCGCGACCGATGTACTTCTTGGCGACACTGATCACGAGGCGGGCGTTGGCGCGGATTAAGTGCTCCTGTGCCATATCCCCATCGTGGATCATGCCACGCAGATCGTAAACATCGTCCATCGGCAGCGTTTCGCCCTGCTCTTCAAGCATACAACGGGCATGCTGCGCCTTTTCCATGCGCTTGGCAAGGTCAACTTCCTCTTCGGCATTGAGCAGGGGAACGCGTCCTGCTTCCTTGAGGTACAAGCCGACCACATCATCGCTGTCAAGCGCCTGCTGATAGCCTGCATCGTCGTTCAGATCGTCGTCGATCCAAACCAGTTCTTCCTCTTCGCGGGAAGGGTCGAATTCCAACTCGAATTCAACTTCATCGCGTACCGCCGGGGAATCAAAAAAAGCATCTTCTTCGGGTTCGACGCTCGGCAGCACTTCGACGCCTGCTTCGAGCAGCTCATCCATCAGATCATCCAGCATCGACACATCCCGCTCGGCGTCAGGCAGCATGGTCAGGATGTCGTCGTAGCTGATCCCACCTTGCTTTCGCGCTTTATCCATGATTTGAGACCGCACTTCGTCTTTATTACGTGCCATCACTGTCAGCATACGTTACAACACTCAATGGTAAGCTACGTGTCTTCCACAAAGATTAGACGTAACGAAGACCTAAATCTTACGCCTATTGAGGAAAACCAACGCTGGTAGAATGCAAAACGAGGCTATCGGGTGCTATTTAACACCCGCTTCATAATTGCAATTAAACAGAATATCCCCGATTTTAAGGCTTGTCAAGCAATTGATCGGGCAATTTTCCGCTAAGATGCTGGCGTACTTTCTGGTATGGGCGTTGAGGTGCGCGCCGAAATCGCCAGATAGTCTACTGCGGCCCGTTCCAGCACATATACATCAGGCCGATCGTCAATGATGGCATAGTAGCTGGTGTTGGGTAAAGTGCGGTTGCCAACCGCGACCGCTATCCCCTGTCCATCGCTCGTCACAGCAGAGATGAGCAGCACGGGACGGGGACGCAGACCAAAACTTTCCAGATCGGCGGTGGTGGGGTTGGTAAGCGTTTGTGTGTAGGGAAGCAGACTCAAGGTGAGCGCTAGATTATTCGCCGTCTCCTGATTGACCTGCCCAATCCCCTCTGGGGAGATCCACTGGTTTTCCTCATCACGGGCAATCGACAATTCCTCGCCCGTGATGAGGTTTTGGATGCGCAGCGCTTGCAAGTCGTCGGCGCTTAAATCCGGGTAAACGCGGAAGAAGAACGGCGTTACGTCGGGGACTGCCGGAGTTTGCGGACGGTTTTGTACGATCAGTGTAACGACGATCAGCACGAAGAAGATCGCGGTGAGCGCAAACAGGGTACGGCGGTTATTCATCTTCGCACACGCCTCGCCCACACGGTCAACCCGGTGACCAGAACAACACCGGGGATGACGAACACGGTCACAAAGAAAATCGCATCGCGCTGCTCGGTGGTATAGAAGATGGGAAGGTTACTCGCGAATCCTTGAATGCCGAAAGAGATGGCTTCATTCATATGGGTCAACCATGTGACAGCATTGGTGAACAAAATCGCGTCGCCTGTGCCGGGCGTGCTGGCGACGAGACCATTGGCGATAAAATCGCTGTCCCCCACCATAACGATGCGCGAGTTGTTATGCTCGTTGTGTGCCCACACCACCAGCGAGATTGGTCCCTGCTGGTCTGCGCCCTCGTCGTAGGCGTAAGTGTTGGTTTGACCGAGCAGATCCCAGTTGGTTTCGGCATAGCTGTCGCCTGATGAGACGATCAGCCGCCCATTGGCAACATCGGGATTGCCGAAGTTCAGATTGACTTCAAGCGCGCGTGCTAAGCGGAACAGTGTTGGATTGCTGCCGAGATTGGCGGACAATTCTGCTTGTTCCTGATACAACGCACCGCCTGTGATCTCCAGTGGGGTTGTTTGAGCAGAACCATAATCGACCACCGCCGCATCAAGGGCGCGAATGCCGTAATTCTCCCATAAGTATGTATTGAACTCCCCATCCTGCTGTAAGAAGGGGGTGGGATTGAACAGGACATCCGTCACGAGCAGCAGCGACCCCCCTGCATCGAGATAGCGCCGGACGACGGCGGTTTCCTCGGCATTCAGATCGGTCAGCGGGCGCGCGAAGATCACTGCGGACGCATCCTGCGGAATATCCCCGTTCGTATTGGCGAGGTTGGTGATGTCCAATGGATAAGTGATGAGGCCGCTTTCGCGCATCCCGTTATTGATGGCGGTGATGCCTTCAGTGGTGGTATCCAGCGGATCGCGTTCGCCTAGGCTTGTATCGAGATAAACCGTGATCGACCCTGCGATCAACATGCGTGAGATAGCGGTTGTCATATCGCGCTCCTGCGTGTCGGTCAAAATCACGCGGGAAACGAGCGAAAAATCCACACTGCCATCGTCGTTGAGGTAAGACAAGAACACCTGCGGATCTTCGGTGACGCCGAAGGACTGCGCGATCCCGGGGACTTCTTCCGGGTCATAATAGACGCGGCGGATCATGCCGTTGCTGGCATCTTCGTACATGCGCCAGTACTGATCGTCAATTTCCCGCAAGCCGAGCGCCCGTGAGGTATAGAACCCGGTGATTTGCATGGGCCGGCTGACGCGGCGGATCACATTCTGCGAAACGGTCGTCAGGCTGAAGCGCTGGTTGAGAGTCAAATCCCATGTCAGCGCGGCCCGGGCGACGAGCAGGTAAGTCATGGCGACGATGCCCAGCAGCAGGATAGAGCCGAAAATCGTCGCGGTACTGTGGCGGATGGCACGCCCGCGCACAAAGGCGCGGAATTCGTCAGGAACCAGTGCGCCCCAGATGGCCAACCCAATTAGACCGATCACGAAGGCCGCGATGACGAGAAGCGAGAACTGCCCCTGCCAGATGAGGAGGACTACCCCTGCGACAATCCCGCCAAAACCGATCAAACTGCCGAGCGAACCTAATCCCCGGCGCGTGATCACAATTGCGGATGACTGCGTACTCATTAGCGCCACCTGTTGGCTTCAACAAAGCGCGTCGTCAAAAAGATCATGACCGTGATCACGCCGAGAAAGAACGCAATGTCTTCCATACGCACGATTCCCACCCCGAACGAAGTCGAGAAATGGCCTTGCAGCGAGAGCAGCCGCACGACACGCGCGACATCAATGTTCGGGATCACTTGTCCGGCAGCATCGGCCAGCCATAGGATGAGCAGAGCGATCATGCTGAAGAAAGCCGCAACGACCTGATTTTCGCTCACTGCACTAAACATCAGGCCAACTGCGAGTGTTGCGCCGCCGTACAACCAAATGCCTAGATAAGCAGCGATCGTTTGCCCAAAGTCCGGCGAGGTGACGGATGTCAGGATGATCTGATAGGCGAGCGTAATCCCCAGCAATACGGAATAGTAAAACCATGCGCCGAGAAACTTGCCCAACACAATACTGCCATCTGGTGCAGGCGAGGTCAGGAGCAGCTCGAACATCCCTTCGCGTTTTTCCTCTGCAAGTAATCTCATGGTGAGCAGCGGTGAGAAGAAAATCATCAAGAAGGAGAGTGAGAGCGGGATGATCGCCGGATCAAAGACGGCATTTTCAGAGACGTTCAGCGACTGCGTGAAGAGTAACCCTGTGAAGAACAGGACTGCGAATCCGATCAGATAGGCGAAAGGCGAGCCGAAGTAGTGCCCGATTTCGCGCCGAAACACGACAAAGGTACTCACTGCGCGCTTCCGCCTTTCGTGACGCCCTCGTTGGTGGCGCTGTCATGACTGATGAGCTGCAAAAAGATGTCCTCTAGCGAGGTACGTTCTGCGCGCACTTCGAGCAGGGTGTATCCGGCTTGCATCACACGGTTGGAAATTTCGCCGCGCAAATCGGCACCCGCTTTGACGCGGACGCGCCAACCGGTACCTTCTCGCTCAACTTGGGTAACGCCGGGAATGCCCTTGAGCAAACCCCGCGCTGCATCGGCACTCGCGCCGCCGATTTCAACATAGAGCAGCGCTGCCCCGCCTTGCAGCTTATCGCGAAGCTCGCCGGGTTTCCCCTGCGCGATGATCTGCCCGTGATTGATGATGAGCACCCGATCGCAGACTTGTTCGGCTTCACTGAGGATGTGGGTACTAAACAGCACCGTGTGTTTCTGCCCTAGCTCACGGACGGTATCGCGCACTTCGATTACCTGCTGCGGGTCAATACCGATCGTGGGCTCATCAAGGATGACAACGGGCGGATCGTGGACGAGCGCCTGTGCCAAGCCCAACCGCTGCTTCATCCCTTTGGAAAGGTGGCGAATGAGCGTGTTACGCCGATCGTAAAGCTGTACCCGCTTGAGCACACTTTCGGTATGCGCCGTTGGGCGGCGATCGCCGCGAAGCTGTGCCCAAAACATGACATAGCCGCGCACGGTCATATCGGGGTAAAACGGGATACGCTCTGGCATATAGCCAACCGCACGCCGCGCTTCGAGGGAGTCTTCTAAAATGTCATGGCCTGCGATCTTGGCGGTGCCTTCCGTCGGGGGGATAAAGCCGGTCAGCATGCGCATGGTGGTGGTTTTGCCCGCGCCGTTTGGGCCTAATAGGCCGACGACTTCACCGGGTTTTGCCTTAAAGCTGAGGTGATCGACGGCTGTGAAACCGCCGTACTTCTTGGTCAGTTTTTCGACTTCGATCATGGAGTATTCCAGTAATGCCCGCCGCAAGTGAGGATCGTAATCCCGTCAGGCGCGTTCCGTCAAGCAGGGTTAAGGTTCTCGTACAAGTCAGCCGTATGCAGGGTGAGCGTGGTGATGTCGTGCGCGCTGACGACTACCGTTTGCAGCCTGTTCTGCGCTCCGTTGGTGATCGTCACTTCGATGGTGCGATCACTGTCTGCCTGATTCCATACGACCAACTCTACGTCGTGATTCTCGTTGAGAACGGCGATGGCTCCGGTTTCTGTACGGGAAGATTGCGCGCTTAATTGTGTTCCGTTCAGACGGGCGATTGCTTCGAATACTTGCAGCACGGGTTTTGGCGTTCCATTCGCATCCATCAGCCCCCAGCGCCCTTCGAATTGGATTCCACCATCACTCGGTTCGAAATAAAACGCTTCCGAAATCGAGGTGTTCGACAGCTCGCCAATGACGGCGGCAGCGAAAGCATTCGTTCGACCATCATCGTAGATGGGGTTATAGGCGGCATCCGCATTCCATTCCGTGATCAGGAGTTCCGGCGTAGGATCGATTCCCTGTACCCATGATTGATGAGCGGCTGCGCTATCGACGAAACGTTGAGGATCGGTTTCATAGAGGTGCCATGATAAAAAGTCCAAGGGAAGCGCATTCTCGCGGGCATCGTTCATGAGCGCCGCAGCCCACGAGCGCTCGTAGAAGAGTGAAAAGGCATCGCCCCACCGGTTCTCTGATGAAAAACCTGCGCCACCCACCAAGGCCGACGGATCAGCACGACGTACCCCGCGGGAACTCGCCCCATAAAGCTGCAAAAATTGATCAAGACTGCCGTGCCAGAAGGCTTGCAGGTTAGGCTCGTTCCAGACTTCCCAATAGCGGATTCCAAATCCCCGTTCGCCGTTGAGGTGCTCAACCGTTTGATAAACCATTTCTTCCCAGACCTGAAAATCGGTTGGTGGCGCGTAATTATCGCCGCCTAAGGCTAACCATGTGGGCATGTAGCTGAGCGAGATGAACGGTTCTGCACCGCTGTCACGGATTGCAGTGACGACGCGATCAAGCTGCTCCCATTGATAGCTGACTGATCCATCTGGCAGCGGATGAGCGACATCGTAGTAATCGAAGATGTGATCGATGCGGACATAACGGGGATGTAAGCTGCTGAGGGTTTGCATGGCGGTTTCAAAATAGCCCGGATCGCGCATTTGGCTTTCGCCGCCCTGACTGAAGCTGAAGTGCGAGGAAAACGGCGTTTCCTGTTGACGCAAATCAATCGTGATCTGATCGGGAACGCTGTTTTGAAGTGCGCTCCAGAGTGTCAAGCACAGCACCAAACCGACTCCGCCAATCACATAATGGTGCAACCGCAGCGGCAGCTTTTCGAGGATCAAGCGTGCGATCCGCAAAATCAGTGCTGAAAGAATCACCCACCATCCAATCAGCACGACGATTGAGAGAATCAAATTGCTGCCGACAAACGCGGTGAGCTCAAAGGCGGTTGGATAGCGATGATGCATCAACACATAGGGTTGTGAAAGGAGTGCCGCTTGTTCGAATAAGAAGCGCATGGGAACGGCTGCGATTGGATCACGAGCGTTCAAGACGATTCCCGCGTCGATGGCTATATGAATCAGCGGAAAACTGAGCAGATTGAGGAACGCGCGGGTCAAACGATACTGCATAGAACCACTCCGTGGATGTTTATTGACACCCACGCCGATCTACCGTATAGTATGCGAGTTTCCAGAGGATACCTACATGCTGGCGTGTTTTGCGAATTCACAACCGAATACCCCGCGCCGCCGCCGCGAGTACCGTCGTCGCCCGTTGACACATGAGGTCAACTTGGGTTTTTCGCGTTAGGACGAGCGCCGCGCAAGGCCATCCCGAAACGAAACGGAAATCCAAGCCCCCTGACCTCCCACAATGAGGCAGGGGGTTTTTACTTGTATGGCGTTGTCAATCTCTCGTAAGGAGAATCGATGAGCGAGTCGAAGGTACGCGCCGGGGTCTACGGCGCTTCAGGGTATGCAGGTCAGGATGTGGTTGAAATCCTGTCCCACCATCCACAGGTCGAGATCGTGTTCGCTACTTCCAGCACCTATGCGGGGCAAGTGGTGCCGTTTACCTCGCTGCACTATGTTCCGCACGATCAAGCGGATCTGGGCACGGTGGACGTGGTGTTTCTAGCGCTGCCGCATGGTATAAGCGCAAATATGGCGGCGAAAGCAGCGGCGGCGGGTGTCAAAGTCGTTGACTTGTCGGCGGATTTGCGGCTCGATACGCCGGAAAGTTACCAACAGTGGTATAACCACGCGCATCCGCACCCTGAAATGCTCCCCACTCCGTACGGCCTCCCTGAAATCAATCGCGACAACATCATCGGCAAAAGCGTAATCGCCGCACCGGGCTGCTACCCAACCACGACTCTGCTTGGGTTGTACCCGCTGCTGAGCCATAAGGCGATTGCGCCAAACTCGCCCGTGATCGTCGATGCCAAAAGCGGCGTTAGCGGTGCGGGACGCGACCCGAAACCGAATTTACACTTCGTTGAAGTCTTTGGAAACCTATCACCGTACAGCCCGGGACGTTCACATCGTCATGTTGGCGAGATCGAACAGGAAATGCATAAACTCGATCCGCAGGTGGGGATGCTGATTTTCACGCCGCATCTGCTGCCGGTCGATCGCGGTTTGATGTCGAGCATCTATGTCACGTTGGCGGACAGTTTTACGAGCGATCAGGCACAGGCGCTTTACGAGGAAACGTACAGCCATGAACCGCTCGTCAACGTGCTGCCCGCGGGCCAGCAGGCGACGCTCAAGCATGTGGTACGCACGAATGGTGCGGCAATCAGCTTGACACCGATCACGCGGCAGTACCTGCATATCACCAGCGTGACCGATAACCTGCGCAAAGGGGCGGCAGGTCAGGCGGTACAGTGCTTTAATCTGATGTTTGGTTTCGCAGAAACAACAGCACTGCTTTAAGGGAACATCATGGCAAACCCTATCGTCCTGAAAATTAGTGGTCATGAGCTGGATGATCCGGCTTATCTGGCGGAGTTTGCGCGCGTCGTCGCAGAGATCGACGTGCCGGTGATCGTCGTGCATGGCGGCGGCAAGTCGATTAGTGCGATGCAGCAGCAGATGGGGATTGAACCCCGCTATATGGATGGCGTTCGCATCACCGATGCGGCATCGCTGCAAGTCGTGGAAATGGTGCTGCGCGGCACCGTCAATACGATGTTGGTGCGGGCGCTGCTCGCGGCGGGAATTGATGCGCAGGGGATGAGCGGCGTCGATCGCGGGTTGATCAAGGCCGAGAAGATGCTGCATGCCAGCGAAGATATGGGCTTTACGGGGGTCGTGGCCTCGGTACGCGCTGATGTGTTGGAGGACATGCTCGATCAGGGGATTACGCCCGTGATCGCGCCTGTGTGCTTGGGATCGGACAGCGCTTATAACGTGAACGCCGATCAAGTGGCCGGCGCGGTCGCCGCAGCGATGGATGCCGACAGGTTGTACTTGATCTCGAACGTCGCCGGGGTGCTGGTGAACGGACAGCTTGCCGATACGCTGACACCAGAGCGCGTTAAAGCATTGATCGAGAACGGGACGATTTTCGGCGGCATGATCCCGAAGGTGCAGTCGGCACTGGAAGCGCTGAAAAATGGCGCGAAACAGGCGGTGATCACGAACTTGGAAGGGCTGAAGGCGCACGGCGGTACAGTGTGCACTGCAAGCGCATAAAGCGGTAGGAGATCGACAGGTTTCAAGGAAACGATCGTGAGTGATGAGCACAACCGCGAACAGGCGATGATCGAAGAACTGTTCGCGTTGATCCGTGAGCTGCACAGCGATAAACAGTCCGACGAACTGATCGGTTCGTTTGATGGGGTGTTCGCTGCGCACCACGATGATGAGGAGCGCTTGAGTATTATCGCGTATTGGCTGGACTTTTACCGCCTGCGCAAATACCAGCGGATCAAGAAGCGCCGCCGCCCCACCTACAAGGAGCGGATCACGGCTTGTTCAGCCTGCGGCTATCCGTCATCGCACCGCCATCACTTATGGGATATCGCCATGCACGGCGAAAACAAGGTCACCATTCAACTGTGCGCGAACTGTCACGAGCTGCACCATCTGCTCTACAACGCGCTGGTGAAAACGTCGAATTACAGCCGCGATCTAGCCTTGCATGTGCTGGAATCCGGCAAGATCAGTCACGAAGTCGCCGAGCGAATCCTCGGATGGTGTTTGGCGACGATCCGCTATGAAGCGGCGAATGGTTGGGTGGACGCGCGGCGTGCATCGCCGGACTGGGTTGAACGGCGGCTCAACTGGTCACAAATCTTTGGACAGGTAAATACAGGCTCAACATAAAGGAGTTCAGGGGTGGTCGATACGATACAGCAGCTCAATCCGGTCATTCAGCAAGAAAACGATTATGTCGTCCAGTCGTACAAGCGCCCGCCGTTCGTGCTGTCGCACGGCGAAGGGATGACCTTGTACGATACCGAAGGTAAGGCTTATCAGGACTGGGTAGCAGGCATCGCCGTCAACGCGTTGGGCTATGGCGATCCGGGGTTCGTCAAGGCGATTCAGGAGGCCGCGACCGGGCTCATCCACACCAGCAATCTGTATTACACTGCGCCGCAGGCAGAACTGGCCGCACAGATTGTCGAAAAGTCGTTTGCTGACCGCGTGTTTTTCACAAACAGCGGCACCGAAGCGGTCGAAGGTGCGCTCAAATTTGCGCGCAAAGTCGCCTACGATCACGGCGACACGGAACGCAAAGAAGTGGTGTGTTTCACAAATGCGTTTCATGGGCGCACGCTAGGCGCACTCTCGGTTACGCCGAAAGATAAGTATCAGAAGCCGTTCCATCCGCTCATGCCGGGGGTGATTGTCGCAGAGTTCAACAATTTGGACAGCGCGCGCGCTGTCATCAGCGACAAGACCGCCGCCGTGATCCTCGAGCCGCTGCAAGGTGAGGGCGGGATCACCGAAGCGACGCCGGAATTTTTGCAGGGGCTGCGCGAACTCACCCATCAGCATGGCGCGGTGCTGATCTTCGACGAAATCCAGTGCGGGATGGGGCGCACGGGGGATCTGTGGTCGAGCCAGAAAAGCGGCGTGACGCCAGATATTCAGACGATTGCCAAGGCGCTCGGAAATGGGCTGCCGATCGGCGCGATCATGACGACCGAAACGGTTGCTAGTCACATTCACCCCGGCGAGCATGGATCGACCTTCGCGGGCAATCCTTTCACGACGACGGTCGCTAAATACGTTTTCAATCGAATCAGCCAACCGGCTTTCTTGCGCAGCGTCAGCGAAACGGGTGCTTACCTGAAAGAACGGCTGGAAGAAATCAACAGCCCGTTGGTGAAAGAAATTCGCGGACGCGGCCTGATGGTTGGGCTGGAACTGCACGGCGATGTCGCACCGATTATCGACGCCGGTTACCAGAACGGTCTGCTGATGGTCAACGCGGGGCCGAACGTGATCCGCTTCGTGCCGCCGTTGATTGCGCAGAAACATGATGTAGATCACCTGATTAATCACCTGACCACGATCCTTGCTGCCAGCGGAGGCGCGCACTAAATGTCGCAAGAGACCTCGACTCCTGTTTTCGTCAAAGGCTTCAAAGTCGCAGGCATTCACGCCGGGTTGAAAGCCGATGGTGCGCTCGACATGGCCTTGATTTACAGTGAAACGCCGTGTGTGGCTGCGGGCGTGTTTACGACCAATACGGTGAAAGCCGCGCCTGTGCTTGTCGATCAGGAAACGCTGGCGAAGAATAACACCCACATTCGCGCGGTGATCGTCAACACCAAGTGCGCGAACGCCTGCACCGGACAGCAGGGAATCGACAACGCCCACCAGATGCAGCGCTGGACGGCGGAGAAGCTGGGCATCCGCGAAGATGAAGTGCTGGTGATGTCTACCGGCGTGATCGGCACACAGCTTCCGATGGAGAAGATTCAGCGCGGGATCGGCTTGGCGGTCGATGCGCTCGGCGAGCATCACTGGGAAGCCGCCGCGCAGGGGATCATGACGACCGATACGCGCCCTAAACTGAGCGGTGCAGTGTTCAAAGCTGATGCTATTGCTAACTTTGAGGGGCACATCGCCGGGATTGCCAAAGGGGCAGGGATGATCGCCCCGAATATGGCGACGATGCTGGGCGTTTTAGCAACCGATGTATCGATGAATCCCCAATTCGCACAATCTGTGCTCACTCAAGTGACTGAGCGGAGTTTCAATCGAATCGTCGTGGATGGCGATATGAGCACCAACGACACGCTGCTGCTGCTCGCAAATGCAGCGACCGGGGAGAACTCCGGTGTTGAAGGGCTGCAGGGACTCATGGCGCACTACGGGCTGCATGTGGCTCAAGCGCTGGCACAGATGATCGTGCGGGATGGCGAAGGGGTGACTAAGTTCATCACTTTGAACATCAAAGGCGCGCCGGATGCTGACGCCGCTCAGCAAATAGGGAATGCTATTGCGACATCCCCACTCGTCAAAACGGCTTTCTATGGCGGTGATGCGAATTGGGGACGTATTGTGGCGGCGGCAGGGCGTTCCGGGATTGCCGTGATTCCCGAAAAGATGAGTTTGACCTACGCGAGTCCTGATCAGAAGCAGTTAGTGCTGCTGTTCACAGGCGGTGTCCCTGCGAACTACGACGAAGCCGCCGCAACCGCGCTGGCGAAGGCTGAAGAAATCGTTGTCACGCTCGACTGCGGGATGGGAACCGGAGACGCCACCATTTGGACTTGTGACCTCTCCCACGATTATGTCTCGATCAACGGACACTACCGGAGCTAACCCCATGAAAGCACTGCTGGCGCTCGAAGATGGGCGGACGTTCACGGGCGAGGGGTTTGGCGCGGATGGTGCGCAGACGGGCGAACTCGTCTTCAACACGTCGATGACTGGGTATCAGGAAATCCTGACCGATCCTTCGTATCACAAGCAAATCGTAACGATGACGGTTCCTCATGTTGGTAATACGGGGATCAACCCGGACGATGTGGAATCGGATCGGGTGTGGGTGGCGGGCTTCATCGTCCGCCAACTTTCCCCCACGGTGAGCAACTGGCGCAGCCAGCGCGATTTGGATGGCTATCTACGCGAACAGGGTGTGATCGGCATCAGCGCGGTGGCGACGCGGGCGCTGGTGCGGCATATCCGCGAAAAAGGGGTCATGCGGGCGGCGATTGCTCATGGCGAAGCAGCGCATGATCCGGCGGCGCTGATCGAGATGGCGCGGCATGCCCCGGATATGAGCGGTGCGAATTTGGTGGATGATGTCACCTGTGCTGAGCCGTACCACTGGACGGAACAAAGCGATCCGCAGTGGTACGCGAATCACCGTTACGATCCGAATGGCGCGCTGATCGTCGCCTATGACACCGGAATCAAGCGCAATATTCTGCGCATGATGACGGATCGCGGGCTGCGCGTGGCCGTGGTTCCAGCGCGCACCACGGCTGAGGAAGTCCTCGCGATGCAGCCTGCGGGGGTGTTCTTATCCAACGGCCCCGGTGATCCGGCGGCAGTCACCTATATGATCGACAACACGCGGAATTTGCTTGGCAAAGTGCCAATTTTTGGAATCTGCCTTGGGCATCAAATTCTTGCATTGGCATTGGGTGGCAAAACCGAAAAAATGCGCTTCGGGCATCGTGGGGGCAACCAACCGGTCAAAAACCTGCTCACCGGAGTGATCGAGATTAGCTCGCACAATCACGGCTTCGCGGTGACGCAGGACAGCGATCTGAATGGCGGCGAAGTGACGCACATCAACTTGAACGACCATACGATCGAAGGGCTGCGCCATGAGGCGCTTGGCGTGTTCAGCGTGCAGTATCACCCGGAAGCTTCACCGGGGCCGCATGACTCGCTGTACCTCTTCGATGAATTCGTGGGACGAGTCAAACACGAAGGAGACACCGTCGCGATATGAACCCCAACAGTGAATCCATGATTTCCCTCTCCACAGTTCTGCTGTTCATCCTCATTCCCATTGTCGGTGTTGGGGCTGTGCTGCTGATTCGACGGCTGCGCCGGTTGTGGCGCACGGCTGACGACTCCACGCGCGCCCGCTGGTCAGGCACGATCTGTTGAGTACTCATGGTCACAGGGGTTTTATCGATGATTGTTGGCGGGATTGCCATCGTGATGATGATACAGGAGTTTGAACAGGCATTCTCGCACTGATGCGGACGGCCATAACACCATGCCAAAACGAACAGACATTCAAACGATCTTGATTATTGGCTCCGGCCCGATTGTCATCGGGCAGGGCTGCGAATTTGACTATTCCGGTGTGCAGGCGTGCAAGGTGCTGCGCGCACAGGGCTACCGCGTGGTGCTGGTCAACAGCAACCCGGCGACGATTATGACCGATCCCGAGTTTGCCGACGCGACCTATGTGGAACCGCTGACGCCGGAAATCCTTGAACGAATCATCGAACGTGAGAAGCCCGACGCGCTGCTGCCGACGGTGGGCGGGCAAACGGCGCTCAACCTGACCAAAGCACTGAGCGAGCAGGGCATTCTCGCCAAGCATGGCGTTGAGCTGATCGGCGCGATCATGGAAAGCATTGATTTGGCTGAAGACCGCCAGTTGTTCAAGGACGCGATGATCGAAGTTGGGCTGGCCTGTCCGCCAAGTCATGTCGTGAGCAGTGTCGATCAGGCGGTTTCAGCGGCACAGGAAATAGGCTATCCTGTCCTGATTCGCCCATCGTTCACCCTCGGCGGATCAGGCGGCGGTGTGGCTTACGACGAAGCTGAACTGCGCACCATCGCGGATCGCGGAATCAAGCTCAGTCCGGTTGGGCAGGTGCTCATTGAGATGAGCGTGCTGGGCTGGAAAGAGTACGAACTGGAAGTGATGCGCGATACGGCGGGCAATTTCGTCGTCGTATGCACCATCGAAAACCTTGATCCGATGGGAGTGCACACAGGTGACAGCATCACGGTTGCCCCGGCGCAAACCCTGACCGATAAGGAACTTCAACGGCTGCGCAATATGGCGCGCATCGTCCTTGATCGCGTTGGGTTGGCGACCGGTGGTGCGAACGTGCAGTTCGCCATCAACCCCGCCGATGGTCAAGTCTACGTGATCGAGATGAATCCGCGTGTGTCGCGCTCATCAGCGCTGGCGAGCAAAGCGACGGGATTCCCGATCGCGAAAATCGCCGCGCTGCTGGCGGTTGGGTTCACGCTCGACGAGATCCCGAACGACATCACACGGGTGACGCCTGCCAGCTTTGAGCCATCGCTCGATTACGTGGTGGTGAAAATCCCGCGCTGGGACTTCGCTAAATTCCCCGGTGCAGATAACCGCCTTGGCCCACAGATGAAGGCGATCGGCGAAGTGATGGCAATTGGCCGCACCTTCGCAGAAGCGCTGCAAAAGGGTATTCGATCGCTGGATATTGGCATGCTTGGCTTCGGTTATAAGCTACCGATCACGCAACCGGAAGTGCTTAAGGTGCCGACAGCGCAGCGGCTGTTTCAAGTTGCATCGGCATTGCATGATGGCCTCGGCCCGGAGCAGGTTGCTGAAACGACCGGGTTTGATCCGTGGTTCGTGCGCCAATTGGCGGACATCGCGGCCATGCAAACTGATCTGCTCGACACAAAATCCTCGCTGGAACAGATCGACGCAGCGCGTATGCTGACGCTGAAGCAGTATGGTTTTGGCGATAAACACTTGGCGCAGATTCTTCAGACAGATGAAATGGCTGTGCGACAGTATCGCAAGGCACTCGGCGTAGTTCCCAGCTACTACCGGGTCGATACCTGCGCGGCGGAATTTGAAGCGCACACGCCTTACCTGTATTCCACCTATGAGCAGGATGATGAAGCCCAGATCACCGATCGCAAGAAGGTGATTGTGTTGGGCGGCGGCCCCAATCGCATCGGGCAGGGGATTGAGTTCGATTACTGCTGCGTGCATGCCTGTTTCGCCCTCAAAGAGATGGGCTATGAGACGATCATGGTCAACTGCAACCCGGAAACGGTCAGCACCGACTATGACACGGCAGATCGCCTCTACTTTGAGCCGCTGACGCTCGAAGACGTGCTGAACATCATCGATGCTGAGAAGCCCGACGGCGTGCTGGTGCAGTTCGGCGGGCAAACACCGCTCAACTTGGCGCGGGCACTGGCAGATGCGGGCGCGCCGATTTGGGGAACATCGGTCGATACGATCGATTTGGCGGAGGATCGCAAGCAGTTCAACGCGCTGATGGCGCAGCTTGAAATTGATCAGCCTGCCGGATCAACAGCGCTCACCCGCGAAGAAGCGTTAGCAGCAGCTCACAAAATTGGCTACCCGGTACTGGTACGCCCCAGCTATGTCCTCGGCGGGCGTGGGATGGCGATCGTATTCGATGATGAAATGCTGCTGAACTGGATCGATAAACACATCGAATGGAACAGCCATCCGGTTTTGATCGATCAATTCCTTGACGATGCCTTTGAAATCGACGTGGACGCCCTGTGCGATGGATCGAACGTCACCATTGGCGGGATCATGCAGCACATCGAAGAAGCCGGTGTCCACAGCGGCGATTCGGCTTGCGTGCTGCCGCCGTACAAGGTGAGCTACTACCATGTCGAGATCATCCGTGAATACACACAGCAAATCGGTAAAGCGATGGGCGTGCGCGGGCTGTTCAATATTCAGTTCGCCATCAAGGATGAAGTTGTTTACGTGCTGGAAGTGAATCCACGCGCCAGCCGTACCGTGCCGTTCGTCAGCAAGGCGACGGGGATTCCGCTGGCGAAGTATGCCACCCAGATCGCAGCGGGGATGACTTTGCCCGAAATCGGCTTCCTTGATGAACCGCGCGTTGACGGCTTCTTCGTTAAGGAAGCGGTGCTGCCGTTCCAGAAATTCCCCGGTGTGGATGCGCGTTTGGGGCCAGAAATGCGCTCGACTGGCGAAGTGATGGGCCATGCCAGCGGCTTCGGCCACGCGTTCTATAAAGCTGAACTGGCCGCGAATACGGCACTTCCAAGCAGTGGCAGCGTGTTCATCAGTGTGAACCCGTTTGATCGTGGTGCCGTGACGAAAGTCGCGCGCGATCTGGTTGCACTCGGTTTTTCGCTGGTGGCAACGCTTGGCACAGCAGAATATCTTGAGTCTATTGGTCTGCCTGTCCGCATCATTCCGAAAGTGAGCGAAGGCGCACCGAATATTGTAGATGCGATCCGTGCGGGTGAAATCGCATTGATCATCAATACGCCGCGCGGCGGACAAGCGCACTACGACGGCGCCCTTATTCGCGGCACCGCCCACCTCTACGGGGTGCCGATCGTCACCACCATGAGCGCGGCGACCGCGACGGTTCAGGGTATCCGCGCGCTGCGCCAAAAGCCGCTGAAGGTGCGCAGTTTGCAGGTACATCACGCAGTCTAATTTGATGGAGACGGGGAAACAGCCCCGTCTCTTTTTGTTTAACGCGACTAGACGAGCTTCTTCCAGCCGCGCCCCGTGTAGGCTTCCGTAAAGCCAATCGAGTCGTATAGTTCGTTGGCGGCGAGATCATCCCCGGTCGCTACGGTAATTTCCAGCGCACCCAGTGCGCGCGCCCTGTGCATCCCTTCGAACATCAAACTGCGCGCCAGCCCATGACGCCTATGCAGTGGATGGGTGCAGACAGGCTCGAAGATGGCCCGCTGGTTTATCTCATCATAGGTGACGCCCACAAGGGCGGCCAGCGATCCGTCTGGTGCTTCAGCGACGAGATCGAGATCTGTTCGGTAAGACGGTGACTGGGTCACGAAGGTGTAGACTTCTTCCGCGCTGTGGAAACTGCGCCCAAACGCCGCATTCAGCAGATGGGCGATCCGCTGACAGTCATCACGATCAGCGGTGTGGACGGTGCGTAGACGATAACCCTTGTCTACGGTTACCGGGGGAAGTGCCTGCCCGCCGAAACGCAGCCGCCGTACGACCCCACTCCAGCCAGCGGGCTCCCATCCACGATGCCGCAGCACGCGCCGACGCGGCGCATCATAATCCCATACAAACGTTTCAATTTGTGTTCCCATGTCCTGCATTTCAATGCTGAGATGTTCCTCTGCCCACGCGAACATCTCTTCCTGAAGACTGCGATAATCCGGATGCAGCTCAAGGAATACATCTCCTTTGCCTTCAGGATGAACGACACCGACCAGTTTGCCGGAGGCCGTTTCCCATAGGTGAATTCGCCGTGACCATTCCGGCGTTAAATTTGAATCAGGATTGTGATAGCGCCACCCATCCCAACGGCGGATTTCCCAATTCCATTCAATTGGCGTGATGGGAGTTGTTTCGATCAAAAGCTGGCGGATGCGCCACCAATCCTCGTCGCCGCTGAAAGGACGGTGGGTAATCGTGTCACTCAGTGTGCTGATGTGTGAAATAGACATCAAATGTTTCCTTACCCTTATGTGCACGCAGGTGGTTTCGAAGCCGCGTGCATAACAGACTGAACGTGCCTCATACGAGTAATCTTGGGCAAGGAAATTCGATACATTTTGCACAGGAACATTGTCTATATGTGATCACTTCCTCCATTTCGTCTCAGAAACTTGCATCAAAGCAGTGATCATGGGCTTATCGGTGCGGATAATTTGGGTATACTTTTCTGTCATATTTAGAACGAGGTCACCATGAGTTCGCATTACGACGCACTGCTTGATGAAGTTCTCATTGATGAAGCCACCCTCCAAGCTCGGGTGAAGGAGCTTGGCGAAGAAATCTCACGCGATTATGCCAATGTGCAGGGTTTGATGTTGGTCTGCATTTTGAAGGGCGGTGTTGTTTTTCTGACTGATTTGATGCGGCAGATCAGCGTGCCGCATGAGATCGACTTTCTAGCCGTTTCCAGCTATGGTGCAGGCGCACGCGAATCAATGGGCGATGTACGCATCGTGATGGATTTGAGCCGAAATGTACAGGGCATGCATCTGCTTATCGTCGAAGACATCATCGACAGCGGGCATACGCTCAAATTCGTGATTGAGATGCTGACATCGCGAAAGCCTGCCAGTGTAAAACTGTGCGCACTGCTTGATAAACCATCCCGGCGTACCATCAATATCCCGGTTGATTACACCGGTTTCAAGATCGCCGACAAGTTTGTGTTCGGCTATGGGCTTGATCTAGACGAAAAATACCGCAATTTGCCGTTTGTCGGGGTGGTCAAAAAAGATGTCTACCTCAAATAACTCTCCATCGCGTATCCTCGTCTGGGATGACATTATCCTTGATTTGCAGGATGCGCTTGCCAGCATGGAGACTGCCGTTTATATCGTCGGTGGGGCCGTGCGGGATGCTTATATGCGGCGGCCTATCAAGGATATTGATATGGCGACTCCCGGCAGCGGTATGGCGGTCGCCCGCAAAATCGCAAATGTGATGCGCGGGGACTATTATGCGCTGGATTCAGAGCGGAATGTTGGCCGCGCACTGGTCAAAACCTCGGCGGGAACCCTGAGTTTCGATGTCGCAACCTTTCGCGGCGTTGATTTAACGAGCGATCTGCTTGACCGGGATTTCACGATCAATGCGATGGCAGTCGATTTGCGGGGTAACTTGAATGCGCTGATCGATCCGCTAGGGGGCGAACAGGATTTACTGACGCGGGTTATTCGGCGCTGCAATCCGCATGCGGTCTTGGATGATCCTATCCGTGCGCTGCGCGGCGTGCGTCAGAGCGTCAAATATGGATTTCGGATCGAACCAGAAACCCTCAAGGACATGCGTGCGGCGGCGGCATCCCTGCATCAAGTTTCACCGGAACGGATGCGCGATGAATTGTTCAACCTGCTGGTGCTGGAAAAACCAGAAGCCGCGCTGCGGATTGTGGAAGCGGTAGGGCTGCTGCAAGTGATCGCACCGGAAACCGCCGTGCTGCGAACACTGCCCGGTCAGGGGGTTTTTGCGGACGGTTTCACGCTCGCCATGCACACGCTGGAACAGTTGAATCAACTCCTCGCGGCGATCAGCCCTCAACGCAGTGATCATACCGCCGCTCAGTTTACGCTTGGAACGTTTGTGATGGTGAGCGATCGCTATCGCAAAGCGCTGCAAACGCATCTGGAAACGACCTATCCGAATGATCGTGCCCATCGGGCACTTCTCAACCTAAGTGTTTTGTGTGGGCATCTCGATTATAAGGCGATGGAGGATCGTGCGGCGGCACTTCGTCTGAGCAATACGGAGCGCGATCGATTGGCGGCGATTGCGCGTTCACGAGATGCTTTTATGCAGTTCGGGTTTGATGAACCTACGCCTTTGATGATGTATCGTTTTTGGCGAGCAACCGGGCCTGCTGGGGTAGATGTCCTGTTGATCAGCCTTGCGCGCTATTTGGCGGCTGCCGGGCCGCTGTTAAAGCAGGATGAATGGCTGCGAGTGGTTGAGCAGGCAGGTGCGCTGTTCAGCGCCTACTTTGAGCATTATGACGAGTGGGTGGAACCGCCCGCGCTGTTGGACGGGCGGCAGTTGATCGCCCAACTTCACATCAAGTCAGGGCCGATCATTGGGGAAATTCTCGAACGAATCCGCGAGGCACAAGTTGACGGCCAAATTCACACAAGCGTCGAAGCCTTAGCGCTGGCACGACAGATTCTTCAGCATCCGCGCGATCAGGGTGTATAAGCGCCCAAATCTTCCAAGCGAAGCCGCGCGTCCTCCGCGGGAACCTCAAAATGCGCGCCTATGAGTTCCGGAGTGCGCGCGTTGTCCTTCAATTCCATGATGAAGCTGGCGGGCATCACAATCATGCGCGCGAAAGCTTGCAGCACCGGCTCATCACTGCGAATGGGTTCCAATCCGCGTGCTTTTCCCCAATCGCTGAGGGCAATGTGGCGCGCCAGTACCCGTGCCATCGACATGCGAGGTGAATAGCCAGCACCCACGCGAAAGAAACTCGCTGAAATTTGGGTGATGTCGATTTCCTCCCACATATCATCGCGCGGGCTTTGCAGGATCTGCTCAACCGAAATAGGAGGGGCGGCGATCTCGTAAATCGTAAGGAGTTCTTTGACGATGGCTTCCAGATGCGTTAAGTCGACCACTGACGATTTACTCCTGAGCAGACGGCTCGGTGGATTCACCGGGCTGCGGGTGGGAAAGAAAGATCAGTAAAGTATTCCCGTATTTGCGCTCGTCATCGATCTCAAAATGGGTGAGGGCCGCAGGTTGGTACTCACTGGGATCAATTTGTACGATGATGGTGCCATCAGCGGCCAGCCATGCTGGCTGCTGGTCGATCAATTGCAAGGTTTTCAACCACATGGTTTTGTACTGTGGCGGCGCAACATAGATAAGATCGTAGGGTTGTTCAACCCGACCACCTAAATATGAAAACGCATCGCCACGCCGAACAGTTGCTTTCTGCGTGAGTTTGGTGAGCGTCAAGTTCTCTTGAATAGTCTGGATCGCTTTCGGCTCCAGATCCATAAAGACTGCATGTTTTGCACCCCGGCTGAGCGCCTCAATTCCCACGCTGCCGGTTCCAGCGAATATATCGAGAACGCGAGCGTCTAAAACATCACGTCCCAAAATGCTGAAAAGCGCTTCTTTGACACGATCCATAATCGGGCGGGTGGTATCGCCCGGCACGCGCTTAAGCTGACGACCTTTGGCGCTCCCCGCGATGACTCGCAGCGACATGCGGGCTATGCCTTCCACTCAACGGCTTCACGCAGCGCACGCAGATGCGACAGCGGGGTGGTGATTGCGCTGAGGCTGCCCGGTGTAACGATTAGACGACGGCTGTTCATTTGCACGAGCGAATCGCGCACGCTGTCACGAATGAGATTTGGTGTCCCATACGCCAAATCATGGGCACTGACACCCCCACACACCGCGCCGTTGAACAGCGTTTTGCCAAGCGCCAACGAGGGCTCTCCATCGCGGTCACGCCAATTAACCGCCTGTGCTTTGAAAGCCCCGGCGAACTTGAACATGGGTAGCTCTCCGCCGAGCTGCACGATATTCAGCCAAAATTTGCTCGGTAAGGCATCGAGAATCTTGCGATCATAGGGCAGCCCGAAAGTGGCGTATTCCTCATCACTCCATTGCCCATAATCCGCATGGCGGATGATATACAACACACCGCCTACTGGCAGCCGACGCAGTGCATCGATCCACCGCAGAGTCGTTTCGGTCAGGGTATTCAAACCGGTGTGTAAGCGTTCGGGCTGTGTGCGCGCGTGTCGAATCAGCGTGTTATCCCCCGATAAATCCGCTGCTTGCACAAGAGGGCTGTAAACCATCACCAGCAGCGGTGATGCTTCCCCAAGGGTTTCAGCAGCACTACGGACGCCATCCATCGCACGACCCAGTGAGCCTCTTGCCGGATCAAGCGGTCGCAGGTTTGTCCAGTCCAGCGAGCGAGTGATCGCACGTTTGGCAAAGCTCCGTGTGCCATCCACGGCCCCCTGCCATTCGTCAAACGCACCATAATCGGTCACGAGATAGCTGTTCGCGGGTGCTGCGACGGCAATGTCCCAGTCGTACTGCTGCTGGTAAGAAACAATCGCCTGCGCAAAATCAGCAGCACGTTGATCATCACCGGGAAAGTGTCGCCAGCATGCGACGGGCGCACGATCTGCGGGTTCGCCTGCGATTGTCCGTTCGATGCGCTCGCGCTTATTCATCTTGTCTCCGAAAGACCGGTCGAATTAGACGGTCAAATTACCTTCCAGTTCGGCCAAGCGCTGATTCACCATACGTTCCAACATTTCGAAGCGGTCGGTACCGGGGTTTTCTTGCAGCGATGTCGCGACCAACCCACGCAGTTTGCCAAACGTTTCGACGGCGAGGCTGCTTTTTCCGCTGGCACGCTGCGCCAATCCCAAACCATAGAGGGCATCGAGATTGCTGCCGTCACTGTTCAGAACGGCTGTGAACTCCTGAATCGCTCCGTCATTGTTGCCTTGGCGGTGATATGCCCACGCGCGTCCCAACTGTGCCGCATAATCCTTATTTGCTGCCACGTTCCCAAGCCTTTCTGAAACCATGATCCTTCAGCCTAAAGTGCGGCAATTGTACTGTAGGGGCGGTAATTTACAAGCAGACCACGCTGTATAAGACCGTGCGAATTTATGCTGATTGGCGGCCTAAACCCTCAGCGGTAAATCGTCAGTTCGACCGGCAGCACGAGCGTGCGCCCTAAAGACACTCCATTTGGATTGAAAAAGGACAGCGCGCTTTCACTACTGCACCCAGACTCCGCAGTACAGGTGCGGATCTCTACGGCGACCTGATAGGTGCCTTGCGAAAAGCCAGCAGGAATAGGAACGGAGTATGTGTCGCGTACGTGCTGCCCTGTCAGCCAACGGCGCGTGGGGTAATTACCGAGCAAGCGAAATGGAGTAGCACTGACTGGCGTGCCGGTAGCGGGATCAATCAGCGTGATACGGGCATAATAGTTTTGATCGAGAAAGCGAAGTGTTCGCCAATATAGGGTGATCGGTGCCGTTTCGCCCGGTTGAAATTGCGCACGGTCAACCTGATAAGCAAGTGCTTCGATTCCCCCATCCGTCCGCGTATGGAGCGGAAAACTTGTATCCAGATCAATGCCTGCACGACTTCCAATTGGGAACGGGGAAAAGGGTGCCGCGAATAAACCCAAGACGATGACAAACGTTGTCACCGCGATCCCTGTGAGAGTCGCCTCTTCGCGGGTGATAAGCGGAAAAAGTTCGCTCTCGTCTAGCGGGTGATGCCGAAGCATAAACACCGTGATGACGCTGATTACCGCGCTTAAACCCGCTATCCACCACGAAGCCTGTCGAATTGGCGTAGTGTTTAGATCGACGCTGAACTCGCCACCCTGATTTTCCGGTATGGTGATTTCCATCAACCCGTCGGTGGTGGCATTGAGTGTTGCTGGAATGGTGGCATTGGTGATTTGCCAGCCGGGGAACCACGCGACAAGCAGCCGCAAACTCACTGCCGCGAGTGCGCGTACCTGAAAGCTAAAATGATGACTCTGCATGCTCAGCGTACCCACCTGCGCGCTGCCGCTGCCGGAAATAATCTCGATAGGGCTGGCACTGCTGTCCCGGAATGCCCCAACCGGAACAGTCGAGGTTAACGTGATCGGCAGCGGCACCGGATCGCTGGCAGGGACGACGGCAACGCCATAGCCGGACTGCTCAAACCTTATTTGACTGGCCGGAGTGAAATCCAACGTGGAAGTGCGCCAGTGAGGGGTTAACCAAACCCCGTATGCGCCGATAACCATGGCGGCGAGGCCTAACGGCAGTAGAATTCGCCGTCCAACCGGCGGAACCACCTGCTGCCAGCCTATAAGCCCGCTGGCCGCCAGTGCCATACTCAACGTGACAATTCCCAACCATTCCGTGCGCTCTGGAAAAATGAGTAGTAGTACTGCCGCTAGGAAGCTCCCTAGGAGGAAATAGAGACGCTCAAACAAATGCCCGCGCCGGAAAAGCATGGGCAGCGTGACCACCAGCACAGCGATCAAGGGTAAGCCCAGTGAGTAGGAGAAGAGTGGGTGAATAGCGTCGGGATCAAGAGGATAAAAGGGCGTGAAAAGCTGCGGCAACGTGAGCATCCCCATAGGCTGAATCGGGGATGCCTCCCAGCGGATGGCGGCTTGCTCTGCCCAAGCAGGCAGCCAGAAAAAAGCGCTCAGCCCAATCCCACAGAGGCAGGCGAGGACGCTTCGAACGAATTGGCGAGTGCTCACGCTGTGGGTGTGCCTCGCGTTTAGCAGCGATTTGAGGAACAGGGGAATCGCCAGTAGGAAGGCGAGCGGCAGCCAAATGGGATCTGTCAAGAGGATGCCCGCCGTAAAGAGGATGAGGGCAGCCGTATCTTGTGGACGTTGGTTGATGAGCATCCCTTCAACTGCCCACAGAAACCCCGGTACGAGTGCATGCAGCAGCACGCGGGGAACATCGCCAATTATGTGCGGCGCGATTATGCCAATGCTGGGTGATGAAGTATAGAGGACTGCTGCGACTAACCCTGCCGCGCCGCCTTTTCGACGCGCAACCAGTACATAAACCGATGCGCCAGCAAGCGGAAACGTCGCAAAGCATAAGATGTTTAATGCGCTAACGGGGTTATTGGTAAACAATGTATCAATGGATGCAGCCAAGTACACGGGTAAGGGCGGATAAAAATTGGGTACCGGCGCGCCAAATCCACGCAGCGCCGATTCAGACCAGCGTGGATACAAACGCCCTTCGCGCATCGCGAGCGCAGTATCTGCGACCCGGTAGAGATAGCGTTCGTAGTCGTTGGTGCGCGGGATTTCACTTTGCAGCACGAACGACCATCCCATGAGGAGGCTGAACAACACCGCAAGCAGCACCCCCCAATCCGTCCCACGTACCGCACGTCGCATCCAAACCGGCAGCTCTTGCGGCTCGATGGATGTTGACCTTGGCAATGCAGATGTCCCTGAACGCTGTCTCATAGTGAAGCTTTACCTTGACGTGGGCCAGATCCCCCCTCTATAATCGCCTGAATTCGTTGTCTCACGCCAGTGGTAATTATCTGCTGGTTTTGTATTGGTGAAGGAGCAAGCCTGTGGGTCCTCTGCCCAAGAAGCGCCACTCGCACAGTCGTACCCACCGCCGTCGCGCCCACGATGCGCTTGATTTAAAGCATCTGGTGAAGTGCGAGAACTGCGGTAATTATCATGTTGCTCACCATGTCTGCCCAAACTGCGGTACGTATAAGGGGCAGGTGGTCATGGAAGTGGAAGAAAACAACAGCTAAGCTGGATGTCGCCATTCCGAGAGCCGCACGGACGTAGTGCTGTGCGGCTCTTTTTTTGAACGGCACCCTCTAACCGCTATTTGATATGCGGTTGTTTAGATATTTCTAATGTGGTGCCCCTTGCCGACGTGGCGATCACATTGTATGTTTTTGTTAATTGCGCCTCTTTTCACACAACTAAGCGTATACGCACATGATGGATTGGGCTTCGACGGCTTTCGTGTTTGCGGGTCAGGGATCACAACTGGTCGGCATGGGCAAGGACATCGCCGAAGCGTATCCTGCTGCCCGTGAAACTTTCCAAGCCGCTGATGATTTGCTGGGCTTTTCGCTCTCCCGGCTGTGCTTTGAAGGCCCCGAAGACGCTCTTAACGATACGATCAACACACAGCCTGCCCTCTACGTTTACGGTATCGCTGTCCTGCGAGCGCTGCAAAGCGAATGTCCACAAGCGGTGCCTGCTTTTCTTGCAGGGCACAGCTTTGGCGAAGTCACAGCCTTAGTGGCGGCTGGCGCGCTCTCTTTTGAAGATGGATTGCAAATCGTTCGTGAACGCGGACGGGTGATGAAGGCCGCAGGGGATCGATTCCCCGGCGCGATGGCCGCCATCCTCGGCTTGGATGCCGATCCGATCCGTGATGTTTGCGCCCGTGCTGCTGCCCAAACGGGTGGTGTTTTGGTGCTGGCGAATGATAACTGCCCCGGTCAAAATGTCATTTCAGGTGATGTCGCTACACTGGACATTGGTATGGGACTGGCAAAAGAAGCGGGTGCCAAACGCATTATCAAACTGGCGGTTAGTATCGCCTCACACTCCCCATTGATGCAGGATGCCTCCCAAGCGTTCCACGAGGCACTGATCCGCGTCCCATTCCAAACCCCTCGCATTCCGGTTTATGCGAATGTTACGACCGAATCGCTCCATGATCCCGACGCAATTGTGACTGAGCTCACTAATCAACTTACCCATACCGTACGCTGGACGGAAAGTGTTCGCCGCATGATTGCAGCGGGCGCAAAACGGTTTGTCGAATTTGGGCCGAAGGATGTGCTGAGTGGTTTGATCAAGCGCATTGACGGGACTGTCCCGGCGACACCGCTCAATAATCGGCAAAGTCTCGCCGGTTTTGTGCAGGACGCTTCGTAAATAGACCTGATTTTCAGGCATTATTCCAATAGACGCACAGCCGCAATCACGTTTGGATCAAGAGTGTTTCTTTATGGCTGGCAAAAGATTTATCGCCCTGTGTGGGTGTTTATTTGCCAACACTGCGCCAACCTTGGGAGGGGTTAGTATGTCGAATGCTCGACGCTATTTGTTGATCGGAATTCTGGTTATCAGCGCCTTGCTGGCTGCTTGCACGGGCACATCGGCTCCTACGCCGACACCGCGCCCGCCAACGGCAGCTCCCGTAGAGGCTACTGCCGAATCGGCTGCGACCGAAGAAGCGACGGAAGTGGTTGCTGAAGTGACTGAAGTTGCTACGGAAGTGGTTGCTGAGGCGACTGAAGTTGCCACGGAAGAAGCCGCAACAGTTGAGGCGACCGAAGTGGTTGCTGAAGTGACTGAAGCCGCGACTGAAGAAGCAACGGTTGAAGTGGCGATGGTTGAGGTGACGGAAGTGGTCACCGAAGAAGCGACGGCGACCGAAGTACCGCCGACCGCTACCGAAGTGCCGCCAACTGCAACGGACGTCCCACCGACGGCGACCGAAGTGCCGCCGACCGCTACTGAGGTTCCGCCGACGGCGACCGAAGTGCCGCCGACGGCAGTGCCCACCGAAGCCGCGACCGTTGAAGTCACTGCCGAGGCGACGACGGAAGCCACGGTTGCAGCGACCGAAGCTGCCACCGAAGAAGCGACTGCTGAAGTGACTGCTGAAGCAACGACCGAAGCGACGGCGGAAGCACCCGCTGCCGATGCCCTTCAGGCTGCGGTTGCCGCACTGGGCGATACCAGCCACCTGACGGTTGCTGAAGTCCTTGCTGCCCTGTCGGATGCCGGTCAGCTTACGACCCTCAAGGCCGCTGTCGATGCGAGCGGTGTTGCCACACTGCTGAATGTTGGCCGTGTGACGCTCTTCGCGCCGACCGACGATGCGATTGCTGCTGCGCTCACGACGCTGGGTACCAGCGCCGCCGATCTGTTGGCCAACACGGATCAGCTCGATCCGCTCCTGCGCAACCACATTGTGTTCGGTGTCCGCAATGCCGCTTATGTGGCTGCTCAAACGTCGCTGACGACGGCTGATGGCGCGTCGCTTGCTGTGACGGTCACTGACGGCCACGTCTACCTGACGGACGGCGCGGGCAACCAAGTCGAAGTCATCGTGACGGATATCACGGCCAAGAACGGTATCATCCACGTCATCAGCGGCGTGCTGCTGCTGCCGTCCTAAGCCCATCGTTTCAGGTTAAAGAAAACGGGAGTGACTGTGAAAGCCACTCCCGTTTTTGATTCAACGAGTACTCGATTTTGTCGCTCTACTTGGACAGGAGTGCATCCAATCCTTCGAACAGACGCACAACCGCACCCTGCGTTACTTCCGGCGGCGTAGCATACGAGAAACGTACCCAGTTCGCGCCCGCATTGGAGAAGTAAATCCCCGGCACCACCGCAATTCCGTAGTTTTCACCGAGATAGGTGAGCAGCGCCTCGCTGTCCTTCAATCCGCCCGCCTGTAGGTACGGGGTGCAGTCGATGAACGCGTAGTAGCCGTCGCCCATGATGAAGCGAACGTTCTTTTCGCTCAGCGCATCGCGCAGAACGCGGCGGCTTTGCTTGGTTGGCTCGATGATGCTGGCCGCCGCTTTACCAAAGCCCATCTCATAAGCGGCGATGGCGACAGCTTGTGAGAAGAAGCTTGGGATCACGGCGTGCGATGCTTGGCTGGTCAAGTACTTGGCGACTTTCTTGCCGACCAGTAAATGTGCGCTGCGGACATTCGATCCACCGAGGCTCTTGGTGATGCCATCAAGGAAGATCAAGCGTTCGCGTTCTTCCGGCGAGAAGGCTTTCAACACGGCGTTAATGTCCGTGTGGCCGCCATCCGTCACCCCATGGTAAATCCAGTCGAACAGCACGTAAGGATAACCGGCTTCGAGCGCCGTGCGCGCGAGCAGAATTTGCTCGTCGGTGGACAGCGTGCGACCGGTGGGGTTATCGGGCGATGTAATGACAATCCCGGCGATCTTGCGGCCTTCTTTGGCTGCAAATTCCGCACAGGCGCGGATGGATTCAGGGGTATAGCGCCAGCCCTCTGCCGGATCACCGGGAGCGAGGAGCACATTCAAGCCCATTGCATAAGGCCCCCAGTTGTAGCTGATCCACGGCACACGCGATACGACGATCACACTGCCGACTTCCTGCGTGCCGAGATTGACCATCGCCGAGTAGGCTTTTTGCAGTCCGTCACGACCGCCTTGCACAAAAATGATGTTTTCGGTCGTCCAACCGGATTCTGGCTCAAGCTGCCAGTAGCTTTCGGCGGCGGCTTTGCGGAATCGGGCCGTACCCCAAGGCTGATCATAGGCGCTGCCATGAGAGAGTTGAAGCTGAAGGGCGGTTTCGAGAAGTTCTTTGGGGACACCGGGTAGGCTTGCGCCGCCGTCCCCCTGTGATGCATCGAAAGTGACCGCAGTCGTACCATTCTTTTGCTTATAAGCGTTGAGGGCGTCACGGATCAGGAACATCCGCGACGGGGGGATGTCCGCCATCGAAGCCGGATAGCGATTGGCAGGGATGCGGTTTTCGGGTGGAAGGACAAATTCGGGGGTTTCTAAGCTGGACATCGTTTCATAACCAATCTGATGTGTAAGCAAGAACGGTGAAAATTGTCACTTATGACTAAAGGGTCGTCAATGTACAAGGCATTGGAAAGCTTCGCGTGCCGATCTGTGCAGGTTGTTCAATCTGCACAGAAATAGCCCTTAGCTGACGTTCAAAACGATCTTGCCGCTGTTGGCGTTGCTGTGCATATAGCGATGCGCATCCGCTGCTTGTTCAAGCGGAAATATGCGATCGATTATGGGGCGTAGCGCCCGATTTTCCAGTCGATTGCGTCCAAAATCCAAAAAATCGCGCGTGAGTTGAATTTTCTGATGGAGCGGTGTCCGCCGCAGCGTTGTTCCTGCAATGGTCAGGCTTTTAGGCAAAATCGCTGATAGCGCAAGTTCGCCAACGGATCCACCCATCATGCCAATCATGAGCAATCGCCCACCCACCGCAAGGCTGGTTAGGTTGTCATTCCAATAGGGCGCGCCAATGAAATCAAGGATCATGTCGACACCGCGCTGCTGTGTGGCTTCCAGCACGCGCTGGCTAAAGGAGTCGGTTTTGTAATGGATGGTGTGCTCCGCGCCAAGCTCACGGCATAAGGCAAGCTTTTGATCGCTTCCGGCTGTAGCAAATATCTGTGCGCCCGCCGCTTTGGCAAGCTGAATCGCTGCCGTGCCTACACCGCTCGCGCCAGCATGAATCAGGACAGATTCACCCTTTTTCAGGTGGCCGAGCGTGAACAGATTGAGGTAGGCCGTTAGAAACGCTTCTGGTATGGCAGCGGCTTCCACAAAGGAATAGGTTTCAGGAATGGGCATTGCCATTCCTGCCGGGAGCGCTGCAATCTGCGCGTAGGCACCGCCTGTAACTACCCCCATCACCCGATCGCCCGCTTTGAAGCCATGCGCCGCCTGCAGAACCTCTCCGGCCAACTCTAAGCCGAGAATGGGCGATGCCCCGGATGGGGGATTATAGCCGCCCGCTCGCTGGAGCAAATCGGCGCGGTTGAGGGCTGTCGCATGGACACGGATGAGCAGTTCGCCCTCTGCTGGAATGGGATCGGGAGCGTCACCATAATATAAGACCTCCGGTGCGCCGGGGCGGTCATAGAGGATGGCTTTCATCGCCCTGCGCCTTTGACGCGCTGGCGGCAGTCATCAAGTACATCCTTCAGCGTTTGTTCCAGCCGAATTTCCGGTTCCCAGCCTGTCGTATGTCGCAGACGAGTAGAATCGCCCCATGATTTATGGGATGAACCGGGACGGATACGATTGACATCGACTCTAACTTCAATGGGCGTTTCGCTCAGTTGAAGGAGCGTGTCGAGCACTTGCTTGATGCTTGTTGTCGATCCTGTGGCGACGTTGTAGGCTTGTCCAGCTTCGCCGGTCTCCATGATCAAGCGGTAGGCGCGGACAATATCGCGCACATCGGTAAAATCACGTTCAGCGGAGAGGCTGCCCACATGCATGACGGGTTCTTGCAGCCCTGCTTCAATACGTGCGATTTGCATGGCGAAGTCCGGTGCGACAAACCCAAGGTTTTGCCCCGGCCCCAGATGATTAAATGGACGCGCCCGCATGATCGACAGTTTATAGCTTATGTAGTACTGCAAACCGAGCATGTCCTGCGTGACTTTGCTCACGCCATAGGGACTGGAAGGACGCAGCGGCGCATTTTCATCGAGCGGCTGTTCCCCTGCGTGATCGGTGCCGTAGATCTCTCCGGAACTGATGATCACCGTGCGGGGTGGTTTGGGGAGGGCGCGCACTGCTTCCAGCACGTTAACCTGCACCAAAATATTGTTTTCGAGGGTTTCCAAAGGAAGATCGTACGATCGTGCCACATTCGCTTGTGCCGCCAGATGATACAGATGCGTTGGCATCAACTGTTGAAACAGTTCCGTGACGGCAGCCGGTGAACGGAGATCGAGCACATGGTACGAAGCCGGAACATACTGACCATCCAATGGCTGAATCACAGCCCCGTGAAGCTCTGCGCCGGGGTGGGTAGCAGCCAAATGGCGAAGAAGATGCTGGCCGACAAATCCACCGGCCCCGGTTACGAGAATAATCACATTGCTATCCTTTAGTTGAGGCTCGTGTGTTGGGCTTTCCAACATTATAAGTAGGATCTCACTGGCACACCGAACCCACGTTTCACGCGCACTATTATAGTAAACGAGGAGAGCCCCGGAAAGTCACGCACGGATTGGCTAGCGATGGTCTCCGCAATAGAGCCTGTTTCAAGGACGTGCGTACCTTGTTCGATCGAAATCCGAATGCTATCCTACCCCTGTTCGTAATGGATTGGTATGCAGCCGATTTCTGTTCGCCCCACGTTGTTAGAAGATCTTCCCCTGCTAGCGGCTATCTGGCACGAGAAAATGACCATTCTCGCGTCTACCGACCGCCGATTCATGCCCTCTGCACAGATGAGTGAACAGTGGCAGCAGGATGCGCAGCAATGGCTTCACGACTCTAGCTGCTGTTTGCTGACTGCCTGTACCTCAGAACGCGCTATTGGGTTTGCGCTAGGAACGATTATGCCGAAACTCGCCGGATTTAGCGCAGAACAAAGCGGTATCGTCACGCAGATGGCGATCGACGCGCATGGGTATTATGGGGGGGCAGGGCGGCTGCTGATTGACGCGCTGCGCGATTGGTTCGGAGAAAAGCAAGTGGGGCGCATTCTGGTACTGTCCTCGCATCGCTATCCAGCAGAACAAGCTTTTTGGCGTGCGCTTGGCGCGGTGGATTGGATGGATATGCTGTGGTTGAAATAAAGATTCGTGAGGCGACTGTGAACGATGCGGATACGGTCGCCGCTATGTGGGAATCGCTGGTTCGATTTCATTTGGATCTCGATGCCGATTTACCGCCTGCCGCTCCCAATGGTGCACGCCGCTATGCGCGGCGTATCCTTGAACGCATTGGCGATCCGCTGACACGACTGGCAATTGCTGAAGTGGACGGGCAAGCTGCCGGGTATGTGCTTGGCGTGGTGGTTGATCTCGCGCCGGAAATGTTTCAACAGGAACCGAGCGGCTTTCTTGCCGACATTTTCGTGATGGAATCGTACCGGCGTTTGGGCGTTGGCCGCGCACTCGTTGACGACTTGGTGAGCTGGTTCAAAGGGCGCGGCCTTCAGTATTTTGAATGGCATGTCGCCGCGCGCAATGCCGCCGGTGTTGCCTTTTGGCGATCCATGGGTGGACGCGATGTGATGATTCGCATGCGCAAAGATTTGGACACAAAAGGGGATTAGGTGACGGTGATGTCCGAACTCATTTACCACCAAGACAGCTATATCCGCGACTTCGATGCGCATGTGACCGACATTAACCTGGAGACACGCGCTGTATACCTCGATCGTACGGCGTTCTATCCCGGTGGTGGTGGGCAGCCGAACGATGAGGGGATCATCACCGTTGCAGATCGTACATGGAAGGTTATCCGTGTAGAGAAAGGGAATGCGCATATCCTTGATGGAGCCGTTGGTGATCCGCTGCCGCAGGCCGGTGATGCGGTACACGGTGTGATCGACTGGGAGCGGCGTTACAAGCTGATGCGTACCCACACCGCGATGCACATCTTGTGTGGCGTGGTCTGGCGTGACTATGGCGCTCAAGTGACAGGCGGCAACATGGAACCACTGCAAGGGCGCATGGATTTTGAATTCGAACGGCTGCAAAAGGAACTGGTCAGCGAAATCGAAGCGAAGATCAACGCGGAAGTTGCTGCCGCGCGGGATATTCGTGTGCGTGTTTTCCCGCGCGAGGAAGCCTTCCAAATTCCCGACTTGATTCGCACCAAGATCAACTTGCTGCCGGAAGGCATCACGGAAGTTCGGACGGTGGAATTGATCGGGCTGGACTTACAGGCGGATGGCGGTACCCACGTCGCGAATACTCGCGAAGTCGGTCACATCCGCATCAGCGATTACAAGAGCAAGGGCGGCATCAACAAACGGATATACGTCGAAATTGAATAACATGATCAATCGGTTTCTGCTCTTCATCGGGCCTGCTCGTGCGCGTTCGCTGTTCTTTCTGCTCGCACTGACGGGCGGCATTAGCCTCGGTCTGAATGCCGTCAAAAACGCGGATTGGGTGCGCCCTGTGCAAACAGTGCTCGTGCTGGCGTTCCTCATCGGCGCAATAATCATCATTGGCGGACGCATGGAACGCGGCGAACGGTCACGATTCTTCGCTATCCTCGCTCCGGCTGTCGGCGCACTAATCCTAGCCTTGACCGTGCTTCCACAATTCGCGCTGCCGCTGCTTGGCGGGGCTGTGGCATGGATTGTGACGGGTTTTATCGTGTTTCGGAATCGCATTCCGATGGATTATCAGAAGGCGATCAAGCATCTGCGCAAAAATGAGTACGCAGAAGCGATCGATGTGATCGATGACATCATCAAGGATGCCCCTGACACTCCGAATCATTATCGTTTTCGTGCTGAGGTACTGCGGTTGAGCGGAAAGCTTGACCGGGCACGCCGCGATTACTACCGGATGATTGAACTGAGTCCGGAATCACCGGAAGGCTACAACGGTCTTTCCGAAGTTCAGCTTCAAATGAATAACCTACCCGGTGCCCTTGAAGCCGCCGAAAAAGCACGTGAGTTAGCCCCTGAAGATTGGGTTGCGCTGTATAACCTTGGCATGATTGAAGATCGGATGGGCGAGAAATCGGCGCAGGTGATCGAGCACCTCAACAAAGCACTTGATCTGAAAGTCACTGACACCCGCCATCGCCTGCTCATTCACTTGTATTTGGCGCGCGCCTATGCACGAACGGGTTCCGCCGACAAGGCGCAGGAACAAGTGGCCGCGATCAAGCGGGCGCGGGCGGGCCTTGAAGAATGGCAGAAGATTCTGGAGAGCGATCAGGCTGCTACACTGAAAAGCGTCATTGGTGCGGATGTGGATACTGCACAGTCTCTCGCGGATGGAAAGCTTAAGATCGCTGATCTGGCGCAGAGCGTTTCGGTATGATTTGGGCGTCACGGCTGATTTTCAAGAGCTTTCGCCAGTGGGAGCGTACGACGCAGATCGCGTTTTTGCTGGCGGCGGTGCTTCTCGTGCTGGCGGTGATTTTGTTCTTGGTCGCGCCGCCCGAATACCGACTTCCTGTGGTGATCGGCGGTGGGCTGCTGCTGCTGGTTGCGCAGGGGGCGGTGCTTTGGGGTAATCGCTTCATGGTGAGCCCTTTTACACAGGCGCAACGGTTGTATCTCACGGGCGATCTCGATGGAGCGGGTGATCTCTTGGAATCGGCACGCGCACGGGGAACTGCAGATGTGCGGACGCTTACTTTGCTCGGTGCCACCTATCGCCAACTGGGTCGTTTGTCGGAAAGCGAACAGGTTTTGTATGAAGCACTAGACAAAGCGCCAATGCATCATTTTCCGCTCTACAATGGAGGACGAACGCTGTTATCTGCGGGTCGATATGAAGAGGCGCTCGCTCTGCTTCAACGCGCCGTCGATGCTGGAGCGCCAGCGGCGGTGCGCTTTGACGTCGCCGAAGCCTTGATCTTACTGGGGCGCAGTACCGAAGCCGCAGATGTGCTGCAATTAATCCGAAACACTCTAACCGAACCTCACCGCGCGCTGATGGCTGCGTGGTGGTTGTACCGGTTGCGCGGTGGAGAACCTCCTCCGCCCACTTTGATACGAGAAGGACTGCCTTACTGGGAAGCATCAGCAGCACGATTCGCACAGACCTCCTATGGGCAAGCGATTGCAGAAGACGCCGCTGCTCTTCTGAGACTCGTCGAAGACTAAGGAAAAAGCATGTTTGACAAGAACGGGCGTTTATCTGTCTTTCGGGTTGCGGTAATTGGTGCCATCATTGGAATTGTTTTGGTAGGCGGCGGTATTCTGTCGCTCAATAACGATCAGAACTCACGGCGTACCCCGCTGGTGATCGATCCCTATCCCGGTGCGACTCTTTGGGGTGAACTCGTCAACGATGCCCCGACGAGCGTGCGCTTCTATATGCGTGCCCTCGGTACAGCCCCGGATCAAGTGGTTTCCTACTATCAGCAGAAGCTGACTGAATTTGCCCCCGGTGAAACTTGTGTGCGTGTTCCCGCGGTTGGGGAACTGCCGGTTGATCCAAATATTCCGAACAGTGTCCCTTATCGCTATGACTGCATGTTCGACCGCTCTTCACGGAATTCGACGCAGTACACGCACGTTTCGATTTTTCCTGAGCAACCTGCGATGGATCCGTACCGGACGGATCACAACAACACGATTATCACTTACCAGCAGGTTTGGCAGCCGTGAGCAGCGAGACGAGCGCACAGGAGCCTCTCCGCTCAGAGAATTCTTCTGAGGCAGAGGTCTCCACATCCGACGTGACGGACAGTCGGGAAGATCGTCCGTCACGCTTCCCCCGCCGCCTTGGATGCTTGATCGGCTTGCTGGTCGTGGTAGTTGGGGTTGGCATTATCACGCTGCCCTTCCTGTCGATTTTGTTCAACGTGTTGATCCCACCGAAACCCCCACTGCCAAACGTATCGTTGAGCGAAATCAACCACACAAACTATGATTACGGGGTCGATGAGTGGGTTTATGATGCCTCGGCAGATCCCTGTGATCTATTGGCGTACTACCAATCGATTGGAGCCGCATGCAATATTGCGCCGCTCCAGTGCAGTCGTTCACGGGAGACCAGCGGCAACTTTACCGCCGAGAATTATGTCATCGCGCGCTGTGATGGTATGAACACTTTTTCGCAGTTCAGCATGACATGGTGGGCACTGATCAGCCGTGAACAGGCCGATCTATCGGTTGCACGCCTCGATGTGTATCGCGAGATTAACTGGTTGGGTGTCACACGGGTAGAAACGCCAACCCCCAATAACACGGCGACCTCACCTTAACACTACCCGAAATCGCTTCAATTGAAGATAATAAAGGTCATATTCCGACGTCAGTCAACTCGCAGTGGGAACGCTGAAGGAGGTGTTCGCGTGGTGGTGAGGTTGTCGCTCCCGCCGCGTGTCATTATGCATTCCAACGCCGTGACTCGTTGAGGTTTTCGCACGTTTACTCATCAGCCAACAAGTCAAGTCAGATGGAGCGCGTAATGTTCAAGGCGGTAAATCCGAAAGTCGATATTCAAAAAGTCGAGCGCGAAGTGCTCGATTTCTGGCGCGCTAACCGCGTCTTCGAACGTTCCATGCAGATGCGCGAAGGTGCCCCTGAATGGGTCACTTACGAGGGGCCGCCTACCGTCAATGGCAACCCCGGCGTGCATCACGTATTGGCGCGTGCCTTCAAGGATATTTTTCCACGCTTCAAGACAATGCGCGGCTATCATGTGCTGCGCAAGGGCGGATGGGATACGCACGGTTTGCCGGTTGAAATCGCCATCGAAAAAGAACTCGGCTTCACGCAAAAGAAGCAGATCGAAGAATACGGCATCGCGGAGTTCAACGAGAAATGCCGCCAAAGTGTGATGCGCAACATCGCCGCTTGGGAGCGTTTTACCGAGCGCATGGCGTATTGGACGAGTCTTGACGATGCGTATGTCACCTTCACCAACGACTACATCGAAAGCATCTGGTGGGTGCTGAAGCAGATGTGGGATAAGAAGCTGCTGTATAAGGGCTTCAAGGTTGTGCCCTACTGCGCGCGCTGCGGCACGGCGTTGAGCAGTCACGAGGTCGCGCTTGGCTACAAGGATGTCAAAGATCCGAGCGTATTTGTACGCTTCCCGCTGCGCGATAAGCCGGGGGTGTATTTCCTCGTGTGGACGACAACGCCTTGGACGCTGCCGTCGAACGTAGCACTGGCCGTTGGCGATGATGTCGACTATGTGCAGGTTGAAGGCCCGCTCGGCGAAGGCGAAGGCAAAGAACAGCTCATCCTCGCCGCCGGGTTGATGGAAAAAGCGCTGCTGCACCCGGAAAACTACACGGTCGTCAAGCGCATGAAGGGCAAAGACCTGCTCGGCATGTCCTATAGCCCGCTGTATACCTTCCTGCCGGTCGAAGGCAAGTATGCGTATGTGGTCAGCGGCGATTTCGTCAGCACCGAAGATGGCAGCGGTATCGTCCATATCGCCCCTGCGTATGGTGTGGACGACATGGAAGTTGGGCGGAAGTACAGCCTGCCCGTCCTGCAAACCGTCGGCAGCGATGGCAAATTCATCGATGCGGTGACGGAATTCCGGGGTATGTGGGTGAAATCTGCCGATCCCGAAATCACACGCGATTTGAAGAAGCGCGGGCTGCTGTATAAGAGCACGCAGTATGAACACACCTATCCGTTCTGCTGGCGCTGTGGAACACCGCTGCTGTATTTCGCCCGTGATAACTGGTTCATCCGTACGACCGAATATCGCGACAAGATGATCGCGCTCAACCAGTCGATCAACTGGGTGCCGGGACACGTCCGCGATGGGCGTTTCGGCAACTGGTTGACTGAACTCAAAGACTGGGCGCTGTCCCGTGAGCGTTATTGGGGCACGACGCTTCCGGTCTGGGTTGATGATCAAACCGGTGACATGATCTGTGTGGGCAGCGTCGCGGAATTGAGCCAGTTGGCCGGACGCGACTTGACCGGCTTGGATCTGCACCGCCCGTATGTCGATGACATCACCTTCCCGAACCCGAATGGACGCGGCGGCACCATGCGTCGTGTACCGGAAGTGATCGACGTGTGGTTTGACAGCGGGGCGATGCCGGTGGCGCAGTGGGGCTATCCTCACCAGAACCGCGAAAAATTCGCGGAACAGCACCCCGCCGACTACATCTGCGAAGCGGTAGACCAAACGCGCGGTTGGTTCTATACCCTGCATGCGATCTCGTCGATGGTTTTCGACGAAGTAGCCTTCAAAAACGTCATCTGCTTGGGGCTGATCCTTGATGAAAAGGGTCAGAAGATGAGCAAGAGCAAGGGCAACGTCGTCGATCCATGGGATATCTTGAATTCGCACGGAGCCGATGCCTTCCGCTGGTACCTGTACACGGCCAGCCCGCCCGGTGAACCGCGCCGCTTCTCGAAGGATTTGGTTGGCGAGACGTTCAGCAAGTTCTGGCTGACGCTGTGGAATACCTACAGCTTCTTCGTCACCTACGCCAACATAGATAGCTGGGTTCCCGGTGCCGATGTGCCGCCGCTGGAACAGCGCGATCCGCTGGACAAGTATATTTTGGCGGAACTGCACCAGCTCACCAAGCAGGTGACAGAAGCATTTGATACCTATGACGTACCGGGAGCCACCCGCCCTGTTGCGGCGTTTGTCGAAGTGCTGAGCAACTGGTATCTGCGCCTCAGCCGCCGCCGTTTCTGGGCAGCAGGCATGGATGCGGACAAGAAGGCGGCTTATGCGACGCTGTACGAATGCTTGACCACAATCGCCCAGTTGATTGCACCGACCGCGCCATTTGTCGCCGATGCGATCTATCGCAATCTGGTGCTGTCCGTCGATGAAAATGCGCCGATGAGCGTGCATCTGGTCGATTGGCCGACCTTCGATGAAGCGGCCATCAACGAACAGACGATCAATGAGATGCGCCTTGTGCAGCGGATGGTCAGCTTGGGGCGGGCGGCTCGCGAAAGTGTCAAGATCGGTGTGCGCCAGCCCCTTGCGAAAGTGCTGCTTGCGCCGCGCACCCGCGAGGAGGCGGAAACGCTTGGTCGTCTTGCCGACATGATCGAGAGTGAGTTGAACGTCAAGTCTGCCGAAGTGCTGTCGAATGCAGGTGCGTTCGTACAGTACAAGCTAAATCCGCTGCCGCAGAAGTTGGGCAAAAAGTTCGGGCAGGATTTCCCGAAAGTTCAGAAGGCGCTGCGCGAAGGCGCGGAAGCCGATGTGCGCCGCTGGGCGGAAGCGTTGATGGCGGGGCAGACCGTAACAGTGGATGTGGACGATAAGCAGTTCACGGTGACGCCTGAAGAATGCGAAGTCAAGCGTGTTGCGACCGAAGGCTATGCGGTGGGTGAGGATAATGGCTATCTCGCCGCGATCGACACGCGCCTGACGGACGACTTGATTATGGAAGGGCTGGCGCGTGAAGTCGTGCGCCGCGTGCAAAGCATGCGTAAGGACGCGGACTTCAACATCACCGATAATATCGTGGTGAAGTACCAAGCGAGCGACAAGCTGGCACGCGCCATTCAGCAGTTCAACCGCTATATCGCCGATGAAACGTTGGCGACTTCGCTCGAAGCCGGGGAAGTGAACGGGGATTTCTTCAAAGCCCAGTTCGCGCCCGATGCAGGTGGTGATCCCAAAAAGGATACCAGCATCGACGGTGAAACCCTGACGGTTGGTGTGAAGCGCGCGTAGGCTGCGAGTCCAAAACTTGGACAGGCTTGTCACAATCATCTAAACCATGGGCGGGATGTGGGTCACAAAATGGCCTTCATCCCGTCATTCTTTTCAGATTGTGCTGCGTGATTGTTTAAAATGGCTAAAAGATGCTAAAAATAGATCGTGTAAGCCGAATATGCCGCGTACCGCCGCACTAGGTAAAATGAACAGATAAACGAGATGGACACGCAGCGATGACTGATCCCAATGGAGCAACCTTACAGGCGCTTATGCAGTTTGCGCTTCCGCTTGGCAGCGCTCTGCTGGCTGGTTCGCCGGAAACGATCATCACATGGTCGGTGATGGTGCGGGCACAGCCTCCAGCGTTTCCGGATGTGTACGGAAGCGAATTGGCGCTTGTATCGATGGATGTGCTGCGCAGCTATGACAGCCGTATCACCTTATCGGACGTGCTGCGCCATCTCGCCGATGCAGGGGTGGCCGCAGTCGCTGTACCTGAAGATGCTTCGCAGGCCGCGATTGATGTCGCGAATGAGCGCGGTGTTGCACTGCTGAGTTTGCCCGAAGATACAGCCCTTACCCGCATCGAACGGGCGATCAATACGCTCATTGTCAATCAGAAAGCACAGCTCCAACAGCGTGCACTGGAAATTCAGCGCCAACTGACCCGCTTGGCTGCGGAAAACCGCGATCTGAACAGCCTGCTCCAAATCATTGCGAGAGCAACCGCAAAGCCCGTTGTCGTGCATGACGATGCAGGTGTCCTCATGGGGCAGGTTTATCCCAATGTCGCGCGGCGGATGGGGATGACGCCAAGTGGCGGGCGCACCTTGATGCAAAGCCTGCCGTATGGTTCGTTCCAAAACTGGCTCAATCGTGAATCACCGAAGGCCGAAGGTGCGATTTTGCAGAGCCCGCTCGGCTTTACGACTGCTCTGAAGGTCGAAAAGCGAATCGCTGGCTATTTATCCCTTGTGGACAACAAAGACACACTGGACGATTTTGATCGGCTGGTGATCACTTACGGTGCCGATGTGTGCGCGATCGAGTTGGCGAAAAGCCGTGCGATCGCGTTAGCAGTGGAACAAGCGCGCGGTGACTGGGTGCAAATGTGGCTGAGTGGAACGCCTGCCGACGATGATTTGATGGCAACGCGCGCCCAGCAGGCCGGTTTTGACGCCAATACGCTCTATATGGTAGCGGTGTATCGTGCTGCGACTGATGCGGGCCTTACACTGCCCTTAGACGCGATGAGTCCCCTTGTGCGCGACGATATGGTGCGGCGGCAGATTCCCGGCGCGGTTGGGCAGTACGTCGAAGTGATTGTGGCGTTGTATTCGCTGGAAACATTGGAAGCGACAAAACGCGTGCGCTCTGCGATCGAAGAAATGCGCGCCATGCTGGCTGCACGCACGCCGACCGGATTGGTCGCAGCGGGTATCAGCCGCCCGGTGTGCGGGCTCAGCGCGCTGCGCGAAGCGTATCGCGAATCGAAAGACGCGGTGAGCATTGCCAATGAGCTGGGGGATCGTGAGCAGACAACCTTCTACGGTGATCTCAAACTGTTTCAGTTCCTGCTCGGCCTCAAAGAGCGAAATCTTGATCACCTGCGGCGCTTCTATCAGGAAACATTGGGGCCGCTTGTCGAACATGACGAACGCAAACAGGGTGATCTCATTCGCACGCTGAATGGTTTGTTCAAAGCCAATGGAAATCTCGCCGAAGCCGCCAAAAACTTGGATGTGCATCGCAACACGTTGGTCTACCGTCTTGAGCGCATCAGCGAGCTTACCGGCCTCGATTTGGATGACTCTGACAACCGCTTAATTTTGAATTTGGCGCTCAAAGTTCAGCGAGTTTTGGCTACTCTTCCCCAAACCTAATCTAAAAACAACCAAACGTTTATCGGTTTTCTCGTAGTTTTCCCGTGCTCTCTCTTGCCTCACGGGAAAAAGCATAATATGATGTTAACAACCGAGCGAAAGCAAGGCTGGTCGTTACGGCTGCGTGATAGGCTTCGTATCAAAGAAAGGGTTATTAAAATGGCTGTTGAATTCTACGATGTGAAGACCCGCAAGAAGGTGTCGATTGACGACAAGAACGTCTTGAAGACGACCTTCACAACCAAGAACGGGCAGACCCGCTACGGTGTGCGCGGGAAGACCGCTGATGGTCGTATGCTGACCAAGTTCGTCAGCAAGGCCGACTGGGACAAGATGACCTATAAGGTCGAGAGCAAGTAACGCTCCTGAAAGTTGTCCCTAAAACGGCGCCCTCCTGAGTTCATCAGGAGGGCGCTGTGTTTTTTGGTGGGTTAGTTCTTACGATTTGGAGCGGCAATCTTCACGAAGTAATCCGCTGGCCGGTCGAGGAGCGAGAACAACCGCGCGACTTCATGCGCTTGGTTGTACTGCACTAACGTATCAATGTAGTAGCCAAGCAGTTCGCGTACATCCGCCATGCCGCTTTCATCGAGCGGGAAAATATCGACGACCGCGCCTTTAGCGATTCGGCGGCGAATAGCATCCACTGTCAAGTTCATGCTTGGCTGAATGCGTTGATAGATGACCCCGCCAGACATCCCCGCGCACATCCACGGGCCGGGATCACCCAGAATGATCACACGCCCACTGGTCATATATTCGCAGGCATATCCCTTTAGGTTGGCACGCGCGCCCAGCCCGCCTAGTTCATCGCGGAGGGGTTCTGTCACTTCACCGCCGAAAATCACATCGGCACCGCTCAAACGAATGCATGCGCGCGTATCGGCATTTCCCTGCACGATGAATCGCCCGCCTTGTGCCCCGTAAGCAAAGCTTTTGCCTACCGACCCATCAAGGCGCTTCCCATCGTGGTTCAACCCCTTCAAAATCGCAAGCGAGCCGCCCTTCGAGCATTTCGCGACACCGTCTTGCGCGCCGCCTTCCACCATCACATCCAGCGGGGCATCGAGGAACGCCGCCAACCCGTTGCCGGGGATGGCGCTGTTGCTGAAATGCAGGTGAATAGCGGAAATATCAGCGCAGTTCGGAACTTCACAGCGTTTTAGAGCGCCGTTTAAGTGCGTACCGAGCGCGCGGTCAATCGCCATAACCTGATCGTCCACATAGGTAAGCTCCGTATCACCGCGCTGGGTATGTTCAGAGATCAGCGATGTGATTTGCTTGCTCAACGTGTTGCGCGGACGCGCCAGCATGCGACCAACACCCGGCTGCGGTTCGCGCAGTTGCATCGACGGGGCGGGGATGAACAACGGGCTGAGGTCAATTTGGTCGATCATAGCAAGCTGTTCGAGCAGATCGGCACGCCCGACGAGATCTTGCGTGCGCGTGAAGCCCATCGCTGCCGTCCAGCGCTTCAAATCCTCTGCCAGCACATGGAATACGTTAACGATGCCGTGCACGGACGCTTCATAATCGCGCGGCTCGAAGTGCTTAATCCCTTTTTCGAGCGCTTCTTCGCGGGTTCTAACGTGAGTCGTAATTCCGACATGGCAGGTGCCTTCATGGCATTTGCGGCAAATCGTACAGCCGACCGCAACCATTGCGATGGTGCCAAAGCCGACACGATTCGCGCCCAAGCACATCATCTTGAGCACATCGCGACCGGATTTCATGCCGCCGTCGCACCACAGTTCCACTTGATCGCGTAGACCGCTGTCCGTGAGCGCACGATGCGCCAGCCAGACGCCAATTTCAGCAGGCAAACCGACATGCCGCAGCGAATGCGCGCGTGCCGCACCGGTTCCGCCATCGTAGCCGGTGATGTTGATGATGTCTGCGCCTGCCTTGGCAACACCGACGGCGATAATGCCAACACCGGGAACGACCGGAATTTTCACCGAGACTTTCGCACGCGGGTTGGCTGTTTTCAGTTCGTCAATCAACTGGGCGAGGTCTTCGATCGAGTAGAGGTCATGGTTATTGCTCGGCGAAATCAGATCGACGCCGACCGGGGTACTGCGGGCAATCGCAACCTGCTCGGTGACTTTGTAGCCGGGGAGTTGGCCGCCTTCACCGGGTTTCGCACCCTGTCCGATCTTGATTTCGAGGTAATCGCACGAGTTGAGGAAGCCGATATTCACGCCAAAGCGCGCCGATGCGATTTGGTTGCCGCGATGATGGGGGTAACGTCCCATCACTTCCGGTAACTCACCGCCTTCACCGTTGATGCAGATGATATTGAGGTGATAGGCCGCTTCACCGTAGGCTTTGTAGGACAGCTCCTTGCGAACCAAACGACATCGCGCCAATCAGCATGGGCATTGAGTGGCGACCTACACTGATGTCCACATCTTCGGTGAAATATCCGACTCGGTGGTTTTCAGACCCACCAGATGGCGAATAGCCACCGGCATCTCGGCGAGCGCCAGCATTTCGGCTTCGTATTCGTCCAGCGCCAAATCGCCCAACGCCAGATCTTCGATTTTCTTCCACATTTTTGGGATAGAAGCGATCAGGGTTTTCCAGCTTGACCGGTTTTCCCGCGCAGCTCGGCGGATCGCGTTTGGGCGTCGAAGTATGTCTTCCCATGTTGTGCCGCGCCGTGCCGATCCGAAGTAGTTGGCGGTGCCGAACACATCGGCGATACCGCTGGAAAGCCCAATGGAGCTGAACGACAATCCGTAGCCCGCAGTTCGTGGCAGCCGATGGTGGACGTGATCTTCTGAAGGCCGATCACCATCGTATTGACGGTGTTGCCTAACCTTGATGATCTGATCGATGTGAGCGGTTCGCGCGGGGTTTGGGCGCGATTCGAGTCCTACCGCGTACAGCGCATAGAGACGAGTGCATTTGCGCCTAACCCGATGCACACGGCAATGTCATGAAGATCGCGGATCGCCCCGCTGCGCACCACAATTCCGGCGCGGCGGCGCAAATTCGGAGCATCCGGCGCGCGGCGAAGGGCGGTATCCAAGGATGCCGTCACCAGCAGCGGATCGAGCCACAGCCGCTGCCCATTCAGGGCTTCGGTGTCGTCCAATACAATAAGTTGATAGCCCGCGCGAACCGCTTCGACGGCTTCATTTTGCAGCCGTGCAAGCGCGTCTGGGATGCTTTCCTCCAGCGCGGCAGACATCGATAGAATGACGGTGCGGTCGCCGAAGTGCGCAATCACATCATCCAGCGTGTAAGTGCCGTGCTTCTGCGCGATAGCGCGAAGTTCTTCGGAACCCAGCGAAGGATGGCCGCCAATGAGCAGAGGGATGCCAAGTTTGAGCAGCGTCTCACCATTCATGTTCGGTGCATTTACACCGGGACGAACGCCAAGGTAAACGGCGGTTGAGAACTGGGCGCGCTCACGTTCACGGTCAATCGCCGGGTTGGTGACCACCGCAACCGTTTCCTTGAAGTAATCAGCCATATTGACGCGTGTTTGGCTGAACGCTGCCAGTGGGCCATCCCACCCAAGCGAGCCTACCTGCTCCTTGTTGACTTCCGCCATCGTTTCAATGACGTTGAGGTGATACCGTTCCCATCCCAGCGCGGCGAGCACGGTTGTGTTCAACGGGGTCGCACGCTGATTCCAAGAGGCGGGAATTCCGAAGGCAACAGCCGTTGGCTCTGCGATGGCTTCCGGAGTCGCAACTGCGCCAGCGCTTACGGCAGCACTTGCGTTCGCCAGCGAATAATCGCCGTTGCCGCCGCCACCAGAACCAAAGACACCGCTCAATCCGGGCTGTGACATCGCAGCACCGCTGCCGTAAGCCCATCCGCCCATCGGCTTGGGGCCACGGTTAGCCGGTGAGAAACCGCTGCGCGACAGCATATAGCGCTGAATGGCGGGGTAATCGAGTACTTCAATATCGCGACCGGGCTTGATGATGATGGCCACTTTTTCACCGGGAGCCAGCGGACGCGGATCGACCGTCATCGCGTCGAGCATGTAGACGCCGCGCTCGGAGGTCGCGAAAATTTCCTTTTCGGTCTCGCCAATCCACAGCGGGCGAAGCCCCAACGCATCGACACTGAAGACCACTTGATCGCTGACGCGCGCCACGACTGCCGCAGGCCCTTGAGCGAACGGGCCGAAAGCCTGACGCACTTCATCGTACAGAGCGTGGATTTCCGGTGAGTGCTGAATCAGATCATGATCGAATGGGGGGAACACATACTCCATCGCCTCAATGAGCGATAGATTGTGCTCTTGGCACAAGGCATCAATCAGCGAATCCACATCCTGCGAGTCTGAGTTGCCGGGATTCAGCCAAATGCCTAGCTGTTCGGCTTCCAAGCGGAAGCGTGAAATCGTGTTGAATTCGCCATTGTGACCCAATACGTTGAACGGCTGTGCGCGTTCGAAAATGGGGTTCGTGTTCGTGCTGTAGCGCGCATGGCCTAAGGTCACCGTTGACGTGAAGTCGGGGTCGCGCAGCTCAGGATAGTAGCGCTGGAGGATTTCGACCGTCCCCTGCACTTTGTAGGCGACACTCCGCGACGAGAATGACGGAAGATGTACATTCAGTTCGCGTTCGGCGCGGCGCTGAATGCGATACAAGACACTTTCCAGACGATTTCCCGGTACCCGCCCGTTCATGCCTGCAAGCTGCCAGAACAGCGGTTCGTTCTGCTGAGCATTGCGCCCCAGTGCATGGCGATCCACCTTGCCTGCATCTTCGTACAACAGATCGAGGCCCTCGGTCGTCACCATGCGCCCGATCAGCTCGGTGATTGCCGCCGCATCATCACGCCGCGCATTGGGGATCATCAAGTGACCTACCCAAAAATTCGGATCGGCGGCTAATGATGAACGCAACCCACGCAGCGCTAGAATCTTAGACCACAACTGACGGGGAATATCCGTCATGATTCCAACGCCGTCGCCTTCACCGTCCACAATTCCTGTGCGGTGTCCCATGCGGGTGAGGGCTTCAATCGTACGTTTTACATTGCCGTGGGTAGCCTGCCCGCCCTTGCGGACGGCGCAGATGAGGGCACAAGCATCGCGTTCGCGGGTGTCTTCCGTGTGGAGCTGAAAAGGTTCGTCGGTCGGCGTACAATCAGAGGACATACGGCTAGCCTTTGGTTATCCTGTGCGTGGTCAGGCGGACTTTGTGTTGATTTGACAAAAACACGTGGGTGTTTATTGGGACAATTATGGTAAAGCAGGGGGTAAACGCTACAGACAAGCTGTAGTAAATCTCAATTCGTTGAGTTGTGCACTTTGCAAAACAAACCGTGTCGAAAATTGGCGCATATGATGCATGCGCAGACCGATTACGTGGAGAATCGGCATTTTGTAACATACTGTGGCAACGACGATTGTGCAGCTTATCTGAGAGTTAGTTCAGTGAGAGCAGACGACGGATAGTCAGTGCCAAATGTAGAGCAAGTCGAGTTTCTGGCCGCTCCAAGTCAATTTGTGCAATCTCGTTGATGCGATTCATGCGATACAGCAGCGTGTTACGGTGCACAATCAGAATCTTGGCGGTTTCAGACAGGTTGCCATGGCAGGTGAAGAACGCTTCCAGCGTTTTGATGAGATCTGCTTGTTGGCGCTTGTCGTACTCGATCAAAGTGCCAAGGGTGCGTTCACAGAAATTGAGCAGCTTTTCGCGATCATTTAGGCCAAGGATTAGTTGATAGACGCCGAGATCGCCGATATACAGCGGCGTGTCGGTCTGCAAGCGGCGGGCAAGATCGAGCGCTTGCACTGCGTCACGGTGACTAGCCCTCCATGCGCCAATATCTTGTGCTGCCTGCCCTAGCCCAATCGCGGCGCGCGCACCGGGGTATTGGCGTGATACTTCCGCTGCGAAGGTTTTTGCCATCTTCATAGCCGTTGTGATGGCATCGTTATCGCCTACTGCGCAGAACACCAGCACTTCATTTTCACGCTCACGCTGCCACACCAATGCTGGGGTATGCTGTGCAGCAACCACGCTGTTGATGATCGTTTCTAGGCGACGCAGCGACGGTGTTTTTTCGCCCTGCCATGCCAGCACAATCGCAACATGCGGCTGCGCCATATCGTGATCGAACCGTTCGCCCTGCCGGATCGCTTCCTGTGCGCTTACATCCCCAATCAACAGACGGTCGAGGAAGGTGCCGCGCAGACGTTTCTCTGTGTCACTGATCGCTTTGGCTTTCGCCATTTCGAGCGCACATGCCGCCGCGCCATGTTCGGCAACCAGCATATCGATGTCGTCGAGTTCAGTATCGCGCCCGATGATCGACAGGTAGCCGCGCCCGATGTCCTTGGCAATGATCGGTGAGACTAGGCGCGCAATACCGGGCGTAGGAATCGACTGCATAAGCACCGGGTTTTCGACTTCGACCACCCGATGACGATCTTGCAGCTCCACGGGGAGGTTATCCAGCTTGCGAAGGAAGGTTTCGACATCTTCCCATTGGCCGACAAACTGCGGCTGCACCGCGCTGTATAGGACTTGCAGCCGCTTGTCCTGCACGACGACGGCTTTGTTGGTCAAACGTGCCATCGCGCTGACAATATCGGACATGCCTTCGTTGCGTGAGGAAATTTGCGTGAGCTGCCGATAAATTTGTGTGCCGCGCCGTTCAATTTGCCCTTTGCGATCAACCAGCAGGCTGACAATCGCCTTTTCGACCATGCGGATGCGGCTGCCTGCCGGAAGAGTCATGACCGGGATTCCGTAGGCGTTTGCTTCGGCGATTGCGGTAGACCCGGCACTTTCGGTCAGCACCACACCGGATGCCCCCGTATCATAGGCCCATCGCACAACGTCCAGATCGTTCGATTGGCGCGCAATCGCTTGATTCTCGTGCGGGGCAACGAGGATCAGTTCGCCAGATTGCAGCATTTTTGAGGCGGTCGCGTCTTCCGGGTAGACGATGGTTGTCCAAGAAACCACGCGGTTGAGCAGCCCTTCCCCGGCGACGACCTTAGTGCCAAGCGGGAGGGCGAGTTTCCGAACGTCTTCGACTGTAACGCGGTGATTTGCTTCAACCATGATTTTTGCACACGACCTTAGACAATCTGCACAAAGCATTGCAGATTGGAATAGCGCATTTTCAAATACTTGTCAATAGATGGACGATAAAACGCATCGTCATGGGATGCGTAGACCCCTACAAAAGTGGCCTACGCTAACGATTCGACGTCGTCTATGTTTCGCCCGTCACAATGCCTAATACAATGATGGCAGCAAAGGTGAGCAGGGTAAAAGGAGTCATGTTTGCGCCAGACTGAAAGCTGTAGTACGAAAACAGCGCCAGCACGGCACCCGCCATCCATGTAATCGGGCTGACACGGAAGCGCTGCCCATATTGATACACGCCGGAACCAATTAAGATGACGGCTCCAGAGAACGGTACCAGCCAATTTGGGAAGCTGACTCCCGGCAGGAAATACAGCACTGCAAAGACCAGCACCAACAGTCCCCACGTAATCCGCTCAATACGCGCTTCGCGCTCGCTCTTGCGGCGGCGGCGATAGCCCCCACCACTCCTATAGTTGTCGTAGCGGCGGTTGCTAGAACGGCTGTCGTAACCACGATCATCGTAGCTGCGGCGGCTGGAACGACGACGCGGACGGTAATCGCGGTCGTCATAATAATCATCACGTCTGCGCGTCATACTCAACTCTTTGGAGTATAGGATGCAAAAACAGAATTTCATTTTAACATAAATGATGGACTTTCGCTGCTATAATCATCTAGCTTTTCGCACGACAAAGTGAGTGTTTTCATGAAACGGATCGGTATTTTGACAGGCGGTGGGGATGCTCCCGGACTAAACGCTGTCATCCGCGCGGTCGTCCTGACCGCAAAGTATCGATGTGGATGGGAAGTCGTCGGCATCCGCGAGGGTTATGATGGCCTGCTTGCCGGAAATCCCGTTATTCCGCTGACGGAAGAACGCGTGCGAGACTTACTGCCTCGCGGCGGTACCATCCTTGGAGCAGTTAACCGAGGAAACCCGTTTGTCCGCGCTATTGAACAACCTGATGGCACCGTCGATTATGCCGATGTCTCGCTTGAAGCAGTCCATCGCATGCATGATCTTGGGCTGGAAGCACTGGTTGTCGCAGGGGGCGACGGTACGATGGCGATCGCAAACAAGCTGGTGCCGCTCGGCGCAAAGATCGTCGGCGTACCGAAGACGATCGACAACGACCTCGACCAAACTGATGTGACCTTCGGATTTGATACGGCGATCCTGACTGCGACCGAAGCACTCGATAAATTGCAGACAACCGCTGAAAGTCATCATCGGGTGATGGTTCTTGAAGTCATGGGGCGTAACGCAGGCTGGATCGCGCTGAAATCGGGCGTAGCGGGCGGCGCGGATGCGATCCTTATCCCCGAAATTCCGTTTGATATTCGAGTCGTTAACGACAAAATTCGCGCGCTGCGGGCAGCGGGTCGGCGTTACAGCCTAATCGTCGTCGCAGAAGGCGCGGCCCCACGCGACGGTGATCAGCAGTATTACATCAAAGGGGAAGGGCTGATGCAGGCGCGTTTGGGCGGCATTGGCTATTTGGTCGGCAACCTTATCGCGGATGGGATTGAAGGCGATGTGCGCGTGACGGTGCTGGGGCATTTGCAGCGCGGCGGGCAGCCGACACCGCATGATCGATGGTTAGCTACTCAGTTTGGCTCAGCGGCTATCCAGTTGATACAGGATGAAAAGTGGGGCCACATGGTCGCGCTGCATGGTAATGTACTCACATCGGTGCCATTTTCCGATGCGATCAAACTGAAGTTCGTTGATCCGAACGGATCGCTGGTTCAGATGGCGCGGGATCTGGGTATCGTGTTCGGTTAGGGACGACGTGCAGTAAGAACAGAGGCGCTTCCATTGACGGAAACGCCTCTTGAACTCACTTGGTTGTTGGCGGACGTTCGTGCATCAGGCGCATATACGCCCCCTGCCATTCATCCGACTTCCGCGTCAGCTTGGTGATTTTGATCTCTGTGAAGTAGGGCAGCATCTTTACCAGCATCGGCGGCAAGTTCTGCCAGTTATCGGACAAAATCAGGGCTGCAAGTTCATCCCCAACTTTTCCCGGCCAACTCCAACGCTGGCGAAGTTCCTCGGCCTTATTCCAGTAATCCCGTTTTTCCCACGCCTGTGCGGATGCTTCGATTCCCTCGTCAATCTCACGTAAACAAAAGACGATGGTCGCCGCCATGTCTTTTGCCTCGTCGTCTAACTCTGTTTTCTGCGTGAGCGCACGCAGCATTTCGGCACTGGTGCGCATTAACTGGTTGCGCTGTTTACCGGTGCTGTCCGGGTTAATCACACGGCCCATTTGGAATATTCATCTCCTCACTGGTTGGCGCTGCTGTGCGCCTTCGTCCGGTTAGCTTTGAATCGGGCGAAGCCCTTTATAAACGCGCACACCGCTTAACGTTTTCAAAATCGTAGACGATGGGCGGTTCAAAATGTCGCCGAGTTCACGAGGGCTGAGCGGTTGATTGTTGTTCGCCAGAAACACGCGAAAAATGCTATCCACGACCGACGTATGCGGGTTGATAAAGTTGGCATCTTTCGCTGCTGTTTGGATAGCAAGACCGATTTCATCCAATTGAAAGATCTCGCCCGTTTCGGGATCGATGTAATCGATAGCGCGAGGCTCACCGTTCGAGGTGAGCTTGTCACGCTGTTCTGGCGGTAAATGGCTGAGAAGATAAACGCGTAAATCCTCGTCGCTGCGCTCCCACCAGCCATAGTCGATGTGAAATTTGGTTTCCTGTGTAGGCTTAACCAACCCGCTGACTTTGGGCGTTGCATAATACGCTCCTATGAACCGCTCAACTTCCAGTAATTGTTGCCGACGTATTCAAATCCGGGCTGGTGATCATAGCGGCGAACAAGGGGCCGGGCGGTAAACGGCGCAGAGCATTCATCGCATCATAGAGCGTTTTGGCATGAACTGATTTTGGGGTGCTGAACGACTGAGTTCGTTGAGCACCGTTTTGGCGAGCAGGGTGATGCTGCGGCGGCTGTTCGCGGTGAAAAGCGCATCCACAGCCGTGAGGTCATCTGCGCCAAGAAGCATCAGCTCATCATAGGTGGCACCAATCGCACGTTTCTGGTCTTCGAAGGTAATTTCGACCGTCTTTGGGAGGATGATGCGTATCCACCGGTGCGCGGTTTGTAAGCCTGAAAATCGATGATGATTTTTCCGGGCTCGGCAGCACGCTGAACGGTGACGCGCGCGCCTTACCGAATCTTGTGCTTCTGATACATTCTCGCAGACCGTAAACATAGCGCGAATTGCGGACGACCCAACCGACAAATTCCTCCCCATCCTGCCCATCCACGAGTGTGACATAAATACGCGGTGTTCGGCGGGCCTTGGGGAAGACTTCACGCATTTTGGCGTTGAGCGCGGTAATGTCCCTGTACGTTTAAGTGCGGATAGCTCAACGTGATTTCTACTTGGTCAGCGGGCGAACGATCTTCATCCTCAACCAAATCTGACCACTCATCATCGATTTCGACTTCCAGCGCTTCCATTTCAGGGGCAAAGAAGGGCGGGATCATAGTCGATCGGCGTGTAGGCCAGCATCGGTGGGGTGTTCACTCACTTCAGTGGGTTCTTGACGGCGCAAATACCACAAAATCGTATCGACAGGGCCAACCTCATCGAAGCGATCATCATGGCTTAGGGTTTGATTCAAGCAGAAGGCTTGCAGCAGCGGGTCAGCATTGCCCAATCCGCCAATTTGCTCCAAGATTTCCTCGGTGCGCAGCGGGCCGCCCATCGCCATATCGAGAACCGCTTCGGTTAAGTTCAGGTGGCCTACATTCACATCCAACATCAGGCTGCGTAAGAACCACATGCCGCCCACACGGATCAAATCATCGCTTCGGTTGAGCGCTTCCGTCAGTTTTGCGAAGATTTCCTCGCGTGCGTGCGTGAGGACTTCATCGGTGGTCAGCGTGACTGCCCAAGGTGCGGTCGTGTTTGCGCTGCTGTCTGCGCTTAGCTTGTGCGGCACCCTTAAAGACGCGGCGAAACTACGCTCGCGTTCTTCCCCTTCGAAGCGCACATTGATCACACGGTATTCACCATAGACGGGATTGCTGCCCTCACGCTCTCCCAAAACGGTCGCTGACGCATACTGAAGGGCTGGAAACAGGATCTTCTCGTTCGGTTCGTAGCTTTCAGAGGGGTTGTAGAAGCGAACGTTCTTGTAGCGTTCTTCTAGTGCAGCATTCTCATCCGCCAGCTTTCGTTCGATGAGGGCTTGTGCAAGTTCATCCGTGCGAAGCGGGATCTCACGTTCCAGTAGAAGTCCCGACAGATATTCGAGGTCGTCGTCGGATACGTTAAAGTTCTGTGCCCAGTGATAGACCGGCATCAAGGTCAACCACCTCCAATTGTGCATTCATCAGGAGAAAAAGGATAAACCGCAGGACGGGTTCACTGTGTAAAGACAAACTGAAATTATATCGGAGCGTTACTCAGCTTGGCAAGCGTTGGGTTGACCACCCTTCACGCGTCCATTATACTTGTATCTTACGATAGTTTCGTTTCGTACAGGACTAAAGAGCAGATGGCAACGAAGCGTACATACCAGCCGAAAATTCGGCGTCGTCAGCGTGTGCATGGCTTCCGTCAGCGTATGGCAACGGCCAATGGGCGTAAGGTGCTGAAGCGCCGCCGCCTGCGTGGTCGTCACGTGCTGTCGGTCACGCCGGTTCACGTCAAGAAGGTAAACTGGAAGAGTTAACATCTTCCGTTTAGGGATGCAGAGGCGCTACCGCTTAACCCGAAGTGAAGACTTTGGGCGTATGCGCCGCGACGGACGCGGCTACCCACATCGCATGATGCTTGTAAGCATCGCACCCAACCTGCTGGAACATAATCGTTATGGGTTCGTGGTCAGCAAGAAACTGGGCACCGCGGTGGTGCGTAACCGTGCGAAGCGCGTTTTTCGTGAGGTGGCGCGCACTCTGCATCCTCACCTTCGTTCCGGATATGACATCGTGATCGTTGCTCGTTCAGGAGTGGTCGGGCAACCGTACACGGTCATTTTACGTACAGTCCAACAGTTATTCGAGCAAGCTGGTGTCTGGGAAATGTGATAGGCGAGGACGTTCACTATGAAAACGCTCGCGCTAGCGATGATCCGGTTTTACAAACGCTTTCTGTCCCCGCTGCTTCCATCAGCGTGCCGCTTTGAACCGACCTGCTCTGTGTATACCTATCAGGCGATTGAAAAGTACGGCGTGATCAAGGGCGGTTGGATGGGAGTGAAGCGTATCTCACGGTGCCATCCTTTCCACCCCGGTGGTTACGATCCTGTGCCCTAAGCGGGGCAAGCTGATAGTCAGGTAGGAGACTGAAATTTGGCAGTCGTTCGGTCGCGGTTTTGGTTATTAGGCGCAGCAGCCCTTCTGCTGATGCTGGCATTATCGGCGTGCAGCGGAGGCCCCACTGAACCCAGTTGGGGACAAATCGGTCTGCTCGACAACAATGTGCTTTTCACATTCAGCCACACCCTTGTACAACTGAATCCGGTTGATGGTTCGGCAGTGGGTGCCCATTTATCGGATGGCACACCACGTACTACGACTGATAGCGAAGGGCGTAGTACGAATCAGGCCGTTTCATGGGCAATTACCGCCCCGAATGCGATTCGCTTTTATCAGACGCCGCTCATTCTCGATGAGTCGACTCTGCTTGCGCCGTCTTATGATCGCAAGTTCTTCTACATCGATCGTATGTCGGCCATTTTCAACGATACGACGGGCATCGATATTCCCGGTCATATCGTCGGCAATATCCTGCGTGATGGCGATGTATTGTATGTCCCGCTGAGCGAAGCAGATCTGCTTGCCCTGAATGTGTCGGATCTGTCGCAAATTTGGCGTTTCACGACCGAGCGCGGGGTTTGGTCACAACCGCTTCTGAACGAAGGAATCCTCTACGTCACCGCGATGGATCATCACCTGTACGCGGTAGATGCGGCAACAGGAAACGAAATTTGGCGGCTTGACCTTGGGGGCGCGGTGGCTGCTACACCGCTGCTCTACAACAACTATTTGTATGTCGGTACGTTCGGACGCAAAATCTATAAGATTTCGCTGGACGGTCAGGTTGCTGCCGAATACACCACTGCGGATTGGGTATGGGGAACACCCGTCGTTGCTGACGATACCCTGTATGCGGCGGACTTGGTGGGTAATGTCTATGCACTTTCGCTGACAGGCGATGGTTTCACGGAAATTTGGCGTCGTCAGGTCGCTTCACGTCAAATTCGCCCATCACCCGTTGTGATTGGCGATCGCTTGGCGGTTGGTTCCAGCGATCATTTTGTGTACTGGTTGAATCGTACCGATGGGTCTACCATCATCTCGCGTGATGTGCAGGGCGAAGTTGAAGCGGAAATGCTGCTGGTGCAGCCCAGCGAACAACTGCAAATCGGTGAACCGCTGCTGCTGGTCAGTACTATGAACACGGCAAATTTGTTATACGCATTCCCGGCAGATGGCAACAGCGAACCCCGCTGGAAATATCCGCGTTGAGCCGAAGCGCGGTTTGAGTTGGTACGAGGAGCAGTTTCCGCATGGATTTTATCCTTAACCCGTTTGTGACGTTGCTGACGTTCCTCTACCGCGTCTTCGGCAATGACATGGTGCTGTCGATTGCCGTTTTCACGGTGCTGGTACGTTTGCTCACTTATCCTTTGACGATTCAGCAGCAGCGTTCGTCATTGGCAATGCAGCAAATTCAACCTGAGTTGAAGAAGTTGCAAGAGAAATACAAGAATGACCGCGAAAAGCTGTCACAGGAACAGATGGCACTTTACCGCCAGTACGGGATTAACCCGTTGGGCGGCTGCCTTCCGCTGCTGATTCAGTTTCCGATTTTCATCGCGCTGTACCAGACGATCAACATGGCGCTGGCGACCACGCCGACCCAGATGCTTGCTACCGCAGGGCGTCTGCTCGTCCCCGGTTTGGACAACGTGATTCCGCTAAACAACCGTTGGTTGGGCATGGATTTGACGCAGGCTCCCAATATGACTGCCATTGGGACAAGCATTGAGTCGTTTATCCCCGTCGTTTTGATTGGCTTGGTGGGGCTGACGACTTATTTGCAGTTCAAAGCGACTTCACCGAAGCCAGCTGCCAGCACCAATTCTGACGGAAAACCGGATCAGACACAGGCGATGACACAGTCGATGGGCACGATTATGCCTATCATGTATGTGTTCTTCGCGATGTCGTTCTCGGTTGGGTTGTCGATCTACTTCATTGTTTCAAACGTGGTCGGTATCGTTCAGTATACGATCATCAATCGAAACAAGCAGAAGATGCAGGCTGCGGCGGCTCTCGCTGGCACATCAGTGATGGGCAGCGGCGATGGCGGAAGTGAGAAAAAGAAAATCCGCCCCGCAACCGATTTGGAGAAACGTACTGCCGCCGTGGGACGAGCGAAGAATGCTTCTTCCCGGTCTTCCAGTGCGAAGAACAAGGCCAGTAACCGGGGCTAACCCAACGGAGAAGCGCCACCCGAAAATGGCGAAAGAGATCACACTGGCGCGGGGTTCATCACCGCGCCAGTTTCATATGGGCTTTTTGCGAGGGAATATGAGCTTAGGACCCGACTTCATTGAAACGACGGGCGAAACCGTTGAGGAAGCGATTTCCAAGGGGCTTTCTGAACTGGGCGTGAGTCCGGCACAGGTCATGATTGAAGTATTAGAAGAACCCGGCGGTGGTTTATTTGGGTCGGACAAACGACCTGCTCGTGTACGTTTACAGTTGATCGGCGGTCGTCCGGCAATGCCGCCGCCTGCTCCGCCGCCTGTCGAAGTGCGTGAAACTCCCCGTGAGCCGCGCCGCGAGCGTGAAGCGCAAAAACCGCGCGAACGCAGCAGCGACAAGGGAGAAAACACGACCCCACAGAGTGCCTCAAACGCAGGGCACACTGAAACTGGACGGCCAGAACGCACTGAGAAACCCAAGCGTGCGAATCGCCCGGAACGGGGAGCTAAACCTGAACGAGGACAGCGCCCTGAACGCTCCGGCGATCGTGCGCGCATTGCACAACCGGTTGCCGAAGATGAGGGAGAAGCAGCCGTCTCACTGGGTGGGCTGGAAAAGAAACCCTACTTCGATCTTGATGTCGATGATAAAGACGAAAACCTGCCGCTGGTGTATACCCCAGACGAAGTGCCGGAATCAGAGCAGGATGATGAGGCGCAGGTAAGTAAGGTGGTTCTCAACGAACTCCTAGAGCGTATGTCGATCCGTGCGCAGGTGGTCGTTCGGCGTGCCTCTCCCGGTGAGCAGGGCGGAAAATCGCCTTGGGTGCTTGATGTGAATGCAGGGCGCACTTTAAGCCGCTTGATCGGTCGGCGTGGTGAAACGCTGGCAGCCTTACAGTATGTCACCCGTTTGATTGCCAGCCGTGAACTTCAGCGCCGCGTTGATATTGTGGTCGATGTGGAAAGCTACAAGGTTAAACGTGCGGCGACGCTGCACAGTTTGGCCCTACGCATGGCGGATGAAGCTATCCATGCGGGGCGAACGATCACCCTTGAGCCAATGCCGCCGCATGAACGCCGTATTATCCATTTGGCGCTGCGTGGGCGCGAGGATGTCGTGACCAAGAGCGTTGGCGAAGGTCAGTCACGTAAAGTGACGATTGTTCCTCAATCTGAATTGTCATGACCACTTCTCCCGATTACCTCCTGATCGGACACATCACAGCAGATCTCACCCCCGGCGGACGTACTGCCGGGGGGACGGTCTCCTACGCAGCGCGGACGGCGGCTTCGTTTGACCTCAAGGTCGGGCTCCTGACGAGCTTTATGAAAGATGAACCCGTTTTTGAGTCGGTGAAGCCTTTCATCAGCGATTCGGTTGTACTTCCTGCCGAGCAAACCACGACTTACGAAAATCTCTACACCCCACAGGGACGCATTCAATACGTGCGTGGATGTGCGGCGCGTATCCGACAGCGGGATGTCCCCTCGCACCTGCTAGGGGCTTCGCTGGTGCATTTGGCCCCCATTGCGGACGAGATTGACTGGGATGTGGCGAATTTATTCCCGAATGCTGTCACACTGCTAACCCTGCAAGGGTGGCTTCGGAGATGGGACAGTGACGGGCGTGTGCACTTCAAGCGCTGGCATGATGCCGAGACACTGAAGCATGTGAATATCGTCGTGTTCAGCGAAGAAGATGTTGTTGAATCGCCGGATATGGAAGCGGCCTTTGCGGGCAGTGTTGAACATCTCTTCGTGACCCGTGCTGAAAAAGGCGGAACTTACTATCACTGGGGCGAAAAATATTCGTACTCCACGCCGCACGTTGAGATGGTGCATCCCACCGGGGCAGGTGATGTATTTGCCGCATCACTGCTCGCCAGTTTGCCTGCGCTGAACAACGATATTTTCGCGGCAACACGGGCGGCGGCTCGTTTGGCGTCCATCAGTGTGACACGCACCGGATTAGAGAGCGCACCAACGCGTGACGAAGTGAATCGGACGTTAGCTGAGGTTTAGTGAGGGCGGACATGATCGATCGCATCCTGTTTAACGGTTCGATTTTGACAATGGACGCTCAAAAGCCGCGTGTTTCCGCCGTTGCTATTCAGTGGGGGCAGATTGTCGCCGCTGGTACGGATGATGAGATCCTGTCGCTGGCAGGCGCGGACACGATTCGGGAAAACCTGAACCAACGATTTGTCATTCCCGGCTTGACGGATGCGCATATCCATTTTCTGGGAACAACCGGGCTGCTGCATCAGGTTAACTTATTCGATGTACCGAGCAAAGCGGAAGCCCTCAATCGGGTGGCTGCACGCGCGGCGAATGTCCCTACGGGTGAGTGGATCGAAGGCTATGGATGGTGGCAGGAACTGTGGGATGACCGCCGCTTTCCTACCGCCGCCGATCTCGACCGGGTAACACCCAACCATCCCGTATTTCTGCGGACGCGCAGCGGGCATGCGGCATGGGTGAACACCCTCGCACTGAAGCTGTGCGGGATCACGCGTGATACACCCGATCCCGAAGGCGGCCAGATTGTGCATGATGAGCATGGGGAGCCGACGGACATCCTCTACGAGTGGTCGGCGATGGGTCTCGTTGGGGATCGCATCCCTCCCAAGACCGTCGAGCAAAATGCTGATCAAATGCTTGCCGCGCAAACACTTGTCCTCTCGATGGGGATGACTGGCATTCACGACTTCGACGATCCGCCCTGCTTAGCGGCGCTGCAAGTGCTGCGCGAACGCGGGCAGTTAGGCATTCGCGCGCTCAAACACATCAACAAGGATTACTTTCCGGCGGCGTTGGAAAGCGGCCTGCGCTTTGGCTTCGGTGATGATTGGCTGCGCATCGGTGCGTTGAAGATGTTCGCTGATGGAGCGATTGGCCCGCGCACAGCGGCGATGATCGAACCTTACGAAGGTGAGCCGAACAACGTCGGAATCATCGTCACCGATAAGGAAGAGATGATCGAATGGGCGTTGAAGGCCACCCGCGCCGGACTTCCGTCAACGATCCATGCGATCGGTGATCGAGCGGTGCATGACGTGTTGGATGTGCTGGAACGCACCCGCGGGGAGGAATCTCGCTTAGGCATTCCGCGTGCGGCGCGGCGGCACCGGATTGAGCATGTGCAGCTTATTCACCCCTCAGATGTTGACCGGCTGGCGAAGCTGAACATCATTGCTTCGATGCAGCCGATCCACGCGACCAGCGATATGGATACTGCGGATCGTTATTGGGGTGCGCGGTCGGCTTATGCCTACAATCCGCGTTTGCAGTTGGATCGTGGAGTCGTAGTTGCATTCGGCTCTGATTCGCCCTATGACATCCTCGACCCGATTAAAGGAATTCACGCGGCAGTGACACGCCGCCGTGCCGATGGTCGCCCCGGTACAGAGGGCTGGTATCCTACCGCTCGTGTGAGCCTAGACGAAGCGATACAGGGTTATACTGTTGGCGCGGCTTACGCGGCGGGCATGGAAAATCGGCTCGGACGATTGGCTCCCGGTTATCTAGCAGATTTGGTCGTATTGGATCGCGATTGGTATCGTGTGCCGCCGGATGAAATTCTGGAAACACGGGTGCTGGGAACGATGGTCGGTGGGGAGTGGCGTTTTGGTGGGACGGAGTCACTAGATTAAAGTGCCAGCATAAGCGGCGCATCACCGGTTGGTTATTCATGAGAAGCAATAAACAAAACAGATAACTTTGCGGAGGCAGCGTGATGACCGATCGTCCCGGAATGGCTTTAGGGGAGCGTGAATTTCCAGTTCAGAATGCAATGCTGCAAGTGGGTGATCCTGCGCCTGATTTTCGCCTGACGGCCAACAATTGGACGAGTAAGACGCTGGCAGACTATACGGGAAAAATCAAGATCCTCAGCATTGTACCGTCCTTGGATACCCGCGTTTGTGCTGCACAGACGCGCCGGTTCAACCAAGAAGCGGCGAATTTGAGCGATCAGATTGTCGTGCTGACGGTGAGTGCTGATCTGCCCTATGCGCAGCGACGCTGGTGTGCTGCTGAAGGAATCGAACGGGTCTACACTTTGAGCGACCATAAGGATATGAACTTCTCGGATGCTTATGGCGTTCATGTGACTGACTTACGGATTACCCAGCGGGCGTGCTTCGTCGTGGATCACCAGAATCTCGTGCGCCATGCGGAATACGTGTACAAGATGGGCGATGAAATCAACTTTGATGCTGCGCTGGCTATAGCGCGCGGATTGGTTTAGTCCAAACACGGTATACTGGTATTTAAATAGATTAGACCGTAAAGGACAATTCAAATGGCTGATGTGCGCATCGAAAAGCTCGCCGATATTCTGGTGAATTACTCTACCCAAGTGAAGCCGGGGGAGTGGGTCGGCATTCTGGGCGATGTGAATGCCTTGCCGCTGATGCGCTCGGTGTTCACGAAAGTGGTCGAAGCGGGCGGCAACCCCACCGTCATGATCAATGATGAGTTCATGACGCGCCAGTTTGTGCGGCTGGCAAATGACGATCAATTCGCATGGATCGATCCCAGCCAAACCGTGTATTACGACCAAGCTGATGTGTATATTCGCTGCAACGGTGCTGCCAATACGCGCGCATCATCGTCGATCGAATCGTCACGGCTTCAGTCGCGGCAGCGCCAGCTTTCCGGTTGGCTGTCTACCCGCATGCGCCGTGCCGCCGAAGGCAGCTTCAAGTGGGTAGGGACGATGTTCCCGACCGAAGCTTTCGCTCAGGAAGCCGGAATGAGCCTCGAAGAGTACGAAAATTTCGTCTATGGGGCCACCTTCGCCGATCTGGAAGATCCGATCGCCGAATGGCGTAAGCTCGGCGAAATGCAGCAGAAGAAGATCGATTGGCTGAAGGGCAAAAAGCACGTCAAGTGTCAGGGGCCGAACATCGATCTGGAACTCTCGATCGATGGGCGTGTGTTCATTAATGCGTGCGGCGAACGCAACATGCCCGACGGGGAGATTTTCACCGGGCCGGTCGAAAATTCCGCGAAAGGTTGGGTGAAATTCACCTACCCATCGATTGCGCAGGGACAGTCCATCGAAGGGATTGAACTACGCTTCGAAAATGGACGCGTCGCCGACGCGACCGCCAAGAAAAATCAAACCCTGCTGCTGGCGCAGTTGGATACGGACGCAGGTTCCCGCTATCTTGGTGAATTTGCGATTGGCACCAACTTTGGCATCAATCGCTTCACGGGAATGATCCTGTACGACGAGAAAATCGGCGGGACGATTCACATGGCAGTCGGTGCGGGCTACCCGGATACGGGCAGTGTCAACAAATCCAGCGTTCACTGGGATATGATCTGCGATATGCGTGTGGACAGCACCATCCACATTGATGGAGAACTGTTCTACAAAGACGGGCAGTTCGTCGTCTAGCTTTCCCTGTAATCGAGCGTAAAAGACCTTCAAGCATACGGCTTTCGCGTATGGTTTGAAGGTCTTTTTATATGTTTTTTTCAACATGGATTGTTTGTTAGACGAAAGCTAGACGAATTCTAGACGCGGATCCTCGACAATGAATTATGACGACTGTAATTTAGAAGTGAACCGAGGTTCGCGTTATGACAGGATTTTCCCGTTTTCGCATCATTGGGGTCGTCGTACTGATGGCTGCCCTCATGACGTTCAGCGCTTCCACGCAGGCACTTTCTAACGGGCATATTGAGTTCGGTTGGCAGCATTACCATTACACCGATACCTGCCAACAATTCGATGTCGATCTGAATGCCACCATGCATGGAACGACCGTCGATGTAACCAGCCCGGATACCGATCTTTATGATGTGATGCTGCTGGATGGTGACGGCACGATTATCGACAATTACATCTATGGAACCGGCATAGGCAGTGATTACTCTACCAATTTCACGATGGGGGATTGGAATGGGGTTCACGTCGACAGCATGCCGCTCACCGTTCGGCTGATTGACATTGGTAACCCCGGTATGGTGCCGGAAGACTCACCGGAGGCGATCGCAGCGGCACTGGCGGCCCCTGTGCTTGACGAAGCCACACTCGATCTACGCGATGTGTGGCCCGTAGAGTGCGGAAGCCTGCCGACTGGCAGCATGACCGCCGGATCGACTTGCCTTGCATTACCATCTAGCGCGGTGGTTGGCCAACTTCCGAACGCGACACGCGCTTATTTCAGCCCCGGCAACCTCAGCACGGTCACTGTGAATGCGGGAACCTATTGGGTGCTTGGTGTAGACAGCAGCGGGGAGTACTACAAGATTGTGCTTGCCTGTCAATACTTGTGGCTGCCGGTTGATGCGATGCAGCCATCATATCAGGCGCCTTGGCACGGAGAGCCTTTGCCCACCGAAGTCGTGCGCTAAATGCCCAAGTCACACCGACCAGCAAAACGGCGGATCGATTGTAGCGATCCCCCGTTTTGCTTTTTTTGCTGAGGAACGCTTTCTATCAACGCACGAGCAGATCATCCGGTTCACGGTCAGCGATAACCTGCTTAAGCTCAAGGATTTGGTCACGGAGCAGCGCTGCTTTCTCAAATTCGAGCGCTTTGGCAGCGGCCTTCATCTCACTTTCGAGATCCTTGACCATCTTATGCAGCTCTTCCTTCGGTAGCATGGCGATGCTGAAAGCACCATCAGGAGCAGCCGCATGTTGATCTTCGGTAATGTGCGCTTTCACACGATCGGTGAGGTCACGCACCTGTTTGACAATCTGCGTTGGTTGGATACCGTGTGCTTCGTTGTATTCGTGCTGAATGGCACGGCGGCGATTTGTTTCATCGATGGCGCGTTTCATCGAATCGGTCATGGTATCGCCGTAGAGGATGACCTTGCCTTCGATGTGACGCGCTGCACGCCCGATGGTTTGAATGAGGGCCTGCTCAGAGCGCAGGAAGCCTTCCTTGTCTGCATCGAGGATCGCTACCAAGGAGACTTCAGGAAGGTCAATACCTTCGCGCAGCAGGTTGATTCCAACGATGGCATCGTACACGCCTAGGCGCAGGTCACGCAGGATTTCGACGCGCTCAAGAGTCTGGACTTCGGCATGCAGGTACTGCGCGCGGATGCCGTTTTCCTGAATGTAACCAGCTAACTCTTCAGCCATACGCTGTGTGAAGGCGGTGACCAGCGCGCGCTGGCCTTTCTTCACACGCAGCGCGATTTCTTGCAGCAGGTCGTCGATCTGACCCTTAGTGGGTCGTACCGAGACTTCAGGATCGAGGATGCCGGTTGGACGAATGATCTGCTGCACCACTTTTTCGCTGATCTTGCGTTCAAACGGACCGGGTGTTGCCGATGTATAGATGGTTTGCCCTGCGCGTTCCTCAAATTCGTCAAACTTGAGTGGACGGTTGTCCATCGCGCTCGGCAGCCGGAAGCCGTACTCGACAAGCGTTGTTTTGCGGGAACGGTCGCCGTTGTACATGCCGTTCAACTGTGGAATGGTCATGTGGCTTTCGTCGATCACCAGCAGATAGTCCTTGGGGAAGTAATCGATGAGCGTCCATGGTGGGCTTCCCGGCGGTCGCTGATCGAGATGGCGCGAATAGTTCTCGATGCCGCTGGTAAACCCCATTTCGCGCAGCATTTCGAGGTCGTAGCGTGTGCGCTGCTCGATGCGCTGGGCTTCCAGCAGTTTGCCTTCCTGCTTGAATGTGCTGATCTGCGTTTCCAGCTCTTTTTCAATATCGTGCAGCGCCTTCTGGAGCTTTTCTTGGTCGGCCATGAACTGCGCCGCCGGGAAGAACACGATTGACTCATGCTGGTTGATGAGCTCTCCTGTCAGCGGATCCATTTGCAGGATGCGCTCAACCTCATCCCCGAACAGCGTGATGCGATAGGCAAATTCTTCGTAGGGCGGGCGAATTTCAAGCACATCGCCGCGTGCACGGAATGCACCGGGGCCGAGATCGGCCTCACTGCGGGTGTATTGAAGCTGTACCAGCTTGCGCAGCAGCGCTTCTCGACGGACTTCCGCACCGACATGAACTTCGGCGACCGATGCCCCCCATGTTTGAGGATCGCCAGTCCCATAGATGCAGGATACCGAGGCGACGATGATCACATCACGGCGGGAGAGCAGCGCGGCTTTTGAAGCGATTCGCAGCCGTTCGATTTGCTCGTTGATTTCGGTTTGCTTCTCAATGAACAAATCGAATCGGGGGACGTAGCTTTCCGGTTGGTAGTAGTCGTAGTAGCTGACGTAGTATTCGACCGCGTTGCGCGGGAAGAACTCTTTGAACTCGGCGTAAAGCTGGGCTGCGAGTGTTTTGTTGTGGGCCAAAATGAGCGTAGGGCGCTGTGTACGCTGAATTACCTGTGCAATGGCGAAGGTTTTCCCTGTGCCGGTTGCCCCAAGCAGCGTTTGATGGCGTAACCCCTGATCAAGACCTTCCACCAGCCCTTCGATGGCCGTTGGCTGATCGCCGGTCGGCTGGAAATCCGATACCAGTTCAAATTTGGGCATAGGTATAGGCTTTCTATTGAACGTGAGTTCTAGGAATTATAGCGCAGAATCCGCCTTGAAGGGATGGCGGAGTCGTGAGGGTTATAGTGCTATATGTCTGTTTTTGGGGCATTGTGATGCGCATAGCAGAAGCGGTAACGGCTCAAATCGATCGCAATTTTGCGAAGTCACCGTTGACACCCTCAGCACGGGGTGATATGATGCCTCTCACAATATGATGCGGGGTAGAGCAGAGGTAGCTCGTCAGGCTCATAACCTGAAGGTCGCGTGTTCGAGTCACGCCCCCGCTACTGCAAGACAAAAAGGCGCACAAGTTGCGCCTTAATGTATGATAATCAAGAAAGCATTAACAAAGCGGTGATGTAGCTCAGCGGTTAGAGCATCGCACTCATAATGCGGGGGTCGCTGGTCCAAATCCAGCCATCACCACAAGGCTTCCATTGAGGAAGCCTTTTTCTTCGCCTCCCGCGACACCGTGCTATAGTGAAGTTATCTGCTATACTGCTTAATAGCAAAGGTGCGATTTGAAATGCATAACTCCGATTAGAGAACAAGCTCGTGAGATGCGCTGTAACGGAAACACAGTTCAGAGAGATCGTAAAACTCGGCTATTGAATGTGTCAAAAAGTCCACTGTAAGTCTTTGGGTGCGCGATATTCAGCTTGACCGAGGCTCAAATTGCAAGAGGCTGACTCAGAACCCATCACTATCGATATGGTGGGAACCAAAATAAAGGGAGGCCAAGCAAATCCGAAATCCAAAAAATCCTTGCTGTAAGCATCACAACAAGAAGGGCGAGCAGTATGCCGTGAAAGTTAGGCATCCTTACATTTGGCAGGCTGTATGTTGTATTGGGCGGAAGGTGCTAAATCTCGCAAGAAACATGGTCTATTTTGTTAACACTGACCCCAACATGATGAGATTATTCATTCGTTTTTGCGGAAGAACTTGCATCGTTTCTGATAGATGACATGACGGTGACTATTCACTGCCATTACTTCAGATAGAGAAATCGTCAGTGTCGAAATGTGGAGACGATACTGGCTCGATCTTACAATTACCTGAAGCAACGGCCTTACGAAAGACGCAGTATAAAAAAGGCAGCGAATTTCGCAAAAACACCCTTGTGAATGGTGTGTGCGGCCTACGGGTTACTTCATCGCGGATTATCCAACACATTTATGGAGCGATACAGGAATACGCGGGATTCGATAATCCCGCGTGGCTGCTCTAGCGTTCTTGTGCGATCAAGTCTTCATAGGTTTCGCGGCGGCGTGCGATTGACCATGTGCTGCCGTCCGCATTGACGACCACTTCAGCGGGCTTTGGGCGGGCGTTGTAGTTGCTTGCCATGACCATCCCATAAGCGCCAGCAGTCAGAATAGCCAGCAGTTCGCCGCGCTTCACGCCGCGCAGTTCGACATGACGGGAAAACACATCGGTGCTTTCACACACAGGGCCGACCACCTGCGCATAGCACTCCTCACCAGTGGACGGATCGATCGGTACGATTTCATGATGCGCGTCATACAGCATCGGACGGATGAGTTCGGTCATTCCCGCGTCTACGATGACGAAGGTTTCGTGATCTTGCTGCTTCACGTACTGCACTTCGGTGATCAAAATCCCTGCATCGGCAATGATACTGCGACCCGGCTCTAGGATCAGTGTATAACCTTCAACGAGCGGAGCGAGCGCAGTGGCGAATTCGCGCGGGTCGGGTAGGGGATCGCCGGGTTGGTAAGCCACAGGAAAACCGCCGCCAATATCGAGCGTTCGAATAAAAGGAAACCCGTCGATCACCTGTTTGGCGATCTGTACCGCTTGCGCTGTTTCCGCAACGTCGTGGAGCTGGCTGCCGATATGAATATGGATTCCGTCAAACTGAAGATGAGGATAATCGTCGGCGCGGCTGAGCAAATCGCGGACGACATCCCCAGAGAGGCCGAATTTTGCGCCACCATGCCCGGTCGCGATGTTCGGAATCGTCTTGGCGGCGACGTTGGGGTTCAACCGGAGCGATACATTCTGACGCACACCAAGCCCACCCGCGATGTCGTTGATCAGAGTGCATTCTTCCACGTTCTCGGCGTTGATCCAGCCGACACGCTGCTCAATTGCATAGCGAAGCTCCGCAGCCGTTTTCCCAACACCTGCGAACACAATCGCACCCGGAGAGGCTCCGGCTTGCAGCGCACGGTATATTTCACCGCCACTCACGGCATCGATCCCTGCACCTGCGCCAATCAAAGCACGCAGTAGAGCAAGGTTGCCATTTGCTTTTACGCTGTAGTGAAGATGCGGATGAATGTTTGCACCCAAAAAGGCATCGCGAATCGTATACAGGTTATGGAGCGCACGTTTCAAGCTGTAGATATATACAGGGGTACCCACCTGAGCGACAATCTCGCGAACGGCGACAGAGTCCACATGCAAGGAATTCATGAGATAATGAAAAGATGTATTGAGCATGGTGTAACGCCGTCCAATGGGGTGCCAACCGACGAAACTCGTAAACCCCACCATTGTATCAAACGGGACACGGGTTGTATGCTCATGAGATGGATGAGAAGTAAGGCAAGGTGAACGACGTGGATGAATCGGTAGCAAAGCCGGATACCAGATTGGCGGTCACCTACGAGGCGATCCGCCGCCGCGAATATGAATTGATTACCAAGCTGCTCGATGTGCTCCCGAAAGTCGATGGATTGGGCGATGAGCAGGTTGGGCAGGTACGCGATGCCCTATTTCATGCCGATCACCCGTATTTGATGGTGTTTGTCGGGCCATTCAGTTCCGGGAAATCGAGCCTAATCAACGCGCTGCTTGGAAAGAATGATCTACTGGCCGTTGGGCCTATTCCGACGACTGACCGGATCAGCATCTTGCGTTACGGGGAACAGCCTAACGTGATGCGTTCCAGCGAATTGGATACGGTTTTCTATCCCTCTACGCTGCTGCAAAAAGTGAGCTTTGTCGATACCCCCGGTCTTGAATCGGTCTTTCAGAAACATGAGGAAGTGACGCGGAAATTCCTGCATCGTGCGGATACCGTGCTGCTGGTCATGATGGCGACGCAGGCGATGACGGCCCGAAACCTCGACTATCTGCGTATGCTGCGTTCCTATGGCAAGAATGTCATCCTAATTCTGAATCAGGTCGATCTGTTGTCGGACGAGGAACGCGAAACCGTCCGCCAATACGTCAGTGATCAGAGTTCGCTTCAGCTCGGTTTCAAGCCTGAAGTGTGGATGATGTCCGCCAAGCTGGGGTTGCAAGCACGCAACCCGGACGGCACACTTGACCCGGAAAAGTGGCGCGCCAGCGGCCTAGATAAACTTGAGCAGTATGTAGACGATCAGCTTGGGGATGTGGCGCGCATGAAACAGAAGCTGCAAACTCCGCTGTCGATCACGCAAAATGCCCATCAATCCGCACTGTCGTCGGTGCGCACGAATCAAGCAGCACTGGATCAATATCAGGCGATTTCACAGAATCTTGAGCAGCAGCTCAGCGTCCACAAACGTGAGCAGGATAAAATCCTGCGTGAAATTGATGATGAGATCACGGCGAAATTCACCGAAGCCAGCAATCGCGGCACAGCATCCATTCGCGAGATGTTCAAGATCAACCGTGCGTTGGGATCGGTGGGGCGTGGGGTTCTGGAACTCGTCGGCTTATCACGTCTCCAGCGCAGTGGATCATACACCCGCGCAGAGTTCGAAATGCGCAAAGTCTTCGAACCGATTGGTGAACTGCCGAACGCGACCGATAAAATCGCGCCGCGCCTAGAAGGCAAAGACATTCAAGATATTGACGATCTGGTGAAGTACGCACGGCGGGAGATCACAGCGCTGCCCCCGGCAATTCAGGCGAAAGTCATCGGCGATGTGAAAGCACCGCTTGGCTATGACCGCTCGGCACTTCAGCAGGTGCGCGGTGATCTGGAACAGATCGAAACCGAGGCCAAGACATTTGAGACGAGCAAACTGGACACCGCAGTGCGCAACTCGCTGCTGTATCTGGCTGGATACGAAGTGCTGCTGCTGTTATTCGTAGTTTTCGTCCTCATTCTAAACCCCTCAGCGACGACAACCGATCAGCCGTGGCTGACGATGGGGCTGGCGCTGTTCTTCATCGGCTTAGGTGTGATGGGGCTGCTGCTGCTGCCATTACGCGGGCGTGCGCTGGAAGCACAATATGCGAACCGGCTGCTGGGATTACAGGCACGCTACCTTGAACTATTCAATAAGGCGGCGGAAAAGCAGATTGCCTATGGGATGCACCTGCGGCGTGAAGCAGTAGCACCGCTTACCCGCTTGATCGAGGCACAGACGACGATCCAAACCGATCAGTTGAAAGCCCTTCAGTCGGCAGGGCAGGAAATCACCGAAATTGAAGCCGAACTTACGGCGATGGGAAACAAGACCGGGTTACTGGCTGGATTGAGAGGCTGAGTTGACCAATTCACCAACCGTTTTACCAAGTTCAATCGCTTTGGATGGGCCGCTCGCGGCGCTGCGTGAAGCTGAAGTTCGGCTGCTCAGCGATATTGCGACTACCTTAGCGGAAGTAGGCGAAAACGCAGCGGAAGATCGCCAGCGATTGCTGGATGTGGCGCAGGATCTGCGCGATCTGTTCTTCCTTGTCGTCGTCATCGGCGAATTCAACGCCGGGAAGTCATCTTTTATCAATGCGCTCTTAGGCGACGACGTGCTGCCGATGGGGATCACACCGACTACCGAGGTGATCGAGCTCATCAAGTATGGCGATCACGCAGGTCGACTGCCCGAAATGCGGGCCGATGGCATTCGTATGTGGGTGCACCCGAACACGGGTGCGTCGGGTGTTGCACTGGTGGATACCCCCGGTACCGGGTCGATTTTCCAGAAACACGAGAAGACGGCGAAATCCTTTCTGCATCGCAGCGATTTGGTCATTTTCGTTATTTCGGCGAAGCGCGCGTTTGCTGAAACCGAGCGCCTTTATCTTGACATGGCGAAGCATTACGGCAAAAAGATCATTCTGGTCGTCAACCAGATCGATTTGCTCGACGCGCACCAGCAGCAGGAAGTTCGCCGCTTCGTTGAACAGCAGGTGCAAGAACTGCTCGATTTGCGCCCGCTGTTGTTCATGGTATCCGCGAAGGACGCGCTGAATCATCGTCGCACCAATCCCGGATCGCCGGACACCAGCGGTCTTGAGGCGGTGAAAGCACACCTTCGGGGGGTATTCAGTGAAATGTCTCCCGCCAAGCAGAAACTGCTGACGCCGCTTGATCTCGCGGATCACATTGTCCTTTCGCATCTCGATACCGTCAAAGCAAAAGCGGACAGTGTCGGATCGGACACCAGCAAAGCACGCGATATTCAAAGTGAACTGGAAAAGCAGTCGGCGGGCCTAAGCGGCCAGTTGAAGACAGCACGCGCCAATATCGATACGGTCTTTGAAGGTATGCGCCAGCGCGGACTGACCTTTATCAATGAAAACCTGTCGCTGCGGCGGATTGGGCGAGGAACATCCCGCGAAAAGCTGCAAGCTGAATTTCAGGATACGGTCATTGGGCGGTCACTGCGTGAAATCAGCGATGCCAGCAGCGGCTATATCAACGCACTTGTCGATAACAGCCGACTTTACTGGCGCGGCGTGCTCGATCGCTTGAATGCCCTGCGCGATCAACTGGCCAGAGAGCTCAACAGTCTTGATGCGGGTGTGTATGCCGAACAGCGCGAAGCACTCGAAGAAGCTATCCGTATCGCCGAGGGCGAACTTAAGTCATATTCGAGTGGGCGCGTGATCGGTGAAATGGAAGAGCAGTTCCGCGCCAATATGAACGGCTTCACTGCCGGATCGCTGGCGGCGATCGTTGGGCTGGTGGTACTGCTGCTGGCGATTGCGGCTCCCGGCCCGATCGTCGGCGTAGGGGCGGCGGCCTTGGCGCTGCCTGCAACGCTCATCGCCGCGCCGGTCGCATTGGTTGGGGGCTATTCCGCGCTGCGTTACTACCGGCGCGTGACCGAGAATACCCGCCGCGAATTCAACGAGCGCATTGATCAGCTTCAAAAGACGTACCATCAAGCGTTGGATGAATTGACCCAGAAAGAACGCAGCCGCCTCAGCCAGTACGGTAACCAAGTGCTGACACCGATCTTTAGCCGCCTTGATGTCTTAGCGCAGAATCATGCCGCTCAAATGACCCAACTGCGCGCTTTCCAGAGTCAGATTGCGACGCTGAGAAAAGGGATTGAGGATGTGCGATGAGCGCGATGTCAGTCGAAGATCAGCTTGCGGTTGGATTGCAGCTTCTGCTTGCCGCGCTTTTGAGCGCGGTGATTGGGTTAGACCGCGAGCGATTTAATTATCGAGCTGGCTTACGTACGCATATGCTGGTCGGCATCGGCGCGTGTTTGTTCACTGCTTTGTCCATAAAAGCTTTCCCCGGTGGCGATCCGAGTCGTGTCGCGTCGCAGATCCTGCCGGGGATCGGTTTTTTGGGCGCGGGGACGATTCTTAAAATGGGGGCCAATATTCGCGGATTGACGACGGCAGCCAGTATTTGGGCAACCTCGTCTATTGGGATGGCGGTTGGCTTGGGCGCTTGGCTGCTCGCCATCATCGCTAGTTTAACCATTTGGTTTACATTGGCGGTTGTGAAACGAGCTGAACCTCACCATACTCAAGAACAGAATCAGATGAACGACTAGAGTCGGTGAATGCGCTTGACCCGTTCAAGGACAGGCGAAATATCTGGTTCGGTGGAGCGTTGTTTCCCCTGCCCAAGCGGATCGATGGTCTCGTCGTTCCCTAGGAGCGCATGTGCGATATTCACCCATCCATATCCGAGTGTGTCGAGATCATAGCCACCTTCCATCACAAAGGCGATTTTTCCACCGCAAAGGCTGTTTGCCATCTTGATCAGCTCACGCGTTGTATGGGCATAGCCGGTTAGGGTGCGTCGCATCCCTGCCAGCGGATCTGTCCAGTGAGCATCAAAGCCGGTTGAAGCGAGGATCATGTCCGGCTGGAAACGCTGCGCAGCCTTCCACACAACCTGTTCAAAGAGAGCGGCGTAACTGGCATCCCCGTGTCCTGCTGGAAGGGGAATATTGATGGTTGTACCCCGCCCATCTCCACTGCCCGTATCTTCGAATTCGCCTGTGCCCGGATAAAGCGGGGATTGGTGTATCGATATGAAGAGCACAGACGGGTCATTATAGAATACTGCTTCCGTACCGTTGCCGTGATGGACGTCATCATCTACAATTAATAGACGTTTTATACGGGTGGTTTGTTGTGTGTACCGAGCTGCAATGGCAACATTGTTAAGCAGACAAAATCCCATGCCTCGCTGGGGAATCGCATGATGTCCCGGTGGACGCACAACCGCCATCGCGTTGTCCACCTCACCTTGGGCGACTGCGACCGCTGCCTTCAAGACTCCGCCTGCTGCAAGCCGTGCAATTTCATAGCTCACTGGTGCTGCATAAGTATCGGCATCCAGTCGGGCCATATGAGGCTGCTGGCTGATACGCTCCAATAGATCGAGATAACTGGCATGGTGAACCGCCTGTATCGCCTGTTGATCGGCTTCCGCTGCCTGCACGGAGATCAGTTTTTTCGTCAGCCCACTGTCTTCAAGAAGTTTCCAGACCGCGCGGATACGCCCTGCATGTTCGGGGTGGGTCGGTAAATCATGTTCGACATAGCGAGGGTGAGTGACATACATTGTTCTCACAAGATTGGTCTTTCAGTTTTTTTGCTGAGTCTGAGTAATTGTGAACGCGAAAATGCATTGCCGCAATCGTAAGGTCTATGTGAGTTGACCAAAAAACGCTCAATACAGGTTTCTGATTACCTGACTGAATCGACGCACCGGGCCCCCAGCAGTGCTTCAAAGGCAGGGGTGATGCAGTATGAACGACTTGTTCGGTGGGCTGCTAAGGTGTGGCAGGAGCGGATGCCAAACCGCCAATATGCGACGATATGGGCATCCCCTGAATGCGCAAATCATCTAGCACGTAAGCATATACGCCCCGGTCGAAAACTGCGTGGAAAAGTTCAATTTTCAGGCGTAACACCGCTGGAATGCCCGCACATCACCGTGATCAATGATTACGGGTCACACGGGAAGAAAATGGTTTTGACTGCCGGAGCCGGAGCGTTTGCTTTTCAGTTCACCTCCGATGCCGGGGAACCCTTTGAAGTCCTCTTCGCAGCCGCTTATTACAATGACGATGTGCAAGACCTCACTGCCATCGCTTTGGTGCCAATCGATCGATTGGATGCGTGGGCGGCTTATGAATATCTATGTGCGCGGGCGGTGCGGCCACATATTCGCCGCCGCCGGGACGTGTATGTGATCGGCGGATCGGAAGCTTTTTTTGATCCCACCGTCGAATGGGATGAAGTCATCCTTGACGAGGGATTGAAAGCCCGCATTCGCGATGATATAGAAGCCTTTTTCGATAGAGGGATTCAAATCTATCGCCAGCTCCGGCTGCCGCCATTCCGCAAGCTGCTGCTGGCCGGAGTGCCGGGTACCGGGAAAACGAAATTGTGTGCAGCACTGGCAAAGATCGCCATTAAGCATGGGCGGATCGTTGTTTATGTATCCGGTTCCGATCGAGATGGTGCCTCGTTTGAGAAAATTCAGCGGGCACTGCAAGCCGTCGCTGCTGCGCACTATCCCGTGCTGCTGATTGTCGAGGAATTGGACGCTTATCTGCAAGGCGATGACAAGTCACGGGTATTGAATGTGCTCGACGGGATGGAGTCGCCGAACAACCCGGCTGGAGCGCTGCTGCTGGCTACGACCAATTATCCGGAGGCTATTGACGAGCGTATCGCCAAGCGACCGGGGCGGTTAGACCGCATTTTCGTGATTCCAACCATCGAAGATGATGATCAGGCCGAGCGAATGCTGCGTTACTACATGGGAGATCAATGGCAAGGTTCGCATGCGGCAGTGATCCCCCAGTTGGTACATCAGCCCGGTGCTTTTGTGCGTGAGGTGGCCTTGCAAGCCCGGATGCTTGCGGCCCATGAAAATCGCACGGATGTCACCGTCGAAATGCTTGAGACTTCCATTACAAACTTGCTTTGGCAAATGCGCACCGAACAGGATTATCTGACACGCCGCCCGATGGGGTATATACCGCTCCCTAAGAAGAAGGGTTAGCCTTCGCGCGGGCGCAGCACCAGATAATCAAAGCCGTTCATAGGTACGGTCTCGGTTTGGATATAGTTGCGCATGATGGCTTGCAGTACTTCGATGGGATAAAACTGCGCCCGTAGGATTACCACCCCAAATTCACGCCGCTCAATCATGCCAATCAGCGCCTCACCGTTGAAGATCCCATTGTTGGCAAGGTTGAGCAGTTGTGTCGGGTTGGTGACGACTTCCTGCCCCGCTTGAAGCTGGAACCCGGCCTCTTCGCTGAGGGCAAGCTGACCGGAGTCGCGAATCATCGCCACGATTCGCCATCCCGCATCGATGTCGCTTTGGGTGGTGTAGTGCCCAATGTCCGCATAGCCGCCGACAATCCGGGTCGCGGAATCGTAGAAACCGTTCAGCGCATTCGGTTGAACCCCGATCACGCTCGCAATCGTACTGAACCCCGCTGCTTGCGTTGGCAAATGCAGCACTGCGTATCCGTAGCCGATATACAACACGGGCAAGACGATCAACGCTGTCATGCTCAGCGGTTTGCCGAGGAAGCGCAGCGGACGGATGAGCAGGCGAGTCAGGTAGTTTTCCTCAAAGGCCCAATCACGGTTGAGCATTTTTGCGATGAAAATGCCGCTGAGGACGCAGAGCGCGGCGATCGATGTGGCAAAGTAACTGTCGCCGCCGCCCCATGTCCCAGACAGCACGCCCTGACCGAGGCTCGCCGCGAACCAGAGCGCGTAAATCGAAATGCGGTCGAAGTAAACCTGATAGACGACGAGCAGCACCGCCGGGACGATCAAAAAGCCATGTAGGTTCCACCACAAACGGAACAAGCCCACTGTTTGATCGAAATTGATGGTGTTGACATTGGCGCGGATGGCCTGTCGCCACCATTCCCCCTGTGTTGCCCAGTTCATCCACACGAAGATCAAGCCGCCAACAAGTGCAAAGCCAATCCCGGCAACAACTGCGCGGCGTGGTTGGCGAATGAACAAAAATGCGAAGGCCGCAACTGCCGTAAAGATCGCCAACTGCTTGGTGTAGCCCGCGCACAAGATCAGCGCTAGCCCAAGTGCGATCACACGCCGCCGCCGCCCGGTATCCTCAATTTCATTCGCGCCCGCCAAGATCACCACGGCGAGGGTTTCAAACATCACCATCGTCATGTGTTGGCGGAACAGCGGCCCAATGTGATAAATCGTATTCGACGCCAGAAACGCCAGCCCCGCCAGCAGCGCAATATCACGCCGCCTCCCTTCGCGGAGTACCGCAAGTCCAATCGCGGAGGCGGTGACCAAGGTGCCGAGAAAGCCGAGCAGACGACCATACCAATAAGCAGGGCCAAACAACCAGACAAACGGGGCTGCGATCACATGGAAGAGCGGTGGGTAGTTGCTGGAATAGAATGGGAACGCATCAGTGTTGCGGTAGGGAAACTGCCCCTGACTGAAGAGGACGGTATCGACCAGTTCGAATCCCTCGCCTTGATCATAGTCGAAGGGGAATTGGATGAGGTTGACCGCATAGCCAATATAGACAAGCAGATAGCCGAACAGGATCAAGGCGGCGGCGGCGATGAGGATACGACTGGCGAGGCGAAGCGGGTTTGAAGACGTCATATCGGTTTATGCCTTTGCGCTGCCGAGCGGGATCAGGGTTAAGCCGAACAGGGCGACTCCAACACACACGCCTAGTGCGACCCGCTGTGCCGGGCCAATGCCACCCTGACGCCCTACATCGAATACGTCGATGGCGAGAATTGCTAGGAAACCGCCGATACCACCGATGACGAGCAGCAGTCCGAGGAGACGTTTACTCAAGGTATAGGAACTAGAGAGCATGTAAATAGCACATTTCTGGGCATTTCCCGAAGATAAAACTGCTTGATGTTGGGCAAGGCACAAATTAGATGTTTTTCAGAGCGGCATTCACTTGATCACGCCCATAAATGTACACCAGCGTGTGATACAAGCACGTCAGGGCTGCGCCGTGTAACCCGGTGCCCCCGCCCTTTAGGATGTAACGCAGAATTACATCGAGATCCAGCGGGACGGCGATCAATTTGCTGTATTCCCATTTGTCCTTCACACCGCGTGCACGAGCATTCAGGATGGCGTCAGCGCTCAACTCAGATTTGCAGCAGCCGAGGATGCCCCACTGACTATGCTCCTTATCCACCCCAATGCTAAGATAGGTTATCGCATCCCGGTCAATTGAGATGCCCAGTTCTTCATGGGCACCACGCACGCCACGGCCAATCCTGGGCCGAGGTCGGGATTTGGTTGATCGATGGGGCGCGAAAGCCCTTCGTTGATCGAAACGCCGATCGCGCCCGGTCGAGAGGCCACGTTGTTACTGCGCTGCGCCAGAATGACCTTCTGATCGCTGGTGATGACGGCGAGGTTGATGCCGAAAGAATTGGAGAAATACCGAATCGGGGTATTCCAGTCCGCGTCGACGAAGTAGCGCTCAATAAGGGCCGCCGTATCGGAGTCTTCTTGATCGAGGAGCAACGCATTCGTCGCCAAGAATGTGAAATAGTCCGTTGGGCCAAACCACATATCAATGATAGGGTCTTCTTCCGTACCGTGTCGCCCTACATTCACACTTTGCAGATAATACAGCCCTCCATTCCATGCACTTTGTAACCCTATCTTCGCGCGACTGGTTTCCCGTTCTTCAATGTGAGCCCGGCGTGCGGCAAATTCGGCAGGCAGATCCAGCGGCGTATCAATATAGTGGGTATGAATGTTTTGTGGCAGGTAAGGGTCGGTTCCATTCCCATCGACAATGTACCAGTCAGAGGTCAGTGGCCCTAACGAAAAGGTATCGGCTTGTGTATCGAACACATAGCCCTCTGTCCATTCACGCCCCGGGCGCGGGTCTGTGATTTTGCGAAGGGCATTGGTGAGATCTTTCAAGGCATAATCAAAATTCCTGATCAGATCGATAAAAACTAGATGCTCTAATTTGAGGCTGCGGACATGTGCGAGATTGCCATCGAGCAGCAGTGGGATGATCCGAATCTTATGTTCAAAGGCCAGTGCAATTTCTTGTTTGACCCAATCGGACTCTGCGGAATTGGACGATACAAGAACGAGTACACAGGCGGCGTTTACGATGGCGCTCCGAATTTCATCAGACAGGGTATCACCCGGCATTATCCGTTTTTGATCTACCCAAATACGAAATTGGTTCGCTTCTAGGTCTTTACGGATTCGCACCATCTGCTCAGTATCTTTGCGACTGTAACTGATAAAGACACGATTCATACCGGGAAGTTCCGTTCGTCTGGATGTACCTAATAGCGAAAGTATACCCAACCACCTGCTTGACTGCCTGTTATCAGAATCCGATGGGCGAGGGCTTTGCCTTCCCCTATACTCGAACACCGTGAGGGAATTGGTTCTGATAAGTCAAATTGTCATAACTCACACGATTTTGTGGGATTTTTTAGTGACATGGGCAGCGGTATATTTTCAGACGCGCACATGGCAAAATGCGACCGTTTTCAAAAGTTCGTGCTGCTACAATCGATTGTAGAAACGGAAGCGATGTGTGGTTGATGGTTTGTGTGCGATCTGCATTTGGTGAGTTATCCTCCGGTGTGCAACTCTTTGGAGCGCAATCCGTATAACGTTACATAAGTGAGTGAATGAAAGCGCGGGGTCATTACCCCGCACGACTTCCCAAGGATTCTTCCATGACGACTGATCCACTGGAACAACCCGTTGACAATGCCCGCGTTTCGCGGTTAAGCAGTCCTCAGCAGGGCGATGAAGCCGCTGATACGTCTTCCCGGTTTGACGACTCGTTTATCCGCGAAGAACGAAACCTTGACAGTGATGATATGCCGCCGATGAAACAGAAACCGCTGTTTCAGCAAATGCCATCGCGCGCCTATCGTCCGCGCAGCTACAGCACACTTCGCGTGACCGAAGATGAGCGGCTGTGGGCCTCGGCGGCGCATGCGAGCGCATGGCTGACCTTTATCGGCGGTATTGTAAGCGGTGGCGCTATTCTGCCGTTCAGCGTATTCATCCCGCTGATTATCTACTTCCTGTTCCGTCGCAAGTCGGACTATGTCGCCTTCCATGCACTGCAAGCCTTCGTCGTGCAGCTTCTCGGCGTTGTAGGGGCGGTGGTGCTGCTCTTTGTCGGCGGCACCGTGTGGGGGGTGGGTATGGTGATCGCGCTCCTATCGATGGTGATCCTCGTCGGCTTCGTGCTGGTGCCGCTGTGGGGATTGGTGGGGGTGGTGCTGCTGCTGGCAGCATGCGCACTTCCGATCGCGATGCTGTTGTTCGCTTCGATCGCGGCAGTTGCCACTTACAATGGTGGTGATTACCAGTACCCCTATATTGCGCGTTGGGTGGATCGCCAGCTTGCTGGCGGGTTTCTCAACGCCGCGTAAGGCCGCACAACCGGCTGCGCGGTTCTAAAACAGAGGGCACGGTCGTTTCAACGACTGTGCCCTTTTTGTTTGGCTTGCACGGCTCACTTTACTTTCACTAGTGCGGCGTGATATGCTTTGCGGCGTAACCGGACG
>JAXLWG010000020.1:0-94983 GCA_046328615.1 Anaerolineae bacterium | reverse complement strand
TGCCGCTCGATCCCGATGTCAGCGCCCGACGCATCCGTGACGGGCTGCGCGCCCGCACAAGCGTATCTGTGGGGATTGTTATCAGTGACACGCACGGACGCCCCTTTCGGATGGGGAATGTCGGTGTTGCAGTGGGGGCGGCGGGACTGCCTGCACTGCTCGATCTTCGAGGTAAGCCGGATATGTTCGGGCGCGTCTTGAAGATCAGTATGACGGGTTACGCCGACATGGTGGCCTCAGCAGCGTCGTTGTTGACTGGGGAAGGCGCTGAAGGCCTCCCGGTGGTGCATCTGCGCGGGCTGAATTACCCGCCGCAAGACGGTCGGGCTGCGGATCTTGTTCGCCCGCCAGACCAAGACTTATATCGTTCCTAGCTCACATGTCCCCGTTCGCACGGTGTAGGGTGCTCTTACGCCGCGCCTTTCTTCGCCACTGAAGACGAAGGAAGTTCGATGACTGCCTTGCGGGGCGTTTTTTGCAGAATGATTCGCAGTGGATGCTGCGTTTGTACCTATGGACGCGATGTTTTCGTCTGCTTTGTTCGACCGTCGATCGATCCGGCGCTATACCAATCAGCCTGTACCGCACGAAGTCCTAGAATCGGTATTGCAGGCTGCGATTTGGGCTCCTTCGGCGCATAATCGCCAACCTTGGCGGTTCGCCGTGGTCACCGATTCGACTGTCAAAGAACAACTTGCCCGCCGCATGGGTGATCAACTGCGGCTTGACCTTCAAGCCGATTCCGCCCCTGAAGCGGTGATTGCCGCCGATACCGCGCGCTCGTACGCGCGAATCACCTCGGCACCGGCAGTCGTAATCCTGTGTCTTAGCATGCAGGATATGGACAGCTACCCGGATGCGCGGCGATCGCAGAACGAATGGGTTATGGCGGTGCAGAGTACGGCGATGGCGGGGCAGAATTTACTGCTTGCCGCACACGCCGCAGGCTTGGGAGCCTGTTGGATGTGCGCACCGCTTTTTAGCCCACTCACGGTCAGCGCGGTGCTTGAACTCCCGGACGACTGGCAGCCGCAGGCGTTGATTACGCTCGGTTACCCCGCAGAGATGAAAACGAAAACGCGGCATCCGCTAGAAAAGAGTGTGGTGTGGCGCTAGGCAGCAAATTGAAACAACTCGTCGTAATGGTTGGGGGAGTCGGTGGTGCGAAACTCGCGCATGGGTTAGCTCAAATCCTGTCCCCTGAGCGATTAACGATCATTGTGAATACGGGCGACGATTTCTGGCATTATGGGTTGAAGGTCTGTCCCGATTTGGACACTGTGACCTACACCCTCGCGGGCGTTGTCGATAAAGTGAATGGGTGGGGCGTTGCTGGCGATACGACCGCTATGCTTGAGGCGCTCCGTCGCTATGGAGAGGATGCGTGGTTTCGACTGGGTGACCGGGATATAGCGACCCATCTCTTGCGCACGCAAGCGATTCGATCTGGCGCTTCCTTGACCACTATCACGCGCCGCTTGACAAAAAGCCTCGGTATTCTTCATACGGTTTTGCCGATGACGGATGCCGAAACGCCTACCATGATTGATACCGTCGAGTACGGAGAAATTGAATTTCAGGTGTATTTTGTTAAACACCGTTGGCAGCCGACGGTGAAGGCCGTCCGCTATGCGGGCATGGAATCGGCATGCCTTTCAGCGGAAGTTGTTGGCGCGCTTAGTGCAGCCGATGCGATTTTGTTCGCACCGAGCAATCCATGGCTGTCGATTGCCCCCATTCTCGCCGTTCCCGGAATGAGGGACGCGATTTGCGCGCGGAATGTGCCGCGTGTTGCGATTAGCCCGATCGTGGATGGAAAGGCGATCAAAGGGCCTGCCGCGAAATTGATGGCAGAGTTGGGTTATGGTGAAGTATCTGCACGCGCTGTTGCGAACTACTATGATACGATCATCAACGGTTATATCTACGATCAACGAGACGCCAATCAGCCGGTCGCGCAGCTGGGACTGCGCACCGCCATGATGGATACACTGATGAACAATGATACGGATCGGGCGGTGCTGGCCGATCGAATTCTGAATTGGATAAACGATTGGTGACCCTATGAGTGTGTGGATCATTATTCCTGTCAAACCGCTGGCGAAAGCCAAAAGCCGTCTGGCCTCGGTACTCTCGCCGGAACAGCGGGCGCAGCTTGCGGAAGCTTTGATGCGGCACACGATCAGCGTTGTCACGCCGATCAAAGAGGTAGCGGGAACGCTGGTTGTCAGCCGTGATACCAAGGCGTTGTCAATTGCCCGTGATTTGGGTGTTCATACGGTACAGGAGAGCGGTACCCCAGAGCTCAATCACGCGTTAATGCGAGCGACACAGGTCGCCATTGGGTTTCGCGGTGAAGCGGTATTGATTTTGCCTGCCGATCTGCCGCTCGTCACTTCCGAGGATATCCTCGGTATGATCGAGCTGGGACGCGAAGACAATACCCTCGTGATTGCCACCGACAGCCAAGGTGACGGGACGAATGCGATGCTGACCCGCCCGCCCGGGCTGATCCCGTATGTGTATGGGGTAGGAAGCTATGAACGGCATCTTGCATCAGCCCGCGAAGTAGGTGCGATCGTCCGCCGTTATCACAGCGATCGGCTTGCCTTGGATATCGACATGCCCGAAGACCTTGACCAGTATTATCGCCTTGTAGGGGATACGGGCGCCGTGCCACCGCTGGCCTCGGTCAATGGGGCGGGCCGGACAGGCTGAAATTGCAGGATGCCCGCTGCGGGGTTATAAAAGGCTGGTTCTTTGACATTAAATGGCATTTGCATAGACGTTCCCCGCTGGAGAAATTTGTATGGCCGACCGTGTAGCACTTTACCTGCAAGACGCGCATCCGCTTCAGGATGCCATCAAGTACGTTGAATACGCCGAGCAGCGGGGCTTTGAGGCTGTATGGCAGGCTGAAAGCCGCCTCGTTCGCGATGCGATTGTGCCGATGGCCGCGTTTGCCGCCCGTACCAGCAAAATCAAAATCGGCAGCGGCGTGATCAACAACTGGACGCGCAACGCCGCTGTGATCGCCGCGACATTTCTCACGCTGGATGATCTGGCACCGGATCGCATCATCTGCGGGATCGGTGCTTGGTGGGATCCGCTGGCTTCGAAGGTTGGCATTAATCGCAGCAAGCCGCTGTTGGCGATGCGTGAAGTGGTGACTGTCGTGCGCGATTTACTAGCGCGTCAACGTGTGACCTTTCACGGGGAATTCGTCAATCTAGATGATGTCGAACTCGATGTCGTGCATGGGCGCAAAGAACCACGCAATGTGCCGATCTACATCGGTGCGACCGGCCCGCAAATGATGGCGCTGACCGGAGAAATCGCCGATGGCGCGGTGCTGAATTATCTCGTGGCCCCGAAATACAATCAGGGTGCCATCGATCAGTTGGAAATTGGCGCGCGCAAGGCAGGACGCAGCATCGACGAAATCGATCGTCCGCAGTTGGTGGTGTGCTCCGTCGATAGCGACCGCAAGAAGGCGCTTGACGGTGCGCGTAAGCTGGTGACGCAGTATCTTGGCCAGCAGCCGCACATTATGAAGGCCAGCGGTGTAAGTCAAGAACTGCTGGATGAGATCGGGCAGGTGCTGACGTGGCCCGCGACCGAAGAACAGATCAAGGAAGCGATGCGTTTGGTGCCCGATGATGTGGTACAGATGATCACCGCCAGCGGCACCCCTGAAGAAGTGCGCCGTAAGGTGCGTGAATATGTGCAGCACGGGGCAACCTGCCCGATCCTGTATCCGCTTGGCGATGACGTACGGCTCATGATCGATACGTTTGCCAACGGGTACAGCCAGTAAACTTAGAGGGTCGTGTGGGTACTTCCCATGTCGAGCAGTTCACGGTGAGCGTCTCAAAAGGACGCTCACTTGTTATCTGGACGCTGTTATGTGTCGCAGCAGCTCTTGTTTTTCTCGTCTATGTAGGGGCCAGTCTCAGCTCGGGGCAGGGGAATCTGCTCATGCCGCTGGACGACGCCTATATCCATTTTCAGTATGCTCACCAAATCGCGCAGGGGCAGATCTATGTCTATAACCCCGGCCTGCCGCCTACGAGCGGTGCAACGAGTTTCCTCTACCCTTATCTGCTGGCGATTGGTGATCTGATCGGTTTTCGCGGCTTATCGCTTGGCTTTTGGGCGATGGGGCTGGGTGCGCTGTCGTTTACGGTCAGTGTAGGCTTGGTTTGGGGGATTGGACGGCGTTTGGCGGGCGAAGCAGTAGCACTCGTAATGGCACTGGTGTTTCTGGTTGGCGGTGCAGCGGCGTGGCACTTCATGAGCGGCATGGAAACGGGAATTGCCGTGCTGTTTACCCTGCTTACGCTGTATGGTTTGATCGTGCGGCGTGACCCTATCGCGCTGATGGGGGCGTCACTCATCGCCTTAATTCGACCTGAGGGTGCGATTCTCACCGTGCTAACGGTGGGCTATTTGGGCATCCATTGGATAAGACAGCCCTCAACTACGCCCCGCAGGAACCTGATAGGGCTAGCCATCCCGCTGGCGCTCATCCTCGTGCAGCCGGTTGTCAACTTGATTGTGACCGGTTCAGCCGTAGCGACTGGAAATTCAGCCAAATCTCTGTTGGGGGTGGTGCCATTTGATTTTGGCTATGTGCTTTCGCGTATCCTTGAAAATGTGAGCCGTATGACACGCGAATGGCTCTCACTCTCTGGCACAGAGATTCCGTTCTACGTAGGGCTGCCGGTGTCGCTGCTGGCAATGGTAGGGATGGGCAGCCTCGTACTTAAACGCCAAAAGCGTGGGTTGGGTATCCTCATTATCTTGTGGTTGATTGGCTCTGCTGCTGCCGTTGCGACCCTTGATACGGCTTTTTGGCATTTCCGCCGCTACCAGATTCCCATCATGGCTGTGCTGATCGTCCTTGCCGTGATTGGAGCAGGCGCATTTCCCCGTCGTATCCGTTGGGCTGCTTGGATGATGGCTGTCGCTGCACTCATCATCGCGCCGCTGACAGGCCTATGGTTCTTGCAGAGCTACATCGTAAATGTTGGCTATGTCTTCACTCAGCCGTACCAGATGGCCCAGTGGCTGCGTGAGAATGCGCCCGATAATAGTGTGATCGCGGTGCATGACGTGGGAATGATGCGCTATCAAGGTGAACACACAACCTTGGACATCGTCGGATTGACGACCCCCGGTGCGGCTGATTATTGGCGTAACGGCCCCGGATCAGTCGGTGAATTTCTCATTCGTCAGCGCCCTGATCTGATTGCCTCTTATGGAGAAGGTCACGGATTGGGGTTAGGGCTGCTTCAGCACACCAGCTTGTACGCCGAGACACTGGCAAGTTACAGCGTCTCGCTGGATAACACACGAAATGTCGCGCTGGCAGCAGATACCCAAGGGATTTATCAGCCCGATTATGCACCCGCCGATCGACGTGACTCGCTCTCGGTACTGCCATCCATTTACCCGGATGAGCTGGGTGCCCTTGTCGATTCTTTGAATGTCGCGGACATCCAATCGGAGCGCGAACATGCTTATGCGTGGACAGTGAACGGCGCGGCAGGGGGATTCCCGACCGATTTTTACCAGCTCAACACGATAAGCTGTGGCGCGCCAGCGTGCACGATTATGGATGGCGGACGAAGGCTCAATGGTGACGAAACCTTCACACTGCGCGCTGTGCCAAACGCTGATGCCATCTTGGTCACACGCTTGCATCCTGTCAACACCGGAACATTCGATGTGTACGCAAATGGTCAGAACGTGGGAACCCGTGTGATTCCACCGCTGCCGGGTGCGTGGATCGAAGTGCCGACATTGATCCCTGCTGCGCTGATTTCATCCGAGGTGCTGCACATTCGGATTGTGCCGCACGTCCCCGGCGGAGCTTACATGCCTTATTATCACTGGCTGTTTGCCGCCGCTGCACCTGCTGCACCCGGTGGTGCATTGACGAATCTACAGGATGGGGCGATTCAGCTATTGGAAACCTCCAGCGTGCGGATCGAAGGCGGCCAGCTAGAGGGAACGCTTGATTGGTATACCCCGACAGGCACGTCCGGTGATTGGTCAGTTTTTGTGCATGTCTACGCTGAGGACGATCTGAATACTGTGCTGGCACAGACGGATTCACGCCCCGGCAGGGGAATGCTGCCGCCGGGGAATTGGCTACCGGGCGTGATTCGTGACACAATTAGGATAGATGTCAGTGGACTCGCCCCCGGTCGCTACCGGGTGGCACTTGGCTTGTATGATCCGGTCACCTTTGCCCGTTTAACACCTACGGACGGAGATGATCAAAATCGTTTTTGGTTCGCTTCATTCGAGAATCCCTGAAAGCCTATGGATGATGTTCGGGCAGTTTATGAGGCCCTTCTCTCAGTACATAATAACGGTGAAGCGGCGGCGCTGGCGACGGTCATCAGCGTGCAGGGGAGTGTGCCGCGTCATCCGGGTAGTAAAATGCTCGTGCGCGCCGATGGATCCTTTGTGGGCACCGTCGGCGGCGGCAAAATGGAAAGTCTTGTCATTCAAGAAGCCCTTGCCGCCCTGCAAGATGGGCAGACCCGCACATCCTCGTATTCGCTGAACGATATTTCAGCGGGTGATGCTGGAGTCTGCGGCGGGACCGTACAAATTTTCATCGAGCCGCTGCATGTTGCGCCCACGCTGTTGGTGATCGGTGGGGGACATGTCGGTAAAGCGCTGGCCGATCTGGGCAAGTGGTCGGGTTTTCGAGTGATTCTCAGCGATGATCGAGCAGAGTTTTGCAGCCCGGAGTACATGCCGGGACTCGATGGCTACCTTCTCGCAAAACCTGCCGAAGTGGTGTCACGCATAGCTGTCACGCCGCAAACGTATATCGCTGCTGTTACACGCGGTATGCCTATCGATATTGATTTAATTCCCGCGCTGCTGGCGACTTCGGCAGCCTACATCGGCTTGATTGGCAGCCGCCGCCGTTGGGCACTGACCGTCAAAGCCTTGAAAGAAGAACGCGGTCTTACGGACGATCAGCTTACGCGCGTCCATGCCCCGATCGGTCTGGAACTCAATGCCGAAACACCGCGCGAAATCGCGATCAGTATTTTGGCGGAGATGATCATGGTACGGCGCGGTGGCACAGTCCAGCCTATGCGAGAGGGTATGTTAGGGTGAACGGTTCTTACTGTGAAGATATTGTGTGTAAGTGATACTGTGATGCAGCAGATGGAAAACGCCGCCCATCTGCGCAGGCGTTACAGTGATGTTGAATTGATCGTAAGCTGTGGAGACATGCCAGTCGCATATCTGGAATTTATCACCAGTGTGTTGAATGTCCCACTCTTATTTGTACGCGGCAATCATGATACCAGTTACAATGAACGCCCTCCGGGTGGCGAAAACCTGCACCGGCGGCTTTATGTGTTCAAGAACCTTTCGTTCTACGGCCTTGAAGGGTCGATCAAGTATAATAACAGCCCGATTCAGTACTCAGAGTCGGAAATGATGAACATGGTCATGAGCGCATGGCTCCCTTTGTACCTTCGCCGTGTGACTCACAAACCATCACTTGACATCTTTGTCACCCATGCGCCCGCCGCGGGCATTCACGACGCCGAAGATCTCCCGCATCACGGACTTAAAGCCTTCTTACGTTTTATGGACTGGTATCGCCCCCGTTATATGATTCATGGGCATGTACACACCTATGATCGCCGGGTGCAAACCGAAACGGCTTACAAAGATACCTGTGTTATGAACATCAATCCTGTCACGCTATTGGAAGTTGAGCCGGAATAACTATGTGGAGTCATTACTTCAGCGTCAGCCATCTCTCCGAAGCGCTTGATCTACTGGCGCAGTATCGCGAACGTGCCCGCGTCATCGCGGGGGGTACGGATATTCTGATTGAACTTGAACGCAATCAGCGTCCCAACGTGGATGTACTGATCGATATATCGCGCCTGCCCGGCCTTGCCGATATTTCGCTTCATGGCGATACCATCCGCCTTGGGGCCTTGGTGACGCATAATCAGGTTGTCGCCAACCCACTGCTGGTTGAAAGGGCGCTGCCACTGGCCCAAGCATGTTGGGAAGTCGGCGCGCCGCAGATTCGTAATCGCGGCACTGTTGCGGGCAATATCATCACAGGTTCGCCAGCGAATGATACGATTGCACCGCTGATGGCACTTGGTGCACAAGTGACCCTCACCTCTTTGGAAGGGGAGCGAACGGTACCGCTCAGCCAGTTCTATTTGGGTGTGCGGCGCACCGTGATGCGTCCCGATGAACTTCTAACCTCCATCGCCTTCCCCGCATTAAGCAAGTCAGAATGTGGCATGTTCATCAAGTTGGGCCTGCGCCGCGCGCAAGCGATTTCGGTGGTCAACACAGCCGTTATTCTCTCGCTGGAAGGCGAGACCGTTCGCAAGGCGGCGATCACACTGGGTAGTGTGGCACCGACGATTGTACATGCCAGTGTCGCCGAGCAGTCGCTGATTGGTGCGGCGCTTACGCCAGAGAAGATCAGCGAAGCTGCACGACTGGCTGCCGCTTCCGTAACGCCGATTGATGATGTGCGCGGCACGGCGGATTACCGGTTAGAAATGGTGCGTGTGTTGGTGTCGCGGGCACTTAAGGCGCTGGCGGCGGGTACACACGCCGACGCTTTTCCGCAGGATCCGGCGATGCTGTGGGGCGATCATCATGGCCAACCCTCGAAGCCGCTTGAGCAGTCCGTTGAACATTCGCCCGCGCATGGTGATGCTCAGCCGATCATCACGACCGTGAATGGGGTGACCCATGTTGTGCCGGGCGGACAGCATAAAACGCTGCTCCGCTTCCTGCGCGAAGATGTGGGACTGCCGGGAACGAAAGAAGGCTGCGCAGAAGGCGAATGCGGGGCGTGCACCGTATTTCTTGACGGGGCGGCGGTCATGGCATGTATGGTTCCGGCCCCACGCGCCCATAACGCACAAATTGTGACCGTCGAAGGCCTAAAGGAAGCCGATCGCTTGCATCCCATTCAGGCTGCGTTTATCGAACATAACGCCGTGCAGTGTGGTTACTGTACGCCCGGTTTGTTGATGGCTGGCGCTAAACTGCTCGAAGAGCATGATCAGCCGACTCGAACTCAAATTGAACAAAGTATCAGCGGGAATTTATGCCGCTGTACAGGCTATTACAAAATCGTGAAGGCGTTTGAAGAAGCGGCGAAAGCAAAGGAGCATTAATCACCATGCCATCCCAAGTTGTAATTGCGAATAAAAAGAAGCGTACCGGTTTACGCGCGGTTGTAGGACTCGTTTTGGCCTTGGCGGTGGGGGTTATCGCCTATGTGCTGGCCCCGAACGTGCTCTCCTTGATTCGCGACCGCTACGCAAGCTTCGGGCGTCCGTATAACGATCAACAGGTCACGATCGGGATCGCCATCGTGCTGTTTTTCGTCATCATTACGATCTTCGCGTTAATTGTGGCTGCCGCGACTCCGAAGCCCAAGCTCGACGTGAAGGAAACCGACATCATAAAAGAACGCGAACAAATGAAATTGATGCAGGTCGCAGAAAAGAAGCGGCAGCAGCGTTTGAACCGCCAGATGCGCCAAGATGTGCGCGAGCGTGGGCAAAGTTTCAACCAGCCGCCGGATAACCGGCGCTAGGATAAGCAGTTACTCTAAAAAAGGGGGCACGCATGGATCGTACCGTACCGACGACCGGAAGTGAAGAACTTGAACTGTATATGCGGACGTACTATTCCCTGCTGCGCTCCACACATACTATCCAGATAGAGACCCTCGTCGAAAGCTATCTCACGCTGGAGTCTTCTCTGCATGTGCATGCACGCAGCGCGACGACACCTGACATTTCGGCTTTGGTTTACAGCAGTCAGCGGCTCGCCGCCTGCCTGCCTGATGTGGATCTGATCTTAATCGGGCAGGTGGAAAAATCCTTCTCGGAAGCGGGCTATCCGGTCGATACGTGGGATCGAGTGTATGCGCCGGGGCGCCGCCGTCGCACGCACTTTGACGGGGTTTCGACGATGGCGGTATTTGTCGTCAGCCGCTCGGACATTGACGATTTGCTCCCCATGCTCACCGCCTATCAACTGGAATGGAACAAGCTGCATGCCCTCCTGCAAACAGAAATTGCGCGGCTGTTTTTAACCCATAACGAAAAACGTGTTCAGCAGTTGAGCGAAAGCGAAATTGACCTGCTGGCGAATGCTCTGCATATGAGCGTGCCGGATGTTCGTCGTTTGGAAGCCGCGTGGGGCGTGGGATTTGTCCCGACGCTCGGCAAGATTGCCCGCAAGCGAAAGTCATTTGGCGTGCGCTTGCTGGGTGGTTCGCAAGCCGACTATCGCCGTGCAACGGCGCAGTGGTGGGATGAAATTCGCGACTGCCTCAAAACAGACATCGATCTTGAAGATCGCCCGGTCTATTTTGTCAGCAGCAATACACACTCGCTGGTCAATCTGCTGACGGGTTTTGCGCTGCGTGAAGAAAAGACGATTTCAGACTTCCTCAATGAACGCCAGCATGAAAAGCTGCTGGGCGAATACGCCCAGCTTCAAGAAACCGGCAGCGCCAGCGCGAAGGCCAATTTTCTCTACTACGTGCTGCGTAAGTATTTGGACACCGAAGACAAGGGAATCGCCCGCCAGCAGATGAAGCGGGACGAAAGCGCCATCGGCATTTATCGCATCCCCAGCCGTCACGGGTTTGAATTGGAGACGCAGGTCATTGACCTTGCCAAACTGCGCCCGGAATGGCTTGATCCTCGCTTGACGGAAGCACAGGATTTGGCATGGTTGGCGCACACCGACGCGGTCATTATCAATATCGATTACCCGCTTGGCTTGGGAGCCTATGAACTTTTGGCGCGCCTCAGCGAACGGGTAGAGCGGCTGCTCGGTGTCTATGTGATGGGCAAGGCCGCGACGCTGAATGCACGCATCGGCGATGTGATGATTTCCAATGTCGTCCACGATGAGCACTCGCGTAACAGCTATTTGTTCAATAACTGCTTCTCAGCGATGGATGTCGCGCCCTATATGGGAATGGGGCAGGTGCTGGATAACCAGAAAGCGATTACGGCGCTTGGTACCTTCCTGCAAAACTCACGCTATATGGATGTGTTTTATCGCGAAGGCTACACCGTCCTTGAGATGGAAGCGGGGCCATACCTCAGCGCGATCTACGAAGTCATCCGCCCCCGCCGCCACCCGCAAAATGAAATTGTCACGCTGCATCACGCTCCCTTCGATATTGGCATTTTGCACTATGCGAGTGACACTCCTTTCACGCGCGGGCATAACCTTGGGGCGGGCAGCATGAGCTATGGCGGCGTTGATCCGACCTACGCGACGGCGGTCGCGATTCTGCACCGGTTGTTCACGCGCGAAGCGGCGCGTGTTCGGCTAAGCGCGCCCACTGTGACGCAGGAAATTGCCACGATGAACGGGACGCGCTGAAAGATTGACTCAATACACAGACACAACACAGACGGAACTTGTCTGCATGAACGGTTAGGTAAGCTGACGAAGGTCGTGCACTGTGGCAGAACGTAACAGAACAGCTCTGGGGCAAAACATCAAACGGCTTGACGCGCTGGGCAAAGTGACGGGCGAGGCCCCGTATCCCGGCGACATGGATATGGAACACCAGCTTTACATGAAGATCCGCTACAGCGATCGGGCTCATGCGCGCGTGGTGAGCATCGACACCACCGACGCGGAGCAGGTTCCGGGCGTGCGTGGGATCTTCACCGCCAAGGATGTCCCGGTCAATGAATACGGGTTGGTGACCAAAGATCAGCCGGTGCTGTGCGGCCCCGGCAGCTCAATGCCCGGCGCGGATATTGTTCGCTGCTACATGGATAATGTTGCCGTTGTGGTGGCGGAGACCGAAGCGCTGGCCGCCGAAGCTGCACGCCGCATCAAGATCGAGTATGAGGATCTGCCCACGGTCTTTGATCCCTTCGAAGCGATGCAGCCCGGCGCTCCGCAAATTCAGGAGCGCGTTAAGGACAATATTCTGGTGCACTATCGCACCCGTCACGGCGATATGGAGGCCGGATGGGCCGCCGCCGATGTGGTCTTAGAAGGCGAATTTTCGACCGGCTATCAGGAACATGTGTTTTTGCAGCCGGAAGCCGGACTGGGCTACATTGACGATCAAGACCGCATCACCGTATTGGTTGCGGGGCAGTGGACACACGAAGATCAATACTTGATCGCCCATGCGCTTGATATTCCTGAAGATCAGGTGCGTGTGATCTATCCCGCGATCGGAGGGGCGTTCGGCGGGCGTGAAGACATGTCCGTACAGATCGTGCTCGGCTTGGCGGTGTGGAAACTGCGCGAACCGATCAAGATTGTGTGGAGCCGCCACGAATCGATCCTGAACCATCATAAACGCCACCCGGTGTGGATCAAGACCAAGTGGGGGGCGAAACACGACGGCACCATTACCGCTGTGCAAGCGGAAGTGATTGGTGATGCGGGGCCATACAACTACACCACCACCAAAGTGATGGCGAACGCTAACCTCATGGCGACCGGGCCATACGAAGTGCCGAACGTTCACATCGACACCTATGGGGTACTCACCAACAACATCCCGACCGGGGCATTTCGCGGGTTTGGCGCGCCGCAGGCCGCTTTCGCTGCCGAAACCATGATCACGCGCCTCGCTGAAAAGCTGGGCTTAGACCCCATTACCATTCGCCTGAAAAACAGTGTGCGCGAAGGAAGCATCCTTTCAGTTGGTACGCCGCTTCCTGCGGGTCAGTATGCCGGAAGTGATCGACTTTCGGCGGCGCGTGAAAGCTGCTGGATGCAGGAGGGGTGGGGCGTGGGCGAAACAGCACCTCGACGCCCGGCAGATCCTGCCGGCGCGGGGTTGAGTTTGCGTGCGGCTTCAAGAACGTGGGTTACAGTTTCGGGTTCCCGGAACAGTCATGGGCGACAGTCGAACTGTATGGACGTACGGAAATCGATCGCGTTGTCGTCCGCCATGGCGGCGCTGAAGTGGTCAAGGCACGCACACCATCATGGCGCAGATTGCGGCGGAAGCAGTTGAGCGTGCCGTTCGAGAAGATTCACTTCATTGGTCACGATACTGCCGAAACCCAAACAGCGGGTAGTGCGTCGGCTTCGCGCATGACGTTCATAGCTGGCGGGCAATGCCATTAAAGGCGCGGCGGGCAGGCGCTTAAGCAGTGGTCGAATGAAGAGCGCCCGGCAGTGGCGACCTTCCAGTACCGCCCACCCAAGACGACGCCTTATGATCCACTGACCGGCAAATCGGAACCGAACTTCGCTTATGGCTATGTCGCGCAGGCGGTTGAAGCCGATGTCGATATTGAAACGGGTTTGATTTATGTGCGGCGCGTCGTGTCTGTGAACGACGTCGGCACCGCCGTGAATCCGGATATGGTGCAGGGTCAAATTGAGGGCGCGGTGGTGCAGGCGCTCGGCTATGCGGTGATGGAGCACTTGATCTCCCGTAACGGTCGCATTCAGAACCCATACCTGTCCAGCTATCTGATCCCGACCGTGCTGGATATTCCGATCGAAGTCAAATCGGTCATCATGGAGCACCCCGACCCGATTGGCCCCTATGGGGCACGCGGGATGGGCGAAATGCCGTTCATTCCGCTTGCACCCGCGATTGCTGCCGCCATCTATGATGCAACCGGCGTATGGCTGACCGAACTTCCGTTTATCCCGGATCGTGTTGTGGCGGCGTTGAGGCAGCATGGCATCGGCGGCGCATAATATCCCGTTTGACGGGATCATCATTCGGGGCGGCGGCGATCTTGCCAGCGGCGTGATCTATCGCCTGCGGCAGGCATGGTTTCCGCGTGATCGTGCTGGAGCTAGAAGCCCCATTGTTCGTGCGGCGGGCGGTGTGCTATGGCGATGCTGTCTATGGAAGGGACGCGCACGATTGAAGGCGTAACCGCTGATCATTGTTGGCGCCGCTTGATGCCGCTCAACTGAGCCGTCAGGATCGTGTTGCCGTGCTGGTTGACCCGGAAGGCAAGCGATCCGTGCCTTGCGCCCGCTGGTTCTAGTTGATGCGCGGATGGAAAAGCATGCGCGCGACACCACCCCGCAGGATGCCTCCTCGCGTGATCGGGTTAGGCCCCGGTTTTGAAGTGGGGGTTCACTGTCATGCGGTGGTGGAAACCAATCGCGGACATCGACTGGGTCGTGTATATTGGCAGGGCAGCGCGGAACCCGTACCGGGGAACCGGGGAGCATTGGCAGCCAAACCTTTAAGCGCGTGCTGCGCGCACCTGCTGACGGCTATGTCCGGAACCCTTAGCGGAGATCGGCGAGATGATTGGGGAAGGGCAGCAGATCGCCACCATCAGCGGACTGCCAATCATCGCCCAGTTTACAGGCGTGCTGCGCGGTTTGATCCATCCCCGTGTTCATGTCACTGAGGGTATGAAAATCGGCGATCTTGATCCCCGTATTGAACGCGATCACTGTTTCACCATCTCGGATAAGTCCCTGAGCGTAGGCGGGGGGGTGCTGGAAGCGATTTTGCGGCGCGTAGATGTCACCCGCTTAATCAGCGGTTAGGCAGAAAGGCGTAGCGCTGTGAGGCTGCAAGACGCGTTCGATGTGCGCAAGGGCGACATGATTGCATTGGTGGGGGCAGGGGGCAAGACAAGCTCCTTGATCCATTTGATGCGTGAGCTGAAAGCGGCGGATTGGCGCGTGCTTGGCACAACCACCACCCGTATCGGCGCGGATCAACTGCGTTTTTTCTCCCAACCATTCCCGTTGGCCGACGATTTAGCATCCCGGTGGGGCGGCTCATCTGCTGCCTTTGTCTATGATCACGTCGATGACAGCGCGAACAAAGTCATCGGGTTATCGGTTGAAGCGCTCCGTGCTGCTTGCCGCCAGATTTTGCCAGATGCCGTACTGATCGAGGCTGATGGATCGCGCAAATTACCCTTCAAACTCCCGCGTTCCCATGAGCCTGTGATTCCGCCGGAAACAACCCTCGTTGTCCCCATCGTTTCTTATGAGGCGTTGGGGAAACCGCTCATCGATGAAGCAGTTTTCAACGCCAGTGGGATGATTGAGCGGTTCGGCTATCCAGCAGGGGATCGGGTGCAATCTCGCTGGCTAGCGGAAGTCCTCCGCGATCCGCTTGGAGGGCTGAAAGATGCCCCCGATAGTGCGCGGGTGATGGCATTTGTGAATGGAGTGCCGCCGCACGGGTACGCACGTGGGCGCGCTCGTTTCATCGCACGCGAAATCCTGAAAAATCAGCGAATACAAGCCGTGATCATCGGCAATACCGCATACGAAGATCCGGCGTTCGAGGTCGTTCGCCGCACGGGAGCTATTGTACTGACGGCTGGGCTGTCCTCGCGCATGGGACAGCCGAAACCGCTGCTGGAATGGTTGAATGGTGAGACAATTCTCGACCATATTTTGCGCGAGTTGAAACGCGCCTGCGTCGATACCATCGTGGTGGTGACTGGCAATCACGCGGAGGAAGTAGAGCGAATCGCTGCCCCGCATGGAGTGTGGACGGCTCATAATGCCGATTACGCGGCAGGAGAAATGCTGTCATCGGTGAAAGTGGGATTGCATGCGCTGCCGACTTCGATCAGTGGGGCGCTCATCGTGCTCGGTGATCAACCGACGCTGAAGGCGCAAATTACACGGCGTGTGTTGAAAGCCGATGCTTCCACTCGCGGGACGATCGCTGCGCCAAGCTATCAAATGCGGCGCGGACACCCAATTTTGATCAGCCAGCGTTACTGGGAGGAATTACTGGCTTTGCCGGACATAGGAGCCCCCCGTGATGTGATTAACCGTCATGCAGACGAAATCGTGTACGTCAACGTGGAGGATGACAGCGTACTGCGCGATGTGGATACTCCCCAACAGTATGCAGAAGAACGACGGCGCGCAGGGCTATAAGAATGATCCGCTTATTTGAACCAGTTGATCAGGCGCAGCACTAGGTTCTTCTTGTGGGCGTTGGATTTTGTGTATTCCTGTTCCAACTGATTGGTTAGGAATTGGAGTTCGCCAACCCGCATACGCGCACCGTTCACCATAACCCAGTCGTGATCCAGCACATGCAGGTCACGGGGTGGGCGGTTGTACAGCTTTTGATAGGCATCGGCGTAAGTGACAATCGCGTGTTCTGATGTGATTTCCATACGCACCCGGCAGTTTGATTGAAGTACCCGGACTAATGTCCTATTCTAGCATGAATTTAGGGACAATGTCACACATTGACTTGCAACAAAGTTGTGCGAAGTTCGTTTGGAAATGGTTAGCGTCTATGCGCTGTGTTGTAATGTTTGACGAAATGGAAAATGGGCAGTCCATCGACTAGGTGCGGGTAGAGAAAACGTGCCTCCAGTGCTATCTTAGAGAAAAGGAGCGGCATCCATGATGTATTCACGCGCTGATTTTGAAGCTGCCGCGGCGGTTATTCGCCAGCGGACACCCATTACCCCTAAAGTAGGGATGGTGCTGGGATCGGGACTCAACAAGCTGGCAGATGAGATTACGAATCCTGTGGTCATCCCCTATGCTGAGATTCCGGGGTGCCCTCAGTCAACGGTGCCGGGGCATGCGGGGCGGTTGGTGATCGGGCATTTAGAAGGCGTTCCGGTGGCCGCGCAGCAGGGGCGTACGCACCTATACGAAGGTTATACCCCAGAACAGATCACGTTTCTGATTCGTGTGTTCAAACTGCTGGGCGTCGAAATGGTGTTCTTGACGAACGCGGCGGGTGGACTAAACCCCACGTATAAAGCAGGCGATGTGATGCTCATGAACGATCACATTAACATGCCGGGGATGACGGGGCAAAACCCGCTGATCGGCTCATTTGCCGACACGAGCGAACCGCTGCGCTTCATCAGCATGGTAAACCCCTATGACCGTGAACTTCGTCAGTTGGCGCATACTGCTGCCAAAGCCGCCGGGGTAGATCTAAAAGAAGGTGTTTATGTCTGCCTGACGGGGCCAAACTTTGAAACCCCTGCCGAAGTGCGTTTCCTGCGCGGAATCGGTGGCGATGCCGTTGGGATGTCTACCATCCATGAAGTACTGGTCGCTCGTCACGCGGGCATGCGTGTGATGGCCCTGTCGAGCGTCACCAATGCAGGCATTGACTCGATCGACACCGAAGCGGACATCAATCATTTGGAAGTGTTGGACATGGCGGCGGTGATCGTGCCGCGTGTCAGCGCCATTTTGCGCGGAGTCCTGCGGTCACTACGCTAGAGGAATTGCTCGGAACGGCTGTTGAGTTCGGATAGTGGTGTTCGCCTATGAACAGTATCGTATTTTTTGTCGAACAGATTGCGACCGGACTATACATCCTCATTGGGATTTTCGGTTTTCTAACCTTGCGAAGCTGGCTGCATCACAGCACCAGTTTGCGCGCGACCTACTACGAACTTGAACGGGGAATTGCGCGCGAACGTCGCGGAAATGCCTTCGCGAATCTGCTCCTGCTGTTAGAACTGGCCTTGCTCGTCATCGGCTTGCAGCGAGTAGTGGCACCGACACTTCGTGCCACTACCTCGAATACCATCCAATTGGCGCTGGAAAGCGATGACGGGGTGTTCGCGACCTATACACCGGCCCCTGTCGAAGGAGGTATCTCAATCGATGCAAGCGGTGTCATTTTGGGCGAACAAAACCCGGCAGATTTGATCCAACCCACACCGACCATTACGCCCACGCCGGTTGGAACCATTATCCCAAATGCAGCAGCCGCCAACTGTTCGAACCCCAGTGTGCAGCTCATGATACCGGCGAACGGGATGGTCGTTTTTGAGCCGATAACCGTTGTCGGTACGGCGTCCGTCGAAAACTTTGCCTACTATCGCTTTGAGCTGCTTGGCAGCCAAACATCCGGTAATTTCGCTACCTTGGAGCGCGATTACACCGAACCTGTGCCGACCATGGGGGATTTGGGGCAGTTCGTCCCGGCATTCTATCGCCCCGGTTGGTACCAGTTCCGGGTTGCAGTCTTTGACCTGACGAATACCATGCGCGCTTCCTGCACCATCAATATCTATGTGAGCGAACCGATTCCCACACCGACACCGCTCAGTACGGCGGCGCGATGATCACAGAGGGTCGCCCATCACTCGGAATCATTGGGCCGGGTAAGGTTGGCGAGACCTTCGCGCGTCTGTTTTATAAGCACGGCTGGCAGATCACCGCCATCAGCGGACGAGATAGGGAGCGGGCTGCGCGGCTGGCTGCGGATCTGGGGGCAGCGGTGCTCAGTACCGTGGAGGTCGTATACAGGGCTGATCTCACGTTGATCACGGTGGCGGAGGATGCGATTATGCCAGTCGCAGAGCTCATCGCACAGACCGCAGACGATTTACATGGTAAAGCGATCGTTCATGCATCGGGGGCCCACAGCGCGGAAAGCCTGCGAGCGCTCAGCGAAAAAGGGGCCATGGTAGGCAGTCTGCACCCCGCCTATCCAATCGCGGATGTGCAGCGAGCCATGATTGGCCTGCATGGGGCAGCTTTCGCGGTGGAAGCGGCTGATCCACGGCTGCGCGGTTGGTTGATGGAAATGGTCGCCGCCGTTGAAGGTCGGTTTTTGCTGATTCCCGTAGGTGAAAAAGCGCTTTATCACGCAGCGCTGTGCATCGCCAGTAACTACACGGTGACCCTCTACGCACTGGCTGAACGGCTTCTGTTCGGGTTAGGGGCCGATCAAGCGGCTGTTGCGGCTGCGCTCAATGTGCTGCTGGCAGGCACGGTCGATAATCTTCGCACTCGCGGCATCCCGGATGCGCTGACCGGGCCGCTGGTGCGGGCAGATATAGGCACCCTTAAGGCGCACCTGACCACGCTTGAGCGGTTTGACCCTGAAACTGCGTACTTATATAAAGCCTTGGCGCGCGGGACGTTCCCTCTACTTCAACAGCGCGGAACCCCGATGGATGCGATAGAACACCTTTTTGGACAGGAAGGGTACGATGACCCGCTTGACGGTACGTGATATACAAAAAATGAAGGTTGATGGGGAAGCGATCCCTGTCTTGACAGCGTATGACGCCCCAAGTGCAAAAATCTGCGACCTCGCGGGCGTGCCCATTATTCTGGTGGGAGATTCTTTAGGGATGGTCGTGCAGGGGCACGAAACGCCTATCCCTGTCACGCTGGAACACATGATTTATCATGCGTCGATGGTGTCGCGGGTTGCCAAGCATGCATTGATCGTTGGCGATCTCCCCTTCATGACCTATAACGCCAGCATCGAACAGGCGATGATTAGCTCCGGGCGGCTGATGCAGGAAGGCGGCGTGAACGCCGTCAAACTTGAAGGGGGGGTCCGCAACGCTGAGACGATTGACCGGATTGTGAAGGCCGGTATCCCTGTAATGGGGCATATTGGTTTGACGCCGCAGAGCGTGAACCAACTTGGCGGAATGCGCGTGCAGGGACGTGAACTGGATGGGGCGCGGGAACTCCTTGCGGATGCGAAAGCCGTCGAGGAGGCGGGTGCGTTTGCGATCGTCCTTGAATCGATGCCCGCGCCGCTCGGCGAAATGATCACCTCCAATCTGAAGATCCCGACCATCGGTATTGGGGCAGGGCCGGGCTGCGATGGTCAAGTTCAAGTGTGGCATGACATCCTTGGCATTTTTGATGACTTCCTGCCGCGCCATACCCGCCGCTATGCCGAACTTTCCACGGTGATGCGTGATGCGGTCACCGCTTATGTTGAGGATGTTAAAGCCCATCAATTCCCGACGGCGGATAACAGCTTCAGCATGAAAGACGAAGTTTTGAACAGCCTGCGCACCAATGGATCGGAGCAGCATGCAGGTCACTGAGACAATTCCCGCGCTGAGGGAAGCGCGGCGTGGATTGAAAGGGCGGGTAGGGGTTGTGTTGACGATGGGCGCGCTCCATCGGGGACATTTGGCACTCGTTGAAGCGGCCCGCGCTGAAAACGATCACGTGGTGGCAACGATCTTTGTGAATCCGCTCCAATTTGGCGCGAATGAAGACCTGTCAAAATACCCGCGTGATCTACCGCGCGATTTGGCGATGCTTGAAAATGCAGGTGTAGAGGTCGTGTTTACCCCTACGCCCTCCATGATGTATCCGGCGGGTTTTCAGACCACCGTGAGCCTAAAACAGGTCACGCAGGGTTTGGAAGGCGCGCGGCGTCCCGGTCATTTTGATGGCGTGGCGACGGTTGTCGCGAAGCTGTTCAACCTGACACAGCCAGATCGAGCTTACTTCGGTCAAAAGGACGCGCAGCAGGTCACCGTGATCAAGCAGATGGTACGTGATCTCAATTTTCCGCTGGAGGTTGTGGTTTACCCGACGGTACGCGAGGACAACGGTCTTGCCATGAGTTCGCGGAATGTCTATTTATCGGCGGCGGCACGCGAAAAGGCGGCCAGCCTCAGCCGTGGACTTCGGGCAGCATCCGCACTTTATGATACGGGAGTTCGTCGCCCCGGTTTGCTGACGGATGCCGTGATCCGCGCTTTTGCACCGGATGTACAGGTCGAATATGTTGCCCTCAACGATCCGGCCACACTCGCACCCATCACAGAACCCACCGATACCCCCATGCTGCTGTCGTTGGCGGTACGGCTGGATAACACCCGCTTGATCGATAACTGCCTCCTACCGGAATCACTGAACAATACTGAGCATCTCTCCCGAATATTGGGGGGATCGTAAAATGAGTGTAACCTCCGCCGTGATTTTGAGAGGTTTCTAACGCGGATGCCGTAAAATAGGTAGATGTATTGGAATTGAAGTGAGAGAGCCGCTATGTTCTTCGATTCATCCTATCTCCTGTATGTGTTTCTCCCTGCGCTGGTGTTGTCGCTCCTTGCGCAGATGTTTGTTCGCTCGGCATATGCCAAATGGAGCCGTATACCGAATGGGGCTAACCTGACCGGTGCGCAGGTCGCGCAGCGGATCATGGAACGGACGAATGTGCGCGGCGTCGCTGGAAGGCATTAAGGCATTGAAGGACAGCTCACCGATCACTATGATCCGCGTGCTCATGTCATTCGTATTTCCCGTTCCAATGCAACCATCCCCAGTGTGGCTGGGATGGCGGTCGTCGCTCATGAATTGGGGCACGCCCAACAGCATCAGGAACGATCCCTTTTGATCGAAATGCGCAACTTCTTGGTGCCTGCGGTTCAGCTTAGCCCAACCGTTGGCTACTTGATGATCCTGCTCGGCTTGTCGCTGCGTATCACCGGACTTTTCTGGGTGGGGATTTTGGCCTTCGGTGTCATGGTGATCTTCATGCTGCTGACGCTGCCGGTGGAAATCGACGCCAGCCGTCGTGGCTTGATCCTGCTGCGCGAAAGCGGTTTGATGGTGGATGACAGTGATGTGCAGGGTTCGCGTGCGGTGCTCACCGCTGCGGCGATGACCTACCTTGCAGCCGCGATTCAGGCCGTCCTCCAACTCCTGTACTTCCTCAGCCTCGGTTCGCGCCGCCGCTAGTTTTACCCTACTTTCTGCAATCAAAAAGGCGATCCCAATAGGCGATCGCCTTTTTGGTAGACTTTCAAATCGAAGTTGCTGATGAACGCCCTACGGCAGCTTCCGATTCACACGGTGTCGCAGACGCTCCATGCGACCTTGTTCCGGGCGCACGCGCTGGAACGTCTCATTGAGCTGACGGTTGGTACGCGTAAAGCGCGAGCGCAGCCGAGCAAACGCATAGGTGAGCGCGCGTCGCTGACGGTTGAAGAGGGCTGTACCTTGATACAGCGGTGCTCCCCAGCGAACCACCATCGATGCCCACGTCAGACCGCCGCCAAAACCGACGAGAACGATCGGATCTCCCTGTTTGATCCGTCCCTGTTGGACGGCTTCGCACAACGCGATCGGGATCGAGGCCGCTGACGTATTCGCGTAGCGATCCATGTTGCAGAAGAACAGACTCTCATCCACCTTAAGTGCACGTGCGGCAGCCGCGATGATGCGCATATTTGCTTGATGCGGCACGATCAGCTTGACATCCCGCAGGGTAAGGTGTGCTTGCTCAAGGGCCTGCGTCACACTTTCTCCGATGACACGGGTGGCGAACTTGAACACTTCGCCGCCATTCATATGCATCTTATTGAACTTGTGCCCGTTCGCTTCCGGCAGTGTAACATCATCGCCGACATAGTCGAGGGTGCCGACTGTCGGGATGCCCAGCAGATCGCCTCCCGTTCCATCGGAACGCAGCACGGCGGAAAGCACTCCGCCTTCCTGCGTGCTGGAACGCAGCACGACTGCGCCTGCGCCATCGCCGAACAGGATGCAGGTACCGCGATCCTGCCAATCAAGGACACGGCTCATTGTTTCTGCACCAATGATCACCGCAGTCTTGATTCCCCCGGCCTGAATCGCCTGTGCAGCCATTTGCACTGCATAAACGAACCCGGAGCAGGCGGCGCTTAAATCGAAGGCACCGGCACGGTTTGCGCCCAGCCCGGCCTGAATTAAGCTGGCCGTGCTGGGGAAAATATGATCCGGCGTGGAGGTGGCGACGATCACCATGTCGATGTTTTCCGGCAGGACATCGGCAACCTCCAACGCGCGGCGTGCGGCACGCAACCCCAGAGTCGCTGTGGTTTCAGTTTCACCGGCAATTCGGCGCTCTTTGATGCCCGTGCGGGTGACGATCCACTCGTTCGATGTCTCGACAATCGCCGAGAGATCGTCATTGGTCATAATCTGATCTGGAACTGCCATGCCCCATCCGACGATGTGCGCGTAATAACGCCCGCCCTCTGAGGTCATGCCATTCCGATTATTGGTGACCATTCGTGTTATTCGTGTACTCGCCAAAAATGAGAACCGCGTTGTGACCCCCAAAACCGAATGAGTTGCTCATCACGCGACGGATCGTGTGAGGCCGCCCAACCAGCGGGGTATAGTTCAAGTCGCATTCCGGATCTTGATTTTCGAGGTTGATCGTCGGCGGGATGAAGTCTTCGCGCATCGCCATGATGCTGAAAACAGCTTCCACCGCGCCAGCCGCGCCCATCAAGTGACCCGTCACGCCTTTGGTCGAACTGATCGGAATTTCGTAGGCCGTTTCGCCCAGCGCCCGCTTGAGCGCGATCGTTTCGCTCTTGTCATTCAGCGGAGTGCTGGTGCCATGTGCGTTGATGTAGTCAATGTCGCTGGCTGTCAAGCGCGCATCAGCCAGTGCCTTTTCGATCGCTTTCGCGGCACCTTCACCCGTTTCCAGCGGGGCGGTAACGTGATAGGCATCCGACGTATGCCCATAGCCGAGGATTTCGGCGTAAATATGTGCACCGCGTGCCTGTGCGTGTTCCAAGCTTTCCAGCACAAGGATTGCCGAGCCTTCGGCGCACACGAAACCATCGCGATCACTATCGAACGGACGTGATGCACGTTCGGGGGCTTCGTTGCGCTGGCTGAGCGCTGTCATGTTATTGAATCCGGCGATCGCCACGTCCACCAAACCGGCTTCACTGCTGCCTGCAAGTGCGGCGCAGACTTGGCCACGCCGGATCATCTCGACGGCTTCGCCAATGCTGTTATTGCCCGTTGCACAGGCGGTAGAAATTGCGAAATTGGGGCCGCGCAGTCCATAGGTCATCGAAATTTTGCTGCACGGTGAATCCGGCAGCATCATCGGAACCATCAAGGGGCTGACTGCACGCGCACCACGTTCCAAAAACGTGCGGATGCTTTCGAGGAGGGAGCCAACACCGCCGATGCCCGACCCGACGCAGACGGCAATATCGTAGCGGTTTTCGTCTGTGACTTCTAAACCGGAGTCCTTCATTGCCTGCGCAGCCGCGAACAGCGCCATCTGAGTCACGCGGTCTGTACGGCGGGCTTCACGCCGACCTAGAAAGGCTTCGGGGTCGAATCCCCGTACTTCGCCTCCAAAATGAATATCGATGTGGGAAGTGTCGAAACGTTCAATGTTGTGAATGCCAGTCACCCCATTTTTGGCGTTTGTCCACGCTTCCTCTACGCTGTTTCCGGTTGGACACAAAATGCCCATGCCCGTGACAACTACTCTGGTTCTTCCGTCCACGATGTCCCTCCGCAGCCGTCCCTGAATTCTGTTTTGGCTGCCACTGATTTTAGATGCCGTCGAGTCACAGTATTTTACCTATCCCCTGTAACACCGCGCCGTGGCACAGGTTGCACTTTTCAAATGTGTTATAATGACGCTTCCTCGGTATCCTCGGCGTGGGACGTACGGTTCGCAATGATATTGGTCACCGGATCAACAGGATTTATCGGTCGCCATCTGGTCGCACGGCTCGTTGCTGAAAAGCGATCTGTGCGCTGCTTGATTGCCCCGCATAAAATTGATCGACTCCCTTGGCCACAGGATCAGCGACCAGAGATCGTGACCGGGACGATTTTGGACGAAGAAGCGTTGTTCAAAGCGGTGACCGGGGCCCATGTCGTTATCCATCTCGAAAATGCGATGTGGTGGGGGCGTACCCGTGATCTTGACCGGATCGAATTGGGCGGCACTCGGCAACTCATCACGGCGGCTCGCGCAGCACGAGTCGGACGCATTATAACCCTAAGTCACTTAGGGGCGGCACCCTCAAGCGCTTATCCGCTGCTTCGTGTAAAAGGGCAGATGGAAGATTTGGTGCGTGCCAGCGGGTTAGCGTATACCATCCTTCGCTCTGGGGTTGTCTTTGGGCAGGACGACGCTTTCATCAACCATATTGCGATGCAGCTTCGCACCAATCCTGTCGCTGCCATGCTGCCCGGTCGCGGAGAAGTGGTGCTGCATCCCATCTATATTGACGATATTGTGTCGGCACTGGTAGGCAGCTTAGATGCAATCGACGTGGTCGATGAAACTATTGAAGTGGGCGGGCCGGAATACATCACTGTTGAGGATTTGTTTCGGACGGTGATGCGGGTGAGCAGTGCCCCCCGAATGCTGGTACCGGTTCCACCGTATATGCTTCGCGGGATTACGACCATTACATCGCGAATTTTGCCGCGCTCGTTGATTACACCCCAGTGGCTCGATATTGTGGCATCGAACCGGACGGCTAAGCTGGGGGCGTTGTATCAATATTTTGGAATTCGACCTAAGCGGCTGGAAGATACGCTTTTAACTTACATGCGCGGACGCGGATACACGCTGCCGATGGTGCGCTACAGCTTGCGCCGTCGTCCGAAAGTCGTGTAATGCATAGATAGGGCTGATTGAATGAGTGAAAAGCAAGCCATCGCCATTCGTCCCGTGCGCGCGCTTGATGAACTGCGCGCGGTCGTTGAATTGCAAAAAACCTACTGGGGCGAAAACCTCGAATCCGTGATCCCCGCCCACATGCTGTTTTCGATTGCCAATTATGGCGGGCATGTTTTGACCGCCTATGATGGTGATCGTCCGGTAGGGGTGCTGGTCGGCTTTCTTGGGACGAATATGGAAGATCCCGATCGCCCGGCGATGGCGAATTTGCAGATTGTCAGCAAGCGCATGGTGGTGCTGCCTGAATACCGCAGTCACGGGATCGGCACCCGGCTCAAACTCGCGCAGCGCGATATTGCCATACGGCAGGGGGTTCGGCTTATCGTATGGACGTTTGATCCGCTGCTGGCCCTGAATGCCCATCTCAATATTCGTAAACTAGGCGCAATTTGCCCGCGCTATCTAGTAGATTACTACGGTACCGATCCTGAGGGCGGACTGGCGCCGCTCGGCTCATCGGATCGCTTGATGGTTGAATGGTGGGTGACGCACCGCCGCGTTGAAGAACGGATAGGCGGAAATCGTGCCCCGCTGACGCTGGCCCAGTATCAGGAAGGGCAGACAATTATCCTGAACCCGCCGCGCGTGACTGATGATGGCATTTGCATTCCGGCAAATGAGTTTCACCAGTCGAACGGTTCACTCGCCTTGATCGAAATACCGACCAACATTCCTGCTGTTCAGAAGTCTAACCCTGATCTTGCGAAAGCTTGGCGGCTGCATTTGCGTGCGGTGTTCACGAATGTTTACCAGCAGGGGTTCATCGTCACGGATTTTCTTCGCGAGACCTATGAAGGCCGCGACCGTGCCTTTTATCTGGTGAGTTATAACGGCCCGCAGTACGAGTCGTTTCGAATGAATTAATGGAACTGCGACGATTTGATCGTTGACCACTCTACACAAGAAAGCTGCTTAAAATGCGTTCCATCACGGTGAAAGACATTCGCCTCCACAGTATCGCTCTGCCGTTTGTGGAGCCGCTGCGTACAAGTTTTGGTGAAGAACCCTTCAAGACGGCTATCTTGGTCGAATTGATCACGGATGAAGGGGTCACTGGTTGGGGTGAGACGACCGTCGAGATTGAGCCGGGCTACAGCAGTGAGACAATGGGTACCGCTCAGCATATTCTGAGTGAGTTCTTGGTGCCGCTGCTGCTCGGCAAAAAGATTGGCGACGCGACCGAAGTCCCGCACTTGATTCACTCGGTGCGCGGTCATCCGATGGCGAAACACGCCATCGAAGCGGCTGTTTGGGATGCGCTGGCGAAAGCCAATGGCATCAGCCTTGCCGAGTCGTTTGCCGCACATCTACCCGATGGTCATCAGTCGCGTGGTTACGCCAATGTTGGCGTAAGCATCGGTATCAAACCGTCGATCGATGCGACCCTTGCCACGATTACCAAGCGCCTGAACGAAGGCTATGGACGCATCAAGTTGAAGATTCAGCCGGGATGGGATGTGGACTTGGCGCGCGGCGTGCGCGTGATGTATCCCGATATTCTGCTCATGCTGGACGCAAACAGCGCTTATACCCTTGCAGATGCCGATCATCTCAAGCAGTTGGATGAGTTCGATCTGTTGATGCTTGAACAACCACTGGGTCATGACGATATTTACCAGCACAGCAAACTGCAACCGCAGATGACCACGCGCATTTGTCTTGACGAAAGCATCAAGTCTGCGGATGATTTGCGGTTGGCGTTAGAACTTGGCGCGTGCAAGATTCTCAATCTTAAGCCGTCGCGGGTGGGGGGATACACCGAAAGCCTTGAAATCTACAAGGTGTGCGTGGAAACCCATACACCTTTGTGGATAGGCGGGATGCTTGAAACGGGTGTGGGGCGCGCAGCGAATGTCGCCTTTGCGTCGCTGCCGGGAGTGACTCTGCCGTGCGATATTTCAGCGACGAGCCGCTACTTCCAGCAGGATATTTCGGAACCGCCATTTGAACTTGAACAGGGCAGTCGGATCAGTGTTCCGCATGGTTTGGGAATCGGGGTGGATGTGAAGGCCGATCGACTGGCCGCGACACACGCTGCTTGGCTCGCCGAATATCCATACAAGGACAAAGCGAAATAAGGTACGCTTAAGGGCTGGAACTAAAAGGGGAATTCATGGCGCTGCAAAACATGACTGTGTCCTTCATCGGCAGCGGGGTGATGGCCGAAGCGATGATCAAGGGGCTGCTGAACCAAAAGCTGCTCACTCCTGCTCAGATCATCGCTGCCGACCCGAACGAGGATCGGGGTGCTGAACTGGTCGGACGCTATGGCTTGCAGTACACGACCGATAACGTCGAAGCGGCCAACAAAGCGGACATCATTATCCTATCGATCAAGCCGCAGATGCTCGGCCATGTCGTCCCGGCACTGCGACGCAAGGCACATGATGCCGCCATGATCCTCAGCATCCTTGCCGGGGTTCGGATACATACGATCGCTGATGGATTGGCGAATCCCAGTGTTGTGCGCAGTATGCCCAATACCCCGGCACAAATCGGGCAGGGGATTACCGTCTGGACGGCAACCCCCGAAGTCCCGGAAGATATGCGCGCGGACGCCAAAGCACTCCTTGGGGCGCTGGGCGAAGAACTGTATATGGACGACGAAAAATACTTAGATATGGCGACGGCCTTAAGTGGCACCGGCCCCGCCTATGTGTTTTTGTTTATGGAAGCAATGATCGATGCGGGTGTGCATATGGGTTTTTCGCGCAAAGATGCCGAGAGACTCGTTTTACATACCATGCGTGGATCGGTGGACTATGCGCTTCAGTCCTCGATGCATCCCGCGCAGTTGCGCAATCAGGTGACCAGTCCGGGCGGAACGTCGGCAGAAGCGATCTATCAGATGGAAAAAGGCGGGCTGCGCACCGTGCTTTCACGCGCGATTTGGGCAGCGTATCAAAAATCAGTCGCTCTAGGGGAGTCACAGGAGAAGGGAACTCACAAGACGGACGATATGCAGCGGTAGCACGCGTGTGCTATGATGGGTGTTGGATGATCGTTTGTGCAATGCATCACAAATTGATGACATTCGATTGTGAAAAAGTGGACAGATGACCTTGCATCCGTTACAATCAAGCCATTAAGTTTAGCACAATTTAGCCCTACATGAGCAGGAGCCCCAAGATGGCGGAAGTCTCCAACGGAATGTTCGACTCCCTTTTAAAGCAAGTGCAGGAATATACCCCAAGCGTCGAATCGGTCGAGGTGGGGTTTGTTGAGGAAGTCGGTGACGGTATTGCGCGTGTGCGCGGTCTGAACAACATTGGCTACAGCGACTTGGTGAAGTTCCCCAATGGTGCGCTGGGCTTGGCGTTCAATCTTGAATCCGATAACGTCGGCTGCATCATCCTCGGTGAGTATGACAGCATCAACGAAGGCGATGAAGTTCGCCCGCTCGGTCGTATTGCGTCGGTGCCGGTCGGCATGGGCATGGTTGGGCGTGTTGTGAACGCGCTTGGTGAGCCGGTTGACGGCAAGGGGCCGATTGCCAGCACCGAGTACTATCCGATCGAACGCATCGCCCCCGGTGTGATGCAGCGTAAGAACGTCACCCGCCCCGTTCAAACCGGTATCATGACGATTGACGCGAACACGCCGATTGGCCGTGGTCAGCGTGAATTGATCATCGGCGACCGCCAGACGGGTAAAAGCGCGCTGACGATCGACACCATTTTGAACCAGAAGGGCAAGGGCCTGTACTGCATTTATGTCGCTATCGGCAAACGCCGTGGTGAACTGGCCCGTTTGGTTGCGCTGCTGGAAGAAAACGGCGCGATGGAATATACGACGGTTGTCGTCGCTTCGGCATCGGACTCGGCAGCGCTTCAGTACATCGCGCCGTATTCGGGCTGCGCGATCGGCGAATGGTTCATGAACAACAAAATGGACGCGCTCGCCGTCTACGACGACCTGAGCAAGCACGCGTGGGCGTATCGCCAGGTGTCGTTGATCCTCCGCCGTCCGCCCGGGCGCGAAGCTTATCCCGGCGACGTGTTCTATCTGCACAGCCGTTTGCTGGAACGCGCTGCCCAGTTGAGCGATGAAGAAGGCGGCGGCAGCTTGACCGCGCTCCCGATCATCGAAACCCTGCTCGGCGACGTGTCAGCCTATATTCCGACGAACGTCATCTCCATCACTGACGGCCAAATCTTCCTTGAAAGCGAATTGTTCAACGCCGGTCAGCGTCCCGCGATGAACGTCGGTATCAGCGTCAGCCGCGTCGGTGGCGATGCTCAAACACGCGCGATGAAGAAAGTCGCTGGTGGTTTGCGCCTTGACCTCGCACAGTTCCGTTCGCTGGCAGCGTTCGCGCAGTTCGGTTCGAGCGGGTTGGATAAGTCAACTCAGCGCCAGTTGGATCGCGGTCTGCGTTTGACGGAACTGCTTAAGCAGCCGCAGTACCAGCCGCTTTCGCTGTCGGATCAGGTTGCGCTGCTCTACGCAGGTACACGCGGGTTGATCGACAGTGTGCCGGTTGAACGCGTCAATGAATGGCGTACAGCGTTCCTGCGCGCATTTCACAGCCAATATTCGGCGGTTGCGGATCGGATCAGCACGGATCTGGATATCAAGCCGGATGTCGATCCGCTGCTTAAGCAAGCCATTGTGGACTTTACGGTGAGTTTCCTGGGCTAAGCCCCGCCAAGAAAGGGGTGCGACCCGATGCCATCGACACGAGAGATACGTAAACGCATTCGCAGTATCAAGAATATTGCCCAGATTACGCGCGCACTGGAAGCCTCTTCGGCTTCGCGCGTGCGTAAAGCGCAGTCGCGCGTGCTTGCGAGCCGCGCGTTTGCCGAAAAAGCATGGGAAATTCTGCTGAACGTGCAGAATGCGGGAGGACAAGGGGCGGCACTGCATCCGCTCCTCACGCCGCGTGAAGAAGTCAAGACGATCAAGATTGTCTTGATTACGTCAGATCGCGGATTGGCTGGTGCGTTCAATGCCAATATTATTCGCTCGGCGCGCCGTTTTGCTGAACGCCTTGGGAAACCGGTGGAATGGGTAGCGGTGGGTAAGAAGGGCCGCGACTCGCTGATTCGGGCTGGGCAGAAAGTTGCCGCCGAATTCAGCGATATTTCGATGGAGCCTTCACTCGCCACCGTGTCGCCCATTGCACGTGAGACGATTGATGACTTCCTTTCGGGCAACGTCGATGAGGTCTTCGTCGCGTATACCGACTTCGTCAACACGCTGACGCAGCGCCCGGTGGTCTCGCGCCTGCTTCCGCTGATCCCGTATCAGACGGATGATCAGGTGGCAGCCGAGTACATCAAGAATGCGCCACAGGTATCGTCTGGCGGCAAGGACTACGAGTACGAACCGAACCCGGCAGCTATTCTCGATGAAATTGTGCCGCGCTTCACCCTACTTCAGTTGTATCAAGCGCTGCTGGAAAGTCAGGCAAGCGAACACTCGGCGCGTATGGTTGCGATGCGCAACGCCAGCGACAATGCGGCAGGACTGATCGAAGACTACACGCTGGTCTATAACAAGGCGCGCCAAGCGGCGATCACCAACGAAATCCTCGACATCGTGGGCGGGGCGCAGGCGCTGCAAGCGTCCCTCGATGAGCTTGCCGAGGAGATTTTGCAGGCGCACCGTCTCGCGATTGCCGAACAGCCGCGTACGAAACCTGCGGGCACCGTTTCGGCCGGTTTTGCGGCCCCTGCACCGGCTCCGGCAGCAGAAGCGGTCGCCCAAGCCGTTGCCGAAGCTCCTGCGGTGACTGCGGTTGCGAAAACCAAAGCGGACGACCTAACCAAGCTGGAAGGGATCGGCAAAAAGATGTCGGCGGCCCTTGTCGCGGCAGGCTTCGACAGCTTCGAAAAGGTGGCGACTGCAAGCGAAAGCGACCTTCGCGAGGCGATCCACAAAGCAGGCATGAATTTCTCACCCAGTTTGCCCACATGGCCGAAGCAGGCCGAATATGCGGTGCGCGGCGACTGGGATGGGCTGAAGGCGTATCAGGACACACTGCAAGCCGGGCGTGAAAAATAGGGCATCAGTGCCCCTACAATACCTGTGAGGGAGAGAAGGAAGAATGGCAGAAATTCAAGGAAATGTATCGCAGGTGCTGGGCGCTGTGGTGGACGTGGAGTTCCCCGGTAATGCCCTGCCCGAGCTTTTCGACGCTATCCGCGTGCCGCGTGACGGCAGCGAAGATCTGATTCTGGAAGTCCAGCTTCAGTTGGGCAACAGCACCGTCCGCACGGTTGCGATGGACACCACCGACGGCCTGAAGCGCGGTGTTCCCGCCTTTGCAACCGGCGCACCGATCAAGGTGCCGGTGGGGCAGGCGTCGCTTGGGCGCGTGTTCAACGTGTTGGGCCGTCCGATCGACTTGGGCGACAGCATCCCGGCAGATACGCCGCGCCGCCCAATTCACGCGACTGCGCCGGATTTTGAAGAGCAGACGACCCGTATCGAAGTGTTCGAGACGGGCATGAAGGTGATCGACCTGATCGCGCCGATGACCAAGGGCGGTAAGACGGGCATCTTCGGTGGTGCAGGCGTCGGCAAGACCGTCACCATTCAGGAATTGATCAACTCGATCGCCACGCAGCACAACGGTCTATCGGTGTTTGCGGGCGTCGGTGAACGTACCCGTGAAGGCACGGCGCTTTATCACGAAATGGATGAAGCAGGCGTGCTGGACAAACTCGCGATGGTGTTCGGTCAGATGAACGAACCCCCGGGTGTGCGCCTCCGCGTAGCGTTGAGCGGCCTCGCGATGGCGGAATACTTCCGCGACGAAGGCCGTGACGTACTGCTGTTCATCGACAATATTTTCCGCTATTCGCTCGCGGGTGCGGAAGTGTCGGCGCTCCTCGGTCGTATGCCTTCGGCGGTCGGTTACCAGCCGACCTTGGCTGAAGAAATGGGACAGTTGCAGGAACGCATTACCTCGACCTCGACCGGGTCGATCACGTCGATGCAGGCCGTGTATGTGCCCGCTGACGACTATTCCGACCCTGCGCCGGTCGCCGTGTTCACGCACCTTGACGGTACGATTGCGCTGGAACGCTCGATTGCAGCCCGCGCGATTTTCCCGGCGGTCGATCCGCTGGCGAGCACCAGCAAGATTCTCGATCCGTTGGTCATCGGTGAGGAACACTACCGCACGGCACGTGAAGTGCAGCAGGTGCTTCAGCGCTACAAGGACTTGCAGGACATCATCGCCATTCTCGGCATCGATGAACTGAGCGACGACGACAAGTTGTTGGTGGCACGCGCTCGTAAGATCGAGCAGTTCCTCTCACAGCCGATGTATGTGGCGCAGCAGTTCACGGGTCGTGAAGGCCGTTACGTCAAGATCAAGGATACCGTGCGCGGCTTCCGTATGATCCTCGACGGCGAAGTCGATCACATCCCGGAGCAGATGTTCTACATGACCGGCCCTATCGAAGATGTGCTGAAGCGGTACGAAGACGCCCAGCGTGAGCAGTAAGGCGATACGCCATGCCAATTGCTGTTGAGATTGTCACGCAGGAAAAGCTCATCTTTTCCGAGCCGGAAGCCGATATGGTCTTAATTCCGGCCTCGGAAGGGGAAATGGGTGTGCTGCCACATCACGCGCCCGTGTTGACCACGCTCTCGTTTGGCGAATTGGTCGTACGGAAGGGGCGCGCTGAAGAACGCTTTGCCATTTATGGCGGGGTGGTAGATGTGCGCCCGGATAAGGTCGTTGTGCTGGCGGATCTCGCCGAGTCCTCCTACGACATCGACATGGATGCGGTCGAGCAGGCACGTTCGCGTGCTGCCGAAATGATGAAGGAAGGCGTACCCGCCGATCTGAATCGTGAAGCGACACTCGCGCTCCGTCGCGCCGAACTCGCCGTGCGCATTCAGCGCAAACTTCAATCGCGCGGCAGCCAAGTCATGCGCATCATTGAAGAACGGGAAAACGAAGACTAAGCTCGTTTCTCGTAGTCCCGAAACTCGAAAGGGCGCGGACATCGCTAAGATGCCGTGCCCTTTTTATTGGACATCTTTTCAGACGTGGCCTTCCGCTGCCTCCACCTATTCCATCGCTGAAATATGGTATAATCCCCGCCGTTAATTTGCCGCGCAGCGTGTTCCGCACAGAGAAAACTATGGGACTTTTCCAGAAACGACTGGGCGTCGATCTTGGCACGATCAACTGCCTGATCTACGAAAATGAACAGATCGTCCTGCGTGAGCCTTCGCTGGTGGCGCTGACGGTTGAAGAAGAGCGTGTTGTCGAAATTGGTCAGCCTGCACGCGAAATGCTTGGCAAGGTTGATGATGAGAACATCCAAATTGTTCGCCCGCTGCAAAATGGCGTGATTGCGGATTATGAAGTCACAGAAGTGATGCTGCGCCACTTCTTCGGCAAAGTCGGTGGGCGCGTGCGCTTCTTCAAGCCGTCGGTGATGATGTCTGTCCCGTACGGTGTGAACAGCGTCGAAAAACGCGCGGTGCATGAAGCGGCGCTGTCCGCGGGGGCGCGTGAAGTGTTCCTGATCTGGGAGCCGCTTGCGGCAGCGATTGGGGCAGGGCTGCCGGTGGGTACCCCGGCGGGCGATATGGTCGTCAATATTGGCGGTGGCATTACGGAAGCCGCAGTGCTGACAATGAACAGCATCGTCCGTGCCGAAAGCGGTCGCATCGGCGGCTTGAAACTTGACGACGCGATCATGGCTTATGTGCGCCGCAAGTATAACCTCACCATTGGTCAGCCAACGGCAGAATCGGTCAAAATTCAGGTTGGCGCGGCAGTGACTACGGTCGAACAGTCGAGCATGGAATTACAGGGGCGCGATAACGTCAGCGGTTTGCCGCGCACGGTGACGATTTCCACCGGGGAAGTGGTGGAAGCAATTCAAGAACCCCTGCGCGACATTGCCGATGTTGTTAAGCGGGTACTGGCAAATACGCCGCCCGAACTCGCATCGGACATCATTGACCGGGGCATTGTGTTGACCGGGGGTGGTGCGCTGCTGCGTGGGCTGGAACAATACCTGACCCGTGAAACCGGTGTGCCGGTGTATCGTGCCGACAACGCGATGATCGCGGTGGCGGTGGGGGCGGGACGCGCGTTAAACGATCCCGCCATGCTAAGGCAGATTGATCAGGTGAGGTAGTAGGTCATTCGCTGCAAGTGAATGACCGGATCGATGTACTGAACATGGACATCGGCGGGTACATTCAGGTTGATCGGCGCATAGTTCAGGATTGCTTTAACGCCTGCGCCGATCAGCATGTCCGCGACTTCCTGCGCTTTCTCGGCAGGAACCGCGATCATGGCGATCTTGATGCCGCGCTCCACGATGATCGTGGCAGCCTTGTCAATCGGCTGAATCATGAAATTGCCAATACTACGTCCGATCTTTTCTGGTGCACTGTCGAACACACTGGTGATGTGAAATCCCCGTTCTGCGAAACCCCGATACCGCGCCACCGCGCTGCCGAGGTCGCCCGCGCCAATCAGCGCGACTTCCCATTCCCGTTCGACTTTCAAGACCTGACGGAGCTGTTCACGCAGGTAAGCGATCTTGTACCCGGTTCCCTGCTTGCCAAAACCGCCGAAATGCGACAAATCCTTGCGGATTTGCGCGGAACTGATGCCTAACCAGCGGCCCAGTTCGTGTGAAGATGTAACTTCGTGACCCTCTTGCGCCAGCCGTTCCAAAGCACGTAGATATACCGGTAAACGGCTAATGACGATATCGGGGATAATATCATTGGACGACATGAATTGAGTTGTCCTTCAGCAGCCGAGCGCAAAGACCATCGAGCGAAGATTGTGAAAGATCCCACGTGAATATTACCATTAACCTAAGAGGGGCGCTAGATAGGTTTCACGCGGGCATGAGGAGTACGTTTGCCGTGCTTAAGAGGGCTGCACCGGGAAACATTAAACCAATCATAAGCGTATAGAAGCAAGAGTGCGAGTAGGATTATCGCGTGAAGAAGTACAGCGGAATGGAATTATGTCGGTTCGTCGATCCATATTCGTACTGATGCTGGTGACACTGGTGGTGCCGGTGCTCGTTTTCAGTGTGCGCGCCAACCAATCACGCCAGCAGCAAACCACACAGCAGCTACAAACGGCGCTTGTGACGCGCGGCACGGTCGATGTCACAGTGACCGCATTAGGTACCATAGAAGCGAGTCAGACGGTAAACCTCACCTTTGCGCTGCCCGGTCGTATCCGCGATGTCTATTTTCAGGCGGGCGATTTTGTGCAGGCGGGCGAAGTGCTCGCTCGTCAATCCGACGATGCGCAGCGGATTGCCTTGGAGCAGGCGCAGCTTGCGCTCGATCTGGCAACACTCCAGCGTGATCAACTGATGGCAGGCCCCGACGAGGGTCAACTACAGGTCGCACAGGCCAACATCGATGCGGCGGAGGCTGCCCTGTATTCGATCCAAAATGCCGTTAGCGCAGGAGATTTGCAAGCCGCGCAGCTCAGTTATGACGCGGCGGTACAGTCGCTTACGGATGCTCAACAGGCGCGCGCCACCGCATCGGGCGGGCAGTCAGACGAAGCGTATGCGCTGCTGGATGCGCGTGTTGGGGAAGCCTCGTTCAATGTCGAAACGGCACGGCTTCAGCTAGAGACCTTACAAAACAGCACATCCGGGCAAACGGGTGCTGCATATGCCCGTTTGCAGCAAGCGCAGCGCGAGCTTGAACGGCTGCAAGCAGGGCCAACTCAAGCCGAGATCGATCGTGCCGATGCGCAAATCGCGCAGGCGCAGCTTCGGGTCGATCAAGCCCAAACCGCACTCGATCGTGCGCTGCTCATCGCCCCCTTCGATGGGCTTATTGCGGCGGTCAATATTGAGCAGGGAGGGATTGCCGCGCCGGGATTGCCCGCGATGGTGATCATGGATACGGATCCGCTGCGGCTGACCGTACAAGTAGACGAGATCGATGTGCGACAAATCCAAGAAGGTATGCCTGCCACGGTGCGCCTTGATGCGCTGCCCGACGATGCCTTTTCGGCAGCACTGGAACGCATCGCCTTGATCAGCAGCAATGAAGGCGGGATTGTTAGCTATGATGTGGACGTACAGCTTGCTCAAGTAAGCGATCCGCGTGTGCGAGTGGGAATGACCGCTGAAGCTACTGTGATTGTCGAACAGCGCGAAGGGGTGCTGCTGGTGCCGAACGAATACATTCGGCTTGATCGTACGACCGGTCGTGCTTTCGTGAATGTCCTAGATGGTGACGGAAAACTTCGAGAAATCGAAGTCACACTGGGCCTGCAAGGGGAGAATTCCAGCGAAATCACGGAAGGGCTGCGTGAGGGGGACACGGTCGCTGTCGATTTGACCGCCGATGACATTGGCCTGTTTGGGGGCTAAGACCAGATGAGAAAATTCCTGCGGTGGATTGTGATTATCGCCGTATTGATCGCTATTGTGGCCGCTGCTGCCGCTGTGATTCGAAGTCAGCCCGGTGACACGGCACCCGCTGCTGCCGAAATTATCGATGAAGCCGAAGTGCGGCAGGGTGAATTGAGTGTGACGATCAGTGGAACCGGGGCGGTGATGCCTGCCCGTCAGGTTCCGCTGCTGTTTGAAGCGAGCGGAACCATAGCTGAAATCCTCGTGCATGAAGGGGATCGTGTTGCCACGGGCGACGTCATCGCGCGTTTGGATACGACCGATCTCGAAAACTCCCTTGCTGAAGCCCAGTTGGCGCTTGATCAGCAGCAGATTGCCTATGATGCGCTCAGCGCACCGCCGCGTGATGTCGATGTGGCGTCGGCGCAGGCGGCGCTTGATTTAGCGCAAGCATCGCTGAATGCCTCTTACGATTCATCGAGCAGCGATACACAGGCGGCGCTCGCTGCTGTGCAGGCAGATTTAGCGCGCAATCGCCTATGGCAGGCACAACTTCAGCGCGACCTTGCTGCAAACCCATCTGCCGCCGCTTTTGGATTGGATATTACGCCGCTGATCCCTGACGGGGTTGATCTTACGCAGGAGCAGATTGATCGGATCAACCAAACCCTCAACAGCGTCGTTTCGATGCCCTCCGTATCGACGGGTTCGGCAGGGCAGTTCGACTCCAGTTTGACGCAGGCGGAATACGGCGTTGAAATCGCTGACGCCAACGCGTCTGCCGCCGCCAGCCGCCCCGGTGATGTTGCCGGGATCGCACAGGCACAGGCTTCCGTCGTACAGGCACAGGTCGCGATCGATCGCTTGATGAACGGTGCTTCCGATGACGATTTGCATGCCGCGCAGATTGGCTTGCAGCAGGCGCAGCTTGCCATTGATCAAGCCTCCGTTGCGCTTGATCGGGCCTTATTGGTCGCTCCCTTCGATGGTGTGATCGCGCAGAGTTTCCTCACGATTGGCGAGACCCCGCCCACGCAAGACCCCGCGGTGATCCTGATCGATGACAGCGCTTATTATGTCGATCTCGCGGTCGATGAGACGGATATTGTGAAAGTGGAAGTTGATCAGCCCGTCGAATTGAGTATCGACGCGCTGCCGGATACGCCTGTAACCGGGCACGTGAACCGTGTGGCGGTTGCGCCCACCGTGATTGGTGGTCAGTTGGTGACTTACCCGGTACGTATCACGATTGACACCAGCGATGCACCCATCCGCATCGGGATGAGCGCGACCGCAACCGTACTGGTCAACCGCCTGACGGATGTGCTGATCATTCCCAACCGTTTTGTGCGTATCGATCGCAACTCCGGGCAGGCCTATGTGACCGTGGAAGATCCGGTTGGCGTGTTCGCCGAACTCCCCGTTGAACTGGGACTGCGCGGCGACACGGAATCGCAAATTATCAGCGGTGTGGAAGCGGGACAGCGTGTGGTGTTGGTGCCGCGTGCCCAGTTCAACCTATTGAACGGCCCGCCAAGGTAAAAGAGACGGTTGGTTACGATGGTAAACCTGTTCAAACGCAGTAAGACGGCGAAACCCGCAGATGCAGCGATCGATGAAGCGCCGCGAAAAGCCGTGATCGACGTGCGCGGGATCACCAAGATGTACAAAATGGGCGATATTGAAGTACACGCCCTTCGCGGAGTCGATCTGAAAATCTATGAAGGCGAATTCGTGTCGATCATGGGGCCTTCAGGATCGGGGAAATCTACCCTGATGAACATCCTTGGCGCGCTCGATCAGCCGACCACCGGGGAGTATTACCTTGACGGCACCGATGTCAGCAAAATCAGTGAAGCTGAGCTGGCGAGGGTGCGCAACAAGAAGATCGGCTTTGTTTTTCAAAGTTTCAATCTTCTCAAACGTACCACGGCACTGCGTCAGGTTGAACTGCCGCTGATCTATTCCGGCGTGCGCGGGCGTACGAAAAAGGCCAAGGCTGCGCTCGAATCCGTTGGTTTAGGGCAGCGCGTTGGCCACTTGCCCAGCGAACTTTCCGGCGGCCAGCAGCAGCGCGTCGCGATCGCGCGGGCGCTGGTCAACGAACCGGCGATGATCTTGGCCGATGAGCCAACCGGCAACCTCGATTCACGCAGCGGCACCGAAGTCATGCAGATTTTCCAGCGGCTCAACCGGGAACAGGGAATTACCGTCGTCTTTGTCACCCATGACTCGTGGATCGCACGCCATACCAATCGCGTCGTCATTTTGCGCGATGGCACAGTCATCACGGATCGGGAGGTCTCACATCCACTCATCGCAGGCGAAAACGAGCGCCCCTCTGCCGAAGACGAAATGGAAGCCATGCTCAAAGAAGTTTATGCGAGTGGTAAGAAAGAGGAATTCACGTGATGACCCCACCGCTTCCCGATCCATCAGAGGCAGGTGTGTCCAAGATCCTGTTTCAGGAGGATCACCTGACCGCCATACTGGAGAGCCGTACCCACGAAGCCGATCGCATGGTCGTGTATCAGGGGTTGAACGCACATAATGAACTGCACGGTGGAAACGATGGGGCGGCACACTGCAACGTGATCGTCCGCGACGAAAGCGGCACGGTGATCGCAGGACTGCTCGGCGTAACGTATTGGGGGTGGCTCGCCATTAATACGATGTGGGTTGACGAGTCGGTGCGGGGCAGGGGATTGGGCGAACGAATGGTACGCGCTGCCGAAGCCGAAGCGATTCGACGGGGGTGCCATGGTGTGCATGTCGATACCATGAGCTTTCAGGCACCGGGATTTTACGAAAAGCTCGGATATGTCGAATTTGGGCGAATCGAAGACATTCCGCTCGGCCAATCTCGCATTTTTATGAAGAAGCGGCTTTCTGCAATGGGGGGATGAATGGATTTCATTATTCGCGATCTGCACAGCGATGAGTCTGAAGCGATCCAGCAGATCGCCGAAATGCTGGTGGAGTCGTTCCGTGAGCACTGGCCGACCGCTTTCCCAACGCTTGATGAAGCCTTGGAGACGGTTGAAGAAGGGTTTGCCGAGGGGCAGATCAGCCGCATCGCCGTGACAAACGACGGACTCGTCCTCGGTTGGATTGGCGGGCTGCACTCCTATGCGGAAGTATGGGAACTGCATCCGCTTGTTGTGCGGGTCGATCAGCAGCACAAGGGGATTGGGCGTGCGCTGGTCGCGGATCTCGAACATCTGGTGTGTCAGCGCGGCGGATTGACTTTAATGCTCGGAAGTGATGATGAAGACGGGATGACCACGCTGTCCGGCGTCGATCTGTATCCCAATGTGTGGCATCACATCGCACAGATTCGGAATTTGAAAGGGCATCCCTACGAGTTTTACCAGAAACTTGGCTATCACATCGTCGGCGTGGTGCCAGATGCCAATGGCTTCGGTAAGCCCGATATTGTGATGGCGAAACGTCTTTCAGCAGGGGATTAGCCCGAAAACATCGACCGACAATGACGCGGAACTCCAGCATCATGGCGAAATCCAAGAAGCAGAAACCAAAATCAAAGCGTGACCGGCTGGCGGCCTATGAAGAACTCTCAAAGCAACCGGGATTCTTTATGGTGAATCCTCGCACACATCGATCCTTTCTCGAAGGCAAACGGTCACGAATTGGCAGCGAACTTGTCATGAATGCTGTTTTTGGCGTGTCGTTGTTCATCGCATTGGGGGCAGCAATCATCATAGTGGATATTGCGCCCCATTTAACCCTATTGGGATGGGGCGGGGTTTGTGGGGGTGTATTCATTATTTTCGGGTTCATCACGTGGATACCTTGGCTGGATACCCGCAATGAACGGCTTTCCCGCGAGGGATGGGTATTGCCCGGAACTATTGTCAGTGCGACGCTCATCCCCATTTATGATCCGCGTGCTGTCTACCCTCAGATTGTGAGAGACCCTGATGGCATACACGCGGATGCCTATCGCCTAAACATGAGCTGCCGTTTTACGACACCGGATGGAGAAATACGCCGGACAGAAACAGAATTCACGTATTTGCGCTGGGCTTGGTGGTTTGGCTTCATGAATAAGTCCCCTTCGGCAGCGCCCCCAGTTGGGTCACCGGTTGCCGTACTGTATGTTGATGACAAACTGTGCAGGGTGATGTGACGTGAACTTGATCGAAAACATGCGCATTGCGCTTGAAGGGTTGTTCACCAATCGCCTGCGCGCGGCATTGACGATGTTGGGGATCATCATCGGGGTAGGGGCGGTGATCGGTCTCGTCAGCTTAGGCGGTGGGGTGCAGAACTTCATCTCCGGCCAGTTTGAAGGACTTGGCTCAAACATTCTATTCGTGTTTTCGTCGCGCCCCGCCAGCGGCACCCGCACCACCATTCAGCCGATCAGCACTCGCGAAGGCGAGGCGCTCGGCACCCGGATGGTTGCGCCGAGCATTGCACAGGTTGCGATGGAGTATGATGTCCCGGCAGTGGTTGCCGCCGGATCGCGCAGTGTCGTGCTGCCTGTATCCGGGATTACTCCGAACTACACCGAAGTGCGCAATTGGAATGTTCGCGACGAAGGCGCATTCATCAGCGACAATGATGTAGACGGCGCGGCGCGTGTCGCGGTCGTAGGCACGACGGTCGTGGATCGATTGTTCGGCGATAAATCGCTCAATCCCATCGGCCAAACCGTACGCATCAACGATCGGGTGTTTACTATCATCGGCGTGATGGAGGAAAAAGCGTCCGGTTTCTTCGGCGATGAAAACCTTGTCGTGTTTATCCCGCTGACGACCGCGCAAACACGCTTGGATCGGGTGCGGACGCGTGACGGCGGTTATGAGGTGAGCGTCCTTTATATTCAGGCGCGCGACAAAGAAGCGATGGAGAGTGCCACCCTCGAAATCGAAACCTACTTGAATGACACGCACAACATCGCTTTTCAGGGCGAACAAGACTTCACCATCATCAATCAGGCCAATTTGCTAAGTTCGCTTGGCGCGATTACGGGGATTTTGACGATCTTTCTGGGGCTGATCGCCGGGATCTCGCTGCTTGTGGGGGGCATCGGCATCATGAATATCATGCTTGTCTCGGTGACCGAACGCACCCGTGAGATCGGGCTGCGCAAAGCGGTGGGCGCGCGTGCTTCTGATATTCTGACGCAGTTTTTGATCGAAAGTCTGGTGTTATCGATCGTCGGTGGAGGGCTTGGCGTGTTGTTCGGTGTCTTTTTGACCGTCTTGGCGTCGTTCATCATCCACCAACTTGGATCGGATATTCAGCTTAGCGTCACGGGATCATCGATTATGCTGGCGACTTTCGTGAGCGGCTTTATCGGCATTTTCTTTGGATTGTATCCGGCGCAGCGGGCGGCACGGATGCGCCCCATTGACGCATTGAGGTTTGAATAACCTGAGCAGCCTATTGTGCTAACTGGACTCCTTGAAAATATCCGCGTAGCGCTCATTGGCCTGCGCTCAAACAAACTGCGTTCTGCGCTGACCATGCTTGGCATTACCATCGGTGTTGCGGCGGTGATCGTGCTGGTATCGATCGGCCAAGCCTTTGATGTCTATGTGCGCAGCCAATTTTCCGGCCTTGGCACCAATTTGGTGATCGTGTTTCCCGGCGAAGACGAACGCGGCGAAACGATCCGTTTGACGCTCAACGAAGCCCGCGCGCTTGCGGATATATCGCGCGTGCCCGATGCGCTCAATGTCATGCCGCAGTTGAACAGCAGCCAGCCCATCAGCGCGGATGGGCGTGAGGCGCTTGGGCGAATTCGTGGGGTGACGCCGGCTTTTCTGGAAATGCGTAATCGCTCGGTTTCACAGGGGCGTTTTCTCGATCAACAGGATTTAGACGGCTTGGCGCGCGTGGCCGTGATCGGAACCACGGTCGTCGATCGCTTGTTTCCGAACACGTATCCGATTGGTCAAAATATTCGCATTGGCACAGTGACCTTTCGCGTCATCGGGGTGCAGTCCAAGACGGGGAGTACTGGCTTCGGCGGCGACGAAAACGATCTCATTTTTGTCCCTATCACGACCGCACAAACCCGCTTGGTCGGTGAACGCGTTCTCACAGGCGAACGCCCGGTGACCAATATCCTCATTCAAGCACGCAATGAGGAGAGTGTCGATGATGTGGCGCGGGAAGTCCGCGAAACGCTGCGTGATCTGCGCGGGATCAATTTTCGCGATGAAGACACCTTCGCCATTTTCACGCAAACGGATCTGCTCTCGACGTTGGCGCAGATTACCAATCTGCTGACGATTTTTCTCGCCATCATCGCCAGCATTTCGCTGCTTGTCGGCGGGATTGGCATCATGAATATCATGCTGGTAACCGTTACCGAACGCACCCGTGAGATCGGGCTGCGCAAAGCCGTAGGTGCCCAGCGGGAGGACATCGTCCTACAATTCTTGACTGAAGCGATGGTGCTGTCGCTGATGGGCGGGCTGATCGGCATTATGATCGCGCTCAGCGGCTCTTTGTTGGTGACAGCGCTGCTGCCCGAACTTTCAGTGCTGCCGCAGGTGTCTAGTATTCTGTTGGCGACGGGAATCTCGGTCAGTATCGGCTTGTTTTTCGGAATTTATCCGGCAAACCGTGCTGCTGGCTTGAACCCGATTGATGCGCTCCGTTATGAATGATAGAATGGCAGACAACGACAAGCCATTTTTGGCCCGCAGCATAACGTAGATGAGCGCAATTGAGGCGCAGTAATGGTGGCGAACCCGAACGGAAAGCACGAGTCAGATCCGCTAACCGCTGTCCACGACAGTATGTTGGACGGGCTTGGGCAGCTGCTCGATTATTTTGGTTTTAGTAAGGTCATGGGCCAGCTCTACGGCGCGATGCTGCTTAGTGATAAACCGTTGTGCCTTGATGATTTGGTCGAACGGTTGGACATTTCGAAGGCTAACGCCAGCATGAATATGCGGACGTTAGAAAACCTTGGGATGGTGCGTCAGGTATGGGTAAAGGGCAGCAGCGGTCGGCGCAAATTCTATGAAGCGGAGACCGACTTCTGGCAGATCATTACCAATATCCTGAAAGGGCGCGAAATGCGCGATGTCGGGCGGGCGCTGCTGGTTATGGACGATAACGTCAAACTGCTGAACGCGCGCATGGAATCAATGAATCCGGAAGATCGCGAACTCGCACAGCACTACATTGACCGGATCACGCAGTTACGTGGGTTGTTCCAGCTTGCGCAGGTGATCATCACGACCATCTTGGCGCGCGTCAACGAAGACGGCAAAACTGGGCTGGATGACCTCTCGCGGATTGATCTCTCCTAAAAAATGGGGAGTAGGGGCGTGGGTTTGCCCTTGTGGTGAATTTATTGCCCGCCTATAATGTCATGGTTACATTCGGGGGAGTGGCGGAATTGGCAGACGCGCATGACTTAGGATCATGTGTCTTGCGACGTGAGGGTTCGAGTCCCTCCTTCCCCAAGTTGTGGCAGCAGGCATCCCCACCGCCTTTGAATTTCCCAACTGTAATTTCTATCTGTCCTGCGCTCACCTGCTGGGAGAGCGCGATGTCATCAACCATCACCATAGGGTAACACTTTGAATATCCAAGTTGAACGCCAAGAGAATCATACTGCCCGAATGACTGTCGAGCTGGATGTTGAGCGATTTGCCGCTGCCAAGCAGCAGGCTGCCCGTAAACTATCCAATCGCCTTAACATTCCCGGTTTCCGCAAGGGCAAAGCCCCTTACCGTATCGTCTTGAACTATGTGGGCGAAGGGGCGATCAACGAAGAAGCGGTCGATCTGCTCGGGGAGCAAATTTACAAAGAAGCACTGCCACAAACTCAAGTAGAGCCTTATGGCCCCGGTGCGCTTGAAGATGTGAAGTTCGACGGCACCCCGACGTTTGTCTATACCCTGCCGCTTCAACCCGAAGTCGATCTGGGTACCTACCGCGAACTGCGTGCCGATTACGTGGTGCCGCCCGTCGAAGATGAAGCGGTTGATCGCAATATGCGCGTGCAGCAGGAACAGAATGCCGTCATCGAAGACAGCACTCAACCTGCGGCGTTGGGCAATCGCATCACGATGGATATTCACAGTTTCTTCCTCGAAACGCATGAGGAAGAAAGTGATGCGGAAGAGGGCGAAGAACACGAGCATGATGAGCATGAGCATCATCATGAACATGGCGAACACTTCATCAACGAGCAGGACTTTGTGACTCTGTTGAATGAGGACTATGAACCGGTCGCCGGGTTCAACGCTGAAATTGCGGGTATGAATGTGGGCGATAAGAAGGAATTTGAACTGGTCTTTCCTGAAGACGCGAAGGACGAAGAACTGCGCGGACGTAAGGTTAAGTTCGAAGTCACCATCAAGAAGATCGAATCGTTCACCATGCCGGAATTGACCGACGATTTCGCGGCACGCGTCACAGCCAGTGAAGAAAAGCCGCTCACGCTGCTCGAACTGCGTGTGCGCACGCGCCAGAACCTGATCGAAACGGGGGAACGGCGTTACAAGTCGCAGTATGCGAACGAAGCGCTCGACAAAATTGTGCAGGGCGCGACCATCAAGTACCCGGAAGAAGTGGTGCAGGATGAAGTCGAGCGTTCGCTTCAGCGGTTTGACCAGCAGCTTCGCCAGCAAAGCCGCATGACACTTCAGGACTACCTGAAAATTGCCCGCACAGATGTGAATGCGTTGTATCAGCAGTTCCGCCCGTCTGCGGTTAAAACTGTCGAACGTGCGCTGGTGCTGCGTGAACTGCTTCGCGCTGAAGGCGTGCAGGTGAGTGACGAGCGTGTTACCGAAGAAATTGACAAAATCATCGGCACCTACGATGAAGCGACTCGTGACCAGATCCGTAACCTGTTCAACAGCCCGGATATGCGCGAAAGCGTGCTGGACGATTTGCTGACGAACGCGGTGATGGATCGCGTGGTGGCGATTGCGAAGGGTGAAGCGCCGGAACTGCCTGCCCCTGCGGAAGCAGCGGCGACCGATGCGCCCGCCGAAACAACGAACGAATAGGGATCGCGTTAACTAGAGGAGAACAGCGCCTTATGTACCCAACCAGCCTTATCCCCATGGTGATTGAGCAGGGCAGCCGGGGAGAACGCGCATACGATATTTACTCGCTTCTGCTGAAGGAGCGCATTGTTCTACTGGGCACGCCCATCAACGATCAGATTGCGAACCTGTTGGTGGCACAGCTTCTGTTCTTGCAGCGTGAAGATCAGGAACGCCAGATTCAGATGTTCATCAATTCGCCCGGTGGCGTCGTCTATGCCGGGTTGGCAATTTATGACACCATGCAGCAGGTGAGCGCACCGATCAGCACGACCGCTGTTGGCCTGACCGCCAGCTTCGGTACCGTGCTTCTGACCGCTGGCAGCGATGGGATGCGCTATGCGCTGCCCAATGCCACCGTTCATATGCACCAGCCGCTGGGTGGTGCTCAGGGCCAAGCCAGCGACATCGTGATTGCGGCGAACGAAATCATGCGTTTGAAGGATCGCTTGCTGGAGATCTTCGTCAAGCACACCAAGCGTGAGCGTGACGTGATCGAACGCGATACGGATCGTGATATTTACCTGAGCGCTCATCAGGCCGTTGAATATGGTTTGATCGACGCCGTTCTTGAAGGTGCGAAAGCCGGAGCAGCCGCCAATTGAGTTACACGTCAACCACGAATCAACGATGCTCATTCTGCCGTCGCAGTCACAATGAGGTGGAACGCCTGATTGCTGGGCCGGATGGAGTGTTCATCTGTGATAGCTGTGTGGAGTTATGCGAACGCATTTTGGATGAGGAGAACGCTGCCTATAAGGCGGAAGACTCCGAATTCACGCTTGAAGAGCTGCCCGCGCCGCGCGAAATCATGGATAAGCTGAACGAGTATGTGGTCGGGCAGGATCACGCCAAGCGCGTCTTGAGCGTTGCTGTCTACAACCACTATAAACGCATCCGCCACGGCGGTATCGCCGGGGGCGTGGAGCTCGAAAAAAGCAACATCCTAATCGTCGGGCCAACGGGCAGCGGGAAGACTCTACTGGCACAAACGCTGGCGCGCATTCTCGATGTCCCGTTCTGCATTGCCGATGCGACCTCGCTTACCGAAGCGGGTTATGTCGGTGAAGATGTGGAAAATATTCTGCTGCGCCTTGTGCAGGCTGCGGATGGCGACATTGCCCGTGCCGAAAAAGGGATCGTCTATATTGACGAAATCGACAAGATCGCGCGCAAATCGAACGAAAACCCCTCCATCACCCGTGATGTGAGCGGTGAAGGCGTGCAGCAGGCACTCCTAAAGATTATCGAAGGCACGCTGGCAAACGTTCCGCCGCAGGGTGGACGCAAACACCCGCATCAGGAATTCTTGCAGGTGGATACCACCAACATTCTGTTCATCGTGGGCGGTACCTTCGCGGGAATCGAAGATCACATCGCACGGCGTGTTGGTACCAAGGGGATGCTTGGCTTTAAGACGCCGGACAGCCCTGCGGCTGCGTTGAACGCCAAAGACAAGACGACGATGCTGCATCAGATTAGCCCGGAAGACCTCATGCAGTTCGGGATGATCCCCGAATTCGTGGGACGCCTGCCGGTGCTGGTCACAGTCGATCCGCTGGATCGCGAGGCACTGATTCGCATTTTGGTCGAACCGAAGAACGCGTTGGTGAAACAATATCAGCAGCTCTTGGCACTCGACAATGTCGAACTAGTCTTTGAAGAACCGGCGCTCGGCGCAGCGGCGGACATTGCGATGAAGCGGGGGACTGGGGCACGCGGTCTTCGCTCGATTATTGAGAGCCGCCTGCTGGATGTGATGTTTGAAGCACCCGGCCATGATGACATCAATCGTGTGATTGTCGATGCGGATGTAATCAATGGGGTGGCGCGTCCGCGCCTGTTCGGGAAGGATAACGTGCAATACATCATCAATCCCGACGGATCGCTGCAAACAGCCGCCTAACAGCCGCTCGAATATCAGACACAATAAAACGGCGGATCGTGCTGAAACGATCCGCCGTTTTTGATTGTGGATAGCTATCAGGCTAACGTGTGGGGTTGAGTAAGACGGTTTCTGCTTTGCCGTTCAGTTCGCGCATTAAGCTGATCGCATCGATGCGGCTGGCATTGTTCGCGCTAGACCCTGCGCCCGCCCCCCAATTGAAGGGAATAACCCAGCGCGACCCCATTTCGATCGCGGCACGCGCCGCTTCCGCTGGCGTCATCGTGTCCCGCCCATCGATGGGAAGGAGCGCAATATCGGGGTGCAAACGGCTCATTTCAGGAATTAGACCCGTATCGCCTGCATAGTAAATGTCATAGTACTGCATGGAAATGACAAACCCTAAGCCTTGATCAACGTTTTTCGCTGGATAATATGCAGGAATGGCTTTGACACACAGCAGGTCAAGGCTCAAACTTTGCCAAGGGCGCAGCACGGTTACGTTGCAGCCTTCCACCAGTGGAAGGGCGCGTTCTGCGGCAATAATTTGGGTATGTGGAGCGCAGAGCTTGCGAAGATCGGGAGGCGAACAGCGGTCGAATCGATCACTGGTAAGCAAAATCACATCGGCGGGGTGTTCAACCCGGGCGATGCGCCAAGGATTAATGTAGATGAGCGGGTGTCCGGGGCTGCGTTCAGCGGTGGCGGCACTCGCATTGACCGGGGACCCGTGAAGGATGAATGTCCCATGTCCCAGCCATTCAATTTGATCAATCATGGAAGCGTTTCTCGGAACTAGCTCAACAAACGAGTAGCGACGGCAGCAAAACGAAGGATAATACAATTATCGCTCGGTTGAAAGGTGTGATGCGAAAATGTCAGACAACGTAGGTGGCTCTCGTTCATCGCCGTCCATTCGGAGCATCGGTGCAGCTCCGCCTGTACAACGAAGCGGCAATACTAGCTCCCTCGGTAGTGGTACCGTGTGGACACCGGCACCGCTCACGTCGCTGGACGATACCGGGCTGAACTTATTAAATGTGGCCGATTTGGTCTTAAAAGTCCTGTATTTCGGTGGTTACATGGCAGGACACCAGATTGCGGATATTGTCAAACTACCGTTTACCAATGTCCTCGACACGGTGATGGACTTTCTGAAGCGTGAGAAGTTCGTCGAAGTACGTGGCTCCGGCGGCGTTGGTGAAGCGGGGTATCAATACCTGATCTCGCAAAAGGGATCGGATAAAGCGCGTGAAGCGATGGATCGCTCACAGTATGCAGGGGCGGCCCCCGTCACCTTGAACCAATATGTGCGCGCTATCCGTGAACAGAACCGTGAACGGTTGATTGTGCACGAGGAACAACTCAAACACGTTATGAAAGACCTCGTGATTTCGGAAGAAATGCTGGGGCGCATTGGCCCGGCGATCAATTCCGGCAAGTCGGTCTTCCTCTATGGCCCTCCCGGTAATGGGAAAACGACCGTCGCGGAAACGGTGGGTCGCATGATCCTCGGCGGCAATATTTGGGTACCCTACGCGGTCGATGTGGACGGTCAGGTCATCCGTATTTTCGATAATGTCAATCACGAGCTGGCCGAGGGCGAAGAAGTGCGCCGTTTGGGCACCGGCGTGATTCCCGATCCGCGCTGGGTACGCATCAAGCGCCCGATGATCATGGTTGGTGGTGAATTGACGCTCGCCGGGTTGGACTTGGTCTACGATGATGTGAACAAATACTACGAAGCGCCGTTCCAGATGAAAGCCAACGGCGGTATGTTCCTCATCGACGACTTTGGCCGCCAGCAGGTGCGCCCCCGTGACCTGCTCAACCGCTGGATTGTGCCGCTTGAAAAAGGGGTGGACTTCCTGACATTAGCGACTGGGCGTAAGATTGAAATCCCATTCGCGGTGTTGATTGTGTTCTCAACCAACCTTGACCCGCGCGACTTGGTAGACGAAGCCTTCCTTCGACGTATTCGCCACAAAATCGAAATCACCGATCCCACTTATGAGCAGTTCCGCGAGATTTTTAAGCGTGTCTGCGCGGCGAAGGGCGTCAAGTACGACGAACAAGCGCTCGCCTATCTGCTTAAGGAGTGGTACATCAACATGGAGCGCAACCTGCGCTCGGTGCATCCGCGTGACATCATTTCGCAGCTTCTCGACATTGCGACGTACCTGAACAAGCCGCCGCTGCTCACCAAGGAAATGATCGACAAGTCGGCCTCATCCTATTTCGTGAAGCTGTAAACCGGAACGCCGGGGAGGACACCCGATGACGAAGAAGACAATCAGCAGTTCACCCATTCCGCGCCATCTGGTGTTGATGTTGGACAGTGGCGATGTTGTCGTCATGTGGTCGGATAAGTTGGCACAGGACATCGCGACCGGGCGTACCTTCGAGCGTTCCCCGAAAGACTTTGGCCGCCGCCTCAGCGATTCTGAGCTGACACGGCTGGAGGAACTGCATCAAGTGGAGGCGTACAATCGCTCATATGTGTGGTTGTACGCCCTGCCAGAACAGGCGCGTTTTGCTGCCCTGCGCGTGCAAGAGAGCAGTCAGCCGCGTTATTACTATTTGAACACCACACTGTCTGCCGATCATCTCGATGATGTCTACGTTTTTCTGCACGAATCGGAACTGGCGGGCATCGGCGCGGAAGCCCATGTGCGCGATGGGGTGATTGCCATCACCGCGGAGCAGGGGTATTTATTTCCACAGTTGAGTGATGCTGAGACCGCACTTACGCATCTCATGGAAAAAGCGCCTGATTGGCTGCGCGCCACCACGATTGCTTTTGCCGATGTTGCCGAATTTGCGGAAACAGACTCTGCGAGAGACGAGTCGGAACCGCTCGACCTCGATGCGCTTATCAAGGCGCAGGATGCCGCCAAAGCCGCTTCACAAGCGGAAGTGCCGAGCGCTCTAGGCTTTCACGCCTCTGTGAATGACGACGATCCACCAGCGGCTGAAACGCAGGATTAGCGCCGCATTGAGGGTGAACAATTGGGTTCCCCTCAATGTCCCCACTCCCTACTTTTTTGCAGAATTTTGATACATTTCGACTGTTCGCCATCGTTTGCGGCGTTGTATTTTGACCGAACGACTGGTAGAGTCAGGGCATCGCCGTAAAGGATATACCATGACATTTGACAGCGCTGGATCGGTGCCTTGGATGGATCGGATGCGCCGGGTCGAGTCTGAGTGGCTTGCCCCCGACGATGTCGTTTCGCAGGTATGCGCACACTACCTTGAGGCGGTCGAGTGGATGCAGAATGCCACTGTTAGCCGCTCGGCTCGGTTGTGGGCCATGTCGCCACTGTTTCTTAGCGGTGTGTACGCACAGCGCTGCTACGATATGCTGATGGAGCAGAAACGTTCCCCACGTGCGATTGGTGTTCTACGCGCGGATCATCGGGCGGAGGCGCGCTACTTTTCGCCTACCGGATCCTACTGCCATCTCATTGATACGCAAATTGGCCGCCGCATGGCGACTTATGATCCTGCGACCATGCAGCGCACCACGACTCAAGATCTCGGTTCTGCCGTGATGGTCTATCTCATGCGCTACGATGGACGTGACCAACGCTGGAAGATCAACGCGTTCGTGAACGAACTTCCGTTAACATGGAATACCCAGTACCAGCTTATTCAGCCTCCTTTTAGCGGATCGGTGAATCATATCGGGCGGGACAGCTAAACGCGCCCTTCATGACCGACTCCGTATTCGTCACTGGGGGTACCGGGTTCCTTGGCCGTCACCTGATTCCTGCCTTATGTCGGGCGGGCTATGCGGTGCGCGTTTTGACGCGTCATGCCTCAGCGCATCCTTGGCTACAGGATTACCGGAACCTATCGATTGTCGAAGGTGGCATCACCGAATATGATGCTGTATGCCGGGGGGCGCAGGGGAGCCGTTTCATCGTCCATGCGGCAGGATTTTTCCGCTTTTGGGGCGATACCACTGAATTTGAGCGGACGAACCTTGACGGGACTCAGATTCTGCTGAATGCGGCACGCTCCAGCGGCGCAGAGCGAATCGTCCACATTTCTTCCATCGCGGTGATCGGTGATCCTGATCCCTCGCGCGTGGTCGATGAAACACATCCGCCGCACCCTGCCGATGCATATCAGCGCAGTAAACTTGCTGCCGAACAGCTCGCACTCCAGTATCAGCGCGAACACCATCTCCCGGTGATTGTGCTGCGACCGGGCGCGTTTTATGGCGAACTCGGAAATTACGCGTTCAACCGTCTGTTCTTTCGCGATCCCATGCGCGGCCTCATCATGCAGATCAACGGTGGGCGCTACATCACCTTTCCCGCTTATGTTCCCGACGTAGCAGCGGCGATTATCGCGGCTTTTGAGCGTGGGCGGGTGGGCGAAACCTACAACATTTGTGGTGATCCGATTACGCACAAAGAGACGTTCGACATCATCACGCGTGAGGCGCATCTACACTATCCGCGTATGCCGCTGCCGGGGTGGTTAGGCATTCTATCGGCGCATGTCCTCACTGGACTTTCGACGATTACCGGACGCGAACCCTTCTACCCGATTAATTTACGATCGTACGTGTATAATTACTGGCGCGTATCCAATGAAAAGGCGCGGCGCGAACTAGCCTTCGTGCCAACGCCGTTTGTCGAAGGGGCGCGCAAAACGATCGCATGGTATCGCGCCGGGAAACCCGAAACGATCCCGGGTGTGGAGTGCTTGTAAAGCTCTATGATTGACCAGATTAAGATTTTCGTAGCGAGTGGAAACGGCGGCGATGGCATTGTCGCCTTCCGCCGTGAGAAATATGTGCCGCACGGCGGCCCCGCCGGGGGCGATGGCGGCAGCGGTGGAGATGTAATCCTCAAAGTTGACCCGACGATGAACTCTCTGACCCCGTTTGGGAAGAAAGTTCACTTCAAGGCGCAGCATGGCGAACGCGGCGGCAGTGCGACCAAAACAGGCCGCAGCGGCGAAGCGTTGATCGTCCCTGTTCCACCCGGCACCGTCGTCAAAGATGCGGATACCGGAACGATCATCGCGGATCTCATCCAACCGGGTGAAGAAGCCGTCGTTGCGAAAGGTGGACGCGGTGGACGGGGAAACTGGCACTTTCCGACCTCACGTAATCAAGCGCCGCGCCTTGCTGAAAAGGGTGAACCCGGCGTTGAACAATGGCTGCTCCTTGAACTCCGTTTGATTGCGGATGTCGGTATTGTGGGCGTGCCCAATGCGGGCAAATCGACCCTGCTTTCAGTCATCAGCAATGCAAGGCCGAAAATTGCCGATTATCCCTTCACAACGCTGGAACCGAATTTGGGTGTGGTTATTTACGATAACCATGACCTTGTTGTCGCGGATATTCCGGGCTTGGTCGAAGGCGCGCATATGGGAGTGGGGCTGGGTCATTCATTCCTACGCCACGTTCAGCGCACGCGCATGCTGATTCATCTGCTGAATGGGACAAATGACGATCCCCTCGCAGACTACAACCAAATCAATCAGGAACTTGCGCTGTATGATGCGCGGTTGGCAAGCAAACCGCAGATCGTCGTGCTGAACAAAATGGATCTGCCGGATGCCTCGGAGAAATGGGATCAGATCCGCGCGGCACTTCAAGCGCGCGGCGTGGAACCCCTAGCCATCAGCGCGGCGGCACAAACGAATGTGCAAACCTTGGTTCAGCGGATGTTCGAGCTTGCCTCAACCCTGCCGGAAGAATCACGCTTCACCGATGATATGCCTGTGTACGAGCTTCAAGAAGAGGACATGGGCTTTGAAGTGGAGCAGGTGGAAGACGGTGAGTTCCGCGTGATCGGTAAGAAGGTCGAACGCGCGGCGAATATGACCTATTGGGATTACGAGGAAGCCGTTTTGCGCTTTCATAGGCTGTTGGAAACGCTTGGCGTGACCGATGCGCTGAAAAAAGCTGGGGTGCAAGAAGGCGATACGGTGTACATTGGCGATCATGAGCTGGAGTGGTCGGACTAACACAGGGCGGATCGACGTAGATGCAGCGAATTGGGATACTGGGCGGCACGTTTGATCCGCCGCATATTGGACACCTTGTACTGGCAGAATACGCCGCCGAGGCGCTCAACTTTGAGCGCCTGTTGTTCGTCCCGGCAGCGACACCGCCGCACAAATTGAACGAAACGCGCACGCCCATTGAGCATCGCCTCAATATGCTTCAGTTGGCGATTGCCGATAATGAGCGTTTCACCCTCTCTCGCATTGATGTGGATCGACCGGGGCCGCATTATACGGTCGATACGGTGTCCATCGTTCAGGAACAGTACCCGCAAGCGGAACTGTACTTTGTCATGGGTGGCGATTCGCTGCGCGATTTGCCGAAATGGAACCGCCCCACCGAACTCATCCGCTGCTGTAAGCTGGTAGTCTTGCAGCGACCGAATATGGAACTCGTCAGCCCCAGCATGCATGAGGCGGTGCTGCCGGGTATTTCGGAGCGGGTGATCATCCTTGACGATCCGCTGCTGGGCTTCAGTTCCACCGGTATCGTCGCGCGCCTGCAAGCCGGGCGGAGCATCCGCTATATGACGCCCGACCCGGTGCTGGCGTACATCCGTGAGCATGAGTTATACCGGAAAAAGTGATGAAAACGATACGACTCGCGCCGCTTGGCGTGTTATTTGGCTGTGTGCTGGCAGCACTACTGCTCTCCGCGTCTGTAGCGGGCGCATCCCCAACCGTGCAAGCCAACCCCGTTCCTACACTGGTACCGCCAACCTTAGTGCCCGCGAATGAAGCCTCTGTTATTGATGCGCTGCCCGCCGAAAGCGGGATCGCGCGCATACAGCGCGAAGGCAAAGTTCGCATCGGTATTTTGTTCAACGAACCGTTTTTCGGCGAATTGGGCGTGCGCTGCTGCGATGTGACCGGCTTTGATGCCGATCTCGCCCGTGCGCTGGCGGAAACATGGGGTGTAGAACTCCAAGGCGTACAGGTGACGCGCCAAACCGGGATCGATATGGTCGTCAGTGGGCAAATCGATTTGCTCATTGCCGCGCAGCCGCATATGCGCTCGCTCGATTCGCGGGTTGAATTCAGTCAGGGGTACTACCCCGGTTCGCAGTCGATCCTCGTGCGCGACGGTGACGGGGCGACCGAACTTGCTCATATGGCGAATCGGATTGTTGGGGTGGTCGCCGGGACGCGCGGTGAAACAGCGGTTGCGGAGTGGTTGAACCGCGTTGACTATCCGGTGAGTGTGCAGACGTTCTATACGCTCGATCAAGCGGTTGGTGCGCTGCGTGCCAGCCAGATCGATGGGGTGGTCAGCGAACGAATCCGCTTAGCGCGCTATATCGCACAGCCCAGCGACGGGCGCATTGTCGAAGAACCCGTACAACAGGAACACTACGCGATCGCCATGCAGCGGCAGGACGCCAACCTGCGCAACCTCGTCAACCGCACGCTGCAATACCTCTACGAAACCGATCGCCTGAACCAAATTCATAAGAACATTTTCGGCGGTGTCAATTACCCGGATGCCCAGTTCATTCACTGGCTGAATATTGGCAGCGAGGCGCCGCAGCTTAGCCAGTTCAGCACGGATATTCCGCTGCCGGGTGCCTATGTGGTCGCACGCCTGCAAACCGATCATCAGATTCGTGTGGCGGGGTTGGTCTCGCTGCCTGATGACGCGACGGAAAGCCAACGCCGTGCTGATCAGCTCAACCGCTTGATCGTTAACGCGATGGCGGAGCGCTGGCAGGTGACCGTGATTGACCTAGACGACAACGGACAAAACCCGATCGATTTGGTCGCCAACGGGCAAGCCGATATTGGCATTGGCGTATCGCCGGACTGGGCGGCGATCAATCAGGTCGATTTCACCGGCTATTACCTGATGCACGGCTATCGCCTGATGGTCGAACGAGCAGCCAACATCGCTGGCATCGGCGATTTGCGTGGCAAGTGGATTGGCGTGTTCAGCGATGACCCCGGCGCGCGTGATCTGTTTGCGGCGCGGGCACAAGCTGAAAATGTGCTGATCAACGATTTCTTCAGCGTTGGACGGGAAGTGGATGCAGCGTACGGGATGCTGGTCGATAATAACTACGACGCCCTGTTTGCTGACAGCCTGCGTTTGATCCCCCATGTTGAAGCGAATCCCGATACACTGACGCTGACCACCAATGCTGATGGGAGCGGTGTGTACTTTACCCGCTCGTATAACGCGATGGCGGTTCCGCGCAACGATATTGATTTTCGGCTGCTGGTGGATTACACCCTGCAAGAGCTGGCGCGTGATGGCACCCTGCAAGGGTTCTTGGGGCCGGTGATGATGCCGAACGATATTCCGCGTTTTGAGATTTGGCCGGGGCCAAGCGATACGCTCGGTTTCAACTTGGATAACCGTTAGACCATGAAGGGCATGATGACTTTCTTCATGCCCTTTAATGGTTACGTACTACGGCTGCCACACAAGATCGGGCGCAAGTAGTGCAGGGTAGAGCGGCAGCAAACGGGTGACCGCGCCCGTTGCCAATTCCACGCGATAAATCCCCGGTGACCGGTCAATCACGGCGCTGAAGGCGAGCGATTGACCATCCGGTGACCATGCTACCGACCAATCCATCTCGCTGATCGGGGTGTACCCCGGTGTCACAGCATGCTGATCGCTTCCATCAGCATTCATGAGATAAACACGCATGAGGTTGTTATCTCGCATCGACCAGAATGCAATCTGCGACCCATCCGGCGACCATGCGGGGTTATTGTCCATTTTAGGGCTGTCGGTCAGCCGCACGCTCTGCGAGGCATTGATGTCGCGCACATAAATATCGGCCTGCCCGGAACGCCATGACACCATCGCATAATGGGTGCCATCCGGTGCCCATGTGTAATGGGTATCGGCATTGTTGATCATCAGCCCGGTGAGCGGCTGTGTATCCCCGGTTTCGACATCGACCACATACACGCGCCGGTAGCCTTGATCGCGCAGTGACCAGTACACCACATGCTGATCGTCCAACCATGTGGGCGCCGAATCGACGCCTTCGCTGTGGCTCAAGTTGCGCAGATTGTTCCCATCGGCATCAATGAGATAGACCTCCATATCGCTGCCATTCAGCGCGGTGAACACGATTTGATTCCCGTCCGGCGACCATGACAGGCCGCGCTGTCCGGCGGCAGTCGTCATGCGGAAAATCGGCACCGATACCTGCCGGTTGACATCTACGACATACAATCCCCCCTGATCGCCGCCCGTGAAGGCCAACTGTTCGGTCGGGAATGCTTGGCCGATCAGCACAAACACGCCGATCAGCAGGGCGGCGGCACCTGTCGCGATCATCATCAACGGCAGCAAACGCTGTGAGAAACCGCGCTCTTGCGTCCGGTTACGCAGCGTATGGGCTGGCTGCTCGGCGGTTAACTGCGCCATCGTGTTCTCCCTCGCAACTACTGTTCACTCTCCGGGGATTCGCCCGTTTTCTGAGATTGCCCCCAACTGGTGAGGCCAACCCCGGTGATGATGCCTAAACTGCCGATCACCTGCGCCAGCGTCGGGATTTCGTTGAACAGGAGGATGGCGGCGACGGCGCTTGAGATCGGCTCAATTTGTGTGATGATGCTGACATAGGTTGCTGCCATGTATTTTAGCGCATAGTTGAACGAGGTGTGTCCGATCAACTGTGGAAAGAGTGCCAGCAGAATCACCCAAAGATAGCTGGAGGTACTGTACCCCGTGAATGATTTGCCGCTCACGATCGCGATCAACACCAGCAGCACCGCTGTGATGGAGTAGACCAGCCAAATGTAGGGCATCAGTGACAGCTTTGCGCGCAGCTTGCGACCGATGACCAAATAGGCTGCGACCGATACCGCCCCTGTCAGTGCCAGCGCGCCACCTAGTGCCGGGTTCGATCCGCTGGCTTCCAGCGAAGCACCGCCAAACAGCGTATCACCGACGCCGATCAACAGCCCACCGGTCAGCGCCACGCCGAGGCCGATCCACACCAATGCCCGAAACCGCGCCCGCAAAAAGATCACTTCGAGCAGGGCGACCCACAGCGGGCCGGTGGTGACAAACACGGTGCTGATCAAGACGCTGGTGTATTCAAGCGAACTAATCCACGTCGCAAAGTGCAGCGACAGCACCGCGCCGGAAAGCCCTGCAAGCAGAAAATCGGACTTCGCCAGCGCCTTGAAATCCGGCAGATGCTTACGCAGCACAAACGGCGTCAAAATCAGTGCCGACACCGACAGCCGCCCGGCGGCAATCACCAGCGAGGGCATGCCTTCGTTCTGCGCGAACCGGACAAATATGGCGGCGAGCGATGTCGCGATGACGCCCGCAAACAGAAATAGGTAGACGGTCGTCGGAATACGGGGTGGGGCGGCGGGGGGTACCCCGGCGGCGGAAGTCATACGTTTCAAACCTCTAAGGGGATCGATCAGATAATACGGCTCTATGTTAGCATTCGATGAGACCGCGCCGAAAGCCGCTGGTTCTAAGTCCGCCTGCGGTTCAATTCGCGCCATGGGCATGCTAGAATGAAAGGGATATTGTGTGCTGGAAAACCGAATAGGTGAAGGAGTAAAGCGCATGGCTTTTGAACTTCCTCCTCTGCAATACCCGTTCAATGCCCTTGAACCCCACATTGATGCAACGACGATGGAAATTCACCACGATCGTCACCATCAGGCTTACGTCAATAATTTGAACAACGCGCTGCAAAACGCGCCCGACTTTCAGAATTTGGGCCTCGAAGATCTGCTGAAATCGCTGGATCGGCTGCCGGATAATGTCCGCAACGCCGTCCGCAATAACGGCGGCGGCCACTGGAATCACTCCCTGTTCTGGGAAATCATGACCCCCGGCGGCAGCAATGTCCCCACCGGCGAACTTGGCGAAGCGCTCAACCGCGCGTTCGGCAGCTATGACGCCTTCAAAGATCAACTGAAGGCGAAAGCTGTCGGTCAATTTGGGTCGGGCTGGGCATGGCTGGTCGCCGCGCCGGATGGCTCGCTCAGCATTGAATCGACGCCCAATCAGGATACGCCCGTGATGCAGGGCAAGCGCCCGATTCTCGGCGTTGATGTGTGGGAACACGCCTACTATCTTAAGTACCAGAACAAACGCCCGGACTATGTGACGGCGTGGTTCAATACCGTCAACTGGGATGTCGTGGCGCAGAAATACGCGGCGCGCTAAATATCACAGGCGCGTGCGCGCATGCCATCGCTGCGACGTGATAGAAAGCATCACTTCGCACGCAAATTCACAAAGCTGCTAAAAGGCGCTACAATACGTAGCGCCTTTTTGATGGTAATTTACGGTAGGAGCACCCTTCATGACTGACTTTCGCCAAGAAAAAGATTCCTTGGGCGTAGTGAACGTCCCTGCATCCGCTTACTACGGCGCGCAGACACAGCGGGCAGTCGATAACTTCCCGGTAAGCGGGCTGAAACCGTACCGCGCGTTTGTGTGGTCAATGGCGACAATCAAGCGTGCCGCTGCCGAAGTGCATCTCGACCTTGGATTGATGCCGGAAGAAATGGCGCGGGCCATTATGCAGGCGGCGGATGAAGTGATCGCCGGGAAACTGGATGATCATTTTGTGGTCGATCCGTTCCAAGCGGGTGCGGGCACCAGCCACAACATGAACACCAACGAGGTGATCGCCAATCGCGCCAACGAAATCCTCGGTTATGCACTGGTCGATTCGCGCAAGAAGCCGGTCAATCCGAACGACCATGTCAACATGGCACAAAGCACCAATGACACCATTCCGACGGCGATCCGCGTCGGTGCTCTGTGGCGTTTGGAAGAACTGACGACCACGCTCGCGCAGCTTGCCAGCGCCTTTGAAGAAAAGGCGGCGGAATGGGCCGATGTTGTCAAGAGCGGTCGCACACACCTGCAAGATGCCGTCCCGATTACACTGGGGCAAGAAGTTGGTGCGTGGGCCAAAGCTATCCGCCGCAATATCGAGAAGATCAACATGGCCGCGGAAGGGCTGCGCCGGTTGGGGATTGGCGGAACGGCGAACGGCTCCGGCTTGAATGCTCATCATGAGTACCACAGCCGTATGGTGAAGAAACTAACCGAACTTACGGGTATTCAATTCTACGAATCGGACGACCTGTTCGAATCAATGCAGTCGCATCAGGACGCCGCATTCTTCAGCGGCGCACTGCGCGCGGCGGCGCAGGACTTAATCCGCATCGCCAATGACGTGCGGCTGCTCTCCAGCGGCCCTACCACCGGCCTCGCTGAAGTGACCTGTCCGCCCGTGCAGCCGGGTTCCTCGATCATGCCGGGTAAAGTCAACCCGGTGATGGCCGAAATGCTCGACATGGCGATGTTCCATGTTATGGGCAACGACTTGACCGTGATGCTGGCGGCGCAGGCAGGGCAGTTGGAACTCAATGTGATGATGCCAATCATCGCGCACAATCTGTTTGAAGCCGAACATGTCATGATCGGCGCGGTGCGTGCGTTTACGGCGAAATGCGCAGTGGGGTTGATTGCCAATAAGGAACGCGCGGAAGGCTGGCTGGCGAAGAATCCCATTCTCGTCACCGCCCTGAACCCGAAGATCGGTTACGAAAATGGCGCTATCGTCGCCAAGCGCGCGCTGGCCGAAAACCGCAGCATCATCGAAATCGTGGTGGAAATGGGTCTGCTGACGATCGACGAAGCCAAGAGTTTGCTCGATGCCAAAAAGATGACTGAAGGCGGTATTCAGGGTATCGCCGCCGCCGGTTAACAATCCCAAGGTTGACCGTTTGGAATGGTTAGCATAAACTGACCGTTCCAAACGGTTTTCTTATGGACGTATCTTTGGTTATACTACACACGCATTGCATCAAATTTACATTGACGGCGGCATAGGGCAGCACTCTTATCGTGTCGAATCGACGGCTCGGAAAATATGAGGTAATAGAGCGGCTTGGACGCGGGGGGATGGCGGAGGTTTATCGCGCCTATCACCCCAGCCTTGATCGGTTTGTCGCGATCAAGGTCTTGCATCCATTTCTCGCAGATGACCCGGAATTCAAGAACCGCTTCGAACGTGAAGCCCGCAATATCGCCCGCCTGAAACACCCCAACATCGTTCAGGTCTATGACTTCGAAAACGACAGTGAACATGAGAACTATTACATGGTCATGGAGTTGATCGAAGGCCCGACGCTGAAAGATCGTGTGACGGCGATGCCGGAAAAGGGCGATTTGCTTCCACTGAAGGAAGCGCTGCGCATTGTGCGTGAATCCGCCAGCGCACTCGCCTACGCCCATGCACAGGGGATGATCCACCGGGATGTGAAGCCCGCCAACTTGATGCTCGATCGCGATAACCGCGTCGTGCTGACGGACTTCGGGATCGCTAAAATCGTGACCGGGGTGCAGTTCACGCAAAGCGGCGGTATGGTGGGTACGCCCGCCTATATGTCGCCGGAGCAGGGCTTAGGCGAACCGGGTGACGAGCGCTCCGACCTCTATGCGTTGGGCGTGATTCTGTTTCAGTTGGTCACCGGCAAACTGCCGTATGACGCAGAAACCCCGCTGGCGATTGTCCTCAAGCACCTGAATGATCCGATCCCATCCGCACGCGAACTCAATCCGAAAGTCCCGGAATCGATCGACCGGGTGATCCGCAAGTTGATGGCGAAAGAACCGGATTCGCGCTATCAAACGGCTGCCGAGTTGATCGCCGATATTGAAAAAATTGAGCGGGGCGGCGTACCTGATACGCGCTTGAAGCCCATTGCGGCTTCAGAAGACCCGCGCGATACCCTTCAGTTCAGCTCACTATCACCGGGGGTAAGCGGTGATACGGCACGCCGTGCCAAGGCGGCTGTCTCGTCCACGGGTAAGACACAGCCCATGCCAAAAGCCGGGGGCGCACCGCCTCAGCGCGGCGCATGGCTGCTGCTGGCGCTGTTTGGTGGCTTTCTTGGTGTTGTGTTGATCGGTATGGCGGCGATGGCCTCCCCCGGCGGGATCGGTTCGCTGCTCCCGTTCCTCGCATCGGCAACGCCGAGCATGACGCCGACGATCACGCTGACGCCAACCATCACACCGACACCAACCAATACCGATACACCAACCGTAACCCCGACCGCAACCGAAACGCTGACGCCGACGATCACGCCGACGCCGACCGATACGAATACACCGACCGCGACGTTTACGGCGACATTCACGGCGACCGCGACACCGACACCGACTGAGACCCCAACGCCAACCCCAACCGCAACGTTGACGGATACGCCGACCATTACGCCGACGTTCACGGCCACCCTGACCCCGACGATTACACTGACGCCGACCGCAACCGCCACCCCGACGATCACGCCGACCGATACGCCGAACGTGACGCTGACGCTGATTCAGGCGACGCTGTTCATGGAAATGCAGACAGCGACGATGGCGGCGTGTGATTTCGACTATGCCATCATTCAGCAGACGCCGGAAAATGGCGCGTTTGCTCCGGCGAATCGCGATTATTCGCGGCAAATTACGCTGCTGAACACCGGAACCTGTGCATGGGAACGGAATACATCGCTCACCTATGTGTCGGGCGAGTCGTTCAATACTCAGGGACGCTTCTTCATCCGTGAACGCGTGAATGTAGGCGAAGAAGTGACGATCGAGTTTGTGGGGCGTACCCCGGCGACGGGTGGCCCGACTTCTAGTATTTGGGAACTGCGTACGCCCGGACAGCTCTTGATCGGCCAGCCGTTGACGATCGCCGTTACGGTTTACGAAGGTGGTTAACCAGCATGACGACGCGTGAACAAGCGTGGGCGATTGTCAGTGAATGGACGCAAAGTGAATCGCTGCGGCGGCATATGCTGGCTGTCGAAGCGGCAATGCGTGCCTATGCGCCCCGTTTTGGCGGGGACGTCGAAGAATGGGGTGTCACCGGGCTGCTGCACGATTTCGACTATGAACGCTACCCGGACGTGAGCACGGGCGGGCACCCGGTGATGGGAAACAAGGTTCTGGAAGAAAAGGGCATTGAACCCGTCATCCGCAAGGCGATTCTCGCGCATGCCCCTGAAATCACGGGCGTAAATCCTGAAACGCCGATGGAAAAAGCGCTGATGGCTGTTGATGAACTGACCGGTTTCATCATCGCGGTAGCGCTGGTGCGCCCATCTAAGAGCATCCTTGATGTCGAACTCAAGAGCATTCGCAAGAAGTGGAAAGACAAGCTGTTCGCTGCCCCGGTGAACCGCGAAGAAATCGAACATTGGGCGACCGCGCTTGGTGTACCGCTCGACGAGCACATTCAAATCGTCCTTGATGCGCTCAAAGGTTCTGCCGAACCGCTCGGTTTAGTTGGCACCCCACAAACGAACGAGTAAACAAAAACGGGACGCTCAGCGCCCCGTTTTGCTTCTCTCAATTGAATGCTGCGAAAATTACCTTACGTCTGCACGTGTACCGGTGTGCCCACCTCTGCCCAGTTGTAGAACCATTCCGCTTCCGGCGTCGGCAAATTCACGCAGCCGTGACTCATCGGGTGGCCGAAGTTGCTGTGCCAGTATGTCCCATGCAGTGCATACCCCGCGTAGAAGTACAGGATATAGGGCACGTCCGGCAGATAATAGCCCGGCCCGGTCATGGTTTGGGCGACATATTTGCGCTGGATGGTGAAATCGCCCAGCACCGTTGGGGTATTCGGCAGTCCGGTCGAAACGAGCACATTCCGCACCAGCACGCCATTTTCGTAAGCGTAGGTTCGCTGATCGCTGAGATCGACAATGATTTCGCGCCCGACGCTTAAGGTTGGAGCAGGGGCGGCAGGCACAATGCTGATTCCAGCGGTGCTGACCGTTTCGGCGTTGGTGATCGGGATCGTCAGTTCTTGCCCTACATAAATGGTATTCGCATCGTAGATATTGTTCGCCTGTGTGATCGCCAGCATGCTCACGCCATAGCTGCGGGCGATGGCGGACAGGCTTTCGCCGTAACGGACAATGTGGCTGGTGGTGCCGACGGTGACCGCATCGCTGGACGCATTGGTGAAGGCCGGAGGAATAAATACACTGTAGTTCGGAATCAAGGGGGCAGGGGCAGCATTTTCCGTCACCGTATCCAGCGCCAACGCGGGCGCGTCACCGGGTGCTGTACCTACGTCGTTCGTTGTAGTGCTGGCCGTATCGGTCGTTCCGGCGGAGATGATCAACCGCTGGCCGACGTAAATCAAATCCGGGTTGGTGATGTCATTCAGCCGCGCCAGTTGATCGAGCGTCATCCCATAGCGGCGGGCGATGCTTCCCAAACTGTCACCCCATGCGACGGTGTGATAGACCGCTGGAGCGGGTGGCTGCACCTGATCGGCAGGGGACTGCGCTTGCTCAACGGCAGGAGCGGCGTCCGCTGGAGCGGTTTCCAGTGTGTTTGGCGCACTGGTGGTTTCTGCGGGAACCGGAATGATGAGCCGCTGCCCGGTCGTGATGTGCCATGTAAAGGCAATATCGTTCGCTTCCGCCAGCGCGCTGACGGTCGTCCCATACATCTGCGCGATGCGGTACAGATTATCTCCCGGCTGCACAATATGGATGGTTTGATCTTGGGCAGCGGTAGGGGCAGCAAAGATCAGCAACCCGGCAAGAAGGATGAGCATGCGAGCGATACGTGTCGGCTGCATGACGAAAGGCTCCTGATTCCCATTCCACAGAACGGATATGAATGAAACTGCATGCGGACGCTAGTCCGTATTGCACGAAAACACCTGCTTACAAAAGTACACCAGCCTATGCGCTGCGTCAATTTTGCCATGCAGCCCGCGCGGTACCAAGGGATGGTGGGTATGCCGATTGCTCCCTAAGTCGTTTGCGGCTACAATTGCGCTTTGACACCGTATCGTTGAGGATGACTAGTCTCCTTATGCTGCTGCGTGCATACCGGATCACCGACAAAGTAGGCGTCATCATCCTGAAGCTGAGCAGCGCGCTCGTGGATGCGACGCTTGAGGGCTTAGAACTGATCCGCCGCGCGTTTGTGCGGCTGGTCTGGATCATCGCAAGGATTGTATGGCTGCTGCTGACTCCGGTTCGCATGCTGGTCAACCTTACACTGCGTGGCTCCGTACAGGCGGGCACAAGGTCAAGCGGCGGGGCGGGCACTGCGATGGCACGGCGTGCTGCGCGGGCTCAAATGGACGCGTCGATCCCGCGTGAAGATCCGCTTAAGGCGCAGAACCGCGCCCTGAACGGTCTGACGCTCCTTCTATTGGTGGCACTGGTAGGCGTCTTGCTGTGGGCGACGAATCCCGCGCGTACGACGACGGTTGCACCATTGAACGACAATAGCGGACTCAACGCCGCACTGTTGGCAGATAGTACGGCTGTGCCGACTACCGCCGGAGGGAGTCTGATTGCGACCCCTGTGCCAACTGTGACACCGCTGCCGTCCGTGCTGGCGGCGCGCGGCGCGATCGCTTACACCGTGCGCGAAAATGCCCAAACCGATTTATGGGTGCTGCCCGTCGATGGTCGCACGCCCATTCGCTTGACCAACAGCCCCGCCGATGAGCGCGATCCGGTATGGTCACCGGATGGACGCAGAATCGCCTATGCAGGGCATCAAGAAGGCAATTGGGAATTATACGTCCGAGATTTGACCTCTAACTCAGCAACTCGCCTCACCTTTGACCTGTCCTTTCAGGGCGCTCCCCAGTGGAGTCCTGACGGCGAATTCCTCGTGTATGAGAGCTATCAAGGCAATAACCTTGATATTTATGTGATGCAGGCCGATGGACAGGGTACAGCGATTCGCCTGCCGTCGAACAGCGATGCCGCCGATTTCTCTCCATCATGGACGCCCGCACAGGGTGGACGCACGATCGCGTTTGTGTCGTGGCGGGATGGAAATCAGGACATTTATCTGTTCTCGCTTGACGATCAAAGTGTGGTCAACATTACGAATACCCCGGATCGTCAGGAAGATTTCCCGGCGTGGTCACCGGATGGGCGCTACATCGCTTACAGCGCGCTCGATCAGGGGCTGGAAAAGGTATTTGTCGTTTCAGCGACCGATCCCGCTTCTGGTGCGCAGGTGATTGGGCGGGGCAAGACGCCCGCATGGTCACCCGATGGTCAAGCGGTGATCGCTGCCGTAGACAGCGGCGACAGTACCCAATTGGTCGCGATTCCGTTTGGCGGGGCAGGGGTAGTCACCCCGGTGCTGCAAGTGCAGCCCGGTTCGCGTGATCCTTCGTGGACATCGACGCCGCTGCCGACCGCGTTGGTGAATTCCGGCGGTTTGCCTGCCGCCAGCAGCCAGCCGCTGTTCATTGAACAGGAGCAGCGCCTCGCAATTGATCCGCCCTACCGGCTGCGATCTATCAGTGTGAACGTCGATCAGCCTTCCTTGAGCGAACGCGTGGATGATTCATTCAATGCTCTGCGCCAAGCAGCACTGGATCAAGCCGGATGGGATGTGTTGGGACGGTTGGATGACGCTTTCTGGCCGATCGATCGCCCGCCGTCACCCGGGGAGGATGTGCGCAGTTGGCTCAAAACGGGCCGTGCCATCAGCCTCACTCGTAGCGACATCATCGGCAGCCCGCCCGCGCTGGAAATTGTGCGCGAAGACATCGGCGTGGATACGCTGTGGCATGTGTATGTGCGTGTAGCCGAAAATGCGCAGGGCGGTCAGCTTGGCGAACCGCTGCGATCGATGCCTTGGGACTTCCAGAGCCGAACCAGCGGTGATGTGCAAGCCTATGATCAGGGTGGGCGGCTGAAGGTGACGATGCCTTCCGGTTATTACCTTGATCTCACACAGCTTGCCGCCGATTACGGATGGAATCGTGCCCCTGCGGGCAGCGATTGGCGCGCAAACATTAACAGCGTCAATTATTGGCTGCTTGTCCAAACTGGCGGCTTAACGTGGTATGATGCGATGCGGGAACTGTATACCGAAGGCGCGCTCGTGAATTTCGCACCGACCGCGCAGCCCGCTTCGTCGGGGACAGGCTGAGTTATGCAGCGCAGCAGTGGAATTCCGGTCTTCTTGGTCGTTGTGCTGGTGATCGGCGGTTTTGGACTGATTGTCTATTTCAATTCACGCCCAACCCCCGAACCACGCGTGATCGTGCCGACCGAAGCGCAATCGACGGCGGCAGGGGATACCCTGCGTGATATTTTGCGGGCCGGGTTTGGCAGCAACAGCACGCCGCTTCCCACCGTCGCGATTCCGACGGGCGCTTTCATTCCGCCGACGCTGAATTCAGCGCCGATGGACTTGACTCCGTTTGCCCCGCAGGTGGCCGATGCAAGCGGCGCACAGATCATCGCGCAGGCGGTAACCCCAACGCGCCCGTTTGCCAGCCCGACTCCGCTGTCTACGGCGATCCCGGTGACGGTGCTGCCGGTGACACGAGAGGCACGCGAATTTCAGCCGCCGCCGCTGATCCCACCGATTTCGCGCGATCCGCTTGGGCGCGATCATTTCTGGATGCGCCGTCCGGTGGATTCGGATGCCTTGAACAATCGCGGCCTATTCTACTATTCCTATGGGTCAGATGGGCCGGAAAACCAGTGGCGTGTTCACTCCGGAATCGATATGCCCAACCCGATTGGCGAGACGATCCGTGCCGCTGCATCGGGACGAGTATTATGGGCAGGCGAGAACTTCCAGAGCACCTATTCCTACGGGCGGGTGGTGTTCATTCAGCATGATTTCGGTTACGATGGCCAGCCGGTCTATACGCTGTATGCGCACATGGCGGCGACGCTGGTGTTCGCAGGGCAAACGGTACAGGCGGGCGATCCGATTGGGTTGGTGGGGAATACCGGACGGGTGAGCGGCCCGCACGTTCACTTTGAAGTGCGTATGGCCGGGGATGGCTACGGTGATACTTATAATCCACTGCTGTGGATGGTTCCGTATGTAGGTACAGGGGTGATCGCCGGGCGGGTCACCGACCGGAACGGTAATCTCGTCATGGATGCCGATGTGACGGTGCGCAATTATGCGACCGGGCTGGTGACGGATACGACGAGCACTTACATTTTCAACGGCACCACGGTTGATATGAACTCTGATCCGGTTTGGCGGGAGAATTTCGTCGTCGGCGATGTGCCCGTAGGACGGCAGGAAGTGGTCGTCACCATCGATGGTCAACGGATCAGTCAGGTGGTCAATGTAATTGAAGGGACGACGACTTTTGTCGAACTTTCCCCTCGCACCGAGAACGAAGGTTCGTAGCGTGGGGAAAGCGGAGGCGATGCGTCGTGTTGTCCCGTGCGCACCGTGCGACTATACTCGGTTTCCTTAGTGTTTTGCTCATGCAGCGTTTTCGTTCGAAAGGTACACGATGCATATGAAACGACTCCAACGGCTGATGCCGATTTTACTTTTGATTGCGATGGTCGGTGTGCTGGCCGTACACGCGCAGGAGGGTCGTTCGCTGACCTCAGGCACGCCCGTCGCCACCCAGCTTGACGCGACGACCTTCATTCAGGTGTTCACTGTGCAGGCGAACGCCGGGGATGTCCTCGATGTGACTGCTGCGAACCCGCTGGGGATTCCGCTGGCAGTGGGTGTGACGGATACGACGGGCGCTCAGCTCGGTCAACTGGTCGGTGATCTAACGGGAACGGTGAATCTGCAAGGACTGACTCTTCCCGCCGCCGGAACGTATTACGTCACGGTGATCAAGGCCCCCGGTGTGAGCGCGACCGCCAGTGAACAGGCCATTCAGGTCACGCTGACGGCGACGTTGAACGCAGCGGGCGCAGTGACGCCAGAAGTGACGACCAATCCCGCATCGACGGCGGATGTGACCAGCGCACCCGTTTCGGGGCAGCTCGTCACGACACTGGGCATGACGATCAGCCTGACATGGGCGACGACTGACGATCTCGACATCGAAGTTCGTGATCCGGTTGGTGGTTCGCTGTATTTCCAGACCCCGACGGTAGACAGCGGTGGTACGCTGGGGCCGAATGTGAATCAGGGCTGTGCGAATACCACGCAAACCCCATCTGAGACCGCCACATGGTCGCCGGGTGGCATTCCGACGGGCAGTTATGAACTGTTGGTGTACTACCAGCAGGCCTGCGATGGCGATAACCCGGTTGAATTCACCATTGCGCCGACCGTGGATGGTGTCGCGATTGGTCAGCAGGCAGGAACGGTGAATCCGGGGCAGGTGTATGTCACTAGTTTTGTAATCAACGCCGATGGTACGGCAGCGTTCACGGGCTTGAGCGGTATCGCAGATGATCAAGTTCTGCCGGATGTGCCTTCAACCATTTTGGCGAATGCGACCCCGATCACTATCGGCACCGCGGTCAGTGGGACGATTGCTTCGGGCCATTCCTACGATGCATATTCGTTCGAGGTTGCCACCAGCGATATTGTCACGATCGCGATGGCGGCGACGACCGGCAGCCTTGATACCTTCCTCGCGCTGCTTGACCCTGCGGGGAATGTCATCCGCACCAATGACGATCAAGTGAGCGGCGTGACCGACTCGCAGATCAGCAACGCGCTGCTGACCACGCCGGGAACTTACACGATTGTTGCGAGCCGCTATGGTAAGAATATCGGCGGTACTGAAGGCACCTATACACTGCTGGTGACGACACAGGCGTCGAACCTTCCGGCGGAATATGCCAACCGTGTGTTGGGTTCGCTGGAATTCACGCTGCTGTGGAATACCGACGACGACCTTCAGCTCCTCGTCCGTGATCCGGCGGGCGCGGCGGTTTATGACGATACGCCGACCATCCGCAGTGGTGGGACACTGGGCGCGAACGGGAATGTCAACTGCACCCCGGCGGCCTCAGGAACTCCATTCTCCTATATTTACTGGCCGGTAGCACTTCAGCCCCGGCCCGGTGTATATGAAGTCGAGGTTTGGTTCCAGAGCGAATGCAGCACGACCAACCCGGTTGACTTCAACCTGTTTGCTACCTACAACGGACGCGAAATCTTCAATGTGAACGCCCAACCGCTGCTGAACGAACGCTATCTGATCAGCTTTACGCTGAACGCGGATGGAACCGTTACCGTAAGCGACGGCGGTATTGCGCGCGGTCTCGAAACACTGCCGTATCAGGCGGATATTGAAAATGCGCTTCCGATCGCTCCCGGCGGGACGCAGAACGGTGCGATCTCTCAGGATAACAAGTTCGACCTGTATATGTTTGACGGGACGGCGGGCGACATTGTGAATATCGCCATGAATGCCAGCAGCGGCACGCTTGATCCGACTCTGTATGTGGTAGGGCCGTTCGGCAATGAAATTGCCTCGAACGACGATGCGGTCGCAGGTGAAAATCGCAACTCGCTGATCTCTAATCTCACCTTGCCAGAAACGGGACAGTACATTATCATTGCCACGCACTTTGGAGCGTTGTATGGTGGGACGTCAGGTACCTATACTCTCACCCTTACGCCGCTTAACTAAGTCAGCAGCTAACCAAACTTTAACGTGGGGCAGCGGACAACTTCCGCTGCTTCGCGTCATAATCGTGCCACCCAAGACAAAATCCGTGATGAAAGCGACATGCCGATGAAATCTCGCCTGCTGCCATTGAGCCTTGCTGCTGTGGCATTTGTGTTTTTGCTGAGCGCATGCAGTCCGCCCAATCTGCGCGATCCGCAGTTACTGCAAGACAACAGCCTGACTGCCAGTGGCGATTGCACTGCCCCCTGCTGGCGAGGGATCACCCCCGGCGTAACCAGTTGGAATGATGCTTATATTCGGCTTCAGGACGATGGTACGCTCGAAAACGTGACGGTGCAGACCGATCCGAATAGTCCGGCGAAAGTCGCTGAATTCCAGCAAAAGGGCGGTACAGCGGGCTGCTGCCAGATGTACAGCGAAGACGGCCAAATCGTTGACCTGCTTTTCCTTCGACTAGCACCGTCGGTTAGCCTCGGTCAATTGATCGAAGCGCACGGTGAACCTACTTATGCGTTGAGCACGGAATATTCGGGCGATCAGTCGATCATCAATTTGGTGTATCCTGATGTCCCGATGGTCATCTATGCTTTCGTTCCGGGCGCGACGGGCGCGCTTTCCGCGACCAGCGAAATCATCGGTGTGCTGTATATGACGCCGACCAACATGCAGCTCCTTATTGAGACGAGCAGCATGCACGCTTACACGGGATACGCCGCTTTCAGCGAATACGCGACGGATCAGCCCTTCGAAGTTACACCGGAAATCACGCTGACCCCGACGCCCGGCCCCGGCACGCCAACTGCCGTGATCCCGACGCGCGAAATCGTGACTGAAGAACCCGCAGCCGCCGATTCGACGGATGCAGCTCCAGTCAGCGCTGATACAACCGAAGAAGCAACCCTTGATGCCACTGCCGAAGCCACGGTTGAAGCGACGGCTGCACAGTAAAGTTAGAGAACCCATTTCGGGCGGTCTGCGTCCTCGCTCGGGCGCGTTGAAAAACCGCCGACAGTTGAAGGAGCAGGTGAGGAATGACAGACCAGAATACAGCACCAACGCAAGCGCGTAAGTCGATCAATGACTTAAGCGTGGGCGATGAACTCAAGGGGCGGGTGAAGCGGATCGAACTCTACGGCGCGTTTGTTGACGTGGGCGTGGGTACGGACGGTCTGCTGCATATCTCGCAGCTTGGGCAGCAAGTCCGCAATGTGGAAGATGTGGTAAAAGCAGGCGATGAAATCACTGTTTATGTGCTGCGCGTTGATCCGACTGCGGGTCGTATCGCGCTCTCGATGGCGAAACCCCCGGCCATGTCGTGGGACGACATCAAGGAAGGCATGACGGTGACGGGCAAGGTCGTCAAGCTGGAGAAGTTCGGCGCGTTTGTCGATTTCGGCGCGGAACGTCCCGGTATGGTGCATGTGTCCGAAATGGCGAATGGCTACGTGGCGTCCCCCAGCGATGTGCTGAAGGAAGGCGACGAAGTTAAGGCGGCCATCATCAAGGTGAACCGCAAGAAGCGCCGCATCGACCTGAGCATTAAGGCCTTGGAAGCCCCGCCGGAACCTGTCAAGGTGGAAGCGTCTGAGCCGGAAGAACATGTCCCGAACGCGATGGAATTTGCTTTCCGCCGTGCGTATGAAGCGCAGGGTGAAGACTTCCCGGATCGCGAGGATGATCGTCGTGGTCGCGACCGCCGCCGTGACAAGAAGCAGGACAAGCGTGGGCGTCAGCGTGAGATGGATGACATCTACGAACGTACGCTGCGCGGTCACCGCAACTAAGCAAACATAAGTCTTCGGGGTATCCTCGGAAACTTGAAATGAAAACAAAAAAGAGCTTGTGAAAGCTCTTTTTTGTTTTTGGCTCTGTCAATGCTTATGCAGCGTTTGGTACAGATTGGAAACTGCGGAATAAACGGATCGACGCGATAATCAGAAGCACGGTCATGCAAATGTGTGCGGTCAGGCAGTAGGGGCAGATGGCATGGAACGTGTAAATGGCGACGTAGAACGTCAAATAGCTGTGATATAAGAAGCCGAACACCGTAATGCCGAAGATGAACATCTTGCCGTAATTGCGCAGCAGCCCAATCCGGTTTTCCAGCAAGAACAGTGTGAGCAGGGTGCAGTGTGTCAAAAAGCCAAGCACGGCAGTCGGAATAGCGATGCTGTTCCCGATGCGCCACACGGCCCAGTTGCTCGCTTCCAGTACCGAACAGTTAATGATTCCTGATGCAGCGCACTGAAGTGGTTGATCCACCAACTTTTGATAGGACATGTAGCCGGTTACACACAACGCCAAGGTGATATACAGGATGGCGATGCCGCGCAGCGAAATTCGCGAGGTGCTGCGTGCAGCAGTGGGTGTGCTGGCCGACGAAGAGACGGTGTTGGATACAGAAGACATGTCAATTCCTTGACTAAACGAGCGGACGCAAAACGCGCACCGAATAGACTGATCCGGCAGGCGCGAACGTAACCCCTTCGGGGAGGATCAGCAGACCATCTGCCTTGACCATTGAGGACAGCGCCCCTGAACTCTGAGTGCCGGTCAAATGGGCGATCCAGCGATCCTTTTCCGCCTGAAGTGTAACACGGAAATAGGTGCGCCGCCCATCGGCAGGGATGTCCTCAGCCAACGCTGCTTGAATGGTTTGCGGTTGATCGGTTCGCCCTGCCAGTTTCAACAATACGGGGCGTACAAAGACTTCAAACGTCACCATGGCGCTGACCGGATTGCCGGGAAGCCCGAAAAAGGGAACCTCACCGACGCGCCCATAGGCCAGAGGCTTGCCGGGGCGCAAGTTGATGCGCCAGAAAGATAACTGCCCCATCTGCTCAAGCACTGTGCGCACAAGATCGACCGCGCCCACAGAAACCCCCGCCGAACTCAATATCACGTCAGCACCGGAATCCAACGCTTCTTGAAAGGCCCGCCGCACATCGTCGAGTGTATCGCGGGCAGTGGGAATGCGGAGCGGGACTGCGCCATACTGCCGAATCAGGGCCGATAGGGTATAGCTGTTCGCGTCGTGGATGGTTCCCGGTGTGAGCGGCATTTCGACGGGTACCAGCTCATCACCGCTGCTGATGATGGCGACACGCGGGCGGCGTACCATCGGCACTTCTGCGATGCCAAGCGCCGCGAGGACGCCAACCGCACCGGGGCTGATGAGCATCCCTTCGCTGAGAACGGTGTCGCCTGCGCGCACATCTTCTCCGATGGCGCGCACGGAGTCGCCGGGCTTCAGAGCGGCATAAACAGACACTTCACTGCCAATCGCCAGCGGTTGCCCCTTCTGGAAGTTGGCATCAGTCTCTTCCACCGGAATGACGGCGTCGCTGCCTTCCGGCAGTGCGGCCCCGGTCATGATGCGGGCGGCTTCACCGTCTTTGAGGACAATCGCGGCGGCGTGCCCCGCCGGAATATCAGCAACCACGCGCAGTCGCACGGGCTGATCTTTCGTGGCATCCTTCAAGTTGGCAGCGCGGACGGCAAATCCATCCATGCTCGAATTGGCGAAAGGGGGTAAAGCATGGGGCGCGGTGATGTCTTGTGCCAGCACACGACCCCATGCGTGATCGAGCGGCACCGGTTCAGATTTTAGGCATTGGAAGTCGATCAGGATACGGGCGAGTGCCTCGTCAACGCTGAGCAAGTCGGACAATGCTTTATCTCCATTTCGGGTAAGTCGAGAGAATTCTAGCATAGATTGCTCATCCCGTCGGGAAGGCTTACCCTATACGAATGACCTGATCTCCAGCGACGTACTTTGAATTCGAAATTGCGGTACAATGTGTCAAAAGAAGGCCTAGCGTGTGACTTCTGTTAAACCTATGACATCCACTCCCGTCGCCAGCATGAACCTACAGTCGTTGTATGACGCGCTGCCCGATCTTTCGCCTAGCGATAAGCTCCTCATCGAACGCGCTTACCAGAAGGCAGAAGCAGCCCATGCGGGGCAGTTCCGCAAGAGCGGCGAACCCTATTTCACCCACTGCGTCGCGGTCGCCCACATTCTAGCGGAAATGAAACTGGATGCGGAGGCAATTGCCGCCGCGCTGATGCACGATTTGATCGAAGATACGTCGATCACCTATGTCGAACTACGCAACGAGTTTGGCAAAGAGGTCGCCGGGATCATTGAAGGGGTGACGAAGCTCAAGAATCTGCCCAAAGCGGGCGTAGACGGCACCGTGCGCGTGAAAGATGCGCGTGAGCTGGAATACATCCGCAAAATGGCGCTGGCGATGGGCGACGATGTGCGCGTGATGATCGTCAAACTGGCCGATCGGCTGCATAACATGCGCACGCTTGGCTACATGACGGTTGAGAAGCAGAAAAGCATCGCGCAGGAAACGCTCGATATTTTCGCCCCGTTGGCAAACCGTTTGGGCATCTGGCAGATCAAGTGGGAACTGGAAGACCTCAGTTTCCGCTATCTCTACCCCGACAAATACAAGATGATCGCTGCGCAGTTGGACGAACGCCGCGCCGATCGCGAATCGTACCTGACGAAAGTCACCGACACGCTGCGGCGTGAATTGGCTCAATACAACATCAACAATGTGACAATCAGCGGACGCCCGAAGCACATCTTCAGTATCTACAAGAAGATGGAGCGTAAGCGCGTCGATTTCGACAAGATTTATGACGTGCGCGCGGTGCGCGTGATCGTTGATACGATACCGCAGTGCTATGTGGTTTTGGGAGTCGTGCATAATTTGTGGCGGCCCATCCCGGGTGAGTTTGACGATTACATCGCCGCGCCGAAAGATAATTTCTACCAGAGTCTACACACGGCCATCGTGGATTCGTCCGGCAAAACGCTGGAAGTGCAAATTCGCACATGGGAGATGCACGAACACGCCGAATACGGGATCGCCGCGCACTGGCGCTACAAAGAGGGCAGCAAGGGCAAGCGTGACGAAGCCTATGAGAAGCGCCTGAGCTATCTGCGGCGGCTGCTCGAATTTGGCCCGGAAGAAAAAGATCCGGCGTCGTTCGTCGCGACGATGAAAACCGAAGTGTTTCAGGATCGCGTATATGCGTTCACGCCCAAAGGCGACATTGTCGATTTGCCCAAAGGTGCGACGCCGATCGACTTTGCCTATCACATTCATACTGATCTTGGACACCGCTGCCGGGGCGCGAAGGTTCATGGACGCACGGTACCACTCAACTATGTGCTGCAAATGGGTGATCAGGTTGAAATTCAGACGGAGAAGCGCGGCGGCCCCAGTTTGGATTGGTTAAATACCGATCTCGGCTACGTCAAAACCACGCGCGCCGCCTCGAAGATTCGGTACTACTTCCGCAAGCAGAACCGCGATAAGCACATCGCCAGTGGGCGCGAAGTGTTGGAGCGCGAACTGAAGCGGTTGGGCGTGATGGGGGTGATGGCGTTCGAGACGATCATGCGGTGGTTTGCCTATGAGACGCTGGATGATTTTCTTGCTGCACTGGGGGCAGGGGACATCAACGGCGCGCAGATTGCCAACCGCATCCTAGAGCAAGAGCGCAAAGATCGCGAAGAAGTCGAACGCGAAACGCTCAAGGCGCACCCCGCGAAGGCCACCAGCGGCGGATTTTCAACCGGAATGAGCGTCGCCGGGACGAATGGCTTGCTGTATACATTTGCGCGCTGCTGTAACCCGGTGTTGGGTGATCCCATTATCGGCTACGTGACACGCGGTCGTGGTGTCACCGTGCATCGTTCCGACTGCCCAAATGTGCATCATGAACCAGAACGTTTGATCCCGGTCTCATGGGGATTGGTGAATCAGGAAGAACGGTTTAGCGTGCCGGTCGAAGTGATTGCCTACGATCGGGAAGGACTGCTGCGTGACATCAGCACCGTGATTGCGGACGAAACCGTCAATATGTCTGAAGTCAATGTGAAGACCCGGCACAATATCGCGACCCTTTACCTGACGTTGGAATTGGCGGACATGCACCAACTGACGCGTATCCTCAGCCGGTTGGAGAGTGTGGATCAGGTTGTGGAGGCGCGGCGGCGGCACGCCGTATAGTGCAGCCTGCCTAAAAATTCACCTGCTGCCGGTCGTGCGATCCACAATTTGCTTTCTGACTTATTTCGCTCCACACTAGAGCGAAAACCCTTAGTCATGGACTGTGTGGACATCTTAATCGAACCCGCCTTGAGCCGGGTGACGATTGGGATTACATCGCTAGGCATGGAGTAAAGCATGGTCGATTCCGCGCAGCAGCTTGCCCTACAACAATGGCAAGCACTCGGTGCAGAAACTCGGTTGGTCGTCGTTCAGCCGAATTATGCTCAACAGCATGTTGTCTTGAAGCCCATGCTGGAAAACGCTGTCTATGTGCGTTTTCAGGGCAGCGATCTCACCGTAAAAGCGCTCATAGAGCAGGTCAACGAAGCTTCCATTGAGCAAACCGGTCACCCGAATGGGCAGGGTGCTTCGACGCTCGTACTGGATGAGTGTGATCGAGCGCACAAAGCCGCGCTCGACGATTGCCTCAAGAGCTTGCTGGCGTCGTTTCCCGGACGAATCGTAGTGTTCAGCCGCTATGTTCCTACGTGTGTGTTATACGACCCTCAGGTGCGCAGCGTCACCCGGTTTATCCCCGTTAGCGAGGAACTGATGCTGTGGGATTACGCGCAGCGGAGCGAGAGCGGCGGCTCACTGCTGGAGGTACGCGCTTTAGGCGAAGGCCGCGTACAGCTTAACGGTGAGCGAATCGAGAACTGGGATGGGGTGCTCCCGCGCGCGCTCTTCTTTTATCTTGTGGATCGTGGGATGGTGACCCGGAGCGAAATTTTTGAGACGTTCTGGGGCGAGTTGAGCACACGAGAAGCGACCAATGTCTTTCATGTGACCAAACGCAAAATCAGCGAAGTGTTGGGGCTCGATCTCACAGTCTACTGGTCGGGGTTCTATCATATTTCGCCGCGCATTCAACTTAGCTATGATGTTTCGCTGTTTACGCAAATGCTGCAAGACAGCGCCGTGATGCCGCTGCCACAGTCGAACCGGCTGGTCGAGCAGGCGGTGAGTCTGTATCGGGGTGATTTCCTAACATCGATTGATATGCCGTGGGCAGAGCGCCGCCGTCAGGATCTGCGTCAAAGCTATGGCGAAGCGCTGGTGCTGCTTGCTAAAGAAAGCGAACGTGTGGGCAAGAAGCATGATGCACTGGCGCAGTATTTGCGCGCGACGGCGACTCACCGGCAGCGCGAAGACTTGGTTCAGAACGTCATGCGGCTGTATCGCGATCTCGGCATGCATCAGGATGCCTTGCATGTGTATCACCGTTTGGAGACCGATCTGAAGGTGTCACTGAATGTGACGCCGGGGCGCAGCTTGCAGGAATTCGCTGCACAGATTGAAGCCGAACAGGGACAGTAAGTAACCCCTCGTAGAGAATTGCGGAAGATGGCACAGGGCGTTTGCTCAATTGAGCAAACGCCCCTGTACCCATACGATGAGGTGCTAAGCGGAGGGTTCGGCTTGGGCTTCACCATTCGAAGGCACGACTACCATCGGCTGCGCTTTGACAATCGCGCTGATTTGCTCGCCCAAACCCATCGAAATCACATAATCGCCTTTGCTGGCGCGCCGTCCCGCTGGAGCCGCACTGAACGGCATCGTTTTGCCGCGTGCATTGCTCGTCAAAAGGATAAGCGTTTCATCGGCATGGCCTGTGCCAGCGGCAGAAATGCCTTTGCTGTTAGCGGAGAGCTTCATCGTTTGAACCCCCATGCCCGCGCGTCCCTGTGTTGGGTATTCGCTGATCGGGGTGGTTTTGGCGATCCCATCATCGGTGATGGTCAGCAGCACCTGCGACTCATCGGCGGGGCTTGCCCCGACAACTTGATCATTTTGTTCGCTCAATTTAATACCGCGCATGCCGCCCGCACCCAACCCGGTGGGGCGCACATCTGATTCCTTGAAGCGAATCGCCTGTGCCTGCTGGGTCGTCAGAATCACTTCGGTTTCGCCGTAGGTGGGGAAGACCCACCCAAGCGCATCATCCGGCTCAATATCCATCACCTTGAACAGATCAGCGCGCATCCCCGGTAAATCTTCGGTGCGCAGACGTTTCACTTCACCGCCGCGCGTGACGAAGAAGACATATCCCGTTTCCATCGTAGAGGGAAGCGCAAGCGCGCTGACAAGCTGCTGAGTGCTGTTTTTGTAGGCCGATACATCATGGAAATTGGTGCCTTCGGCGGGATTATTGACCTGCGGGATCTGCTGCACGGGCACGGTCGCGCAGTACCCCTCTGATGAGAACAGATATAAGATCTGCGCCGTTGTCGTCTCTAGAATGAAACGTGCGGGGTCTTCCACCTCGGCGGAGAGGACGGGCGCAGTGTCATCGAAAGTACGGCCAAGTTTTTGATCGACCGTGAGGGTGACCCATGTGCCTTCTTGCGGCGTGAGCAGATCGGCGCTGGTGACTTTGGTTGCGGTGCCGTCTACGATCAGGGTGCGGCGCGGATCACCATAAGTCTTCTTGATCTCGCTGATTTCGTCGATGATGACCGCGCGCAGTTTTTCCGGGCTTTGTAAGAGATCGCTTAGATGGGCGATCAGCTTGACTTTCTCGGCGTGTTCCTCATCGATTTTCTTGCGCTCCAGCGCAGCGAGGCGGCGAAGCTGAAGTTCGAGGATGGCGTTGGCCTGAATTTCATCGATGCTGAGTGCTTTGATCAAGTTGTTACGGGCGCTGTCAGCGGTTCGCGAGCCGCGAATAATGGTGACGACGGCGTCCATATTGCCCATGGCCTTGAGCAGCCCTTCAAGGATGTGAGCACGGTCGCGCGCACGTTGCAGATCGTATTCACTGCGGCGGCGCACCACTTCCAGCCGGTGATCGATGTAAACCTTAAGCGACTGCTTGAGGCTGAGCAAACGCGGCTCGCCATTGACGAGTGCCAGCATGATGATGCTGAAGGTTTCTTGTAGGGGAGTCAGACGGAACAGTTCTGAAAGCACCGGAGCCGCTTCCGCGCCGCGCTGAAGTTCGATTGCCAACCGCAGCCCTTGGCGGTCGGATTCGTCGCGCAGGTCGGCAATCCCTTCAATGCGACCATCACGAACGAGCGTGGCGATTCGCTCGATCAAGGCGGATTTGTTGGTTTGGTAGGGGAGTTCACTTACGATGATGCGCGATTTGCCCCGCCCGATGTCTTCGACATGGCAGCGCGCGCGCATGGTAATTTTACCTCGCCCGGTCGCGTAGGCGGCGACGAGTGAATCGCCAATCCCATCATCTTCCGCGCCATCGGCGTGGCGGTAGACGAGGCCGCCGGTAGGGAAGTCGGGGCCTTTCACGAACTGCATCAAGTCTTGGATAGCGATGTCGTCGAGCGCCGCCCAGTTTTTCAACATGTAAACCAGTGCGTCGCAGACTTCGCTCAAGTTGTGTGGTGGAATGTTGGTGGACATACCGACCGCGATCCCTGACGAGCCGTTGACGAGCAGATTCGGAATCGCCGCCGGAAGCACTTCCGGTTCTTTGAGCGTGCCGTCGAAATTATCGCCAAAATCGATGGTGCTGCGGTCGATGTCGGTCAGCAGTTCGCCGCCCATTTTGGCCATGCGCGCTTCGGTATAGCGCATCGCAGCGGCACCATCACCGTCGATACTACCGAAATTTCCTTGACCGTCGATCAACTGGTAGCGCATGGAGAAGTCTTGCGCCAAGCGGACGAGCGATTCATAGACCGCCGCGTCGCCATGCGGGTGATATTTCCCCAGTACCTCACCGACAATACGGGCGCATTTCTTGTACGGTGTTTCGGCGCGCACCCCCATATCGTGCATTGCATATAGGATGCGGCGATGAACGGGCTTTAGGCCATCGCGGGCATCGGGGAGGGCGCGGGCGATAATTACGCTCATCGCGTAATCGAGGTACGATTCCCGCATCTCCTGATCAATATTAATTTGGCGGACTGATCCAAGAGCCATACTGTGTCCTGAGTTCAGAGGCGGAACGCCGCCCCATTCTAAGTGGGTTTTCGATTCTGTCAAATGCTGCGCGCTTGGTTTCTGAACGCATGTTCGTATTATACCATACTCCGTTTGCCTACGCTTGACCTATTTTGCGTGCAAGTCCGGTGCCGATGTGGTAGTATGCAGCTATGACAAAGCGAAAACTCATACCCCTACTCCTTGTCCTGTGCGGCGTGACTCTGCTCACGTCGTGTATGCCGACCACTCCGATTGCCGTTTATATGACGGCGACTTACATCCCGACTGAAGCCCCGTTAGCCCTGAATACCAACACACCTGTACTCACCCCCATCGAGACGGCGTCACCGACCGCTGCGGAAGTGGTCGTGGTGCCGACTTCGACGGATACAACGCTGCCGCCCACTGCGGTGCCGCCGACTCAAACCTCGGCACCTGCGGTGACATGGATGGGGCCGATCGTACCGCCGAATTACGTCGCCCCGGCGACGAATACGCCTATCCCCGCTGATACTACGGTGCCGGGAACGTCAACCGATACCTCGGCTGCGCAAACGCCTACCAGTCCGCAGGGGACAGGCGCTGCGTTTGTCGTGCCAAACCTTGACCCCAGCCGCATTGGCATTCAGCTTGACATCAACTTGTCGCAGGATGACTGGAACGATGCGATGGGGCGCATCGAGAATCTTGGCATTCACTGGGTGAAGGTACAGATTTCGTGGCGCGAGATGCAGCCCGATAACCGGGACAACGTAAACAGCGAATTCTTCCGGCGTGTTGAGCAATACCTTGAAGATGCGAATCGGCGCGGCCTTGACGTACTGGTGAGCATCGCCAAAGCGCCTGCTTGGGCACGCAGCAACCAGACAGAGGATGGCCCGCCGGATAATCCCGCCGATCTCGCCAACTTCATCACCTACCTGCTTCAGCAGATCAATGCGGGGCTGGCACAGGATATGGTTGGCAATTACATTGATGCGATCGAGGTGTGGAACGAGCCGAATCTGATCCGCGAATGGCGGGGGACACTGCCCTTCAATGGGGCAGGGTACATGCAGTTATTTGGCCCGGCATATCAGGCGATCCGCGCGTATTCCTCCACGATCCCGGTGATTACGGCTGGGCTTGCACCGACCGGGAACTCGGACGTGTCGGTCGATGACCGTGATTTCCTCAACCAGATGTACGCGGCAGGGCTGGCGAACTATTCCGACGTGGTGATCGGGATGCACCCGTACAGTTGGGGCAATTCCCCGGATGCGGTGTGCTGCGGTACGCGTGGATGGGACGATAACCCGCATTTCTTCTTCGCGGAAACGATGCGCGCCTATCGCGATATTATGACATCGCATGGGCATTCCAACGCGCAAATTTGGATCACCGAGTTCGGCTACGCGACTTGGGACAGCATCCCCGGCGACCCGCCGCAGGGGAGCGAGTGGATGCGTTTCAATGATAAGTGGGCACAGGCAGGCTATACGCTCCGTACGCTGCAAATCGAGCAGTCCAGCGGCTACGGTGGCCCGGTTTTCCTGTGGAACTTGAATTTCGCCGTGCTGATGGGATTGGTCGAAAATCGGGATGAGCGTATCGCTTACAGCCTGATCATCCCCGGTGAAGGCTGCCAGTTCCAAGCAGGCAGTTCCACCCGCACCGAGCGCCCGCTGTTCTGGATGCTGTACGATGCGGTGCGTTCGGACGTGCAGCTTACTGATTGGTGCGGTGTGCCGCCGAATCCGATGCCGGGTTTTGGCAGCTAGCCTTGATGGGTGTGGGACGAGTAGAGGGTAGAATAGAAGGGCGCACCCGCGCCCTTTTTGATTCGCGGGACTTCATTAGTGGGTGAGTCACATGAATCGAACCGATCGACTGCTGGCAATCGTATTGGTGCTGCAAGCAAATGGTTGGCAGCGCGCCGAAGACCTCGCCGCGCATTTCGAGATCAGCAAGCGAACGGTCTACCGGGATATGCTGGCCCTGATGGAAAGCGGCGTGCCGGTGATCTCGCAGCCGGGGCTGGGATACACGTTGGACGAGGGCTATTTTCTGCCGCCGCTCCATTTCACACCGGATGAAGCGATCATGCTCATCCTCGGCGCGGCTTCGATCGCGCAGAATTTCGATGAAGTGTATCGCCGCGCGGCGCAAAGCAGTGCGGCCAAAATTGAAGCTGTCCTAGGCGAATCACAGCGAGAAGCCGTCACTTACTTGAAGAACTCGCTGCGATTTGTGTCGTTGAATACGGTGGAAGATCCCACACTGACGGATGTGCTTCAGCGTATTCGACGGGCGATTTTGCAGCGAAAAACCGTGCGCCTTGAGTACCAGAAGCGGTATGCGGAAAGCGAAGAGGGGCGGGTTCGCGAGGTTGATCCGCATGCGCTCGTTCACTTCGGAAACGGATGGTACATGTCGGCCTACTGCCATCTGCGGCAGTCGATGCGGATGTTCCGCTTGGGACGCATTGATCGCTTGACAATCCTGCCGGAGACATTCGACCGCCAGCCGAATTTTGATGTCAATGCAACCCCGCCCCGCGAAGTCAATGTAACCGTGAAGGCCGTCTTCGATTCTTCGATGGCGCGTTGGGTGACCGAGGAACGCAGTTTTTATCTGCTGGAGCATGAATTGCGGCCTGACGGCTTCTATGTGACGCTTGGCGCACGCTTTGAAGACGAACTGCTGCGCTGGCTGTTAGGGTGGGGTTCAAAAGTGTGTGTGCTGGAACCGGAATCGATGAAGGTGCGTTTGCGAGAGCGTGCCAGCCAAATCGCCGCCTTGTATCCGGCAGACTCTTGAAGGCGGAAAACTCGTCAAAACACTGCTGACATAGGGGTGTCACAGCGCGCCGTTATGGTAAGGATGTGAGTATGAACGACCCCTTACATCCATCAGGAGACGAGCACATGACGACGGTCAACGCGGTGAACTGGTTTGAAATTCCAGTACAGAACATGGAGCGCGCGGCGGCTTTCTACTCGGCGTTGGTGGGAAAACCTGTCAACATTGGGGAATTCGGCGGGATGCCGCATGGTTTTCTGCCCAGCAGTGAAGACGGGGTGGGGGGCGCACTGGTGGTTGGCCCTCACCTGAGCGCGGCGGGCAGTGGCGGCGTGCTGGTGTATCTGAACGCGAATGATGACATTGATGGGGCGCTCCAGCGCGCGCAAGCAGCGGGCGGCAAAATCGTGATGGGCAAAACGGCGATTCCGCCGCAGGGGTACATCGCTGCTATTGTGGATAGTGAAGGCAATCGCGTGGGTTTGCACGAAGCCCCGCGCGAATAGGCGGCGCAAAGGCGTTGTAAGTTGAGGGAAGCAAAGGGGGCGTTCATCTTCGAACGCCCCTTTGTGTTACTGAAAACTGCGACCGATTTAGTCGTCGTCACCGCCGTGATCGCGGTCACGACTGCCACGACTGCGCGGCTCATCTTCCTGATCGTCAATCTCGATGGTTTCCGCATCGGCATCGAGCGCGCCTTGCAGCTCAAGCGATGTGTGCGGTGCCACCAGTTCGCGATCCTGATAGGTGTGGAAGCCCGTCCCGGCAGGGATCAGCTTACCGATGATGACGTTTTCCTTCAGGCCGTACAGCTTGTCGATCTTGCCTTCGATCGCCGCACCCGCCAGCACGCGGATCGTGTGCTGGAAGCTGGACGCCGAAAGGAAGCTGTCGGTGCTGAGCGCAGCCTTGGTCACGCCGAGCAGAATGGGAACGCCCGCCGCCGGTTCCTTGTTGTCGATGATCAAGTAGTCGTTCATGTTGATCAACTGGAGCCGGTCAATCAATTCACCGGGCAGATTGCCACTGTCGCCGCTCTTGGTGATCTGCACGCGCGAGAGCATCTTGCGGATCACGATTTCAAAGTGCTTGTCGGCGATGTTCACGCCCTGAGCGCGGTACACCTTCTGCACTTCGGTCAGCAAATACAGCGCGCAGGCATCGGCACCCTGCACGCGCAGAATGCGGTGCGGGTTCTTCGAGCCTTCGGTCAACTGCTGGCCGGGGAACAACTGTGAACCGTCTTCAATGCCGGGGAGCAGACGTGCGCTCGACGGAATTGGATATTCGCCTTCTTCGCGGGTTTCGTAGCGAATGTAAATCTTGCGGTCTTCGACGTGAACGATACCGTTCATGCGACCGACCAGCTTTTCGCCCGTGTCCTCGTCAATGGCGAGGATTTCACCCGCGTTGATCGACTGATCCTCGTTGACGAGAACCGTCCAACCCGCTGGAATGTCGTGCTCTTCGTTGCTGACTTGGCTGTTGACCACCAGCGCGATACGCACGCCTTCCTTCTTGATCAAGCGCAGCGTTCCGGCGATGTCGGTGACAACGGCTTCGCCCTTCGGCTTCTTGCGCGCTTCGAAGATTTCTTCCACGCGCGGGAGACCGCTGGTGATGTCGCCCGATGCCTGCGCCGTACCACCGGTGTGGAAGGTACGCAGGGTAAGCTGGGTACCCGGTTCACCGATCGACTGGGCGGCGATGATGCCGACTGCCGTACCGATTTCGACCATTTCGCCGCGCCCAAGGTCACGCCCGTAGCACAGGGCGCAGATACCGTGAATGAGCGCGCACGTCATGGGGCTGCGGACGTGCATTTCCTGAATCTTGCTGTCCTGGATCTTCTGCGAGACTTCTTCGTCCAGCAGACCATTACGGGCGACGATCAATTCGCCTGTGTCGGGATCGTAGGTGTCGCTGGCCGCGCAGCGCCCAAGGATACGTTCGTAGATCGTCTGACCGGCCACGTCATCGGAGCGCTTGATCCAAATGCCTGCTTCCGTGCCGCAGTCGGTGCGGTTGATGATCATGTCCTGCGCCACGTCCACCAAACGGCAGGTCAGATACCCTGCGTCGGCAGTACGGAGCGCGGTGTCGGCGAGACCTTTACGCGCGCCGTGCGTCGAAATGAAGTATTCGAGCGCGGTCAGCCCTTCGCGGAAGTGACTGCGAATAGGCAGGTCGATGATGCGACCGGACGGGTCAGCCATGAGGCCGCGCATACCGGCCAACTGCGTGATCGGGCCGAAACCACCTTTGGTCGATCCGGAAATCGCCATGACGGCGATGGGGCCGAAGGGGTTCAGCGTGCGCTGGATCAGGTCTTGCAGTTGATCCTTGGCGCGGTTCCACACGTCAATCGTGCGCTGGTAGCGCTCATCTTCGGTGAGCAAGCCACGACGGAAGTCGCGTTCGGCGCGTTCGACCGTGTCTTCGGCCACCTTGAGAATGTCGGCGCGTTCTTCCGGGATGGTCAAGTCGGTCACGGCGATCGTCGTGCCGGAAATGGTGGCGTAGTAGAACCGAGATCCTTGATCGAGTCGACCACATCAGTGGTACGTTCCGCGCCGATCTTCTGGTAAGCGGCGGCGACCAAGTTCTGCAAGCCCTTCTTGCCCATCGTTTCCTGCATGAAGCGCATTTCATCCGGCAGGATGCGGTTGAACAGCGCACGCCCGACCGTCGTAGGCTCCGGTTCATCCTGTGCATCACGCGTGTCGTAGTAGTTTTGCAGCAGGATCGGCGTGTGCAGCTTGACCATGCCGAGGTTGTACAGGTACTCGACTTCATCGATGTCGACGACCATGCGGCGTTCGGTCAGGTTGGAGAGTACCAACAGCCCGGTACGCTTGGTCTTCTTGAGCAGCTTGCGCATTTCGTGCGCGTTCGCCAGCATGCAGTCAACTTCGCCATCCAACACCGCACGGATCGTGCGTTCGATGGCGCTTTCGACAACCTTCTTGCGTCCCTGTTCGTTGACTTCGACGCGATCTTCATATACCACTTCGCCGGGAATTTCGTTCTGACGGGCGAAGTAGTAGCCGTTGCTGCGGAACGCGATCCCGACCTTCACATTCGGGTTACCGACAATCGTTTCCATGCGGCGGAAATCATCCGCACGATCCGGACGGGTGACAATTTCCACCGTCGGATCCATCGTCAGGTAGTACATGCCCAACACCATGTCTTTGGCGGGGGCGACGATGGGCTGACCGTCAGCAGGCTTGAGCAGGTTGCGCGTGCTCAACATCAGCTCACGCGCTTCGGTGACAGCTTTGTCACTGAGCGGGACGTGAACGGCCATCTGGTCGCCGTCGAAGTCGGCGTTGAAGGCCGCGCACACCAGCGGGTGAATCTGGATCGCTTTGCCTTCGACCAACTGCGGCTCAAATGCCTGAATACCCAGACGGTGCAGGGTAGGGGCACGGTTGAGCAGCACCGGACGTTCCTTGATGACTTCTTCCAGCACTTCCCAAACTTCGGGCTTCTCACGTTCGATGATGCGCTTGGCACCCTTCACGTTGCTGGCATAGCTGTGGCGCACCAACCGGCTGATGACGAACGGACGGTACAGTTCGAGCGCCATCGTCTTCGGCAGACCGCACTGATACAGCTTGAGCTTCGGCCCGATGACGATGACCGAGCGACCGCTGTAGTCCACGCGTTTACCGAGCAGGTTGCGGCGGAAACGGCCCTTCTTACCCTTCAGCATATCGCTGAGGGATTTCAGTTCGCGGCGGCCACGACGGCTGAGCGCCTTGCCGCGCTGGCTGTTATCGATCAGGCTGTCCACGGCCTCTTGAAGCATACGCTTCTCATTGCGCACGATCACATCCGGCGCGCCGAGTTCAAGCAGGTGCTTCAAGCGGTTGTTGCGGTTGATCACGCGGCGGTACAGGTCGTTCAAGTCGCTGGTCGCAAAGCGTCCACCGTCGAGCTGCACCATTGGACGCAGATCGGGCGGAATGACCGGCAGTACCGTCAGGATCATCCATTCGGGGCGGTTGCTGCTCTTGCGCAGACTTTCGATCACGCGCAGGCGCTTGGTCGCCTTCTTCTTACGCTGCTTCGAGCGGGTGGTGCGGACTTCCTGCCACAGCTCGACGGCCAGCTTTTCCATTTCCATGTTTTGCAGAATCTTGTAGAAAGCTTCTGCACCCATGTCGGCTTGGAACACCTGACCATAGCGCTGCTTGAGTTCGCGATAGCGCGGTTCACTGAGGAACTGAAGCACGCGCAGATCATTGAGTTCGTTGCGGGCTTTGTCGGCACTGGCGCGGATGTGCGACATGCGGTCATCCAGCACGGCCATCTGCGATTCCAGATTGGTCGAAGCATCGCCGGTTGCGCTGTTCGCTTCTTCGTTCAAGCGGCGCAGTTCATCACGGCGCATATCATCGATTTCGTTTTGCAGCGCGCTCAGGCGCGTGTTGACGATGTTCTGCACGCGTGAGATGTGGTTGTTATCCACCGTTTCGCCCTTGGCGGCGATCACGGCACGAGCGGCGGTGAAGTCAATGTCTGCTGGAGCAGGCTGGCCTTTGAGGGATTCCAGCCGCGCTTGCACAGACTGCGCTTCACGCATCAGTTCGTCGGTCAGGCGGTGCAGTTCGTTTTCGAAATGCGCGTTGATCGCCTTGGTCTGCTGTTCCATCTCTTTCATCACAGCATCCCGGCGCGTGCGAATCTCTTCCATCTGGAGTTCGAGATCGCCGCCCAACGACGTTTCTTTCTGTACGAGTTCCTTTTCGATTCGGCCCAACGCCTTGGCGCGCGCTTCCTCGTCCACATACGTGATCACGTATTGGGCGAAGTACAACACACGATCCAAATTGCGGCGGCTGATGTCTAGCAGCATCCCGAGGTAGCTGGGCACACGGCGGGTATACCACACATGCGCAACAGGGGCGGCTAGCTCAATATGTCCCATGCGTTCGCGGCGCACCGATGCGCGCGTCACTTCGACGCCGCACTTGTCGCAGATGATTCCCCGGTAGCGAACGTTCTTGTACTTGCCGCAGTAGCACTGCCAGTCACGCGTGGGCCCGAAGATCGCTTCGCAGAACAGCCCGTCTTTTTCCGGGCGCAAACGGCGATAGTTGATCGTCTCCGGTTTTGTCACTTCACCATAAGACCATGAGCGGATCTGATCTGGTGAAGCAAGGCTCACGCGCAGCGCGCTAAAATCTTTCGCCTCCAAGGCGTCCTCCTCTGCGCTAGACCGAGTAAGAATGACTTGAACTTCCTAGTAAATGTGAAACTCGCGGTGAAAAACGACAAAACAGCGCATGGAATACCGTTGCGAATTCCATCGCTGCTCTATGGGTTTAGGTACAGGACAAAACTAGACCAACCGTACCCAATATTATAACGTCATCTGCTTAATTGTCAAGCAGTTGGGTTACTAAACTATGAAGAGGAGGTTGTGGGGAACGTTCATTTTCACATTTCGGACTATAACCCATTTGCGAAATCCTGTCAAGCGACTTGGGATATCGTGGGATATAGTTTCCCTCAATCCAACGCTGTGCCCCTATTGCGCGGGGGGCGGTGACAAGATCAACTCAGTCAAGCGCACGGGCTGACCCGGCATGTTGATTTCAACGCGGCGAATCTGTGCATCGTCGATGTCGATGCCGCCTAAGGTGGCCGGAATGCCTGCGGTTAACGCAACTGGATCAGTCGTGAACAGCGGTGTGGTATCGCTGGCGTTGGTGAAGTAGGCGAGAGTCGCTTCGCCTGACTGGATAGGCAGCACGGTCACCTGCACATCGCTGACGAATCGGCGTGTGAACGTCACACTCAAAGGCAGTGTGATGCAGTTGGCGCTGCCGCGTTCGGTGGTGAGCACAATGTCCGTATCCACATCGATGAGCTGTAAATCGCTGGCAAAGCACGGATCAGTTTGAGCGACCGCCGGACTAAAGACCATGTTCCACGGAATGAACATATCGCTGGCAAGGATGATCGGCGGTTCAGTAGCAGAGGTGTCGGGCAGCAGGCTGAAATCAATATCGAACGGAATGCTTTGCACATCGATCGAGAATACGCGCTCGTTATTGCGGTTGTCGCTTTCGTTGACTTCGCCGTCAACATCGACGATGAGCTGGGTGGTGTAATTGCCCCACCAGCCGTACAAATATTCAAAGCTGATGGTTTTAGAGGAGCCCGGTTGAATATTATCGACTTCACCATCGACCGTATCTTGTTGAGTGCCGACGGTTGAGAGGTTTGCATCCCATGACCACGCGAAATGCCCGGATGGACTGCTGCCCGCGTTGGTGATCGTCATGTTGACACGGAAGAACTGGCCGGGGCCGAAGCTGTTCGGCACCACGCGCACACGCCCAATCTGTAGATCTGGGAGTGCCGCCGGGTTAATCGTTGGTGTGATGGTCGGCTGCGCGGTGAGGGTTTGTGCCGCACTTTGGGTCGCCGTTTGCAGGCTTGCCTGTGCAACCGCCGTTGATGTGGCTCCCGCCGCTTCATCACGACTTCGCTGAACGCCTGCCACGCCGATCACCACCGCCAGCAGCAGGACGATCGCAAAGGCTGCAATTATCGGCCAGTTGGGGCGCTGATTGGGGCGCGCAACAGGGGATTCGAGCGTTTGGAACAGCACACCTGAATCGGAGCGCATGTACAGAACGGGCGTTGCCCACTCAGTATTTTGGATCGTATTGGCGATCGCACGTCGGCCTTCGCTGACCGCGCTTTCGATCGGCAGCATATCAGCGAGTGCACGGTAGAACTCTTCCGCAAAGACCTGCGCCGCGCGATCGGTGATTTCGAACTGCATGGCGACCACTGCCGGAATGCCGCGTGCGACCAAACCGCTCGCAATCCCGGCGAACGGATCGGAATCAGCACGGCGGGCACTGCGGCACGAATTGAGGAGCACTAAGCGGATAGTGCTTTCTTCGCCTAATTCACGAGCGAGTGCCGCGCCGCTGATGATTTGACCTTTGCTTGGATCATCGGGGTTTTCAAAGACTAGCACCCCCTGATTAGTGGCCGGATCAAAGTCACTGTGACCGATGAAGTGGAACACATGATAATCGCCAGTACGCAGTTTACGCTGTAAGCCGAGCAGCCCTGTGTTATCGAGTCGCTCAAGCTGGAGCAGTCCACGCTGTTGAAGCGGAGCAGTCGCGGTTTGCAGACGATTCCATTCGCCTTCTACATCCAGCGAGGGGAAGTCGGCAGGTGAGGCGATCATCACCAGCACGCGAAGCGGCGCGCTGACGGGTATCGGGGCGCGGACGCTTAACTGCTGGGTGTAGCGAACGACCGGAGTCGCGCCGGAGAGAGTCAAGTAGTCGCGTGCAGGATCGCGGACAAGCTCCCAAGGGAGATGGCTGAGCGCGCCTGCCCGTTCGACCGATAAGCGGATGCGCAGACCCTCACTGCCCATGCTGGTAAGGCTGGCGAAATAGGCGTTGCTGATGTCCGCTGATGCGCGAAACAGGAAGTTGAACAGCTTATCGCCAACCGATCGGGCGAGATCGGTCATCTGGGTGCGGGTGACGCCATCGCGTTCGCGCCCCAGAATGGCAAGAATATCGCTGATTTCGGTATCGGTGTAAGGGCTGGAGACATCGGCAAACGAGTCACCGACTGGGGAGCTTACTGAGACGCGATAACGCCCATCGGGCAGGGCTGCGAGTTCAACCGCGAAGTTTTGATACTTCATGATGCGCGCTTCGTCCTGTGTACGCGTGATTTCACGTATGCCTTCGCCGTGCGTCTCAGTGAACTAGGACTAGGGATCGATGTCGTTCTGCCCCTGTGCCGCGAGATCGAGACTATTGGTAATCTTAGCGTGCAAATAGGCTTCCATAAATGGGGTGATTTCCCCATTCAACACCGCATCAGTATTGCCAACTTTGAAGCCTGTACGGTGATCGTTGACCATGTGATACGGATGCAGCACATACGAGCGGATTTGGTTGCCCCATTCGGCGCTGACCGTTTCGCCCTTCAACTGCGCTAACTGCGACTCGCGCTTCTTGCGTTCCATTTCAAACAGGCGCGCCTTGAGAATTTGCAGGGCGCGCTCGCGGTTCTGCGTTTGGCTGCGCTGATTCTGGCACTGCACTACGATTCCCGTAGGAATATGTGTGATGCGGATCGCCGTGTCGTTTTTCTGAATGTTCTGACCGCCCGCACCGCTGGCCCGGTAGGTTTCAATCTTGAGATCCTTTTCGTTGATCTCAATGTTGATGTCGCCTTGAATATCCGGCCACAGTTCGACTTTTACGAAGGAGGTATGACGGCGGTTGGCGGCATCGAATGGGCTGAGGCGGACGAGGCGATGTACACCCTGCTCGCTTTGCAGGTAGCCGTAGGCATAGGCACCGCGAATGCTCAAGGTGGCGCTCTTGATGCCCGCTTCTTCGCCTTCCATCTCTTCGATCATTTCGACTTTGTAGCCGTTTTGTTCAGCCCAACGGATGTACATCCGCTCCAGCATCGCACCCCAGTCCTGGGAGTCGGTGCCGCCTGCACCCGCATGGATAGCGAGGATCGCATCTTCGTTGTCATAGGGGCCGGAGAGCATCGCTTGAAGCGACATGCGTTCGACCTGCTCTTGCAGGTGATGCACTTCCTTGGTCAGCTCTTCGGTCAGCGATTCATCTTCAAGCACAGCCAATTCTAGGGTGTCGTTGATGTGCTGCTGAAGCGAGTCCCACTGCTCAATTTCGGCCTTGCCCTTCGAGATCGCCTGCATTGTCTGCTTGGCGAGGGCTTGGTTTGCCCAGAATGCCGCATCTTCCGTTTGGTCTTCAAGGGCGGCGAGCTGCCGCTTCTTACTGGTGAGGTCAAGCCGCTCTGAAAGCGCGTCAATGCGCGTTTTCATCCCCTGAAGGGCTTCAATTATGCTGGCAATTTCCATTGTGACTGCGTGCATCTCGCTCTTAGTTCTCGTCAAACAAGCTGTCGACAAAAAAGTCGGGGTTGAAGAAGACGAGGTCATTTACACCTTCGCCCAGCCCGATGTAATGAATCGGCAGTTTCAGATCATTAAAGATCGAAAAGACCATGCCGCCCTTCGCCGTGCTGTCCAACTTGGTGACGATGATGCCGGTCACGTTGACGATTTCACGGAATTTGCGTGCCTGTTCCAGAGCGTTTTGCCCGGTTGTGCCGTCGAGTACCAACAGCACTTCATGGGGCGCATCAGCGATCACCTTTTGCGACACGCTTTTTATCTTGGAAAGTTCTTCCATTAAGTTGTGATTGGTGTGCAGCCGCCCGGCGGTATCAACCAGCAGGACATTCACCCCACGGGCACGGGCCGCCGCTGCCGCATCATAAACGACGGCTGCCGCATCAGAACCGGGTTTGTTGGCGATAACGGGGACATCGACCCGTTCGCCCCATTTTTGCAGTTGATCGATGGCGGCAGCGCGGAATGTATCGCCTGCGGCCAGCATAACCTTACGACCATTCAATGTGAGACGGTGTGCCAACTTGCCGATGGTGGTGGTCTTGCCGGAGCCATTGACACCGACGATCAGCACAATCGATAATTCGCGTCCACTGAGGTTCAGGGTAGGTGGATTATCAAGCAGTGCACGCAGCACTTCTTTCAGCGCTTTTTGCAGCGCTTCCGGCTTCACAATGCGCTCCTTGCGGACACGATCTTGGAGTTCCTTCATCACCCGTTGGGTGGTCGAAATACCGAGATCCGCCTGAATCAGGAGTGACTCAATATCATCCCATGTATCGTCGTCAATTTGCGCAGCGCCTAAAAGCTGCGTAATGCGACCGAAAAAGGATTGGCGTGTTTTCTGCATTCCAGAGCGGAAAATACCCAACGCATGAACTCCATTTGCACAAGGATTTGGGGAAAAGTTGGCTCAAGCGCTTGACTTGAACTGTCCGCTTGGCCTCAAAATTGGTGAGTCTGCAACAAACTCTCCTGCTTAACGTGTTATGCAGTATACACGTACGAGAGGGTGATCACAAGCGTTTTATGGCCGTCAGCGGTAATATGGGTAGGAGCGAAAGGGCGCACAAGTGAGCGAAAAATTAACCCATCTGGATGCTGAAGGGCGGGCGCAGATGGTCGATGTGGGAGCAAAACCGGACAGCGAACGAACTGCCGTTGCAGGCGGCACCGTGTATATGCAGCCAGAAACGCTGCGCTTGATCCGTGAAGGGGCGATTAAAAAAGGCGATGTGCTAACGATCGCGCGGATTGCCGGAATCATGGCAGCGAAGCGTACTTCGGAACTTATCCCTTTGTGCCATCCCATCCCGTTGACACATATCGACGTGAGCATACATCTGGATGACGATGCCAGCGCCGCCCGCATCACGGCGACGGCGCGCACGATCGGCAAAACCGGTGTCGAGATGGAGGCCTTAACAGCGGTTTCGGCTGCCGCGCTGACGATTTATGATATGGCGAAAGCGGTCGACCGGGCGATGCGTCTAAGTGATATTCGCCTGTTGGAAAAACACGGCGGGCAGCATGGCGATTATCGAGCTGAGGGGTAAAGGAACCACGTTATGCAGGTGACCGTGTTATTATTTGCGACCCTGAAAGATCGGGCAGGAACGGGTAGGCTCAACGTACGCATCGCGGATGATCGGGCGACCGTGGGCGGTGTGCGTGATGAACTGGCGCGCCTGCAACCTGTGCTGACGGTATACCTGCCGAATGCAATCGCTGCTGTCAACCGGGATTATGCATTCCCGGCAGATCCGGTTCACGAAGGGGATGAGGTGGCCTTCTTTCCGCCGGTCAGCGGGGGAGACGGGCAGGCTGATCCGCTCAAGCCGTTGATATGTCGCTTGGCAGATGCGCCGTTCAGCACCGATGACCTTGTCGCCGCGATTACGACGCCGGCGACGGGGGCGGTGTGTGTGTTTAGCGGCATGGTGCGCGGGCAGACGCGGCGCGATGTCGATCAACATGATACGGATTGGCTCGAATACGAAGCTTATGCGCCCATGGCAATCGCCAAGATGGAGCAGGTCGCCGCCGAAATTCGTGAACACTATCCGCTGGTGCAGGGAATCGCGATTGTTCAGCGGGTAGGCCGGTTGGAAGTGGGGCAAAATACGATCGTGATCGCTTGTTCATCGGGGCATCGCGATCAAGGCTGCTTTGAGGCGGCGCGCTACGGGATCGACCGGTTAAAAGAGATCGTTCCCGTTTGGAAGAAGGAAATCAAAGCGGATGGGGCGAATTGGGTAGAGGGAGATTACCTCCCCACGCCCGAAGATCGACGATGAATGGCTGGAATGAATCTTCTTGACTAGACACCGCCTTTTGGTTGTCTATTCGTCGCAGGCAAAATGGAGCGAAAACCTATGAAGCGTGTTGTCGTCACCGGGTATTCCATGATTACCCCTCTCGGCACGAATGCTGAAGATACATGGGGCAACATCAAAGCGGGCAAAAGTGGAATTGACTTTGTCACCCTTTTCGACAGCAGCAAATACAACGTCAAAGTCGCCGCCGAGGTCAAAGGATGGGATCCCACCCAATTTATCCCGGCGAAAGAGACCCGGCGCATGGATCGCTTTCAGACGTTTGTCGTCGCCGCCTCCCATCAGGCCGTCAAACAGTCGGGTTTTGAGATCAAGGGTGATCGCGAACGGGCGCGAACCGGCGTTTTGATCGGATCGTCGGTCGGGGGAATTGGCTCTTATTACGAAAACGCCCTCGTGCTGTTCGAGACGGGGGATCCGCGCCGCATCTCCCCCTTTGGCATTCCGATGATTTTGGTCGATGGCGGCAGTAACTTGGTCTCGATTGAGGTGGGCGCGTGGGGGCCGTCGGCAACGCCGATCAGCGCGTGCGCGACGGGCGCGGATTGCATTGGCCATGCCTACAATCTCATCAAAGCAGGTCGGTTGGATCAAGCCCTTGCCGGGTGCGGTGATGCACCGATCATCCCGATTGGCATCGCTGCGTTTGACCGTATGGGCGCTTGCTCGCGCGAAGCGGATGTCCCATCGCGGGCGCTGCGTCCGTTCTCGAAGGATCGCCCCGGTCTCGTGTTTGCGGAAGGCGCGGCGGTCTTGGTGTTGGAAGATTTGGAGCATGCACAGGCGCGTGGCGCGACCATTTATGCCGAAATTGTCGGTTACGGCTCCACTTCGGATGCATTCCACATCACCGCACCGCAGCCGGAAGGCATGGGCGCATCGCTGGCCATGCAAATGGCGCTTGAGGATGCCGAACTGCCGGTTACGGCGATTGACTACATCAATGCACACGGCACCGGCACCGGACTTAACGATTCGATGGAGACGAAGGCGATCAAGCGGGTATTCGGTGAACAGGC
>JAXLWG010000002.1:0-331538 GCA_046328615.1 Anaerolineae bacterium | reverse complement strand
TGCAAACGTACGGGCGCGGGCGAATCACCGCTCATGTACAGCATGTCACCACGACCGAGCAGACGTTCCGCGCCGGGCTGGTCAAGGATAACGCGGCTGTCAACACCGCCCGCGACCGCGAAGGCGATACGCGCCGGGAAGTTCGCTTTGATCAACCCGGTCACGACATCGACGGATGGGCGCTGCGTGGCGATGACGAGGTGGATACCGGTCGCACGGGCAAGCGCGGCGATACGGGTGATCACCTTTTCGGTTTCGTCCGGCGCGAGCATCATCAAGTCGGCCAATTCGTCGATGATGACGACCATGTAGGGCATCTGTTCTTCGCCCTGCCGCAGATGGCGATTGTAGTCCTCAATGTTACGTGCGCCCGCCGCACTGAAGCGGCGATAGCGATCGTCCATTTCACGCGTGACCCACTTCAACACACTGACGATGCGCTCCAATTCCACGACGACCGGGGCGACAAGGTGCGGGATGCCGTTGTACTGCGTGAGTTCGACGCGCTTGGGGTCAACCATGATGAACTTCAAGACCTGCGGCGTGTTGCGGAGCAGCAGGCTGGCGATGATCGAGTTGACGCACACCGATTTACCGGAACCGGTTGTCCCGGCGATCAGCAGGTGCGGCATGCCGGACAAGTCGGCGGCAACAGGAGTCCCGTCAACGCCCTGACCGAGCGCGATCGCCAGCGGCTTGTTGATCTTCTTGAACTGCTCGCTCTCCATCACATCACGCAGACGGACGATCGCGCTGGTGTCGTTTGGAACTTCGATACCGACATAGCCTTTGCCGGGCACAGGCGCTTCGATACGGATCGACTTGGCACCGAGCGCGAGCTGCAAGTCCTTATCGAGCGTGGCGATCGCACCGACTTTCACGCGGCTCTTCTTGCCGCGCGCCAGAATGTAATCCGGTTCCACGCCAAACTGCGTGATCACCGGGCCGGTGCGGACTTCAACCACACGACCGGGCGCACCAAAGCTTTCCAGCGTTTCTTCGATGATCTTGGCACGGCGCAGCAGCAGCGAGTGATCGAGTTCCTGATCGTGCCCGCTCATCAAGAGCTGTGATAGATCCGGCATCTTCCAGTCTTTGGGCAGACGAGGACGTGCGGGCGCGGGGAACGGCGAGTCTTCGTCGCTGTTGGCCCCGAAGGTCGCACTGCCTGAACTGGCGTAGCTCGCGGCTCCACTGAGCGCGGTGCGGGCCGGTGGCGGCGCAGCGGGTGGGCCATCATGCGATCCGTCGCTGGGCGGGAAGCCTGCGGGGGCTCCGCTTGACGGACGCGGAGAACGCGAGGTCACAACGGGCTGCGTCAAACCGGGGATGAGCGCTTCATCACCGACTTTCTCTTCCGGTGCGCCGATCTGCGCCATGCGCTGCTGCCATGACGGTGTAGCGGCAGGTGCTGCGATCGGTGGGCGCTGCATTGGCTGAATGCCTGCACTGGCGGCTGGCTGCGCGGCTGGCGATGTTGCTGGCTGTGCAACAGGCGATGCTGTTGGCGGCGCGGCTTCTTTTGTCGCATCACTTGCACCGTCCGCAGCGGGTTTGGCGGCAGAGATCGGTGCCGCCGAGATAGGCGGCGCGGCGGATGGATTCATGGAGGCACGCACCAGATCGCCGAGCGCGGCGGGCGCACTGGCGGCGGCAGGTGTCGCCGCAGCGGGTGCAGTCGTTTCCACAGCAGGTTTCGGCGGCGCAAAGGGCGACGTTTGTGTGGGTGCCGGGGTCGATGCTGCTGGTGCAGTGGCGGTACCGTTGGCTGCGGTTGCTGGCATGCTCGGCGGCGCAGCGGTTGTTGCCGTTGGCACGCTCGATGGTGTGCTAGTGGGTGTTGCCGCTGGTTGTGCCGCTGGCGTTTGCGGCTTGTCGCCGCGTCCGCCGAAGCGTCCGAACAACCCGCCCGATTTCTCCGCTGTTTTCGAGCCGTTATCGCTGGATAGACTCGCTGCTGCCGCGCCAACTGCTGCACCAATGGCAGCACCCGTCGCCGCGGGGGTCGTCGAAGCCGCTGGAGCGGTTGTATTCCGCCCGCCGAAGCGCCCAAACAACCCGCCTGATTTCCCGGTTTCGGGGAGCGTACTGGGCGGCGGTGGAGCGGCTGCCGCAGGGACAGTCGTCGTCGCAGCGGCTGCTGGGACAAACACGGCGGGTGGCGCGACCGGCGGGCCGGGGATGCTCACCGGAATGGGTTCCGGCTCATCCTGCGGCAGGGTTGCCGTTAGCGTGCGACCGCGTGTGGTCAGTTGAATCGTGCGCTCCTCAGCAGGTGCCGCTGCTGCCATCGCCGGAGCGGGCAGCGCATTGGTGCGCGGCGCAGGGAGCGTATCCGGCGGGCGCATGACGCTCACCGCTGGGGCCGCCCCTGCCGCTTGAGATTGAGCGGCGAGTGCTGCTCGTTGCGCGGCCTGTTCTTCGCGTTCCATGCGGCGCGCGGTCGCGGCCTGACGGCGGCGTCCAAGCGAATCGCCGAAACTGCGCCCCACGCTCATGATGATGATGGCGATCTCCGCCGCGCTTAGTTTAAGCGTGAACATGATCCCCACGACCAGCACAAAGACGATGATCATGAAGCCCGGCGCTTCGCCGAAGTTGCTGAGCAGCAGATAGTACAGCTCACCGCCCACCCGTCCACCGCCGCGTCCGAAATCGGCGGCTAGAGGGAGCATAACGTTTTTGAGGGCATCAAGATACTGCTGGTAGGTCTGCCCTGCTCCCGGCGGGTAATCGAGCGCGTTGACGTACTGCATCAAGGTGAGCAGACCGATGAACAGCGCGACAATGCCGAAAATGCGCTGGGCACCGATGACCGGAGCCTCATCGCCAAAGTGACGGAGGATCAGGAATACGCCGATGCCGAACATGGCGATTGGGATGGCGATCGCGCCCCAGCCGAACCAGTAGGAAAGCTGGGTGTTGATGCTGCCGAAAATCGCGCCTTGCGACGGCGATAGACTGCTCAACAAGGTGGCTAACGCACCGAGCAGCAGGCCCACGCCGAGAATGTCGAGCTTGGTATCGAGCGACAGCCCGCCGGATTCGACGCGCGGCGCTTTGCTGATGCGCGCTTTGGCCGATTTCGGATCTGGAGCGGGATTGAAGAAACCCTTCAGACGATTGCGGACTTGATCGCCGAGCGGCACGGCTGCCGCCGCTTTCGCACCCTTCGCGCCTGCTGCCCCTTTGGGCGCGGCTGCGGATTTTGCGTCTTTCGCATCACCGCGATTGCCGAAGGGGAGTTTGCTGCCCAACCCGCTGCCCGTACCGCCGACAGCCTTGGTTTCGGTTTTTTCGCCGGGTTTGGCGGGCGTGGCCGCGCCTTTGGGCGCTTCTTTACTACCAGATCCAAACGGCAGTTTTCCAGCTAAGCCGCCTGCCAGCGATCCAAGACCGCCGCCCGCTGCTGAAGCCGCAGGCTTGTCATCTTTCTTATCGCCGGGAGCGGCAGGTTTAGCGCCGAAGGTTCCCGAACTGCCGGATGCGGGCGTGGTCGAACTGCTGCCGAAGGGCCGCCCACCACTCGCCGCCGCCGATGAGCTTCCGCTTGAAGCACTGCCGCCGGATGAACTGCCAAAGCCCGAACCAGCGGGTTTATCACCGGGTTTGGCGGCAGGTTTGGCGTCCTTGTCATCTTCTTTTTTGCCGCCGCCAAACGGTAACCGGCTGCCCAATCCACCGATCGCGCCGCCGATGCCGCCGCCAGCAGGTTTGTCGTCTTTTTTATCCCCCGGTTTATCGCCGGGTTTAGGCGCGGGCTTGGCGTCCTTGTCGTCGTCCTTCTTGCCGCCGCCGAAAGGCAGGCGGCTGCCTAGTGCACCGCCGATGCCGCCGCCAGCGGGCTTGTCGTCCTTCTTATCCCCCGGTTTATCGCCGGGTTTAGGCGCGGGCTTGGCGTCCTTGTCGTCATCCTTCTTGCCACCGCCGAAAGGCAAGCGGCTGCCCAGCGCACCGCCGATGCCGCCGCCAGCGGGCTTATCGTCCTTCTTGTCGTCTTTGCGATCATCTTTTTTGTCACCCAACGGACGATCGCCTGAGGGACGATCGCTTGCAGAACGATCGCTGCCAAAGCGATTTCCACCGAGGCCTGACGATCCGCCGGAACTTCCACTGCCGGATGATCCGCCCGGACTGCTGGAGCCACCGGGACGGTTAAAGGGGCTTGATCCGCCGGAGGAACCGCCGGAGGAACCGCCAGACGATCCGCCCGATGATCCACTTGAAGAACCACCCGACGATCCGCCGGATGCGCCGGAACTGCCGGGAAGGCCGCCGCCCGAAGGTCGATTCCCAAAAGGGCTGCTGCCGGACGAACCGCCCGACGAACCGCCAGAACTGCTGCTCGATCCACTGCCCTGCGAACCACCGCCCTGTGGACGATTAAACGGATTGGAACCAAAGCCCGAACCGCCGGATGATCCGCTGCCCTGTGAGCCGCCGCGAATGGGGCTCGGCGCATTTCCACCAGAACTGCCGCCGCTTTGTGAACCGCCGGAGGAACCGCCCGACGAACCGCCGCCTAAGGGTGGGCGTTGAAACGGCGATGATCCGCCGCTGGACGATCCACCGGAGGAACCGCCGGAAGAGCCGCCAGACGAACCGCCGCTTGAGCCGCTGCCAGAACCACCTGATGACCCACCCGACGAACCGGCTGGGCGTGCAGGCAGACCCGCGCCGCGCACCCCTGCGCTGCCGGGGAGACCCCCTGATCCCGGACGACTGCTAAACGGATTCGACGCCGACCGTGAAGGCGGCGCGTCATCGTCGTCCTCGAAATCTTCGTCTTCGTCCTCGTAGTCATCTTCGTCGTCGTACGCGTCGTCGTCGTACTCTTCGTCGTATTTGCTCATGGGTTCACCACTCGAAACACTACCTCGTGGTTAGCATAACACACTTTTGGTTTGATGTGTATAAATTCAGCACAAGCGTTCTGTTTGAATTATGGAAAAATTGCACACGCGACACTCTGATTCTATGTTATGATTCGAAGGAGCAGCACCACTCAAAAATAGGTCTTATGATGATCGAAACCGCTGAGTTGTTGTGGCAGTTGAATAACGAGTACACACAGCGGTTGAATCGCGCCCGCGCGGCACTGGAATTGGTGGGGCGTTTGCTTGATGAGCGCGTGGGTGGGCTGCTGGCCGACGATGCCCCGGACTCGGAAGACAAACGCGCCGCCGATCAACTGTTCGCCGTGCTTCAATACTCGAATGAGCGCATGAAGCTGATGAGCGGAGAACACCGCGATTGGCGCTACCGTTATTATTATGAATCGCCGGATAGCAAGCGCATCGTCACCGAAGATGCCGCAATTCGACAGGCGATTTCTCGTTTTAGCCGCATGCGCACGCATCACGAACGCGCCTTGAAAGAGCTTTCTATTTTAATCGATGCCGTTCCCCGCCCGCTGCCCAATGTGACCAGCGTACCCCTCGGTGACCTATGGGAGATGCTGCGCGAGGCGATCCAAAACCTGCTGGCATTTGGCGATTACATGCAGTCGCTGACTGCCACGCCTTAATTGCACCAAGCATACGGCATGATTGACGACAGCCTCTCAGTAATGGCATAATTCACCGAAATCCGTTCCAAATTGCACAAAGCGGGCAAACCATGACCCAAAACACATCGACCCCTACGAAGCGAGTTTTCGTCACCGGCGCGACCACGCTCGTCGGGCGCGAAGTCGTCCGCCACCTGAGCGCCGCCGGAAATAAAGTCACCGGCACCGCCGGGACACAGCCGGACGCGGCAGCGATCCGCGCGGATGGTGGCATTCCAACCTACCCCGGCTTGTTCCGCGCAGGCGAACTGCGCACGGCGATGACTACGCTGGGACGTGAAAACCTAGCGGTCGTCAACCTTGCCGCACAGACGGCGAACGGTCTGCCGTTCTCTCCGGTAGACTGGGCACAGACGGCTGCGCTGCTGGTCGAGGGTACAGCGGCACTGCTGGAAGCGGCGAAAGCAGCAGGGGCGACGTATTTTCTGCATGGCAGCTTCGCCTTCGCGGATGTTCACAGTGAAGATGAAGCGATTCAGCCCGCGCTTGATGCTATCGTTGAAGCGGAAGACCTTGTAATTCATTCAGGTCTGCCTTATTCGATTTTGCGCTTCGGTTATATTTACGGCGATACGCCTGATCTGCAAGCGCTGGGATCTGCACTGCGATCGAATCGACGTGTTTACACCAGCGAATCTGGCGCGAGTGCCGGGTGGGTGCATGCGGCAGATGCCGCCGCCGCCGTCACCGCCGCGCTGAACAGCCAACCGAGCGGATCGCTGCTGAACGTGGTGGACGATCACGCTGCCTCACCTGCCGCATTCCTCGCCTACTTCGCGCAGAGTCAGGGCTTGAATGCCCCGTCGGCGTCACCGTTGACGACTCCGCTGGCACGGATGGCCCTTGGCCCCGTGCAGTATGGGCTGCTGAATGCCCATTCGCACCCCGGCAATGGCGATACCAAAACGCTGCTTGGCTGGCAGCCGCGTTTTTCAACCTTCAAACAAGGGTTGGAAGACGTGCTGCTGTCGTGGCGCGCCGCGATGAAGGTATAACGAACGACCTCGCTTCTGTAGGGGTGGTAGGCCGCGCACCCGCCTACCGCCCTTTCCCGACCGATCTTCCTCATTTCAGGAATGCCTGATTCTAGCCTACCCGAACATGTTCAAAGGACATGCCCGACTCTTATGTCACTGCTGAAAGCTGTACTCTTTGATGTGGACGATACGCTCATCGATTGGAGCCGCTTCGAAGACGATTGGACGAACCTTGAATTACGGCACTTGCAGGGGGTGTTCAACTACCTGAACAGCCTGCACGCCGATGTACTAAACGATATGCAAGCGTACGCGACCGAGTTCCGCAACCGGACGATCTCAGCGTGGACATCGGCACGCGGCACCATGATTGCGCCGAATGTGGGCAAAGTATTGGTGGAATCGGCGGTAGCGCTGGGCGTTCCGGCAGAGAAGCTGGAAGCCCGCGCCGTGCTGGAGCACTACGGCTGGCGAGCTGTCCCCGGTACGTCGATTTTCCCTGATGTCCCGGTTGTGATGAAACTGCTGATCGAACGCGGCTTGAAAGTCGGCGTGGTGACGAATGCGTTTCAGCCGATGTGGCTGCGCGAAATCGAATTTGAGGGGCATGGCATTCTGCATTACTTCCCAGAATGCCGTATTTCCGCCGCCGATGTCGGCTATTTGAAGCCGCACCCGGCCATCTTTGAACTCGCGCTCAAAAAGATTGGCACGACGCCCGCCGAAACGGTATTCGTGGGCGATGACCCGGAAGCCGATATTTTTGGCGCGAAAAGTATGGGGATGAAAGCGGTGCTGCGGCTGACTCCGCGCCGCCCCGTGTTCGAGGACGAGGATATTCACCCCGACGCGATCGTGAACAACCTGCACGAGCTCCTGCCGCATCTTGACGAGTGGTATCCCGGCTGGCGTTGATGATCAACGGATCTTCGATCAGCCGGACAGCGCTCACCGACGCGAATCTCATTCTGACCGGGTACATTGGCCCCGGTCAGCTTGCGATCGCACGGCGCTGTGCCGAAGGGCTGCGCATGCCCTTCATCGATTTTTCCTCGCGCTTTGAAGATCGCGCCGGGATGACGTCCGACGACCTGCGCGAACAGTATGGCGATGCGCGCTTACGCAGCATGGAAAGCGACCTGATCCACGAAATTGCGCTGGCACGCGGCACCGTGATCTATGTAAGCGGTCAGGTGCTGCTGGTGGCCGATCATTATGCGCTGATGGAACGCACCGGCCCGGTGATCGTGCTGGCGGCGACGCTGGATGCAGTGCTTCAACGGCTGCACCTCTCCTTGGGCGCACGCTATCACGATCCGAAGGTGCGCGGGCTGTCACTCGGTATCCTGCGGCGCGAATGGGCGATTCGCAAATTGACGGGGATATACGAAATCGACACCTCGACGCTGGATGAATCGCAGATGGTGGAAGCCGTCCTCAAGGTGTGGAGAGAGAGAACCGGCGTCCTTGACTGGCGTGGATAAATGAAAGCCTTGACGCAAAGACGTTCAGCAGGCAAATAAACAACGAAAGATGAAACCACAGAGGACACGGAGATCCCCGAGATTCTGAGAGAAAACTTCCTCCTATTTTCTCTGTGTCCTCTGTGCTCTCCGTGGTTCAAGCAGTTGTCAGTGACTTTGCTGTGATTACCTCTTTGCGATTTACCGACGCGCGGGGAATGACATCCATCGCGACAAAGGTTACGCGCAAGACCCAGCAGTCCTATGTACAATGGGGATCATTCAATAAATGGATAACCCTAAGGATACCCAGCGTGACTAAACTCATTATCAGCCTTGCGCAGATGAACATCGCGATCGGCGATGTGCGCAAGAACCTTAAGACCGCCGAAGAGTGGATCGTGGAAGCGGCGCGGCGCGGATCGCACCTCGTCGTCTTTCCGGAATTGTGGTCAACCGGCTATGCCCTTGATCAAGCGCGCGAACATGCCGTCGCGCTGAATGTGGGGATCTTCGCCCAATTGGCGACGCTGGCGACCCAAAACAAGATCAGCATTGTGGGATCGCTTCTGGAAAAGCGCGGCGTGGAAGTCAGCAACAGCGCGACGTTCTTCGCCCCCAATGGCAAGCTGCTTGGCGTGTATCGCAAAATTCACCTGTTCCGGTTGATGGATGAAAATCGCTGGCTGCAACCGGGGGCCGCGCCGCTGTTGATGGATTTGCCATGGGGCACGACCGGAATGGCGATCTGCTACGATCTGCGTTTCCCGGAATTATTCCGCCGCTATGCGGTGCAGGGTGCGAAGATGGTGCTGCTTCCGGCGGAATGGCCGATTGAGCGCATCGAGCACTGGCGGATTCTGATGCAGGGGCGCGCGGTCGAAAATCAGACGTATATGGTGGCGTGCAACGCGGCGGGGCAAATCGGCGACAAGGTGTACGGCGGTCACTCGATGATCGTCGATCCTTGGGGCAAGATTGTGGTGGAAGTGGGTGAAGCACCGACCCTCGTCACCGCTGAAATCGACCTCGATTACGTCGATATTGTGCGCGGACGCATCCCGGTGTTTGAAGATCGCCGCACCGATATTTACCAGTGAGGCACAACGACGGGGCGAGCAGTGTGTTGGCTCGCCCTGTCTACAGAACTTACGCCAAAATCCCTGCCAGCGCTTGAATGAAGGTTTGCGCATCCAGCGGCTTGGGACAGTAAGCATCGAAACCGCCTTCCAAGGCGCGAACTTTCAACTCTGGGGTATGAAACGCCGTGATCGCAATCAGTGGCAAATGCTGAAGCCGCGCGTCTCCCCGAATCACCTGCATTAGCTCAAACCCATCCATTTCCGGAAGGGCGAGGTCAACTACCACGCCCATATAATCCTCCGGCGCAGCCGCCAGCTTGCTCACGGCGATTTCAGCGTTGATCGCGATGGTCGTCTCCAAGCCATTGCTTTTCAATAGGCGGCGTACCAGATCGGCGCCATCCGGTTCATCTTCAACAATCAGAATGCGCTGCGGACTCATAGCATTTTCCTTCTAAGAGGCTCTCGCTTGATCACTTCTCGGCGTATCTGCTGGCGGCGATTGGAATCGGTGCGCCAGATGTGGCATATCAATCAGAATAGCGATGAGCTGCTGGATGAACTTGCGCGCGTCCAGCGGCTTGGTGATGTAATTTGAGAAGCCCGCTTCAATCGCCCGCTGGCGATCACCGGGCATGGCGTGAGCGGTCAAGGCGATGACGGGAATGTCTGCTGTGGGACGGTTCTCATTCAAGTGATGGATCAGCGTCCATCCGTCCATTTCCGGCATTGACAGGTCAGAGAGCACACAGTCCGGCTTCACATCGTGAATCAGATCCAGCGCCGTTTGCCCATCGCCTGCCGTAAAAACCCGCGCGCCCGCCTTCGTCAGGAGACGACGAGCAACGTCGAGACTGTCATCTTCGTCGTCGACCACCATGACGGTCCATCCATCAAGCAGGAGTGAGTTGGGCGACATCTTGGGTTTCCTCTTTTATCTTAGCGGTGGTACCGGTGGCTTTTTCCGGTAAAACTTCCATTTTCAAGGGCAGGGTGACCGTGAAGGTACTGCCTGCATCGAGTTTGCTGCTGACGCTGACGCTGCCGCCCATCAAGAGGCACAACTTCTTGACGATGGAGAGGCCGAGTCCCGCGCCGCCATACTTGCGTTTCGAACCGCTGTCCACCTGCCGGAACTCATCGAAGATCAAATGCTGCCATGTATCGGGGATACCTTTGCCGGAGTCGGCAACGGCGATCGTCCATTCGGCTTTGTCCGGAACATGGTTCACGCGTAGGGCGATAAACCCTTCATCGGTGAACTTCATGGCGTTGTGGAGCAGGTTGGCGGTGATCTGCGTCAGGCGTTCTTCGTCGCCGACGATGGTGCGCGGCATGGCGGGATCGATCTCCAGATCGAAGCGCAGCCCTTTATCGTCGGCCTGATGTTTGAAGTCGTTGTACCAAGACTGCACCATCGCTTGCACTTCGACCGGTCGCGCCACGATTTCGACGCGGTTGGCGTTGATGCGCGCGATATTCAGCACATCGTTAATGAGGTTAAGCAGCCGCTTGGAGTTGCCTTCGATGCGGCTGACCATGTAGTTGTTATCTTCGTTGAGGTCTTCTTCGTCTAGGATGAGCGCAGCATAGCCGAGGATGGCGTTCAGCGGCGTCCGTAATTCATGGCTCATGGTGGCGAGGAACTGATCTTTGAACAACAGCGCTTCGCGGAGTTCGGTGATCAGGCGTTCACGCTCACTATTCGAGATTTCCAGTTCTTCAACGCTGTGTTCCAAGGTCTTGATCGACTTGCTTAAGCGATCGGTCATATTGTTGAAGGCGTTCGCCATCACGCCGAGCTCACGGGCACCGGAAACCGGGACACGCTGTGTTAGATCGCCTTGCTGAATCGCATCGGCGGCGGAAACCAGCCGACCGACCGGGCGGATAATGCTGCGGGCGACCATCACTGCCGCGCCAATACCGCTCACCACCGCGATCAGGGAGATGAAAATCCAACTGCGTTGGGCGGCTGCTTGTACCTCTGAGGAACGGACAATCGCGGCTTCCACATCCGCATGGATATTGGTCTGAAGCTGCTCCAATACTTCGCTGAAGCGCCGTTGGAATGACGACAGCTCGGTTGCGCGAAGGGCCTGTGCCCGCGTCCAACTGCCGGAACTGGCTAAGGCGAATAGATCATTGGCCGTCGCATTGAGATCGTTGCCCAACTGGATCAGGGTGGTGATCAGGGCATCATTTTGCGCCACTGCCGCATCGGTCGTACCAAAATGCAGCCCTTCCATCCCTGTAAGGCGCTCATTGAAGGTGGCTAACTGCTCGCCTAGGCGCCCTTCGATGAGCGTCGTTTGGCGCGTCAGCAGCATATAGTCGGTGCTGGCGACGACTTGATACCAAGCGATTTCGAGATTGGCGACTGCGTCTGTTTGATCGATCGCAGACCCCGCCGTCGCAAGCCGCTGGCTGGCGGATGCATTCAACAGCAGCCCCGATCCACTAGCGACCAGCACCAGCAGCACCATAAAAGCAAAAGCGAGGGTGATACGCTGCGCGACAGACATCTTCATTTTGGGCATCGGAACGACTCCTTCCATCCTCATGACCGATCAGGCAGCCGAGCGGTGAAGTGCACCCGCCCGACTGCGAGAACGATGACCGAAGGGTTAACGGGTGATCAATGCCAAATCGACCGGGATGCTGGCTTCCACTGACTCGCCGTTGAGGGCGCGCACGGCGTTTTCCACGCCAAGTCGCCCCATTTCGGCGGGCTGCTGCGCAATAGTCGCCAGCAGTTCGCCTGATTCAAGCGCAGTCAGGGCATCATCGACCGCATCGAAGCCGACAAACTTGATTTCGCTCAGGCGTCCGGCGGCGCGGGCCGCCTCGATCGCACCGAGGATCATTTCGTCGTTGTGCGCGAATACAGCGTCAATGTTCGGGTTGGCTTCCAGAATGCTGGCAAATACCGTCTGCCCTTCTTCGCGGCTGAAGTTCGCCGTTTCGCGGACGATGACCTGCATTTCCGGAAAAGCCGCGATCGCTTCATTGAATCCAGCACCACGATCACGGGCGGCGGATGTGCCTTCAATGCCGGTCAGCTCCACAATATGGCCGGTATTGCCCAATGTTTCCGCAAGGTAGTTCCCCGCCATACGTCCGCCAGCTACATTGTCGGACGCGATGTGGGCAAGTACGGTACCGCCGTTGGCGCTGCGATCAATGGTGATCACCGGGATGTTGGCGGCATTGGCCGCTTCCACGGAGGCCACAATCGCATCCGAATCCACCGGGTTGATCAGCAGCACGCCGACGCCCTGATCGATCAGATCCTCAATTTGCTGGGCTTGTGTGTCGGCATTGTCAGCGGCGTCTTCGACCACGAGGGTCACATTTAAGCGGGTGGCGGCTTCATTGGCACCGTCACGCATAGAGGCAAAGAAGGGGTTCGCAAGGTTCGACAGCGACATGCCAACCGTCAGTGTTGAGGCGGGGGTGGCGGTGGGCGGAATCGGCGTCGGCGCGGAAGTGCAGCCGCTCGCGAGACTGAGCACTACACTGATCAACAAGAAAGTGAGGGGCAAATGTTGTAGGGTGCGGCGACAAGAAATCAGATGCATTGTGCACCTCTTTCCATTTACAAAAATCAGAGTTGCTTAACTATATTGTTCATGTGTTTTAATGAAAAATTCATTGATGTTCAATGGATTTTGTGCGGTTTATACAAGCTTGACGCGAAGAATAGGTTTTGGCGAGCGAAGATTTTCGCATCAACGGAGAGGTGTTTGTGTGAGGCTTATTCGGGATCTATTGAGGTTTTGTGAAAAGTAAAGGTGCCTCCCTGCGGCACCTTCCCTCATAACTCTTCTTCACCCTGTGCACGCGGATCGTCATCCCGATACACGCCACCGGTCAAATAATTGACACCGACCCATAACGAACGCGACCGGTTGTAGAAGTAGGTCACGAACGCAATGTTGTAGAGGACCCAAAAAATGGCATGCGGCACCACGGGGAAGTGAAAGAGGGTATTAAACAGGAAGAAGCCGCCCATCGTCGTCGTTTCAGCGATGGACAAATTGATGTACATGCCCCCTACCGATTCGCCGGAATGCCGTTCGAAACGTACGCCGCAGTGCGCACACAGTTCATTCGCTTTGAATAATCCACTGAAGGTGCGACCGATACCGCAGTGAGGGCAGCGCAGGTTAAACGCCCACCACAGCACGCGGCGGGCTTCGGGGTTTGCGAGAAACATAAAAAAGGATGTCCTTTCGGCTGTGCTGCCCATTATAGCAAAGCCCTGAATCAGAGAAGGGATCGACACAACGGTAAAACGCAAAAAGAAAACAGCATGAAAGAGTCAACGCAAAGACGCTAAGCATCGAAGACGCAAAGGAAAGCATCCTCTCTTTGCGCCTTTGCGTTAAGTTTTTCGCTGTATTGACACCGTTTTTGCTTGACTCGGATCGGCGTTCGGCCTATCGTAAGGGTACCGCAGAAACACTGTCCCCGTTGGTAGTCGGGGCGCGGCGTTCGTTCTCCTGAGAATCCCCCGAACGCCGCCCGTATCCGTCCTCGAAGGAATGTCCAGATGGCTATTTTTGCGTGTCTGGAGTTCAATTCGAGGAGTCCCCTTCATGCGATTCACCGTCTTATTCGTTGATCCCTACTGGATCGGTCTGTTGGAAAACGAACGCGACGGGCGCTTGTTCGCCGCGAAATTCATCTTTGGTCCCGAACCAAGCGACGGTGAGATCGCCGCGTTTGTGCTCAGCCGCGATTACGATGCCCTCGCACGGTCGATCGCCCATGCGCCGATGGACGCGGGCGTACCTATTGAATCCGCGCAGGTGCGACCGGTGAATTTCAAACGGATGCAGCGCACGATTCGCCAGCAAATCGACGCTCTAAGCGTGTCGTCGAAAGCACATGAAGCCATGCGGCTGCAAATCGAGCAGCACAAACAAGCACGTCGAGTCGAGTCAAAAGCGGAGCGAGAAGCAGAAAAAGCCCGCAAACGGCAGATCGCGCTCGACAAGGCGAAAGCCAAGCATCGGGGGCATTAACCCCAGAAGCGATCACAACAAAATCACTGCCAAATGCTGAAACCACGGAGATCACAGAGTACACAGAGAAAATGAGCGAAAGTTTTCCCTCAGAATCTCTGTGATCTCCGTGTCCTCTGTGGTTTGATCGTTGGTTCGTTGTCTATTTACTTGAGTTCAGGAAACTGCTTCAACCACTCATCGGCGGCGCGCGGCGTGGTGAGGCGAATGACGTTCAAATGGGCATATTCCGGCTGCTGAAAGGCGATCGGGTATTCAGCGCGGTGCTTGGGATGGCTGTAAAGCGCCCACCGGAAAATATTCGTGTCTTTGTCGCGCGAGAAGAAATTGCTCCACTGTTCGACGTTTCCCGTCCCCCACAAATTTTCCTTCGTGATCACGCGCTTGAGCGTGCGCCGGAACAGCCGCCACAGCACGATGCGAAGCGGATAATCCAGCCAGATCACCGTATCGGCACGCGGCCACAGCACATCGCGGACGGTGCTGTAATTGCCGCTCACCGCCCAGCGATCGCCCGCTGCCACTTCTGCGATACGGGCGCGCAGTGCTTCGCGTGGGCGCTGCTGCCAGCCCGGCATCCACGCCAGCACATCAATGTCATAGCAGGGTATGTTGAGGCGCGCGCACAGACGCTCGGCAAACGTGCTTTTGCCAGAGCCGCTCGTCCCCAGAACGACGATCCGATTCATGGACTCTATTCTCCATTCCAGTTGATTAGGGAGCCGAATCAAACTCTCGAATCAGTTCCCTTGAAGTGTGCTATAGTCGTGTGAACTGACCGCGTGAACGGATGCAGCGCCTTAACGCATCTGTGAACACCGTCGATTGACTTTCTCTGATAGCTCTCGTGAGGTGCAGCATGTCCAGCCCGGAACCGAGTCTCCCTCCCATGCAGGCGCAAGCGGTTGAAGCACAAGCCGCCCATGAAGACACCTTGTTAGCAAAGAACAATGTCGTCGGGGTGGGTGTTGGCTACAAGGAATCCAACGGGGTTCTCACCGACGAAGTAGCGGTCGTCGTGCTGGTTCAAACGAAGCACCCGCTGACCGCACTCGCCGCCGGGGATGTGATTCCCAAGCAGGTTGGCGGCGTGAAAACCGACGTGATCGAAGTCGGCTACCTGCAAGCCCAACAAACCGCGCGCGATCCGTTCCGCCCGACGATTCCCAGCGGCGTGAGCATCGGCCATTATAAAATCACCGCCGGAACGTTGGGTACGCTGGTCAAAGATCGCCGCACCGGGGATGCGCTCATCCTCTCCAACAATCACGTGCTGGCGAACAGCAATGACGGCGTGATCGGCGATGCGGTGCTGCAACCGGGGCCGCTCGATGGCGGGAAGCAGCCCGCCGATGTGGTCGCCCACCTAGAACGGTTCGTTCGCCTGCGCTACACCGACGAAACCGATACCAGCCAGCCGCCCGTCGTGCAGCCGCCGACCACCAACCCACCGACAACGCCAGCACAGCCCCCGCCCTCCACGGCCAACGGCTGCGATATTTTGAGCCTGCTCATCGCTATTATCAATGCCCTCGCCGCGCTGCTTGGTTCGCAGCAGCGGGTCAGTTCTTCGCAAAGTTCCCAGACGACAGCGGGCAGCCAATCAGCACAAGCACAGGCCGCTGACGCACCTGCGACGACGCCCGCCGTGCCCACGGTCGGCACCGCGCAAGCCGTCCCGACGAATGCCGTGGACTGCGCCGTCGCCCGTCCGGTCAACCCGTCGATGTTTGTAGACGAAATCCGGCAGATCGGCGTGGTGAACCAGACGAAAGCGCCTGTACTGGGTATGAAAGTGCGCAAATATGGCCGCACCACCGAATATACCGAAGGCACGATCACGCTGATGAACGCGACGGTCGATATTGCTTACAGCACCGCCGCAGGGCAGAAAACCGCCCGTTTCACCGGGCAGGTCATCACCACCGCCATGAGTCAGGGCGGCGATTCAGGATCGCTGATCGTCGATGTGGCGGAAAACAGCGCGGTTGGCCTGCTGTTTGCAGGATCGGCACAGGCGACCATTTTTACGCCGATCGATACGGTACTCAGTGCGCTTGACCTTGTGATTTAGGAACCCACGAGCAGACCAGTACGCCTCGAAGGATGCAGCCATGACACAGGATTTGCAGCAAGCAGCGATCCGGCACGCCACCGCCGTGCAGCAGAAGTATTCCGACTGGCTCATGAGCCTGCCGGGTGTGGTCGGAGTTGCGGTGGGATTTGCGACCGAAGGCGGGCAGCCGACCGGCGTCATCGCACTGATCGTGATGGTGGCGAAAAAGCGTCCGGTTGGCGAACTCGATCCGAAGGAAATCATCCCACCGTTCCTCGACAATGTGCGCGTCGATGTGCAGGAAACCGGGATTTTCACTGCCGGAGCGATTTAATTCTTCAAAAGGGGCATAGCGCTGATTATGCCCCTTGTATCGTCTCCTCTCCAAACAATTCAGGCAAACAGTCCGCCGTGATGCGCGGCTGAAATTCAGGATGCACGCGGTCGATCTGCGCGGAAGTGACCCACTGGAAGGTTTGTACTTCCCCGTTGTTCTCATCCTCGGCGGTGTCCGCGTGCGTCCACCATTCGGGTAATCCCGACGGGGCCAAAAACACGAAATCATGCCGTTCGACGTTGCGCGAAGTCGCTGGTTTGTAGTACTGGAACACCGGCAGCGATCGCAGCGCGTGGCATGTTTTTAGGTCAAGTCCGCTTTCTTCGATCAATTCACGGCAAACGGCGTCGAACGGCGCTTCGTCTGCCTCGATGCCGCCGCCGGGAAGATACAAGCCCGCTTTGATGTTCGGATGATAGTACACGAGCAGCGCGGGCACCGGATCACGCCGGATCACAAAGGCGGTGGCGCGCTGCCGCACCGGCTGGCCGGGGATAAAGGGTCGGTAAAATGCGGGAATCGTCGTCAAGGTCTCACATCCAGTCAACTTCTTGTAGAATAATGCCATATCCCTTGCGGATGTGAAGAGATGGAGAGAAATCGGCGCGGCATGAACGAGCTAGACGATCGCCGCGTATAATAGGAAACATCACGACCGACGACAGCCGCGCGGACGCGCAGGGACGGATATTAGAGTGAAACGGGCGTTGAGGCTTATCGGAACCACCACACTAATCGCGGTTGTATTGAGCGCCTGTGCTCCGGGCGGTGCCACCCGCACGATCGTCAAGGGCGATGAGCTGGCGAACACCAATTTCAGCCAGCCGAACTCATGGGAAGAAGGCGCTTACGATGGCGCAACACTGCGCATCGTCGATGGACGCTACCGCATCGACGTAACCGATGGCACCGGGAAATTGTGGTGGGGACAGTGGGGCGATGTCTACGGCGATGTCATCATCGATGCCGATGTGACACAGGTCACCGAGCGGAATGAAGTCGCCTACGGGATCATGTGTCGTGTCCGCGGGCGTGTGGGTCTGCCGGTCGCCGTCGATGCCGATCTCGCCGCCATCAATGAACCCACCTCCGAGTCCACGAGTGAAGCAGCCGCCGACGCGACCGCCGAAGCAACCGCCGAAGCAACCGCCGAGGCAACTGCCGACGCGACCGCCGAAACCACGCCTGTCGCCACCGCCATCAGCACCCTCATTCCGGCTCCCACTGACGTGATCACCCCTGACCCGAACACCATTCCCTTCCAATTAGAGGGCGACGGGTATCTGTTCCTGATTCAAGGCAGCGGTGCGGGCGCGATCCTGCGGGCGCGCGGGCGTAACGTCGCCGTGCTGGCAGATTGGCGCGTCAATAACGCGATCAATGTGGGGCCAGCAGAAAATCACCTGCGTGCGGTGTGCGTCGGCGATTATCTCGCCTTCTACGTCAATGAAACGCTGGTCGCAGAAGCGAACGACGATGCCTACAACGAAGGCCAAGTCGCGATGGTCGGCAGCGCGTATAACCGGATCGGGCTGCGCGTGCTGTTCGACAATTTGCAGGTGAGCGCGGGCAGCTAACCCTATGGGCAAAAGGATGCATTCGTGATCGGCGACCCAAAAGGCGCACCGCTAAGCGCACCCGAAGGCGCTTCGACGAGCGTCGCCGCGCACCGCCTGTATGGAGAGCCAATCGGCACCTACCCTGCCGATCGGCTGCGTCCGCTGATCGCATCGTACGCGGTGGTGATTTCGGGCGGGCTGCTCGTCAGCGCGACGGTCGGATCGCTGCCGTATGACTGGAGTCCGATCGTCGCTATGCTGATCATGGCGGCGATCACGGTGTTCTTAGCATGGTGGGTGCTGCACCGCTGGAACAATGAAATTCTGCTGTACGAGCGCGGGTTCACCTATCATGAAGGTTCGCGCTTTGTCGATTTCAGCTACGACGAGATCGATTCGCTGCGGCTGCGCGCCGAAAAAATCGCCTATTTTGGCGGGTTGTACCGCCGCAATGTCTACCGGATCACGGTGACGACCATTCGCGGCGAACAGTTCGCCATCACCAACTTTTATCACCGCACGGCGGCGTTGGGTGCAAATTTGCAAGAGCGCGTCTTTCGCGCGCTGCGTCCACTGATGGCGCAGCGGTTGGCGAATGGGGATGCCGTGCGCTTCGGGGATACCCTTCGCTTGAGCGAGCGCGGGCTGCACGAAAGCGGACGCGACCTCGGCTGGGATCAGTTTGGCGGCTACCGTGTAGGCGGGCGCAAGCTGGCGCTGCTGGATCGCGGTGGCGCAGTCTGGTTTGTGCAGCCGTTATGGGAATATGATAACCTTCCCCTGCTGATCGATCTGCTGAAGGCGCATGGGCCAACGGTACAATCAATCCCGATCGAAGCGCAAACGCGCGTGGAAACCCACTGATCTATGAATTACGCCATTCACCTCTACGTCCCCAAACTCGCGCAGCTCACCCCGGCGATGATCGAGTGGCTGTATCGCTTCGGCAGCATGCCGGATGTGCCAGAGCCTTACTATCCCGTGCGCAGAATCGAGCCGCGTGCGCTGGCGCGCATTCTGCTCCAATTCGACAAAACGCTGATCGCGCAACCGGGAGCGGAAGGCGAGGACGTGGAGCTGCTCTACCCGATGGAAGCGCTTCAGCTCCGTCTGTACTGCCACCCGCGCGGATGCATCATCACATTCCCCTTTATGGGCGGCAGCGTGGCACGGATCACATTGGGCATTGCCTACACGTATATCCGTTTTTTGTATGAGGGCGGCGGATTCTGGAGCTACGACCCGCAGTTGAATGTGATCAGCTATGCCGACGATTTCCAATCGATTGATGAAACCGCCGCTTTGATGGAATCGCTCCTGCCCAAACTGCTCAACGGGTAATCATACGCTTCATATACCGTATTAATTTCCCAATCCTTCCTCATCCCAGTTAAGGGTATGATGGAATTGTCTATGAGGCTGCCCGGAAGCTGACCGACAATCCCGTTGAACTAGTTGGCAGAGGAATTGCGATGTCTTATCGCTTATACTGGCTGATCGAACCCTATGTGTTGGTGAACGAATCGTACGATGTGCTGACGCAAGAAGAACTGACCGACTTCATTGAGCAATCGCTCAAGGTGATTCAAGCGGTCGATCACCCGGTGCACTTCATCGCCGACGGCAACAACGTGCATCAGTTCACCGTATCACTGGTGGGGCTGCAAAAACTCTTGCGTCCCTTCAACAATCACCCCAATGTCGGCTGGTTGATCACGCTGAACAAGACGCCGATTGAGCGTATGATCGCCGGAATAGCCGTGCAGTTTTTGCGTTCGAAAGCGCGGGCATTTGGCTCGCTGCAAGATGCGCTTGTCTTTTTGATGAGTATGGATGACAAGATACCGCGTGTCGATGCAATGGAAGCGATTCGCCTTGCCGCAGACAGCCCGGTGATCGCTTCAGCGAAACCGGAACAGAACACCCCATAAAGCGCAGACGCGCCAAAGAAAAACCGGGCGATCGTTTGTGTGACGATCGCCCGGTTTTTGAGGTGTGTTTGGATTGCGGTTTTCGCCGCGCTAACGCTTATTCGCTCAGCTTGTTCGCCACATCATCGACGGTGTTTTCGACCTTCTGCTTAACATCGGTCACCGTCGCGCTCGGCTCTTCGCGGACAACTTCGATCGTCACGCGGGCAACCAACGCCGCCAGCGCGCCGACTGCCGCCAACACGGGGTTGAAGAAGACGAGCGCGCCACCCGCCACCGCACCGATCGTCAACGGGATTTCGAGCAGCGTGCGGCCTTCCGGGTTGCGGATGATCAAGCGGCGAACATTCCCCTGCTCAATCAATTCCTTGACGCGGTCAACGAGCTGATTTCCGGCGATTTCCAACTGTTCGTTAAACGGACGGCCCTGATTCTCAGGATTCTGGTTGGTGTTCTGAGTCATGATTTTCGCGATTCCCTTCGCTCGTAGCGATTCAGGTGAGTTGATCTCACCGCATGTGCATTTCGGAACTACAACACTATACGGGAAGCCCTTCGAAAAGTTGCAGAACCAACGTCCTTATTTTGATGGGGGTCAATTGGGCTAGCGATTCGTCGCGCCCACCGCACCTCCTTTTCCGCCACTGATTACCCGGCGATTTTTTCGGCCTTGCCCAACACACAGCTTCCGGTCTGGCCGTTGACGAGCACCGTGCGAACATCCCCGTCTTTCTCATACAATGTGCCGATCCAAACCGGCAGCAGCAGCAGCATAAACGTCATCGATTTGACGAGTGTGGTCACATTCACCGTCGTATCTCTGTCGCTGACCGCCCCGAAACAATGCCGATCGCGCATATGTGCCGACACGACTTCGCGCGCATCCAACGAGGCCTTGTCAAAGTCTTTGTCGTACAGGCGGGCGGGATAGCGAGCAAGCAGTTCAGCGTCATAGGCTTGCACCGCGCCGATCTCGTAATCCGTAATTTTTGAGATCAACGCCGGTAGCGGGCTGGTCACGGCGGGAATAATCACCCCCAGCATGGCATCGGAGATTTGGTTCGTCTGGTAAGCAGACTCTGTGACCGGATGATACAGCGATCGTTCTGAGGTGCTGCTGCGCGGGATCTGGATAATCGTCTGCCGCACATCCACGATCACATCAAACACCCAGAACGGGAGATACGTCCCTAACAGCATCGCCCGCGCGATCCGGTTATCGTCAAACAGTCCAACGAGGCGTTCGCCCAAGCCTTTCAGCTTTTCACGGATGATCGTCCCGGCTTCCTGCTCGGTCACACTGAAATGGACAAGCCCGTCGGGGTTGGTGAAGGTGTTGAGCGCATCGGTTTCGATCACGTGGGTGGAACCGCAAAAGGGGCATACCATCGAAAGCTGGCGCGCCGGGATCGTCCGCTCTGCGCCGCAGTGATTGCAGTGGACGATCCGTTCGCCAATCACCCACCGCTTCGTCTGCGCACGCTGCTTGATCAGCGCGACCGAAAGCGCTTCCGGTTCGACTTCGTGTTTGGGCAGCGGCGCGGAATGACCGCAGAACTTGCAGAAAACGCGTCCGTTGGCTTCATCAGCGGTGAGCGTACCACCGCATGCCGGACAAAGCAGCGTTTCCGTCTGTGCTTTGATCGGCGCATCGACGTGTACGAGCGGCGCCGTCTCTTGAGTCTTGCTGCGTTCGGCTTCTTCGGGCGTCAGCCGCCCATCCAGCACCATCAATTCGCGCTGCGCATCCATGTTGCCGGGATCATGCGCCAATAAGGTGGAGAGATGATCCCGTTTTACTTTCGGATCGGCAGCGAGTTTGGCCGCCCAGAAATGCGCATCCAGAAAGGCCGGTTCGCACTCGATCGCTTTGTCGAGCGAGTCGAGCGCACCCGCGTCATCGCCGCGCATCCGCTTCGCCTGTGCATCCTCGTAGTGGATCAGCGCCCGATGACTGATTTGTGAGCGTTCGTTGAAGCGGAGCAAATTGGGCGCACGCGTTTGGGCTTCTAATTTGTCGTGCAGGCGCGCTTGCGCTTCATCAAGGGTTTCGTAGCGCTTGTGATCACAAAACGGGCAGATGTAGAGCGAATCGCGCTCACGGAAATCCATCGGGGTATTACATTTGGGGCAAAGAGGGGCGGTCATGGTCACTCCAAAGCTGCACAGACTTTTTGAGTATACCCATTGATGATCCTGAATGGAGCCTGATATTTAGGGGGTAGAGGGGTGTAAGCAGACATTGAAAGATTCCGTAAGATTTTTCACACGTTTCATATCACATAGCTGTTAAGATTAAATTATGTCCCTGATGGTCAACCCATCAAATCAGGAAAATGTGGAGGAACAGTGGTCGCTTATAAAGCCGTGCAGCCCAATGAAGAAGTTCATATGGGGGTTATTCAATCTTTGGCCATGGCGCTGGGGGAAGATATTGCCGCAAGCTACATGAAGAAATACGGCTTTGAAGATAATCCGGACACGTGGAAACCACATCAAGACCTGTTGAATATGTTCAAAGAAATCGATACCGAAAATTTCCTGAACATCGTAGCCGTCGGCATCAAGGTCGCGGAGATGGCGCCGCTTCCTCCCGAAATGACGATTCCCGAAGCATTGGCGTCGCTTGAGTTTGCGTATCAAAGCAGCCACCGCAATGTAGACAAAGAGATCTGCCACTTTGAGAAAACCGGCGAACGCAGCGGTAAATACATCTCGGTTTCTCCTTATCCCAGTGATTTCGAATATGGAATGGTGTACGGGTTGGTTCGAAAGTATCACCCCAAAGACAGCCTTGAATATAAAGTCGTGCGCGATGAAACGGTTGTCCGCAATGAAATGGACGAGGATACCTGTATTCTGTATATTCAGTGGTGAGCCCAGCCGGAAGCGCTCGTAGGGCAGGTCTGAGACCTGCCCTACGCCTCACTCCCCCAGCGGTTTAGGCGGGTTCAAGAGTCGGTTCGGCGCTGCCGGTACGCATCAACCACATATATCCGTCTTCGAGCGTCGGCTCGGCGGGGGTGGTGCGATACGTCCCGGCGGGATCGCCCAACACGCGATACTGTACGCCGTCCGCCAATTGCAGCGACGACACCAGCGTCAGCGAGTCGTCGGGGCGCTGCGTGCCATTGTGGATCATCCACACATGCCCGCGTGCGGCACGGATCAAGTCGGACGGTGCACCCCGGAAAATGGCGCGCCCCTGCTTGATCACGGCGAGATCATTACACGACTGGCTGATGTCCTCGACGATGTGGGTGGACAGGAGGATCGTGCGGTCGATCGCCATATCGCTGAGCAGGTTGCGCAGCCGCACCCGTTCTTCAGGGTCTAGCCCGGCGGTCGGTTCATCGACGATCAGCAGTTTGGGGTTACCGAGCAGGGCCTGCGCCACGCCGATGCGCCGCTTCATTCCGCCGGAATAGGTCTTTAGGCGGCGTTTGGCCGCATCTTTCAAGTGAACCTTCTCGATCAAGTCGTCGATCTGGCGGCGGCGTTCGCGCACATCGACAATCCCCTTCAGGATCGCCATGTAGTCGAGAAATTCATAGGCGTTCAGGTTCGGGTACAGGCCGAGCTCCTGCGGCAGGTAACCGAGGATAGTTTTCGCGTCGTGGCGTCCCTGCATCGTCGCCAGATCATGCCCGAACACACGGACAGTTCCGCTGGAGGGTCGCAGCAGCCCGGCCAAAATGCGCATGAGCGTGGTTTTCCCCGCCCCATTCGGGCCCACCAGCCCAAACATACCCGTGCCGATGGTCAAGTCGATGCCGTTAAGGGCATGGACGCCGCCCTTGTACGTTTTCGTCAGTCCATTGATTTCGATCATGGTCGTCTATCATCTCCTGTTGGATGGTTTTTCGTATCTCGTTAGGCCATGCGCCGCCGTTCGACCCACCACAGCGCAATCCACGCCGCGATCAGGCCGAGCGCGAAGGGCAGCATCGCATTCAGTGTGCCGGTGATCAGCGCGGACAGCACCGCGCCATAGCTTTCGTATTGCCCCGTCGCGACCGGCGCGAAAATCGGGTTTTTGGTGAACGCTTCCGCCAGCATCGGCACCGCCAGCGCAATGCTGAGTCCCATTGTCGCCAACCCGATCAGGATGCCGCCGCGCCGTGTTTTCGCCAACCCGCCCAGCAGCACACTGTACGCAGCGATGATCGCCGCCGCCGGGAACAGGACGAGCAGCCCGTACAATCCCAAAATCGCGAGATCCTGTTGGCCGTATTTAGCGGTGCCAAACGCAATCGCGGCGATCAGGCTGACGAGCAGCATCGCCGCTACCCCCAAAAGCACGCTCAGCAGCTTGCCGAAGATACGTTTGGATCGCCCGACGGAAGTTGCGTCGAGAAGTTCGCGAACTTTATAGTGCTGCTCCAGCGGCAGCAGTTCGGCGAGCATGGGCGGGAGCGCTAACAGCAGCACCAGCAGCGAAGGGGCCAACAGAAGGAGCACTGTCGCGGTCGACTCCATCAAAGGGATGTTGATGTCTTGCAGCCATCGGGGAAACGCCGCGAGTTCGTCGCCGGTCGCGATCCGGGTAGTGAGTTCACCCGTGCCGGTATCGCGCAGGACGATCGCGGCCTGTTCGCCGTTGGCGGTGGTTTCAAAGGTGATGCGCTGCATTTGCTGCGGAAAAACCTGTCGTGTCGCATCGGTTATCCCGCTTAAGCCAATCACGCCGACGATGAAAAACACGGCCAGCAGAAGAAACGTCCGCCGCCGCCACTGCATCAGCACTTCATAGCGCACGATTCCGAAAAGTTGTGTCATGGATGAGTCCTCTATCATTTCGAGATGATGCGCATCAAGCATAGCTGCGACGGCGTTCGAGTCCCCACAGCAGCGCCCCTGCGCCAATCAGCGCGAACGCAAAAGGCACAAGCGCGGTGAGGGTGCTGGACAAAACGTGGACGACCGCATCGTCATACGTGATGAGATCGCCGCTGGCAAAAGCACGCAAAATCGGGTTATCGGCGTAAAGCTGGTTGACCAGCGTCACAGCAATTGCGAGTACAAGCGGCATCAGCCCCAGCGTGAGCAAAATCAGCACTGCACCGCGCCGGGTATAGGCCAGCCCACCCAGCAGCACGGGATACCCCGCCGCGATCAGCGCCGCCGGGATGATGTTGAACAGCCAGAAGCGCCCCATCAACCAGCCATCCATCGGGCCAATGCGGAAGTGAGCGAATAAACCGATCACCGCCCCGGTCACGCACAAGCCGATCGCCAGCCCCACCCACACACTTACCAGCTTGCCGGTGATGTAAACGCCAACGGGCAGCGGTGCGCTGTTGGTCAAATCGCGCACGCGATACTGACGATCGATCGGGATGACATCGCCTAACAGTGCGGCGATCGCCAGCAGCAGGACGATCAGCCCCGGCGCGCAGATCATGATCAGGCTCCATGTCGTCTCCATGAGGGTGAGATCGGCACCTTCCCACGCGCGCGGTACTTGAGCGACCGCGTCACCCGTCACCGTCTGATCTTGGAGTTCGCCTGTTTCCGCGCTGCGGCTGGTAATGATGACGACTTCGCCTTGATCGGTCGTTTCGAAACGCACGCTTTCCACACGCATCCCAGATTGGTTGATCGAATCGACCATCGACATCAGGCCGATCATGCCGACGCCGAAAAAGACACACAGGACGATCATGGTGCGCCGACGCCACTGCATCAGCGCTTCATAGCGGATAACGCCCCAAAGCTGCGAAAAAGCCATCGTAATCCCTTTCTCAATCCGACTGTGCTGAGGCAATCAGCGGCTCTTCGTCGCGCAGCAGCCGCATCGAATAGGCGATGAACGCCATCCCCAAACCGATCAGCAGCGCCCGGTTGACGAAGATCTGCTCCGGTGAATATTGCTCCGGCGGCAGGAACAGGTGCAGCACCCACGCCCACTCGAAGCGCGCGACGAGCAACTGCGCGCCGCCAAACAGCATCGACCCATCCAGCAGCACGGCGATCAACATGCCGTAGTTACTGCGGCGCGCTACCAACCCGATCACCATGCCGAGGCCGACCATAAACACGAACGGCGCGAACCAGCGCACCAGTTGATCGCCCGTTGTAGACATGCCGGGAGCCAATACCGGAAACAGGGCGGCCCCGATGAGCGCAGCGGCGAAATTGAGCGCCGCCAGCACGATCAAACGCTCAAACACCAGATAGCGAAGGGGGCGCGGCGCGCTCAAGATCAGTTCCAGCGACGGATCATCGGCGGGCGCGAACACATACGCGCCTTGAATGCCGCCCACCATCGCGCCGATCCCGGCCACGGCAGACACGCCGATGATCTGCGCCACCGGATCATGAGCATTCGCCAGCAGCCCAACCACGATCATCGCGATCAACCCAGCGAATGGCTGCCACCAGCCGATCGCCGTCAAAGCGCGCCGCCATGCGAAGGGATAGCCCATCGGGCGCGCAACTGCTGCATCAATCATGTTCACTCCTCAAATAGCGTTGATCCCGCCCGGCCCACCACAAGGCGATCACGAGCAGCCCGGCGGCAGACGCCAGCACCAGCGGGCGCAGCTCTGCCGACAGCAGATCCGGGGTGGATACGGGCAGCGGGAGGGTGAGATAGTGCCGGACGACAAGCGCGCCCCACACACCAATCGCGATCAGCACACTGCCGAGCGGGTCGAAGAATAAAACGCTGAGCACAAACGCCAGCGCCGAGAGGAACGCCATCGGCACCAACCACGACAGGATCAGCGGCATCAGCGTAAACTGCGCGCTGACGACAGTCAGAAATAAGCTGCCAAGCAGCGAGAGGGCAAGATCGAAGCCGAACAAGAGCATCAGGCGAGCCAGCAGCAGCACCTGCGGCGATACCGGCGCGGCCTGCTGAATCTCCATGCTGGGGTCGGCATCTTCGCCGTAGATGAAGGCCACGCCGAGCGCCGTCACCAGCGGGGCGACGATCACCAGCGGCAGGCCAGCGGAATCGAGATCAGCTAAAAGGAGGGTCACCAGCACGCCGAACGCGATCACGATCAGCGAGGCGATCCACGTCAGCCACCCGACCACCCGCACCTGAGCACGCAGGATCAGCACGGCTTGACTCAGTTTCTCTCGCCTTGATAAGCGCGGTGGCTCAATCCACGCAGGCGAGAGCGGAACGTTTTTCAGGGCCATGATCAGGCGGGTTTTCGCCGCCGGATCGCTTTCTGGCATCCGCCACCCTTCAAGGAAGGCGCGCACATCGGCATCATGTGGTTCAGGCGCGGGCTGCATCTTCGGTTTGCGTCCATTAAGTCCCATGAGCAGCCTCCTTGATCGCCGCGCGCAGCCGGGTGATGCCGATCGATAAGCGCGATTTGACGGTTCCAAGCGGGATATGCAGCGCTTCCGCGATGTCGTTCATGCTCAAGGATTGGTAGTAGTACAAAATGATCACCTCCCGCTGATGATCGGGCAGCCCCGCCAGCGCGTCGATCACGGCCTGTGCGTCTTCCTGCGCGGTCAGCGGCTCGTCAATCGCATGCTCGTCCGGCACTTCCGGCAGATCCTCGTCCGCGTTCTGCGTATAGCGCTGATCGGCACTCTTGTAGTGATTGCGCGCCAGATTGGTCGCGATCGCGTACAGCCACGGCTTAAACGGGCGTGGATATTGGTATTGGGCAATGCTGCGCAGCGCCCGCACGAACGTATCCTGCACGAGGTCTTCCGCCAGCGGACGATCGCCGCCCGTCATGCGGTACAGGTAGCCGAGCAGCGCGTCATAATGCCGTTCGACGATGCCACCGACGGCTGACGAATCGCCCTGTTGAATGCGCCGTGCGAGAAGTTCGTCCGCGATCACGGATCGCGTGCCTTTCTGTGTGATCCCGTTATCCCTGATACAATCAGGATCGGGAATAGTTCACGGGGATTGTGTGATTGACCGTGCAAATGAGGCATTTTTCGAGGTCAGCAGCCGTCCGATAAACGCTTCGAACTCATCGACGGCGTGACCCACGAGATGCCTAGCCCCACCGTACTTCATCAATGGATTGTGCAGCAGGAAGCGAAATCTGATGCTTAACTCAACGCCAAACCTCAACCATACCCATCCCGCCGCGTGGGAACCGTACGAACAAGGCAGCACGATCGGCGAACGCGGCAACGAAGGCGGGCGCATCATCCGCGACGAGATTTACCCCGCCGGAGCCAGCGAGGCGCGCATCACCTTAGAGCAGGACTGCCTGCGCGCGCCGCACGCCATCACCGCCGTGATTTACGAGTGGATCATGCATACGCGCTTTATCGCCGACGAACCCACCGCCCTAAGCGAATACGGCAAAATGCAAAAGGCGCTCGCAGCCATTGCCGATCAATTCGGTGAAGACGGCCTGCCAACCGATACGAATCAAATGGACACAGCGATCAATGCGTTCATTGAAGCCTATCCGTAACATGAGCGATGAGGCGTAGGGGCGACCCGGCGGGCCGCCCGAAGGGTTATTTCGGCGGAGTGACTCCTTTGCGGGCAGCATAGTAGCGCGCCGCGATGAATCCCATCCCCCGTGTGATCGAATAGTTGACGCCGAAGCCGATGATCAACCCCAGACCGGGGATCACCTTGGCGATACTTTTCTCCAGCACCACTTCGATCAGCTTGCGGGCGGCGTAGCGTGAAAGCTGCTGCCCGCCGACGACGAGCAGTTCGTCGGTCGAAGTCCCCATTTGCAGTGCCAGTGCTTCCGACAGATCGAGGATTTTGTTTGACCCAGTGGGCGTGATCGTACCCGGTGCGGGTTGGTACGCCCACGCGATGAAATGCAGCATGGTTGTTTGGATGCGCGCCGACGTGTAGAGGTCAACCGCCAACCCCAGCGGAAGTTCCGGCAGGCCGCCCACGCTGGTGATCGCCCCGATCACCCCGGAACGAAGCGCCTGCCGCCCGATGATCCGCTCCACCAACTGATCGGTCGTCAAGTTGGCGTGCTTTGCGCGCAGTTGGTCGTAACTGCGGCGCATATCGTCCATATCCGGTTCAATCACATGGGGCGCATTGCGCACCACCCAAAACCCGACCACCAGCAGGATGATGAACGGGATCGCACAGCAGATCAGCCCGTACAGCCACCAGTAGTCCAACAATGCTTGAATACTCGAATTGATATTCATACCGTGTGATTCCCCTTTTGGGCACGTTGTGATACTATTCGCGGAAAAGATTTCTGGAATTGGAGCAGCTCAATGACGGATGAAAAATTGACCTATGAATTGATTTTAACCGAAACTCCAGCCCCCGGTGTTGGGCTGGTACGCCTAAATCGCCCAAAAGAACTCAACGCCCTCAACAAACAAATCACCCGCGAAATTTTTGACGCGCTGGAAGCCTTCGATCACGACGACAGCATCGGCTGCATTATCCTGACCGGCAGCGATAAAGCCTTCGCCGCGGGCGCGGATATTAAAGCGATGGTCGATCAAAGCATGCTCGACATGATGACCGACGATTTCACCGACTGGTCACGCCTAACGCGCATCAGCAAACCCGTGATCGCAGCGGTGAGCGGGTGGGCACTGGGCGGCGGCTGCGAAATGGCGATGATGTGCGACATGATCGTCGCCAGCGACAGCGCGAAATTCGGGCAGCCGGAGATCACGATCGGGATCATGCCCGGTGCGGGCGGTACTCAGCGGCTGACGCGCGCGGTGGGCAAAGCACTGGCGATGGAAGTCATGCTCGGCAACCGTCACCTGACGGCACAGGAAGCCGCCACCGCCGGATTGGTCAACCGGGTCTTCCCGCTGGAAAATTATCTGCAAGAAGCCATCAACCTTGCCTCCAAAATCGCTGCCATGCCGCGCGTCGCCGTGCGCTTGATCAAGGAATCGGTGAACAAAGCGGAAGAGCTGCCCTTACAGGAAGGGTTGGCTTACGAGAAGCGCAATTTTTACCTGACATTTGCGACTGAGGACAAAGTAGAAGGGATGGCGGCGTTTATCGAGAAGCGCCCGGCCCAATGGAACAATCGCTGACGATTTTGTACACGGGAGAACTGCGGGGCAATCTGGAGAGTCTGCCGTATTTGTTCACGTATTTGAAAATGCTGCGCCAGCGTATGATCAGCGACCGCACCTTTTATGTCGATATTGGCGGCGCGTGCGATCCGTCGGTGTGGCACTGCGAGGTCACCAACGGGCGCTCGATGCTGGTCGCGCTGGATGGGATGGGCTGCGCTGTCGTCAATGTCAGCGGTTATCCGACCGCCGCTGTACGCGATCAATTAGGCGATAATGTCGCGCTAACGCTGGTCGATGACCGTCATCCGCATGTAAGCGACGACTTGATCTTTTTAAGTGACCAACCCACCTCAACGATCGAATACGATCGGCTGGCGATCGTGCTGGCCCCGGGAGATCGAACACGCTTGCAGGATCGCGTGATCAAATTCACGCCTGTGACGGGAAAGCAAGTGGGGATCGTCAATTTGGAATTCCTCGATGGGGAGTGGATGCTGGCGAATTACACCATCCGCGATCTACCGGCCAATACCCCTGCCGATCCGACGATCGCGGGCGCGGTCGATTTCATTGTGCAGGAAGCGCAGCAAGCCCAAAAGAAGCGCGGTCGATAGCAAGCCCAAAAGAAGCGCGGTCGATAGTCAACTAAAAAGGAGCACGTCCGATACACGGGCGTGCTCCTTTTTTTGAAGGGTTTAGCGGTGAACTAGTGCTGTACGGCGGGCAGCAGCAGACCAGCCACGAGTGAGCTGCTGAGGATGCCACCGCCGACTGCATGGTCTTCCGCAGCACCGCCGGGGATAAAGACCCACGTCGCGCAGCCGCCATCACCCGGCATCACGGAACCATCCCCCATACGGACACTGCCATCGCCCAGCATGAAGAAGGGGCTGCCCTGCGCAGCATCGCCGGTCAGGTCACCAACAGCGACATGGACTCCGCCGCGTGCACGGGAAGCCGCTTCACGGACTTTCTGCACCGCCGGGAGCAGCAGCCCTACCGTACCCGGGTCTCCATCAGAGAAGCCGAGTTCTTCCATGCCATGCTGCCACGTGTCCGGCGTACATTGACCTTCGCCATCGCCGAATTCCGGCAGCAGCACGAACGCTTCGAACGGGAACGACGGATCATCACCGCCAAGCAGCACGAAGAATGGTTTGTGTTCCAGCGGCACTTCTTGATCGCCCAACGTCAGGTGAAAGACCGGCATGCGCCCCGGGTTCGGCGTCGGCGTCACCGTCGGCGGCGAAACGTGCGTCGGATTCACGACCGGAATATCGCTCATATCGATGATGACCGGGCCGGGAATGGTGATCGGATCGTTCGGGCCAAGATGCGGGATCAAGCTGGGATCAAAATCAGCGACGACGATACCGGGGCTGTTATCCGGCGCATCCACATGGATCACCTGCGGCAGATACACACAGTCACCGTGCAGGATCACCTGATCGCCGCGCACCCAACCGCCCTGAACCGGTGCGCCGTCGAACCAAATTTGATTGGTTTCGTCGTAGTCGCGCAGCCAAGGTTCCCACTGGGTACCGGGGGCTACCGTACCGAGAATTTCCTGATCCATACCCGCCAATGCGCGCACGTTCACATTACCGGGCGCGTTGACCGGGACACCCACCATACAGGCATTGGGATCTGTCCAGTTCGGCGCGATCGGCACATACGGGGTTTGTTCAGGCTGGGTGCCGCCAGCGGGACAGCCGCTGCTGAAACCGGTTCCTGCGGCATCCGGGCACTGATCGACAAAGTCGGCCACCCCATCCCCATCGCGGTCATCCGCGGGACGATCCGGGCAGCCGCCATTTGCGCGGGTTCCGGCTTGTTGGGGGCACCTATCTTGGGTATCCGGGAGGCCATCGCCATCAGTATCTTGCGCTTGTGCGAAAGACGCCCCGACCATCGTCAGAAGCAGAATGAAAATTGTAATGATCATTCCTGCACGGTTGAGTTTCATAAGGTTCCCCTTTGAATTTGGCATCGATGTGTTTGCATGCATGAAGAGTACATATGTTACTGTAACGCAAAATGAAATTTTTCAAAGCGATTTTTACAAGTTCCTTACAGGGTTTAATGCACTGGTTCGATCTATTACGCCCCCGCAATGTACTCCACGAGAGGTAATACCCAACATAAAGGGCGGCACGTCTCATGAGTGCCGCCCCTCTGGCTTGGAGTCTCTGAAATGGCTTGCTTTTAGGGCGCTGTACTGGGGGCGGGCGGCGACACGCGGATCACATCGAAAAAGCCGGTGATTCCCCCGTCAATCATGCTGAACCGCACTTCACCCGGCAGGCTGGACGGGATGAGCAGCTCAAATTCGCAGGGATCGGTTTCGCCAAGCGGGGGCAAATTCGCCGGGGTGATGCGCATGACATCGAGTGAGCGGAGCGCCGCTTCGCGCAAATCCTGCACCAACAGCGGCAGCGTGGGCGACTCCGGATCGGGATGGGTGATCGGCACGGCGTTGATCAGCCCTGCGAATTGTTCCGCAGGACAAGCCGTGCTGGCCGCGGGCGGCGTGCGCACGATCCCCACAAGGCACACCGAGCCGAGCGGGAGGCATTCAGCGGGAGAGGTATACAGCAGCGTATCGAGCGAGGGCGGTTCCGGCGTGATCCCCGGCCCCGGTGGGATCGAGAAAAACCCGGTCACGCGCCCGGAAGAGGGCACATACAGCAGCAGCGTCAGGTGATCGCAGCCTTCGGCACTGCATACTTCTTGATTTTCTGCCGTGCGAATGTCAATTTGATGCACGGTGAGCGCCGGGGTGCGCGGCACATTGCCATAAATCGACGCTTGATCGACATATGAATCGGCTTCTCCGGTGCTCGGCGGCGCGTCAAAGCGAATATCGGCGCTGTGACGCTGTGCCAACGCCAAACTGGAAACCGCGAATAGGCGGGTGCATGTCTCATCAGCGGTCACGGCGACATCCGCCGTCCAACCGGCGGGGGTAAAGTACCACAGCGCCCCGGCACGATCGTACAGTGCGGCGATGCCGACCACCTGCTCACCACGATTGACGCGGATCACAACGGGAGAATCGACCGTAGGCTGGCTGCGCACGTTGGCATAGCCTTCGCGCGGGGTCAGCAAGCAGCGGGCCGCCGGTACAGGCGTACTATCCTGTCCTTGCGCGATCGGCGGCAGCAGCGCAAGCGAGAGCATGAGCACTACAAAGGCCAGAGCACTGAGATTGCGCCGCATCGACTGTACTCCCTAATTCATATGCTTTGAGACCATTGCAGTGTACAACAATTCGAATGGAACTCACAATGAACGAAGGTGCTTCTGTGCCGGAATTGTCAATCTTTTTAGCCGCGCGCGCCCTCGTGCTACAATGGGACATAGACAGGTAGGGATTCAACGAACTGAGGCGGCACATGATCGAGCGCTCCATTTTGAACGATCGCTTTGAACTCCTCGAACTGATCGATCAAGGAGGTGTCGGCGCTGTCTATCGCGGACGCGACCTCAAAACCGGGCAAGCCATCGCCATCAAAGTCCTGAAGCCCGAAATCATCACACTAGAGCCCACGCTCATTGACCGGTTCAAGCGCGAAGCGGAAGCCCTGCGCCAATTGAACCACCCCAACATCGTGCAAAGCATCGCGTCGGTGGAGTATGACGGCCATTACTACATCGTCATGGAATACATCCCCGGTGGATCGCTGGAACGACTGCTGAAAGCCGAAAAACAGCTCACGGTCGAGCGAACGCTGCAAATCGCGCTCGATATTGCCGATGCGCTCACCCGCGCACACCGGCTGAAGATCATTCACCGCGACATTAAACCGGCCAATGTGCTGCTCGCCGCCGATGGAACCCCCCGCCTCACCGATTTTGGCGTGGCGCAGGTGGGCGATTCGCGCACCAAGCTCACCGAGATCGGCGCGTTCGTCGGGACGATCGCCTATCTCAGCCCGGAAGTCGCACGCGGGGATGCCTACGACGAACGCAGCGATATTTGGGCGTTCGGGGTGATGATGTACGAAATGCTGGCCGGGTTTAACCCGTTCGTCGAAAGCAGCGTCGCGCTGACTCTGTCCGCGATCCTGAACAAAGTTCCGAAAGATCTGACCGATTCGCGCCCCGATGTCGCGCCGGAACTCGCCTATCTGATCGACCGGATGATCGCCAAAGATCGGCAGGATCGTATTTCAAGCATTCGATCGGTTGGGGCCGAATTAGAGACCATCCTCGCACAGGTCAACCGTGCCAAGCGCCCGGTGATCACCGATACCGTCGAAGTCGCGGCCCCGGCGGAAACCACCGACGCGACCGAAAAGTCGCCGGATGTGGGTGCCAGCACACCCCCTGCCGCCGCGTCGAAGGGTGAAGTCCCCACCGAACCGACCCGCGCCGACTTGATTGAGGATGAAACGCAGACATCGCCCAAAACGATCAAGATGGACGTGCAGCCGCAGCCGAAACAGAAACCCGCACGGACGACGGACTCACAACCCGATGCGCCGCCGGTTTCACCCCCGCCCGCGCCCCCTGTGACTGCCGAATCGCCGCGCGGACGTGCGCCCAGCAGCCCAACCAGCCCGATGGGGCGCGTGATCGTCGATGATTCGCTCATCGAGAATTCACCGCTGCTGCGCCGCCGAATCAGCGATCCGCGTGTGTTTATCGCCTATCGCCGCGAGGATGCAGGCGATCTCGCGCGCAAAATCTACGATATTTTCCATCGCGAACTCGGCGATACCGATGTCGCCCGCGATGTCGATCGCGTCGCCAACCGGACGATCAACCGGGTGGTACTGGCACAGGATATTGTCGCCTCATTCGATGCGATGGTGGTCGTGATCGGCAAGCAGTTCATTGGCTTGCAGGGGCAAACGACCAGCGGCAAACCGCAGACGCTGTTCAACCCGAAGGATCACCTGCGCATTCAATTGGAAGCCGGGCTGCGCCGCGAGGATATGTTGATCATCCCCGTGCTGGTCGATGGCGCACCGCTCCCCGCCCCGGAAGATCTACCGCCCAGCTTGCAAAAGATCGTCACCAAGCCGCCGTTTACGCTGGACTGGAAGCCGGAGCAAGGTGATGCGGTTTTAGAAGCGCAGATCAAGAAGTTGATCAGGCAAATCCGCGCCACGCTCAACCCGATGGAGCGGCGCTGGCTCGTCCCGGCGGTGGTGCTGGTCGTGGCGATCATTGTGCTCATCGTGATCGTCATACTGACCCGCGGACAAAACACCCCCGGTCTCATCGCGCCGCTGCTCGGTCTGCTTTAGCCGCTGTCGGCATTTCGCGGGGCGAGAAACGTGCGAATGTGTGCTGCAACCTCGTCGGGGCGGGTCATGATGGGGACATGCCCTGCTCCCGAAATGATCTGCAATTTGGCTTTGGGCAGTGTGCGCGCCAGCCATTCCGCCGAGTCAATCGATGCCAGCGGATCGGCATCACCATGAAGGATGAGGGCGGGCTGCCTGACATGAGGCAGCATTGGCTCCAGCCGTATGGTTTTCGACAGTTGATACAGCGCGATTGCGGCTTCTGGGGAAGCACGGCGCAGGATATGCCGCCCCCATTCTTTGATGTGCTCCATGCCGGATTCCGGCACGCAAAGCTGGATGAATCCTTCCAGCGTGCGCGCGTAATCATGAGTCAACCCCTGTAAAAAGCGATCGTCCACCTGCAGCGGCGGGGATGGGGTGCGCAAATCGAGGCTGTCTACCAAAATCAGATCGGTGATGCGCCCCGGGTGGCGTAGCGCCGCCCCAAGCGCAATCGACACGCCCATCGACATGGCCGCGAGGCTGCATCGCTCCACATCAAACGCCTCCATCACGGCGAACACATCGTCGATCAGTGTGTCTATGGTGATCGACTCGATAGGGGCTGTCGTCAAGCCGCTGCCGCGATGATCGAACGCGATCACGCGCCGATCTTCGCTTAGGAGTGAAAGGGTTTCGATCCAATCCTCCCATGTGCCGATCCATCCTCCCAGCGCAAGGATCGTCGGCGCCGTGCGGGAGCCAAAGGCCGCCGCGAAAATGCGCGCGTTTCCGTGTTCAATGAACATGATTCCCCTATGAGCGCGTGTCAACGCGTGAACAAGAATGAGTTGGCAGCCTCTATCAATCGCCGAGGCAAATGCCGAGGTCGCGCGCGGTCTTCACCCAAGAGTGATCCGGCGGGATATTGCGGCGTTTGCCTACGACTTCTTCCAGCGGCACCGGTTCGACGCCATCACCGCGCGCCGCCACCATGATTCCATACCGCTCTTCCATGATGTACTGCGCGGCGGCAGTGCCTAAGCGCGTCGCCAGCAGTCGGTCAGTCGCGGACGGGACGCCGCCGCGCTGCAAATGCCCCAGAATCGTCACGCGCGATTCAAGGCCGGTGCGCGCTTCCAATTCACGGGTGAGCGCCGCTGTCCCTTCCATGCGGATCTGTTCGACTTCCGCGATTTTCGCTTTGATCTGCTTCTGCCGCTTCTTGTCTTCCGCTTTCGCCAGCTTTTCTTCAAGATCATGGAATTTCGCCGCGATTTCGGTGGACATCGCACCTTCGGAAATCGCCACGATGCTGAAACTCTTGCCGCTGCGGAAACGGCGCAAAATCGACTCAGCGACCGCATCAAGCCGGTACGGGAGTTCGGGGATCAGGATGACATCCGCGCCGCCTGCGATTCCGGCGCCGAGCGTCAGCCAACCGGTGTTGTGCCCCATCATTTCAACGACGATGATGCGATGATGGCTGTGCGCCGTGCTGTGCAGCCGGTCGATAGCGTCGGTGGCGATGCCCATCGCCGTATCGAACCCGAACGTGACATCGGTGCAGGCGACATCGTTATCGATCGTTTTCGGCAGCGTGATAACGTTTAACCCCTTTTGCATCAAGCCATAGGCATTTTTGATCGTCCCGCCGCCGCCCAAACACACCAACACATCAAGGTGATGTTTGTGATAGTTCTCGACCATCAGATCGGTCATGTCCACGTATTTATCACCGATTGGCATTTTCGTTGGCTTATCACGGCTGGTGCCCAAAATCGTCCCGCCGATCGTCAAAATGCCGGACAGCACTTCCGGGCTTAGCTGAAGCGTGCGGTTTTCCATCAGCCCGCGAAACCCATCCCGAAAGCCAATGATCTCCATATGGTGCGATATCAGCGCGGCCTTGCCCACGCCGCGAATCGCCGCGTTCAAGCCGGGGCTGTCGCCGCCGGAGGTGAGAATACCGATGTATTTCGTCATCAAACGTGCCTTCCTAAGAGATTGGCTTTATGCTCGATCATACTGCCGAATGGAGGATCGCACGATGAAGGCGCGCCGCGCTTTCGATCGCCACTTTTCTAAATTGTCCTTGTTGACACGTCTTCACCCTTCATGATAGGCTGCGCTTGGGAACAAAACTCGTGCTTCTGCGTCTATAGCGTTGTGAAACGGTGGTTCTATGAAAGTCTCATTTCCTTTGGCCTTGATGACGATGCGCTCGGCGCACCGGATCGGCTGACGGGGCGATCAAAACGTATCGCAGATTCCCTGATCTGCGCACTGCATTTTCTCCCTCGTGCCAGCCGATTCGTTTTATCGGCTTTTTGGAGTCCTATTCCATCCTATCCGGCACATTGCAAGTCTGAGGGAGTATTCCCCCCATGTGGGTTCGTCAACTGTTCAATCGATGGTTTATGCGCACGCCCAAACGCGATGCGTATACGGTCTTTCTCATCCTCTCGTTCACGTGGAGTTTTGCCTTTTCGCTGATCACCACCGTGAACATGGTCTATCAAGCGTCGGTCGCGGGCCTCAGTCCGCTCCAGTTGGTGCTGGTCGGCACCTCGCTCGAAGTCACGGCATTTTTGCTCGAAGTCCCTACCGGCGTGGTCGCCGATACCTACAGCCGCCGCTTGAGCGTGATCATCGGCTACCTGCTGATCGGCATTGGCTTCCTGATCGAAGGGCTGTTCCCGCTGTTCGGTGCGATTCTGCTCAACCAGTTGATCTGGGGCGCAGGTGTGACCTTCCTCAGCGGCGCGCAGGATGCATGGCTGGTCGATGAAGTCGGCAATGAGCGCAGCGCGAGAGCTTTTTTGCGCGCTTCGCAAATGGGCAATCTTGGCGGGTTGATCGGCATCATCGCCAGCACGGGGATCGCCGCTGCGACGCAGCTCGCCGTGCCGATCGTGATCGGCGCGCTGGTGCTGATCGGTTTGGCGGGCTATCTGGCGATCGTCATGCCGGAAACCGGCTTCTCGCCCGCGCCCAAACATGAGCGCGAAGGCGCCGTTACGCATATGGTTAAAACGCTGCGCGGCGGTGTCAAGCTGGTGCGCGGTCGTCCGCTGCTGCTGGTGATTTTCGGCGTGATCTTCTTCGGCGGGTTGTACAGCGAAGGTTTCGATCGGCTGTGGACGCCACACCTGCTGTATGAAGTGGAAATGCCGAACGCGTTGGAACCGGTGATCTGGTTCGGCGTGCTGCGCGGCATCACCATGATCGCGGCGATCGGCATGGCGGAATTCGTCAGCCGCCGCGTCAAAAGCGAAAGCTCGGCGCATGTGCTGCGTGCGATCACGCTGTCCGACGGTGGGCTGATCCTGAGTCTGCTGGTGTTCGCGCTCAGTCAGGATTTTTGGCTGGCAGCGGTGATGTTCGTGGTCAGCCAAACGCTGCGCGGGGCGCTGACGCCCATTTTCAACGCGTGGAGCAACCGCTACATCGACAGCGATGTGCGCGCGACGACGCTCAGCATGATGTCGCAGATGAACGCTATCGGGCAAATCGGCGGCGGCCCGGCGATCGGCTTGATCGCGGAACGGTTCACGGTACGCGCCGCACTGGTGATCAGCACGCTGCTGCTTGCGCCAGTGCTGCCGCTGTATGGGTGGGCGGGGCGGCTTGCCGCGCGTCTGCACCCACAGCCAGAGACGGAAGCGGAGACAACCGCCCCCACGCCGCAGAACGGAATCATCGAACCGGCAGAAGCCTAACCAACCGCCGGGTTTTCTCGTTTCGAAGCAAGAGAAGTAATCACAGCAAAGTCACTGACAAATGCTTTAACCACGGAGATCACAGAGTACACAGAGAGGGTTTTCTCTCAGACTCTCTGTGATCTCCGTGTCCTCTGTGGTTGGATCGCTCGTTCGGTGCTAATTGACCTGTGATCACTGAGAATGCGAGGGGGTGCCACCGCATAGGGCACGCCCTCGCCGCAAGATTTCCGGGCTATCCCACCGTGCTTAACTCATCATTGAGAGGACGGATCGATCCCTGTTCGAGCATGCCCGTCACGATGCCATACGGCGTGCCGATCTCGACCGACCACCACCACTGAAAGCCATCGTAAAAATCATATGGCTGCACGGTGAAGACAGCACCGGGGTTCAAGGTGTACACAATATCGTCGAGGCTTCCACCTTGGCGCACCCAAGCGAACGGCGTCCCATCATCGAGTGTGGCCTCAAACGGCAAGATCCAGTCGTTTTCCAACTGAACCGATGCATCGGTGATCGTCGGGATCGGAGCGTCAGCGGCGATCGGCAGTTCCTTCACATTGGCCTGCTCGGTATAGCCCGTGCTGCCAAGCCCGACGCTGGTCACTTCCCACCACCACGCATCATCGTTCCATACCGGGCCAGACACGGCGATCAGATCAACGCCACCCGTGCGCGTAACGGTTTCGATGACGCGTGAGGTGTAGCTCGGCAGCACATAGATCACGGCATTTTCGACACCGCGCCGGAGGAGCAGGCGGCTGTTGGCGACAACGAGCGCGGGGCGGCAGAAGTGACCGAGAGTGGGTGTGGGCGATTCATAATCGCTGCACGGCGGATAGGCGAACGCGGGCATCGCCGCGAACGCGACGATCAACAGGGTGAAGACCAAGGCAGCTTTGCGGAACATCGTTGTTTCTCCAATCCGTACCAGTATCATCCTACATCTAAGATGACGCGGCGCAGCGGAATGGAGATTCTCTGCCTGATCTGCGGGAAGCCTACGCTTCACCCATGCTTGACCGCCTCACCCCGGGTTTCCGGTCACAATCGCACGCAGGATAATCGCCGCCAGCAGCGCGAACGCCCACATATACGATCCCATCGCGGGGCGCTTCTTGGCGGTGCGTTCCACGTAGACGAAAAAGGGCAGCGAACACACCACCCCCACCCCATAGATCAGGTGAACTTCTTCGAACGGACGCGCACCGGTCGAATAGATCGCCAGCCCGACGAGCGCTTGCAGCCCCATCAAAATGATCGTCGTGTAGGTGGCGGCGAGAAACCACTTATTCACGTCGCCATGCCGAATTAAGCCGATGAAAATGGCGATGCCGAACATCCCCACGCCGATGATCAGCCCGACGCGGCTGAGATAGACATGTAAATCGTGCAGAAGCGGGTAGAGCGATTCCATCAGCCGATCAGCTCCCGCCGCCAACGCCCGCCTCAGCGGGGATAGGTCTGGGCACCGGATCTTCGTCCTTCTGCAGGGTGAGCTGAAACCCGATGTAGATCGTAATCGCGCCGAGCAGCAAACTGATGTACTTGTACCCCGGAAACCCGATCTGATCGAATGCGCCGCCGAGCGCGGGCATCAAACCGCCCGCCGCGATCAGCCAGTTGCCGATCATACGGTTGCGCAGAATATTCTTCTTGCGGAACAGGTGCGCCGAATAGATCGCCCCGCCCACCAAGCCAATCGTCCCCAAGCCGTTTAGAATCGGCGCGAAAAAGCGCACCGTCCCGCGCGATTCCCTTGGCATGATGTCGTGATACAGCACGACCATATCCGCGCCGGGGTGCCACACGCTCGAATCCATCGGCGTGAGGAAGATCGTCCACGGCAGCGTCATCACGCTGATCAGCAGCAGCGCCATGTGAAAATTGCGGGCGATGTTGCCGCGCCGCACCAGCAAATAAACCGTGCCCAATCCCAGCCACGCGGCGACCGCCAGCGCGCCCGACCAATACCACACGCCAAACAGTACCGGACTCCAGAACAGCGCAAGCAATCCCTGAGTCAGCGCGCCCGTGAAATACAGCGCCAGCCCAATCCCCCAGCAGAGCAAATGAGGGCGCTGTTTCCCTTCACGGCGGGCGCGATACCAGCGCTTGAGGACGGTATAGGCAAAAACACCGCTGACCGCAGCGGTGATCATCGACAGAAAAAAGGGCAGAGTTAACGCTTCGGACAGGTTCATAAGACAGGTTCCTGATCAAGCAGCAGACGCGGTAAAGCTCAAGTGGTCGTTCGATTGTGTGAATTTTAGCACGAGGCAGCGCCAGAGGGTACGGAAAAGCAGTCAAATCTGCATAAATCTACAGAAATGTGCAATTGAGGTTTGGCACCCGAAGGCCAAACCTCAACCGGAAAATCTTACGAAATCATGTTCGAAGGAAGATGATCGACGCGGTTCATGCAGCGCACCAACACCCCACGTTCGCTGAAATCCAGCCGTGTGATCGCCGTGTTGTAGTGCAGGAAGAAGAAATTGCGCGAGGGCAGCATATTCAAGAACGCCTTCAGCAGTGCATCGATGAACGTGCCGTGCGTGACAATCCCCAACCGCTGATCCTGCCATTCGGGATCTTCGGCACGGCGGCGCAGTTCCATCGCCACGCGGATCGCGCGCCCGTAGAACACGCCGCGCTCTTCGTGCCCGTTTTCGACTTTCCACCATCCCTGCTCGGTGACGCCTTCGGGCAGCACATAGTGAGGGAATTCCTGCAAAATTTGGCTGCGCGTTCTGCCGGGGTAGCCAACGATTCCGTCCGGCTGTTCCAGATAAATGCCGCCGTGTTCGTGGATGTCGATCCACACTTCCGGCGTGATATTCAACGACTGCCCGATCGGTGCGGCGGTTTGCATGGCGCGGTACATGGCGCTGCAATACAGATGATCGAAGTTGAACGAGGGCATCGGGTCGTTGCGCGTGTAGCTCGTATCCGGGTCTGTCCATGGGATGCGCACATCGCCGCTGGCAAACCATTTCGCCAGTGCGTCCGCCTGCGCAAGTCCGAGTTCACTCAGGGAGGGATCGTAAACCCGTGCCATACTGTCCGGGTTCGCGTTGTTGGTCGATTGTCCGTGTCGGATGATATACAGTTCCATGCGTTCTTTGGCTTGTCGCCTGCTCCTAGTCGGTTTTGAGCGGCGGATCGCCCGTGGGCGGGTGTGATCCGTCCTCGCTCTATAAAGCATTTTACCTCAATGACCACCGGGGTCATTTAGCCTTCTTGATACGTCGTGCTGGTGAGCGGCCACATCGGACGAACATCCATGCCGATGTTCCCTTCCAGCCCGCCCTTCAGCCGGTAGTACGCCGCCGCCGCGATCATCGCCGCGTTATCCGTACACAAATTCAGCGGGGGGCAGCGCACCGGCAGATCGGTTTGCTGGCGCATTTGCTGGCGCAGCAGTTGGTTAGCGCTCACGCCACCCGTGATCAGCACCTCGGTTACGCCATACTGCTGCGCGGCTTTCGCCGTCTTTTCGACCAGCGCACCGACGACGGCTTTCTGAAAACTGGCCGCCAGATCGTTAACCGATAAATCAGAGCGCAGCACGACCTGTTTCTCGGCGGTTCCCGCCTGCCCGGCTTCGCGGCGACTGCGCGCCCGCTGAGGTGCGGAGGGGGCGACGGTCGCTTCGCGCATGACGGCAGTTTTTAGCCCGCTGAAGCTGAAATCGAACGGGTTGTCAAGCTTGGCACGCGGAAAATCGAACGCCAGCGCGTTGCCCTGCTGTGAGGCCCGTTCAATGTTGGGGCCGCCGGGGAACGGCAGGCCAAGCAGCCGCCCAATTTTGTCAAAGGCTTCGCCCGCCGCATCGTCGATGGTGCCGCCGAGCCGCTCATACTGCCCGTGCCCGGTCATCAGCAGCAGTTCGGTGTGGCCGCCGCTGACGATCAGCACCAGCACCGGAAACTTCACCTCTTTGTGCGGCTCGGTCAGCCAGAGCGCGTACACATGCCCTTCAAGGTGATTGATCCCCAACAGCGGCTTATTGGCAGCAAGCGCCAGCCCCTTGGCGTAATTGACGCCCACCAGCAGCGATCCGACCAAGCCGGGGCCGCGTGTGACGGCGATCGCGTCGAGTTTGTCATGGCGAATGCCTGCGTCGGTCATCGCTTGATCGACCACATAGCTGATCGCGCCAATATGTGCGCGGCTGGCGACTTCGGGAAAGACGCCACCGTACTGCGCATGCAGGTCAATCTGCGAAGCGACCACATTCGAACAAATCACCCGCCCGTCGATCACGACGGCGGCAGCCGTTTCATCGCACGAGGATTCGATTCCGAGAATCGTCGTCATGCTGTTTGTTCCTTTCGTACCGCGCCGAAAAATGCGCACGCGGCAAACACTGTCCAGAAAATCATCGTCGGGAACCAGTAACGCGGTAAGGCCAGAATGAACAGGTGAAGCGCGGCGGTATAGCCGATATACGCGAGCAGCGGCAGCATCAGCGGCCACGCGCGGCGAACCCGCCACATGCCGATGAGTCCGAAGAAAAGCGCCGTGTAATGGAAGACGTAAATCACCAGCTTGGAGCCGAACGCGTCGCCGCGGATCACGTCCACCAGTCCGTTCAGGCTGCGATCCTGCGTCAGCCAGCGCACGCCGAGATCGCGCAGGCTTTCGCCGCCGAAATAGACCGTCCCGTGCGGCTGCAAAATCGATCCGCTCCACTCAGACAGGCGGCGCTTGACGTAAGCCATCGGATCAGAGGCGATGGCGGACGCCGCGCCCTGCGCATAGTTACGGACATTCGGATCACCGCTGCCTGCCTGCGTTTCCAAGCGGTGATCGACTTCCTGCGGATCTGCCCATCCGGTCGCGCCGATGTACAGGAAGGCCGAAATATCGCCGCCGCCGAACACCAGCCGATTCCAGTGCACCCAGTTATAGCCCGTCCATGTGAGCACGACCGCTAAATAGACCGCTCCGAAGGCCAGCGCCTGCCCAAGCCGTCGGGCAAAACGCCTATCCGGCGGCGGCACGATCAACCAATAGACGGCGAGCGCAAATGGAAACACGATCAACACCGCGCGGGTGAGCGCCGCCAAGCCGAGCAGCACCGCCGCACCGATCCACCAAAGCGGTGATGTCGGCGTCGGGCGCGCCATGCCGCCCCGATAGACCGCTTCGACGAACAGCGTCAAGCCGCCCGCCAACAGCGCCATGAACACCGTTTCGGTGGTGATCTGCGCCGATTCGATGATGAAGGCCGGGGACAGCGCGATCAGGGCCGCCGCCAGCAGTCCCGCAGGCTTGCGTCCGCTGATGCGCCATGCGGTCGATAAGCGCAGTAAACGGTGAGCGTGCTCAGGAACGCTTGAAAGATGCGCACGGCGATCACCGCCGCTTCCGGCGAAAGAAAACCTTGCGGCAGGCCGATCACGATGAAGTAAACCGGCGGCGTGGACAGCGATGAAACGTTGTAGAGCACCCCATTGATGGTGCGCGAGGTGTCTCCGCTCAGCAGCACGGCGGCGTTGCGCCAATACCATTGGCTGTCGCTGCCTTCCATCGTTTCGATGCGCGGGTCTTGCAGCAGCCCAAAGCCGATCCGTAAGACCAGCGCGAGGATCAGCAGTGTCCACAGCCAGCGGCGATACTTGAGATCAAGCGAAGTGGCGATCATGAGGCTCCTTCAGCAGCAGGGGGTGTTGGCTCCTGTGTGGCTGTAAGATCGACACGCCAGAACTCATAGGTGGTTCCCGGCAGCGTTTCCACGCGAATAAAGCGCGGATCTTGGATTTCCCCGCTGATCAGGCCGTTCAATCCGGTGCGATCCGGCGGCATGAGCAGATAATCGATCCCGTAGCGGCGCACGATTTCAACGACCGTGTCCGGGTCGCCCTGCGGAAACATGACCGATGGGATGTCGAACACATCCAAGATATACGGGTCTTGCGACATGAGCGTGATCTGACCGTCGCCGTTCACATCCGGCAGCGCACGCGCGGCATCTGCGACCCGCGTCATCGTCCGGTAGTAGGTATCACTGCGCAGTTGATCCTGCCGCGTCAGTTCAACCCCGTTGATCGTCAGCAGTGCCACCGAGAGCACCATCGCCCCGGTACGAATGCGCCCCGGTGCAATCGCCCGCTCAAGCGCAAAGCCCGCGAAGGGAACCAGCATCGGCAGCAGAGAGAGCAGCGCTTTCTTCATGCTGCCGCCCTGACTCTTATACGGCACCAAAATCGGGTAAAAAATAATGAACGCGCCGAGCAAGATCAGCGTGGGTGCGATAGCGATCCAGCGGCGTTTGGCGCTTGCATCGCCGCGCATCCCCATCAGCAGCAGAACGCCGCCGAACGCCGGTAAAAACAGCACATCGAGGGTTGTGATCACCAGTTTGCCGGTCGCGGCCAGTTCAAACAGCCGCTTCCCGATGATCTGTGCCGGGGTTTGCGAGGCGAGATAGGTCTGCAAGCTCAAATGCGTATTGAACAGATAGTGATCGTTGTGATCGGTCAGGAAGAACATATTGCCCGTCATCGGCGTTGCCAGCGATCCCAAGACATTCAGGTTGCGGATCACCCACGGCAGCGCCACCAGTGCCGCTGCGGCCCCCATCACCACCATGCCGATCACGAACGGACGCAGCCGAAACGAGGTCCGATCGAGGAACGCGGCAGCGATCCCGGCGGCAAACACGGCGGGCACGATCAGCACCCCTTCGCTGCGAATCAAGTAGGCGATGCCGACCGCCGCCCCGCTGATCGCATAGGACAACACGCGCGCCCACGGGCGAGGCGTTCGCAGACCGTGGACAAACGCGATCAGCGCCACGCCTACGACGATCGCATTCGGGACGGTCGTATCGGTGCGCAGCGAATTCATCACCATTTCAGGCAAACACGAAGACGCGGCGGCACACCATAACGCCGTTGACTCGCGGAGATCGAATTGGCGCGCGGCCAGATAGCCGATCACCGGAAGCAGGCCGCCCAGTACAACGAAGGGGATCATCGCGCCGGTAACGGTCACGCCGAAGATCGTCATCCCGCCAGCGGCGATCACCCCCGCGAACGGCATCCAGTAATCGTCGGGATGCTCAATGGCCGGGTACAGATCGTTGTACTGCCAAATGTAGTTGATAGTGAAGCCGTGTCCTTCGACCAACCGCACGCCGAGGTTATAGTAATGGTTAGGATCGGCGATGTTGGGAGTGTGGACGAACAAGCCGAGCATAGCGAGGCGTAAGGCGAATGCCGCCGCGCAGATCGCCAGCAGGGCCGCGAGCCGGTGACGCGATTGGGTCATGGAGAAGTTGAGGTTCCATCTCTTGGCTGCAACGACGCCATTATATCAGGGTTGCGCGGCAGCGTAGAGGATGCAGCTCAGGCATCCTCTGCCACCAGTTCAGCCATGATCCGGTTGACCTGTTCATGCAGCCGCTCGTCCAACTGTCCCGCCACAGCGATCTCCTGTGCACGGGTCAAGCAGCGCCGCGCCAGTGCGCGCGCGCCCATTCCATACGCATATAACCCGGCGATCGCGCTGTATAACGCTTCCGGCCCCAGTTCGCCTGCCTGCCCCCAATGATAGGCGAGGCTGCTCACCTGCTCCATCGAATCCCCGTACAACGCGGTGATCGCCTGAGCAATTTGCCGGTGCAAATCTTGAAGTTGAGCCGGGGCAAGCCGCGCCAAGACCATCTCCCGCACGCGTTCATGCAGGAAAGCCCAGCGCTGATTTTCGATTCGAATCAACCCGGCTTCGGCACACCATTCGCAAATGCTGGCGACTGGCAGCATGGGATTGATCCATTCCAGCAGCCGCCGGTCGATGAGGCGGCCCGCGGCTGCCGCCGCATACAGCAAGCCCCATGCCGTGTCAGGAATCCGTCCGAGCCGACTCGCAATTTCCGGGTCGAAGCCTTCGGGGAACACGGCTGCCGAAAGATTCTCCAACTGCATCGAGGTAATTCCCGACAGCGTGGGCGCGCGCGCCACCGTCTTACGCTTGCCGCGCTCCACTTCAATTTCACGCCATGTCATGACGAGCAGGATGGGCAGTGACTTCAGCACCTTGCGCAGCCGGTGGATGAGCGCCAGCCCATCATCATCCCACTGCATTTCTTCCATCAAAATCATCGTTGGCCCTTTGAGCGCCCGAAAAAGCGCTTCAACGGCGGCGGTGATTCGGGTTTCAGCTTGGCGAATGCTCACAGGAAGCGGATCGGGGATTGGCTGCCCGATCAGCGCTTCCAGCCCCGGCACCAGCGGCTTGAAGGTGCTGTAGACCGCCTCTGGGAGCGGATTGGCATTGACCAGCAGCGTGGGAAGCAGTGCGCGCAGGGCATGAAAGGGGCGTTCGCCCTGATGAGACGCCCGTCCGCGTGCCGGGTAGAGGCCTATCGCCCGCGCCCGCGCTTCGAGATCATCGAGTAGGACGGTTTTGCCCGCTCCCCCTTTGCCAGAGAGCAGCCATACCGATCCGGTGCGATCAACCGCCATCGCTTTGAGCGCGTCCGCCAACCGGCTGACCTCTTTTTCTCGTTCCACCCAAACGGGAATATAGACCCCGATCCCACTAATCCCCATCGAATCCGTACTGCTGGGCATGAGCATCGCCCGCGCTTCCGCACTCGAAATCCGATCCCCCGGTGATTTCGCTAGCAACCGCCGGATGACATCGATTAAGCGCCAGCGCTGCTCCGTCGCCTGCCCGCCCTTGAGGGTGTCGATGAGTAGTTGAATATCCGGCGCACCATACAGCACCGCCGTGATCACCTGCTGGACATTGGCATGGAGTTGTTCCTTCCGTGCAGTCTCGTAGCCTGCAACGGCCCCACTTTGCGCTAAGGCTTCCTGCACAAGCGGCAGAGGGTGCCGTCCGACGAACATTTGATACGCCAACAGTCCAACGGCGTACAGATCGCTGGCATCGGTGTGGCTGGCACCGCGTAAAATTTCGGGGGCAAGGTAGGCAATCGTGTTGGTGAGCGTGGCGCGTTCACCGCTGGCACCGGGATCCAGCAAAATCGTCAGGCCCGCGTCGGTCAGCATGGCGCGGGTATGGGAAACGAGCACAGTTTCGGGGCGGATACCGCGATGCATGGTGCGGTGACGGTGCAAATAAGTCAGTCCATCCAGCATCGTCGCCAGCATCGCCAGCTTATCGCCAAACGAAGCGGTTTGCGCGGCTTCCAAAATGGGCTGCGCATTGTCCAGCAAATCGCCTGTGAAAAACGGCACGCCTTCCTCATCGACTCCGAAATCCAATACGGGGACGAGGTACGCATGCCGCAGCCCGGAGAGGCGTTGTAGTTCACGCATGAGTGCCAGCCGCAGCACCGGTTCGGAAACATCTCCGATGGGGCGCGAGGCAAATTCCAGCCCTTCTAGCGGTGCAGTGATACGTTTGAGCGCCACCCAACGGCGCTCTAACCGATCAAAAGCCCGGTAGACGGTATCCAAATTGGTCGTGCGTATCTGCGTGAGCTGCTCATTATGTTCGCAAATGGGGGGCAGCATGAACAACGCCGTTCTTTCAACCTTAGAATAGTCCAAACTTTATTATGTCTGTGTATCCCCCCGTCGATTTATAAGGTTTTCCGAAAAATTGGTTTGTTTTTCACTAAGGAATGAACTTACCAAATTAACGAATCTGCGGTTTTGAGGAAGGCCGCCGCAGCAGCGACCAAGCATAGCCGCGCTGCGGCGCGAACAAGAACGCCAGCAGAAACAGCGCCGTTAGCGTGAGGACAATTCCGGCGCTCGGCGCGATCCGCAGATGCCATGTGACATACATGCCGATCACCCCACCCACCGCGCCGATCGCCGCGCCCAGCAGCATCAGGTGATGCATGCGCTTGACGAACAAGCGCGCCGTCGCCGCCGGGGTGACGAGCATCGCCGCCACCAGCGCCACGCCCACCGCCTGCAAACTGATCACGACCGCCAGCGCCAGCAGTACCAACAGCGTAATCCGCAGCCGTTCGGCAGGCAGGCGTAGAGTATGGGCCAGCATCGGGTCAAACGTGATGATGAGCAGTTCCTTGTATAACAGCAGCACAGCGATGAGGACGAGCACACCGACTGCACAAATCAGGGTGAGATCATCGGGACTGACGGCAAGCAAATTGCCAATCAGAAGATGCGTGAGATCGGTCGAATAGTTCTGGGCCGTTGAAATGATGCCAATACCAAGCGCCAATGCTCCCGCGAACACAATCCCGATAGCGGTATCCTCGCTGAGGCGGCGATCACGGGTCAAAAAGCCAATCCCCAATGCAGACAGCACTCCGGCCACCAACCCGCCGAGGAAAATTGCGTTCGAATTGCCGCTGCTGGCCAAATAAGCCATCGCAACACCGGGCAGGATGGTATGCGCCAGTGCGTCCCCCAAGAACGCCATGCCCCGTGTGACGACGAACGCGCCCATCACACCGCTCACAATGCCGATCAGGATGACGGCCAGCATCGCCCGCTGCATAAACGGCAGCGCTACCGGATCGATCAATAACTGCTGCAAAAATTCCACGCCACCCTCACACCGTTAATGATACGTCGTCTCAATATGATAATGGACGCAAAACAGGAACTCAAGTAGAAGCTTTGGGAGTACTGCCGTCTAGTCGTGCGGCATCGCATCTTGCGCTATACTGAGGCTATTATCGATATCGCAAGCTATGACGCGGAGGCATCAACATGTCTCGACGACAGTCCGGCGTTCCCTTGAGCGCCACCTTACCCCTAGGAACTGCCGTGCTTACGGCCTTGATCCTGCTGGCGCTGACGCTGACCGTGCAGGCACAGGCGCAGTTTGGTACGGGGTGGAACGGGCAGTTCTTCAACACAGCCGATCTGTCCGGCGCGGTGGTCTATACACAGGCCTTCCCTACCGGTTTGAATGTCAACTGGGGAACCAGCAGCCCCGCGCCCGGTGTAGTCAACGCGGATAACTGGTCGGCGCGTTTCGAGTCCGTCCAGTTGTTCAATCAAGGCACCTACGAATTCGTCGTCGCGTCAGATGACGGCGTGCGCGTCTTTATCGACAATGTGCTCGTGCTTGATCGCTTCGTGGGCCGCACCTTGACCACCGATCGCTTTCAGCAGACATTGACAGCGGGCACCCATACCCTGCGCGTCGAATTCGTCGATTTCATCGATCAAGCGGCGCTTCAGTTCCAGTGGTTCCAAGTGTCCAGCGACGCGACCACCGGTACCCCCGGCGCGGGCGGCGGTGGCACGGGTGGAGTGCTCACCCCCGGCGCACCTCTCGCCTGTTCGACCACCTGCGCGACGGTGACGGGCGCACGCGGACTGGCGCTGCGTACCGGGCCTTATGTGGGGGCAAGTTACATCACCACGCTGCCCGGCGGATCTACGTATACCGTCACTGCCCGCAACCGCGATGAAGGCATCTATACGTGGTACCAACTGCAAGCCGGTGATGGTCGAACCGGGTGGGCTTCCGGGCGCTATCTCCAGCTCAATGTGGACATCAACCTAATTCCGACCGCGGGCAGCGTTTTCGATCAGATCGACAATGCCAGCGAATACGGCGTGCTCGCCGCCCCGCGTGCGGTGATGAACATCCGCCGCCGCCCCAGCAATCGCACCCAACGGCTCGGTAGTTTGCCGTGGGGCGCACAGGTGCAGGTGATTGGGCGCACGGTGCAAGCCGGAACAGCCCGCTGGTATCAGATTCGCTATAACGGGGTCGTCGGCTGGATCGATGCGCGTTGGGTATCGGTCTACGGCGAAATCAATGCCGTCCCCATTCGCTGATTGACGACGGCTTGGCTGAAAGTAATAAAAAGGGCGGCTCAAACAAACAGCCGCCCTTGAACGTTCTCGCTTGAAAACACACCCGGCTTAGCTCGGTGTGACGCCATGCTGGAAAAACACCCGCATCGTTAACCGCCCCAACCGCAGTTCGTCTCCATGACGGATGACGCGGACTTCACGGGGGTGCAGGCGCTGACCGTTCAAGAACGTGCCGTTGGCGCTGTTCATATCCACCACGCACACCGTTTTATCTTTGGTTTCGTAGCGCACACTCATGTGCAGGCGCGAAACACCGAAGTTATCCCCACCGTGTTCCAGCAAATCAATATCCGGTTTCATCGAAGCGCCGTTGCTGCGACCGATCACGATATCGTGGCGGTTATCCTGCGGGCGCAGTCGAAAAGCATAGTTGGTGTCGCGCAGCATCAGCAGCAGCGTCGATTCTTCGCCAAAATAGCCGGAGTCATTTGCGCCGGGATCGTCAAACCGGGATGTTTCGTAAGCGCTCTTGCCAATTTGAAGAAACGTACCGCAGTGCGCGCATAATACCTCGTCCACCGGGTTAGGTTTGCCGCAGCGTGGACAGTTGGCTGTCTTGACGCCCATATACAGGGGGCGCACCCCGGCGGGCTGCTGCACTCCCGGTACAGACTGCGCCGGCATTTTCATGGTGGCATCTTTGTCCGGCGAATTCAGCGGCTGAAGCGGACGATTTGCCGGTGGACTCGAAGCCGGTGCTTTCGGCGGCGTTTGAACCGCTTGGCTGGCAGCGTACGACGGAGGAGCTGGGGACTGCGCAGGCGGAGTCTTTAAGGAGGCTTCAATAACGCGCACCTGACGCACAAAATCGGTTTGATCCGTTTTGCTCATGGTTTCGATATGAGGTCGGAGCTGTTCCAGCGCACTACCAGCGGAAGAACCGTTTTGACGAAGTCGGTTGTATTGCTGCAATAAGTCCTGTATGTAGGTCATCGACTGGCTCACCTGAAACCCAATGCTCTTCCCTTGTTTATGATTATAACGAGATGAGACAGAACACAATAGCAGGAATTTAGTGCCGTCAATCACCTCGCATGGGGTGATTGACAATCTACCCTGCACACGTTAAATTTTTGCCCTACACTTGCTCTCCGGGATTTAACGTCCGTGCCCATTCAGCTTTATACGGAGCCTGCCCCCATGACTGACGGCCTCAACGAAACCGCCAAACCGATCATTCAGTGCGAAAACGTCAATAAGTGGTTTGGCGATTTTCACGTGCTGAAAGACATCAATGTGAATGTGTTTCCCCGTGAAGTGGTCGTCGTGATCGGCCCATCGGGTTCGGGCAAATCGACGTTCATCCGCTGCATCAACCGGCTGGAAGAACACCAGCAGGGAAAAATCGTCGTCGATGAGATCGAACTCAGCCACGACGTGCGCAATATCGCCGCCATCCGCCGCGAGATTGGCATGGTGTTTCAGCAGTTCAATCTGTTCCCACACTTGACGGTGCTGCAAAACATCACGCTCGCGCCGATGAACGTGCGCCGCTGGCCGCGTGAAAAAGCCGAAGCCAAAGCCGCCGAACTGCTCGATCGTGTCGGCATCCCGGAACAGAAAGACAAATACCCCGGTCAGCTTTCGGGCGGTCAGCAGCAGCGCGTCGCCATCGCGCGGGCACTGGCGATGGAACCGAAGATCATGCTGTTCGACGAACCGACGAGCGCCCTTGACCCCGAAATGATCAAGGAAGTGCTGGACGTGATGAAAGAATTGGCGAAAAGCGGCATGACGATGATGGTGGTGACGCACGAAATGGGCTTTGCCCGTGAAGTGGCAGATCGCGTGCTGTTCTTCGATCAGGGTCGTATCGTCGAAGAAGGGACGCCGGAACACTTCTTCGTGAATCCCCAGCACCCGCGCACGCAGTTGTTCCTATCGCAAATTCTCTAAAACCGAACCCACGCTCAGCGGGCGCATTGTGCGCCTGCTGAGGTTATTCGACCGCCTGCACACAAATCGTCGCGGCGATATTCGCGCCAATCACGCGGATTTCCTCATCCACTTCGACCGTCACCGGCCCATCAAACGGATCGCGCGACAGCACCTGCACCCGCGCGCCTAACTTGAAACCACGATCGAGCACGAATTGCAGCATGTGCGGGTCTTCGGTTTTCAATTGCAGCACTGTGGTGTCGATACCCGGTTCAAGCTCGCTCAATGGCACCAGATCGCGCTGTGTCAGCATGCCTTCGGCACTGGGAATCGGATCGCCGTGCGGGTCAAACACCGGATCGCCCAATTTGTGCGCCAGCGCTTCGATAAACCGATCGGAGACGGCGTGTTCCAGCCGTTCGGCTTCATCGTGGACTTCGTGCAGTGCATAACCCAATTCATTGACAAGATACAGTTCAATTAAACGATGACGGCGAATCACGCGCAGGGCGATTTCCTGCCCGGCTGAGGTCAGCATCACGCCATGATATTTTTTGTAATCAATCAGCCCCGCCGTGACCAACCGCTGCGCCATATCGGTCACCGATGGCGCGGTGATGCTCAAAACTTCACTCAACGTGTTGGTTGATACGCGCTCGCCATCATTCGAACGGTGTTGAAGCGTATACACCGCTTTTAGGAAATTTTCGACTTTTTCCGACGGTTGTGCGTTTTGGGTCATTCACGCGCTCATATGTGTTGAAACATACCCTCATTGTAACATAACTCCCTGCGTGAACATTGATTTTTCGTGTAGAGACACGAGATCCGCGCACGCGGCACACCCCTTCACGATATAATTGAAGTCATAAATAGGAGGTTGATTGAACAATGAACCGATTACAGGAAATCGATCTGAAACACGCGCTCGTGCGCGAAATTCTCGATAAATATCAGGCGGATGGGCTCTGGTTCCAAACGACCCGCAATATTGCATGGGTGACCGCCGGAGCCGAAGCAGGGATTATGGCGGACAGCGAAACCGGATCGTATTCGGTGCTGTTCACCCGCGATAAGCGGATGGTGTTCACACAAAATATTGAGTTTCCCCGTCTGCGTGACGAGGAAAAATTCGAGTCGTTCGGTTTTGAGATGCATGTCTTCGACTGGACGCGGCTCGATCACCCGCTGGATCACGCGGATCTGCGCGCCTCGCTCCACATGCTTCAGGTGATCACCGACCGGCAGGTGGAAGCGGATCTGTGGGCACACCGCATTCAATTGATGGAACCGGAACATACCCGTCTGCGCGCGCTTGGTGCCGATGCTGCTGCCGCGCTCGAAGAAGCGATCAGCGCCACCCGCCCCGGCGACAGCGAATGGACGATCGGCGCGCGTTTGGATGCGGCCTGCCGTCAGCGTGGCGGGCTGGCCGTCGTCAACTTGATCGCCACCGATGACCGGATCAGCCATTTCCGCCATCCGTTCATGACGGATAAGCAGGTCGAAAAACTGGTGATGATGGTCGTGTGTATGCGGCGCGGTGGATTGGTCGTCGCAGGGACGCGCTTCGCCCATTTTGGCAAAGTGCCCGCCGAACTTCATGAAAAGAACCGCAAGATCGCCACCGTCGATGCGACCGCCATGATCGCCAGCACACCGGGGCGCACCCTCAGCGACATTTTCGCGGATATTCAGGCGGCATATACAGCGGTGGGTGAAGATGGGCAGTGGAAACAGCACCATCAAGGCGGGCTGATCAGCTACAGCAGCCGCGAACGGCTAGCGAAACCGGGTGAAACAACGACGATTCCGCTGGGCGGTGCGTGTGCATGGAATCCGTCGATCGTGGGGATCAAGAGCGAAGACACGATTCTGGTCAGCGAGAACGGGTTTGAAATCGTGACCGCCCACAGCGAACGCTTCCCGACCGTCGAAGTTACGGTGAACGGGAAAACCGTCAAGCGTCCGGGGGTTTTGGAACTGTAAAGCGCACTATGAAAATTCCCAATGCAGATAAAGCGGTTGTTGACTTTCAAAAACTCGTGGAGTACTGCTTAAGCTCGGAGCATCCAAGAGGAAAACATAAAGCGAAGGTCTTTGAGTCTGCATTGGGAATTACGCAAGCAAACGCTGAAATACTGCGCGATACAATTCTGAAGGCAGTTCGAGAACATGAAGCGACCGTTGGCGAACAGGATAACTACGGACAGCGATTTAGTGTAGACTTTGAAATGATCACCCAAGCGGGTAAAGCGGTTATTCGAACTGGTTGGATTATTCGTCTCGATGAGGACATTCCGCGCCTTACCACGTGTTATGTTCTATAGAGGGTCTATGAACACAATTAAACTGCTGGATGTGGTTGCTCTACTAGAGGATTTACCAGAGCGACGTTTGTTCCGTGGGCAAGTGGAACAGTGGTCGAACTGACGAGGATATGTACGGAGAAGTTGAGTTCAGCGATAATCAGGGATAGAACATACGCCGAACTCGCCTTATGTGCCGATCAATACTTGCATTGCACAACGAACCAATTCACATATAAACTTCAGTCGGGTTATTCAAGCTCTCTATCTTCTCAGGCTTAATCCTCATGCAACTTTTACTCATCTGAACCGCATTACGTTTCCCACGGATGATCGGTTTGGCGAGCCGACGATTCGCGACATTACGGTATCTGCGATTGTACGATCGCCACGCGGTGGTAGAACTGCCACAGAGGTGCTGGCAATCCATCCAGCACTTGAGATAGAAAGATGTTACGCAGGCGCTCGTGTGGGCTGTGGATGATCTGGAGATTCAAGCATTCCATGGGGCACGTCAAGGATATTGATCCCGTGGAGTAGGATTAACACATACACAGAACTGCTATTACGTGATGAGTTTCCCCGACCAGAGCAAAAAAGCGATTCGTTGCAACATACCCCTCTGTTATTCGTGACAACGCTGAACTACTTAATAACGGATTGATCGTTTTTCCATCACCACAAATATCGTCTATGGGCAACTTCAGGCGCGGCTTGTAGAACAACGCCTCTCGGATTTTTGGATCAACTGAAAATCTTTACGAGCTCGTGGAAAAAGGGCGGCAGTTTCGTAACCTATGACCTACCCGACATTCCAAAAAACGTGTCCATTTGGGGTGGACAGGGTATGGTTGAGGTGATTGGGTCACTGATCGTTTCGGATCTATTCCAGTTATCACCCCCTAAAACTACGGTGACTAAGTCAGAAAAAGGGCGGTATTTTCTCTCAAATTGCGCGGTATGGACGAGGATTACAACTTCAATCGCAGACGATTCGGCGAGTGGCCACCATCTAAAGGCCTGTATGCAGAATGGATATATTCGGTGCAATATCCAGCCGCAAAACTGCTCCGTGAGTATGGTGGAAACTTGCAAAGGCGCATACCAAAACCCCACTATCGTTTTCGAAGTCATGCTGCCTTTATGGGAACCCAAACTTAAAGCCTAACAGATGCAATTGACGCCGCAAAAAAGATGCGGCCCGCACAGTGCAGGCCGCATCTTTCGTCATTAATTCACGCGTCGTCGCGGTGTGGGCGTTGGCTGTGGCGGCGCGCCGAGTGATGCGCGCAGCAGCAGGTGATCGTCGGTGCAAAGCACCTGCCCCCCACCGCCGAGCGCTTGCACGCGCACCGTGAACTGGAACGAACCGCCAATCGCCGTGGAACTGACATCGCCGGAGACACTGGTGTTCTGCCCCGCGCCAAAAATAGCGAGCGTCGTCCCACCGTCAAGGATGACGATGCGATAGTTCTTCCCCTGCACCAGTCCTGCGGATCCCAGTAGAAAGTCGCCACGCCGTTCGGCAGCCCCATCGAGCGGCGATGTCGAAGTGGAAAGACCCGCAAACGTTGATCGGGATCGGGTTGATGAGCACCCCACCCGGCGTGGAAGTGAGGCCAGTTGCGGGCTTTGCACCATAATCGCGGGATGATCCCCACATCGATCGTCACCAAGGTTTGCGCGCTGGACAACGTGAAGACGCTTTATAGCCAGCGTCCGGATTCGATGGGCTGGGTTGGCCGTTGATGATGTCGCTGTCGAACGTATCGCTGCCTTGGTCGGTTGGCGAGAATTCATCGTCGTCGTCCGCCAGCAGAACACGAATGCGATAATCGCCGGGGACAGCCGTGATCGTGTACTGCCCCAATGCGTTGGTCGTCGTTGTGGCGATCATCGTCGTCTTGGTGGTATTCCACAACTGCACGGTGAGGCCCGATAAGCCGGGTTCGCCCGCATCCTGCACGCCATCGTGATCGAGGTCATTCCACACGAAATTGCCAATCGTCCCCACCGCGACCGCCGGGGGCAGCGTATACGTCGCCGTCGGCGTAAGCGTCGGCGTGGCGGTGATGGTGCGGATGATCCCCGCGTCGAGGTTCGAGATCGAAATCACGTTATTGGCGATCACGATCACATCCGTGAAACCGGAGTTCGACCCGATGGGGTTAATGTCGCTGTCGTCGGTATCATCCCCGCCCGCTTGATCTTTGGGCGAAAACTGGTCACTGGCAGAGGGCAGCACCACACGGATGCGATAGCTTCCCGGAATCGGCGCGATTAGCGTGTAATTTCCATTCCCGTTCGTCACTGCGTCATCGATCATCAGCGTCTTGGCGCTGTTCCATAGCTGAACGGTCACGCCGGCCAATCCCGCTTCACCGGCATCCTGCTGTCCGTCGTGATCGAGGTCGTTCCACACCAAGTTGCCAAGGTTGATCGGCGTAGGGGTGCGCGTAGGCGTTGCGGTGCGGAATTTGATGATCCCCGCATCGATGTTCGTCATCGAAATCACATTGCTGGCGATCGCGATCACATCCGTGAAACCGGAATTCGACCCGGTCGGATTAATGTCGCTGTCGTTGGTATCGTCCCCACCCGCTTGATCTTTGGGCGAGAATTGATCACTAGCGCCCGGAAGCACCACACGGATGCGATAGCTCCCCGGCAGCGGCGCGACGACGGTATAGTGTCCATTTCCATCCGTCACCGCGTCATCAAACATCGTCGTCTTGGCCGAGTTCCACAACTGTACGATGATCCCGGACAATCCCGGTTCGCCTGCATCCTGCCGCCCATCTGAATCGTAGTCGTCCCACACCAGATTACCGATGTTGATCGGCGTGGGCGTGCGCGTCGGCGTTGCGGTGCGAAATTTGATAATCCCCGCATCGACGTTCGTCATCGAAATCACATTGTTGGCGATGCTGATGATGTCAGTAAAACCGGCGCTGCTGCCGCCGGGGTTGATGTCGCTGTCGTCGGTGTCGTCCCCGCCCGCTTGATCTTTGGGCGAGAATTGATCGCTTCCACTCGGCAGCAGCACCCGAATGCGATAGCTCCCCGGCAGCGGCGCGACCACGGTGTAATGCCCATTTCCATCCGTCACCGCGTCATCAAACATCGTCGTCTTGGTCGAGTTCCACAACTGCACCGTGATGCCGGACAATCCCGGTTCACCTGCATCCTGCCGCCCATCTGAATCGTAGTCGTCCCACACGAAATTGCCGATGTTGATCGGCGTGGGGGTGCGCGTCGGCGTAGCGGTGTTGGCTATACCCAATTGCAGCGGCAGCGACGGAATCAGCGTGAACTGCCGGTCGGCAGGTTCCGCATGGACGGGGGCAGATGGCGTGCTGGTGCCCGCCAATATGCCAAGCAAGATCAAGGCGGTGAATGCGGCAACAGCCGGCATTCGAGCGGTGTGTCTTGGATGCATAACGGTTTTCCCCCCGTAAATTCCATGCCACCAAAAGCATATGAATTTAGTATAGGGAAACGCGCTCAGCGCGCAACTAACCGCAGAATCAACACAAATGGAAGCGCAGCAAAGAACCTCGGGCCTCTACTCGCATCTGAGCCTAGGGGCGTTCCATTGAACGCCTAACCGAAGGCTCTATCACGAAAACGAGCAGGGGTATCATGGAGCATAGGTTTTAATTCCGAGGGGGAAGCGATGAGCCAGAATGCCGTGAAGCGCCTGTATCTGATGCAGGTGGGGGATATGCCGGACTATCAGATTCCGATTGTTTGCTATCTGGTGCAGACGGAAGACGGCAAAAATATCCTCATCGATACCGGACTCCCGGAAGTCATGCCTGAAGGCGAATCGGAGTTCGTGAATGGGCAGGATGTGATTGAACGGTTGGCAAGCCTTGGCTTAACACCGGACGCTGTTGATACCGTCATCTCGACGCATTACGACATTGACCATGCCGGACGACACGCGGCCTTCACCAAGGCGCAGTATGTGGTTCAGCGCGTGCATCATCTGGACGCGGCGACCAACCCACGTTTTGCGGCCAATCGCCCTCAGTGGGATCAACCGGCGGAGCGCATTCGGTTGGTAGACGGAGACACGGAGCTGCTGCCGGGGCTGGAACTGATTGAGACGAGTGGGCATGTGCCGGGGCATCAATCGGTGCTGGTGCGGCTACCCAATACGGGAGCCGTGTTATTGACGGTTGACGCGGTGCCCTTCGCTGCGGGCTTCACCCGTGATGCGCAGGACGACGGGAGCAACCCGGACGCCGAAGCCGTACGCGCCAGTACGATCAAACTGGTGGATCTGGTCGAACGGGATCATATCGGGCTGGTGATCTTCGGCCATGACACCGAGCAGTGGAAAGGACTGAAAACGCTGCCGGAGTACTACGACTGAGGATGAAAAACTTAACGCAAAGACGCAATGAAGCAAAGACGCAAAGAAAGAATCTTTTCCTTTGCGCCTTCCACCCTTAGCGCCTTTGCGTTGACTCTTGTCTTACCCGCCGCCTGCCCGCTCGATCGTCAGCGTCAGATCGCCCTCGGCACGGTTGCCCACTTGATCGAAGGCGACTGCTGTGAACGATTGGCTGCCCGCTGCGTCGATGCGCCATTCGAACCCGAACGGATACGATTCGTCCGCGCCAAGGTAATCGCCGTTGTGATAGAACTCGACGCGCGCGATCGCGAGGTTATCCTGCGGCGCGGCGACCAGTTCAACCGTTGAATCACCGGGGAAGCGATACACCCGCCCCGGCTGCGACGTATCGAGCGTCACCGACGGCGCGGTGTTATCGACCGTCACCTGCTGGGCTTCGCTCTCATAGCTGTTATCCTGTGCCACCACCACCAGCAAAATCGTGTACAGGCCGTCGAGACCGGTCGTATCCCACACGCCGAGCGGCGCATTGGGATCAAACGTGTCTTGGCGCGGCGCAATATCGATCCACTCAGACGGATTCAGCCCGACGCCGTAGCTCAACTGGTAGTACTGAAGATCGGTCGTATCGATGACACCGCGAATTTCGACCAGCCCGCCAACATACGCGAACGGCGTTGGATCAGTCAGGCGGCTGGTGCTCAGCAGATTGGGGCGGCTCACCGTGTCATACTCTTCCGGTGGCAGCGGTTGATTGTTGGCGCGCCACCAGTCCATCGCCTCGTCGGGCGGCACAAAATAGACTGCGTTGGCGCGCAGTTCCGAGTTGGTATTCGCCGTCGCCCGCAGCCCATTCTGGCTGTTGATCTGCACCGTTTGCCAGTAGGTATCCTGTTGAGTCGGCTGCGTGCTGTCGAGATAGACTTCATCATAGACGGGGCAGATCCCGTTGGGCAGCAAACCGGATTTTTCGCACACCCTTAGGTCGATCACATCATCCGGGCGCGTCCATCCCGGTGTATTCAAGCCGTCGCGTGTATGCACGTAATCCATCACCGCGCGCCATGCCCGCGCCGCGCCGCGCATGCCGAAATCGTCGAGGGTGAGCGCCGCCCCGTCTGCGCGATCCAGATGCACCCCGATCACATAATCCGGCGTGTAGCCGAGCGTCCAATTATCACGGCGATCGCCCGTCACCCCGTTCACGACCGCCGTCGTGCGCGTCGTATCGAGCGGGCTGCCCTGACCAAGCAGCGGCCAGCGCGTCTGCTGATCCGAAAGGATGTTGTTGACCAAATACGCGAGTCCGCCCTGTACCAGATGCGTACACGTTGCCCCCGTGCCGCAGCGCGCCGCGTCTCCGCCGTCGTATTCCCACAGCACATTTCCGCTCGCATCTTCGATTCGCGCGACGGCGACCGGGTCGCGTCCGCGATAGCCACGTGCGGCAGCGGTGATCCCCACGCCGCGCATATCGCCGCCGGAAGCGAACACCGAATACGCGTAGGCCATGTCGCTCAAACTGACCGCGCCGCCGCGTTCAAGCAGCATCAAGTCGTAGCGTGTTTCATCCAGCCCGTTGATGCCAATCTGGTGAGCGGTTTGCAGGATATTCCCCATCCCCTGCCGGTAAGCGACCGCCGCCGCTGGCGGAATCAACCCCGCGCCCATCGCATCGCGCAGGTTCATCACCCCGCGAAAACGCCCATCCGCGTTAGAGACGGTGTAGATCAAGCCTTCGCTGCCGCCGGGGAACTGCGTCGGAATGTCGAACACCATCGTCCCCGGCGTTTCAAGGCTGTTGCCGCCGTTGAACCCCTCGAAGTACACGATCGGCGTGATCGTGACCCCCGGCTGCGCGGTCGCGCGCGCCGCTTCGCCCACCATCGCGCGAATTTCGCCCGTGTGCGCGTCGATCACGATCAGTGAGCCTTCGTCAGGCGCCCCCGTACCATCGGATCGCAGCGCATAATCACGCGTATCCGGCAATAGCGTAGCGCTCAAACAGGCCGATCCATCGCGCGCCGTCGCCCGCAGCGGATCGGCTCCGGTCAAGCTGGTGCGCAGTGCGCATTCCGCTTGATAGTACAACTCCGGGTCGAGCGTCGTCACGATGCGCAGCCCGCCCCGCGCCACCAAGCGCGTCCCATCCAAGCCCTGATCGGTCAGCACTTGTTCGGCCTGCCGCCGTGCCAGCGTCACAAATTCCGGCGCGACCAGCGGCAGATATGCATTCGTCGTCTGAATTGGCGTGATGACCGCCGACGCCGTTTCATAGCTTTCCGGGCTGATCATGCGGCTGTTGAGCATAATCCGCAGTGTATCCGCCTGCCGCCCGCGTGCTGCTACCTCGTTATCGAATGGGTTGTACTGCGGCGCGGTGGGGATCGATGCCAGCAGCGCCGCCTCATCGAGCGTGAGATCGACCGCGCGCTTGCCGAGATAAATCTGCGCCGCCGCTTCGATCCCGTATGCTTCGCTGCCGTAATAATTCGTGTTCAAATGCCATTCGATCAACTGCTGCGGGGTATAACGGCGCTCCAGTTCAGCCACGAGCGCCACTTCCCGCGCCCGCTGATCGGCAGTCGAACCGTTGATCGGCGGGATCACATTGCGCGCCAACCGCCCCGCGATCGTGTTGTCCTGCGAAGTCGGCGCGATGAAAATGTTCTGCCACAGCCGGAACGCCGTCGTGATCGCGTCGAAATGCCCGCTGGTGAGAAACGTCGGGTTTTCGACGGCCAGTGTCGCATCGACCACGTAACGCGGCAGGGTATCAAGGTTGAGCCAACCATTCCCCCCGCTCCGCGTGACCGGGTCTTGCAGCGTGTGGATCAACACGGTTCCGGTGCGGTCATATAAACGGGTGGCGCTGCTGCCCTCGTCAGCATACGGCGCTTCGCCCAGCGGCGGCACCGCAGCGGCGGCTTCTACATAAATGGACAGCGCCGCCCCAACCGCGACTCCACCGGGCAGGCCGAACACCAGCATGAAGATCGCGCCGAAGAGCAGTGTCCATGTGCGGCTCTGCTTGCGGGCGATCGTTCTGCGTTCCAGCCGTCGTCGGCGGCGGCGGACAATTTGCGCGGAAGTCGAGGTCATGCGGTGGTTGTTCCCCTGTTGATCAATGCTTTCATTGTACCGATCCGCGCGGCGGCTTCAACTTCTCACCGGCGCCCCTGAAAGCGCACGAAAGAAAATGTAAGACTTAACGCAAAGGCGCCAAGGAAAGCATTCTTTCTTTGCGTCTTTGCCGCTTAGCGCCTTTGCGTTGACTCTTTTTCTGTGTTCTTTTCGCGCTCTGCCCAATCCCCACCACACTGTATGACGATACGCATAAAAAATCCGTGAATGACCTAGAGTACCGATGGTAATAATCTTACAATCGGTGTATATTTCTTAAGGTGTATCGACCACCACATTCGGGAAATAGTCCCTGCATTTGGAGCATATGGGCAATGGGTAAAACCAAAATCCTGCTCGTTGAAGACGACCCAAACATCAACAAGCTAATTCATGATTACATGACTGCACGCAATTTTGAGGTGTACGCTTTCAGCGATGGGCCGGAAGCACTTGACCATGTGACGATGCGCGGACTTCCGCATATCGCACTGCTTGACCTCACCTTGCCGACCACGCATGGCTTCGAGCTGTCCAGCCGCTTGAAGTCGATGGCAGATGTGCCGATCATCTTCATCACCGCCACCAACGATACGGACACCGTCGTACAGGGCTTAAAGAAATATGCTGAGGATTTTATCGTCAAGCCGTTTGAACTGCGCGAACTGGAAGCCCGCATTCAGGTGGTATTGGCGCGGATGCCCAGCCTCGATTACGCCAGCGAACCGATCATCCACGTCGATGACAATTTGAGCATCGACTTCGCGCATAACCGGATCGTGTTGAGCGGCAAGAGCTACACGCTCACCCCCACCGAATCGATCCTGCTCCATGTCCTGCTGCGCCGCGCCGGGCATGTCGTCGAAAACCGGCTGCTCATTTCGCGCGTGTGGCCGAACGAAGAAGACATCTTCGAAGACACACTGCGCGTGCATATGCACCGCCTGCGCCGCAAGTTGGAAAGCGATTCCCACCATCCGCACTATATCCGCACTGAACGCGGAATTGGGTACATGTTCACGGTGCACCCGCCGGAAGGCATCGCCATGGAAAACGAAGAGCAGGCGGTCGGTGACTAGCCAGCCGTTCGAGCCTCTCGCAAAAGAGCGTCCTTCGGGGCGCTCTAGTTCTCTAAACAACCATCTGCTATGACACAGCCACCGATCAGCAGCGCTCAAGACTACACCGCCGAACTCGCACTTGAGCAGATCATCCAGATCGCACAAGGCATCGATATTTCCCCTCACCCGCAGGCCGTCATCGATCTGCTGCGGGATCATGTCTTCGGGCCGCACATCGGCGCGCTGTTGATGCTCCAGTACGGCCCGGTACACGACGACGTACAAGCCGCCCGCACCGTACAGGCCGCGCCGTTCGAATACTTCGAAATGGTCGGCACATGGACGCGCCGCTACGGGAGCGGCGTCGGCAGCGGGATGCGGCTTTCCATTCGCAAATACCAAAATTTGATCGAAGAAGCCGAACAACACGGGATGCTGGTTTTTTCGCGTACTCAGGACATTCGCGACCGGCTTGATCCGCTGGCGCGCGGCCTGATGCGCGGGGCGTTCTTGCGCTCGATGGCCTTGTTTCCGCTCGGTACCGGGGCGCGTAAAGTCGGCGCGATCGTGATCGGCACAGACCGTCCTTACCAGTTCAGCGACCGTGAACTCCGTCACTACCGCACCATTTTTGAAGTGCTCACCCTCAGCCTGCGCGCTCAACTCCTGCGCCAGCAGCGCGATCGCGTGCAGCAGGGCCGCGCCGCCCTTTTGGACGCGGTGACGGACGGCGTGGTGATGGTCATCCCCGGTGGGCGCGGCGGGCGTGTGCTGACCGTCAACGCGCGCTTTACCAGCCTCTTTGGGGTGAGCGAAGGCAGCGCCGAAGGCATGTCACTGGTAGGCCTGCTGGAAGCGCTGCATATCCCAGAAAGTGTGAAGGCCGATCTGCGCCGCACATGGTTGAGCAGCCCCATGCAAGACCCGAACCTGCTGCGCGGCAGTTTCAGCTTGATTGGCGAGGACGGGCGCGAACACGATTACGAGTGGTACAGCGCGCCTGTGTATCAGGGCAGCGTGGTATTGGGGCGCATTTACACCTTCCATGATGCGACGGCAGAGCGCACGGCGGCACGGCTGCGGGCGGCGTTCGTCTCGCGCGTATCCCATGAACTGCGCACCCCGCTCACGTCGATTCAGGGCTTCGCGGAATTCATCCTGACCACCAATGGCGATCAGCTCCCGCCCATCGCCCGTGAGTACACCCAGATCATCTTCGACAGCGCCAAACATCTGCGCCGCATCTTCAGCGACATCATCGAGCTGACGCGGGCGGATGCCGGTGAGCTGCAACTGCGCAAAGAGGATACCTCGCTCACCCGGATTGTGCGGGACGTGAGCACCCGAATGCGCCTGACGCTGGCACAGCGCGGGCAGTCGTTGGTGCTGGACGTGGACGATACCCTCCCAGAGGCCAGCCTCGACAGCGACCGCATGATCCAGATTTTGACCAACTTGATCAGCAACGCCGGGAAGTACGCGCCGGAGAAATCGACCATCAAGGTGAGCGCCTGTCTGCTCACCAGTGCCGATCCGCCGCCGCCGGGTGCCCCTGCCGATGTGCTGCTTCCCGCCGCCCTCATCACCATCGATGACGAGGGGAAAGGCGTCAGCGCACAGGATGCCGATCAAATCTTCCTCCCCTTCTTCCGCACCGAAGAAGCGAAGAAAAAGAAGATTGAAGGGGTAGGGCTAGGGTTGAGTGTCACACGGAGCTTGGTGGAAATGCATCAGGGGAAAATCTGGGCCGTTTCGCGCGATGCCGTGGGGCATGGGCGATTCCAGTTCACCATCCCCGTAAAGCGGTAGCTTTCTGAGGGGTGGGTGTCGAACCTGCCCCCATTTAAAACCAACCGCAGAAGTAATCCCTTTGAGACCCCGACGTATAGTGAGGAACAACTGGGGGCGTTCGGTTGAACACCCCCACGAGAAGGTGTGCTTACTTATTGCGTGAGCGCATCACACGAGCGACCACGATCACGCCGACCAAGCCGAACAGCGCGATACCGAGGACACCGATGCCGGTGCCGTTCCCGCTCAGGTCGTCAAACAGACCGGTATTCGGGAGCGCCGTCGGGGCCAGTACCGGGAAGCTTTCGGTCGGCGGCACAACACCCGCTTCAACCGTCGCCGTCACTGTGACCGGAGCCGCCAGCGCGGTCGCCGTCTGGAACGCCCCTGCGATCGCCGTCGCCGTCTGGTTGACCGGATTCAGGCTGAGATCGACCGTCGGCGGGACGGGCGTGGGCGTTTCGGTGGGCGGTGCGATGACCGTGCCCAGCGCGGCGGCGATGAACGACTGGCGCGTTGCGAACGCGTTCTGTGTCGCCTGTGCGAACGGCGTTCCCAGCGAGGACTGCTGCGACAGCGCGACCACCGTCGCGGCCTGCGCACCGGGATCACTCGGCGGGAGCGCGGTCACGGTCGCGGCGAGGTTGCCTGCATTCTGCGTGGCTTGCAGCGCCGCATCGATCAACGGCTGCTGGAAGCCGGGCGCGTTGGATGTCGCCAGCGCGAGGTTAAACGCCTGTGTCGCATCGACTGCCGCCGATGTCGCCAGTCCAATATCAACCTGACCGACCGCTTCTTGCACGGCGGGGATCTGCGCGTCAAGTCCGGCCTGCACGGTCGCCTGTGCGTCACCTGCCGACTGGATCGCGGCGGGATCGAGCGTGCCAAGGGCGGCCTGTGTCGCGAAGCCTGCTGCCGTCGCATAGGCGCTCTGCTGAAGCTGGCCGATCTGCGTTGCCTGTGCCACTTCGGTCGAGAAGTACCGTTGGAAATCGATCGCGCCCGGCTGCGTCGGGGACGGCGGGAGCGTGTCGGTCGGCGTGGGCGATGCCGCCAGCGCGGTCTGGGTACGGCTGACCGAGTCAAGCGCTTCCATGAGCGCGGTCGCCGTCAGATCGATCGTGGGCGTGGCCGTCGCCGGTTCAGGCGTATTCGTCGGCGTGTTCGTCGGCGTATCCGACGGCGTCGCCGTGAATGACAGCGCGGTCTGCGTCGCCTGAATGTTGTTCAGGTCTTGAGTCGCCGTTTGCGCCGCGAACGCCTGAATGGTGCTGTTGTAAGCCACCGCCGCCGTCGCCGTCAGTTCTGCTTCGGTCGGGCCTTTCGGCTGCGCCGCGATCACCAAAATGATCGCCACGCCGATGATGAAGATCAAAATCAAGGCGATGGCGATAATGACGAACGTCCGGTTGGATCGCTCCGGTTCTTCGTCGATGACCGGCATATCTTCGTCAAAGTCGCCAGAAATAGGGGGTTCGTCGTCGCCGCCGATGTCGCCGCCTTCATCGTCAAAAAAATCGTCGAACTCGAAATCGTCGGGTTTATTCGTCATGCGTCCCCCTAGTTGGTGTGCGCAGGATAATTCCGTTGGCTAAAACCTGTGCCAGAACGCCATGATGGATCATTCCGGCGGTGTAGGGCGTCAAGCCCCTACGAATCCAATACAACTCGTATTTTTACCCATATAGCTCAATATTTGCCAATGGGACATGCCGAATTTCACCTGTTGAGAATTCAACCAGCGCGCACGGCACACGCAGACCATTGTCCAACAGAACGGCTTCTTTTGGCAAGTCGGTCACACGTCCTGTCGCGGTCGATCCGTTGCCCATGACCACCCCAACCGCCGCATTCACGCGAAGAATCGCCCGTGAAAGCGGTGAATTTGGACGCTCGCCGCCGCTCAAAGGCACGGTGATGAGCGCTTCGGGATGGTTGGCATTGACATTGGACGGGCGAACCGCATCCAACATGACTTGTTTCCCATCCAGATCGGTCAAGAACTGGAAATAACTGGTGTTCATGCGTTCCGATCCGAAACCTTCGGTGAGCAGCAGCGGCGCATTCAAGAGCAGCGCGGCTTCCTGCAATTCCGGGCCAATGCTCGGCGCGATCACCCCGGCCAAACCTTGATCGCGAATCACTTCGAGGGCAATCGGTTTCAGCGCTTGGCGGGTATACACGACCGCCCCGCGATACTGATTATCGACCGTATCGCCGTAGATCGATTCAAGCCCTTTAGAGGGTTCGGCCCGCAGAATACCGATCGCGCGCCGCCCGTTGCCCCACACGCCTTGCAGCACGGCGGCATAGGTTTCGACGGTGACGCCGCGTTTTTCATGGACGGCGAGCACCGTCCCGTTGACGCCGCTTTCGACATCGATCGATTCAGGCGTTTCCTGAATGATGATGCGCCCTTCACCGATGTAAATCACCGTGCCGCCGTGCGGGGTGATGACGCTCTTGCCGCGCACCGGATCGCCGTTGCGCTTCACCTTCCCGGCGATCACCTGCCCGCGCACGACTTCCTGCCCCACTTCGACGCGGACGGTCTTGTCGAGCTTCTTCGGGTTGAGCTTCAGATCGCGCGCCGCTTCGATGACGATATACGGCGCGGGACTTACGCCGCGCGCCACCACATCGCGGAAGCTGACGCGGCTGTTTTTAACTTTTTCCGGTCTGCCGTCCACGTCCTCCGGCAGCAGGCGATCCCGCTGAATGAGGGCGACCGAGTGCAGATGCCGGTGCTCAGGAAAATAGATTTCGGAGGTCATCCTCGTCCTCTTTTGGCTTCAAGGCAGGTGAGTCGTCGTCAAACGGCGAGTCGAAATCGGGCATCTCTTCCGCATCGGCGTTTTTACCCCGGCGTTTGCGCCCCTTGCGCGAAGGCTTCTCAGCCTTCGCCGGTTTGTCGTCGGGCGGCAGTTCAGGCTGATCATCGTCCAGCGGGCCAAGCACGCTGTCGATGTGCCCTTCATCCAGATCAACTTCGGGCCGCGCTTTGCCTTTGCGCCCACGCCGTCCGCTGCTCACGGACGGAATATCGGCTTCCGGCTTGACTTCGATCAACCATTCTTCGGGAATTTCGATCGGATCATCCCCCGTCGCCTGTGCATACCATCCGGTCAGCGCCGCCGCACGTGCGCGGAGCTGCACCGGGACGGGCACCGGACGCCCACGCGCATCGATGATCACCCCGGCGGTGCCGCCGACGACCTCGATCCTGAGCGTATGCTTGCCATTGATGGACATGCTGCGCCGCATGACGCGAATGCTGATGGTCGCCTGCGCGCCGGGAGAGATGGGATAGATCCCTAGTTCACCGCCGTTGAGCGTATAGCGTGCCGTCTCCGATTTGCCGTCGGTGCGGCGGGTGGTGATGGCGATCCGCGCAGCAGGCCGCCCCATACGCGGGGTGCCGCTTAAGCTGATGGCAGTGCCGAGCAGTTGAATCCCGCCCGCATCAAGCACCTGCACGACCGCTTCAGGGCTGGTCGGGGCCAGCGCCCCCAACGCGGGGATCAACGCTACCGCGTCGAGCCATAACTGCGTGACGCCGGTCGGTTGAAGCGCGTCGAGAAGCAGCATTGCGCTCATGCCCGGTCGTCCGGTTTGGGTAATCGCCGCGCCCGCGCCGATGATCTGCTGGAAATGGGGCAGCGGCGCATTCGGATCGTCTAAAGCCGTGTCCGGCGTCCATGCGGGGCGGCTGTCGTTGAGCAGCTTGCGCAGCGCCGCGCGTACCAATCCGTGTTCTAGATACAACGACCGCCGATCGCCCGGCACATAAGCGGGGCGCAGCGTCTTGTTGAGGGCATACGCTTCCAGTTCGCTGGCCGCCGCCGTGAAGGGCAGCCACATACGCACAGCCTCCGCGCCGCACTGCTTATAGGTCGAGTCCGCGCTGGAGCCAACGCCGAGATCGGTGCGGATGCTGGTGATCACACGCCCATCGATCGAGGCGGACAGCGTACTCACGGCGCTGCCGAGATCGGCGATCAGCACATTGGCCGATCGAGTCCCACGCCGCCCGCCGAGTGACCGTCCGAGATATTCAGTGATCACATCATAGCTTTGTGCGGTGGGCAGCACGCCGAGTTCGCTCATGCGGCTGACCCGATCAAACCCAAAGCCGCGCGAGGCGGAAACCGTGTCATAAGCGAGCGCCAATTCCAGCGCCGCCGATTCGAATGCCTCTTTATCAACGCTGGGGCGGACGTTTTCCGCGATAAACACAGTCGTCACGTCGGCAAACGCCGCCTGAATATCCTCGATCAGCGCACCGTTGCCCGCGTAGAGGATCGGCGGGTTGGTGCTGCGCTTGCCATAGCGGATCGCCAATTTGACGAGCGTTACCAAATCCAGCAGCGGTTCTTTCGCGCCGCCTTCGGTGCCGCCGACGATGAAGATCAGGTCGGGGCGCGCTAGTAAAATCGCGTTCAACTGATCCTGCGGGCGGCGTTTATCGGCCAGCGTGATCGTTTCGACGACCTGCACATAGGTTCCGGCAGTGGCACGCGCCGCGCTGATCGCGCTCATCTCTGGGACGAGGCCGATCACGACGGTGCGCAGGGGCCGCCCGATGCTGGCGGTGAAGCGGACGATGTCCACACCGCTGCGATCCGGCTGTTCGGGCGTGATGAGCGTCATATGATCTTCACCGAGCAGCACGCGCTGCGTCGTGCGCGAGATCACTTCGGCGGCATTCGCCAGCCCAACGGCGACATCGTTATGCGGAAAGCCCGCCGTCGTCGGTGCTTCGCCGGTCGCGACGAGCTGATAAATTCCATCGACCAGATCGATCAGCACGGCGCGGGTGCGCACACTGCCAAAATCGACGGCGAGGATGCTGCCGCTGCGGGCAAAGGCGCTGCCATTCCCGGCGGTTGGGGCGGCAGTGCTGCCCGGGGTTGAGGTTGTAAAGGCCATCGTCTACCCGCCTCCAAACAGCCGCGATAGGATGTACACCAGCCGATCCGAGACGACCGCGAGGCCGCTCAAAATCGCGCCGCCGTACAGCGCCGCCAGTGTGATCACCAGAAAGCCCTGCCCCACCGCGCTGATCGCCCGGACGATGAGGCCGCGCCGCGTCAATTCGGTGGAACCGGGGACGCGCCGCGCGCTGTACTGAAAATAGATCAGCGTGCAAACCACGCCGAGCGCGACCAAAAAGCCGTTCAGCAGTGTGAGGTTGCCACCCGCGATAGCGGGAGCCGCGCGCACATCTTCAACCGTGCGCGCCGTCAGCGGAATCAGTGTGCCGCTGATGGTGCCGACGACGGCGACCGCCGCGCCGATCCCGACCACAAACGCCAACCCAATCGCGCCAACTCTGCCGAACTGGCGTGAAGTCCGCGCCAGCAGCAGCAGCCCGATCAGGAAGGGAATCGCGCCAAGGATCACGCCGCCGAAAGACGGCTGCGGCGCAAGCAGTGTCGCGTTCAACCACGGAAGGATCACGCTTTGCACGGTCACCATCGTGACGAACCCGGCGGCTAACCCGGCGAACACGTACACCGCCAGCCGGTACAGGACGTTATCGCCCAGTAGGTAACTGAACACCATGAGGGTGAGGACGAACCCCACCACGGTTCCGATCTGTTCTGCACTCACCTAGCGCCGCCCCCTGCGTCGAAGTCCGCGCACAATATTGATCCCCGCGCCAAGCGCGATGATCGTGGACGAGGCCACAATGCCCATATAAAACGCCGACCCGCGCTGCGCTTCGATGCTTTCCGGCGTCAGATGGCTGTCGAATGTCAACGTGATCGGCGGCGCGGCGGGTTCCACCGTCGCCTCCGCCGTGCTTTCGGCAGTCGCCTCGGCGGTTGCTTCGACTGTGCTTTCAGCCGTCGCGTCCGGTTCGGGCGTCGAGTTGCCGCTCTGCCGCCGCGCATATCCCTTGCCATCCGGGTTGAAACTGCTCCCCTGCGGCACATTCAAGCGGATCAGCGAAGCGCTTACCCACCCATCGCGGCCATCGGGCAGCACGACGTGTATCCATGCGCTGTCGCTGCTGAACTCGATCACCGGCAGGATGTCGCCGGGGCTGGCGCGTGTCACGATGTCGAAACCGGTGCCCGCGCCGCTGCGCACGTTGATCGCCTGTGCAGCGGTGACGGTGACGGTCATGCCAGTCGTCGGGAGGTTGGGTTGAATACCGGTGCCGCCGTTCGCGCCCGCCGGGATACCGGTCGGCGTTGGTGTGGGCAGCCGTTCGCCGCGTTCCAGCGCGCTCACTTCGTTCAGGGCCGCTTGATACGCCAACGCATCCTGACTACCGATCAACAGCGCGCCGAAGGTGAGCGCCGCGCCCGTGTACGTCTCCGCGACCGGGGCCGCCGCATAACTGGCCGCCGCGATGAGCGGGGTATTGGCCAGCGGTGCGATCTGTTCGGCATACGTGCGCAGATCGTCGGGATTGTCGGTAATGACGATGATGCGCGAGAAATCACCCAGTGCGCGCGCTTGTATGCCGGTCGGCGCGCCGTTGATGTCCGCCGAAAGCGCGGAGAAGGGCTGTTCGGCAAACGCACGCAGGCCGATCATGCCGCCCGCCAGATAGCGGATCGCATAGTAATCGAGGTTGGGCAGCAGCGCGCCGCCGGGAACCGCGATCGCATTGATGAACGCGCTGTCCTCGTTGATGGCGTCGATCAAGTAGGTGGCGCGCAGCACGCCGAACGGGTTGGTGCTGATCAGCACCGGGCGACCGCCGCGCAGCAGCACATGGCGCAGCAGAGCGTCGGTCATGCGATCCAGTTCGCCCGCCGCTGAGGGGCCATATTCGACCGCCATCAGCACATAATCGTCGTGGTTGATCGTATCGATTTGTTGGAAAGCGGCAGCAGCGCCCGCGCTGCCATCGGCGACCGTGCTCGGCGGTTGGCCGATGCGCAGTTCAGCGACGAAGAAGGGCGCGGTCATCGCCAGCACCAGCGCCACCGCCACCAAGAAGCGATCATAGCGGCGCTTGCGGCGCACTTTGGTGCGTGGGATGGCTTTCGCAGCGGGCGTCTCGCCCACTTTCGGCGCATCGCTCGTCTGCGTCTGGTGGACGATCGCGTCTTCGGTGTCCTCCAGATCGCGCATGAACGGCGTATCGTAGGTCATTTCTATCGCGCTCAACCGGTTGGTACCGCGCACCGAGGGTTCGGCGCTCGTGCGCACCAGCGATCGCAGCAGCGCGACCTTATTTTCTTGTTCCGCTGTCAGCGCGATGGTCGTCGCCAGCGTGAGCTTATCAGCTTGCAGTGGGGCGGCAGACAGTGCGGGCGCGCCGGGGAGAATTCCCTTCAGCGCGTCCATTTCCTCGGTTTGGCCGGTCTTGCCACGGCGGCGGCGCTTTTCGGGCGGCGGTTCTTCGCTCTGGCTGATTTTCTCCGCGACCGATTTTTCGCGCTGGCGCAGCCGCTTCAACCGGTCGGGCAGTTCGCCTTCCGGCTTGTCTTCGCGCTGACGTACGATCGCCGTCGCGCTGACTTCCCCGACCTGCGCTTGAATTTCGCTCAGCCATTCGGCACCCACCGATGGGGCCAGATCGCCGCTCTGCGTAGGAGCGCTGGCTTTGGCGGGCAGTCCTTCGCTGAACAGCTTATCGAGGTCTACATCCTGCTGATTCAGGATCGCGGCGGTTTCCGGGGTGACTTCCGGCGTCCCGTCCGGGTTCAACGACGATAAATACTCGTCAAGGCTGCTGAAAGCCGGGGTGCTCGACGCTTCCGGTTCAGGCGATGCCTCTGGCTCCGGTTCCGGATCGAACATGCCGCCGAACAGGTTATCGGGGTCAAGGGTCGGTTCGCTTTCCGCCGGTTCCTCGAAATCGAAGCCATACCCCGACGGTGCGGGCGCATCGTCCGCGAATTCGGCCTGATCAAAGACCGGCTGATCGAACGGCGATGCGGGCGGGGCTTCAAATTCCGGCTCCCCGAAATGTTCGCCCGCGTTGGGGCCGAACAACGCCTCGAAGGAGGGTTCTTCTTCGTGTTCCGGTTCAGCGGGCGGCGCACCGCCGTCAAACTCGAAGTTTTCGAAGAAATTGCCCGTGTCTTTCGATCCGGTCACGACCGGTTCGGCGGGTGTTTCCGGCGCTTCGGCTTCTTCCTTGCTGAAGTCGAGCGTGCTGAAGAAATCGCCCGATTCCTGCGATTCCTCACTGCCCGCCGGAGTGGTTTCGGGTTCAGGCTCAGCCTCAAAGTTCAATCCGCTGAAGAAATCTCCGCCCGAAGCATCCTCAATCGGCGGTTCATACCTCGCCTCAAAGTCGGTTTCCGGCGGCGTTTCAGGGACGGCTTCCTGTGCAAAGCTCAATCCGCTGAAGAAATCACCACCGGGCGCGTCGCTGGCCGCCTGCTCTTCTTCGGCGGGGACATCGAAATGGAATGCCACTTCGTCGGTGGTGCGGTTGGAAGGCACCCCGTAAGCCGGGCCGCTGTCGAACGTCGCTTCAACGCCGAAGGTCGGTTGTGTATCGCTTTCGGGGTAGGTGCTGCCCAGCCAATCGGTCTTGGGCGCGTCGTTCAAGTCATCAAAGAAGCTGTCCGGCACGGCATTCGGGATCGGCGCGCTGTCTACCGGTTCCTCCTCGTAGCCGATCAGTTCATCGGTCGAGGCGAGCGGTTCACTGCCCGGTTCGCCCATCAAATGCGTATCCATCGAAGCCAATGCTTCCGGGCTGTCTTCGGCATGCAGCCCTGCCAGCATAGACGCGAATTCATCGCCGGGTTCCAGTTCATGCGGATCAGGCGGCGGCGTGGCTTCGTGTTCAAGTCGCAGGGTATCGTCACCCGTTTCGCCCGGTAGACTGTGCAGGAAGCGCAGATCGTCATCCTGCTGACCGGGAGCGGCGGTGACGGGCATCGGTACATCGCTGTGAGCGGGGGCAGCCGGAATGTCGTCAAAGGCCAGTTCAGAGAACAGCTCGTCCGTCCCCGGTAGATCGAACTTCGGGCGCTCAACGGGCGGTTCATCAGGCGCGTTGTGACTCTCGTCAAAGAGATCGAAGTTGTACACGCCGAACGCGTCGCCCTCTGGCTGCGCCGGAATGTCTTGGGCATCATCGAACGAGAAATTCGCGAACATAGCCTCGTCCGATTCAGCGGACGGCGTTCCGAAAGCGGGCTCGGCGGGCTGCGCCGGAACGACAGGCTGCACCGGAGCGGCGGCATGTTCGCCGGTTCCCATCAAGCGGTCGAACAGTTCACCCGTTGAAATCTCGGTTTCGGTCACGATTTCGACCGGCAGATTGTCGTCTTCCGCGCCAAACGTGAAGGGAGCCTCAAAGTCTTCAACGACGGGCTCGAAATTGGCCGCATCATCCAGCAAATTGACTTCGGGGTCTTGCTGGATCAGGCTGAAGAAATCGTCGTCCGCTCCACTCTGTACCGGTGCGGGCGTCGAAGCGGCTTCGGGCGCGAACACATCCGGGGCGGCTTCATTAAGCGCCGATGCGAACGCAGCGGGATCGAAGTGCGAAGGGATGTCTTCGCTAACGTCACCCAGATCGGCGATAAAATCGCCCGGTTCAAAGGCGAAATCCTCGTCAGCGGGCTGGCTCACTCCGGCTGACCAGTCCGGTTGCCATCCGCTGCTCTGCGAGGGCAAATCGGCGAACAGATCGGGGATTTCGGGTTCGGCAGGCGTGCCGCCGAACATCGAGTCGATCAGCGGCGGTGCCTCAAAATCACTGTCCAGCGGGCTAAAGGAGCGCTCCGCAGGTTGATCATCGAACAGCGGCACTTCGGGCGAAATCTGAGCGTCCTCATCGTCCGCTTCGGGTTCGGCGAAGCGGTTGAGCATTCCGGTCAGCGTCGGGCGCGGCGGCGGAACATCGCGCAGGCTGGGGATCAGCGGTTCGGCGTCCGGCTCCGGCGGGGGTTCGGTCTGCGCCATTTGCAGCATGCCGGTATCGATCGCGTTGAGCCAGCCGAGTCCGCTTTCTTTTTCGCTGCTGTCGGCTTCGATGGGCTTGGCTTCATCCCAATTGAATTCACTGGTCGAAGCAGCTTCTTCTACGGGCGGCAGCATGGACTTCTTTGCCGGAGCATCGCCCGGTGCGCCCATATCTTGCATCGACAAGCCCGCGAAAATATCGGTGATCGCCGGGCTGTTCATGTCGCCCGTTTCGTCATACACATCCGCCGCTGGCTGTGCCTGCTCGTCTTCCGGCCCAATGCCGAAATCGGAGAAATCAGGCGTTGGCGGAATTTCCGAGGGGACAGGGAAGAAATCTTCAGACGTATCGAGTGGATTAGCCGTCGAGGCTTCTGTCCCGGTTGCCGAGTTGACGATGGTGCTGAGTTCATTGAGCCAGCTCAGCGTATTTTCATCGCTGATGACGGGCGCGGCTTCTTCAGGCTCCACAGGTTCAGGGGGCGTGAGCGGCCCTGTCACCGGGATTTCCGGTTGATTGAGGAACCAGCTCAAATCCGGCTCTTCGATGTCCGCCGCCGCGTCTAAGGCTTCAGACGGCGTTTCGCGCTTGGAAGCGACATTACCGAAGAAGGAGTCGAGGTCACGCAGCATGCCCGTTTCGAACGTTTTCGGATCAGGCGCGGGTTCGTCTTCCTCGTCGTACTGCGGATCGACATCGAACCAACTGGTATCCGGCCCATCGGCAATCAGATCATCCACATTTTCGGGGATCATCGACGGATCGGTGACGATACTCGACGCGACTTCAGCATCGTAGCTGTCACCCAGAATATCGCCAAACAGCTTGTCGAGGTTATCGGTTCCCGGCTTTCCGGTTGATTCCTGCGGAGCAGGCGTTTGGGCGATGGTTTCATAGCCCGCATCTGCCGTCACTGACCCGAATGAATCGCCGAAACTCGGTTCGTAGTCCTGATCCGACGGGTCTCCATAGAGAGCGTCGCCGCTGCTGAAAGCATCACCGCTGCTGAAAGCATCACCGCTGCCGAAGGCATCGCCGCTGCCCCACAGATCCTCAATCGGGTTGCGGGCGGGCGGCGGCGCAGCTTGCGGCGTTTGGGGCTGCACAGCGTCTTCATTCGGCAGCAGCCCGGTCACACCTTCCGATGAATCGGCGGTGCGGGGCGGCAGCGGTTCGAACAGCCCTTCAAAGTTGAAATCGGGCGGCAGTTCGTCGGATACATCACCGATCTCGCCGGACAGATCGGGCATTTCGTCCTCTTCAGCAGTGAAACCGGCAGAAGGGCCGCCGTCACCGCTTAACGAGGCGAAGAACGACTGAATTGCATCATCGCCGCCCGCGCCGCTGTTTGAGTCGTCAGAACCGAAACCGCTGAATTTCGGAATCTGCACGCCTTCGAATTCGTCGGTGTTGCGCTTCATCCAGTCGGGCACGTCCTCTTGCGAGACGACCGGGACATTGTCTTCTTCCTGACCCGTCGCAAATTTGTCGCCCGACTTCACCCATTCGGGCTCTTCTTCCGGGCTCAGCGTTTCCATGCCAAGGAACCAGTCAGGCAGCGCGCCGGTTCCGCTTTTTTCTGCCGGGGTGCTGGGTACCGCCTTCGATAGGTCGTCCGTATCCAAGAATTCGGGAATTTCTTCTTCGATGCTGCGTTCGCGCTTGGCTTCCTGCTGACGGGCGTACCACTCGTCATACGTCAGTTCGGTTTCGATGTTCTGCGCGAGGAAGTCGCCCGACGCCAACCAATCGGCGCTGGGGGCATGCCCGCCCTTGAGCATCTCTTCTTCGCCCGTCTCGTCCTGCTCAATATTGCTCAACCACGGCGCGGGCTCATTGGCGCGCGGCGTGGAAGCCGCCGGTGGAGGGGATGATAGAGGCGTTGGCCGTGAGGGTTTCGACGGTTTGGAAGGCGGGCGCGAAGCCGAGTCATCGTCGTCATCCAACAGCCACGGGGGGATTTCGTTTGGATTCTTCGCCATGCCGCTTTACTCCCGGTAATTGCGATCTTGCCCTGCCAGCACGCGCACGCCGGTCACCACCGTCGCCAGCGCGATGCCGAGCAGGATACCGCGTTCGCCCGCGCTCACCGGCACTGCCAGCAGCCACGCGCGTAGTTGTGTGATCACATTATCTCCCGGCAGCACGCCGATCAGCATGATCAGCACGACTGCCGTGAACAGCAGCCCGGTTACGGTGACGCCGCGCCGCATAAAGCGGTACGCCCCGTACACGAGCGCGAACAACACCAGCCCGGCCAACGCCGATTCCAGCGCGACCTGCACCGAGTCCAGCAGCACGCGGTTCGCGTCACGCTGCCCGGTGATCCAGAAGGCGATCACCGCGCCCGCGCTGACGAGCATCACCACGCTGTAGAGCGATCCCCGCTGACGCCGGATCAAACGCAGCAGATGGACGTTATAAAGGTTCAATAACCCAATGAGAACAGTAATCGCCACTGTGATAGCGGCAATTTGCAGCAGGCTCGACGTGACCGCCGCCGGAATACCAGCGGGCAGCCCGCGCGATTGAAGCACGGCATCCAGCACATCGCCGAGCAGCAGCCCGAACAGCACGATCAATCCGAAGCTGAGCGCCGCCGCCGCCGCGAGGATTCGCCACAAGCGTCCCACGTTCTTTATCCTCCGCCCAACAGCCGCAGCGCAATCACGTAACCGATCGACCCCACCAGCGCCAGCACCAGCAGCCAGCGCAGGAAATCGACGGCCACGGTGCTGCCCAATGTGCCCGCGTCTTCACCTAAGTACGCCCCGGCAGCGAACATTTCTTCGCCAATCAGCGGGGTTGTTGCCATCCCAAAAGCGACTGCCTGCCCCACGAGTTGATCGCTGGCGGCAATCGAACGCCGCCCGCCCCGCGAGGCTGAATCGAGGATCAGCGCCAGTTCAGCGCCGTAACTGCCAAAAAGGATATTGCCGCTCACCTGCTCACTGCCGATCACGCCCGTCAGCGCCGCCGCGAACGCGAGTCCGCCCGTCCGCTGCAAGGCGGGATACCAGCGCACCGCCGTCGTGTCCGCACGTTCGACGCGACCGCGTGACGCATAGGCGCGGTACAGGGTGCCATAAGCCAGCGGGAGAAAGGTCGGATCGCTGCCCGTCACGATCGGGGTATCCCCGCCGATCGCGGCACGGCGCGCGGTTTGATAGAGGAGTTCGGCATTCGCCAGCGCCAGCGCGGTATTGATCCCGCCGATGCCGGTGCCGCCGAAGGAGAGATGCAGCGGGCGGGCGCTTTCAATCGCTTCGCCGACCAGCAGGGGGATGGACTGGTACGCCGGGATCGCCCGCAGCGGGAACGACGCGCGTTTCCGGCGGACGAACTGCGTGAAGATCGCCACCGCTGCCAGTGCGATCACCAGTATTAATGTCGTGAGGGTGCGAGTCGTCGCGTCCACGTTCCTCGTCCTGTGATTCTTCCAATGCACTGCGCAGTGCGGCGAGTCCTTCCGGTGTTTCCACCGCGTCCGCCAACCAGCCGATCATGGGATGCAGCCCAAAAATCCCTAAAGCAGGCTGTGCCACCCGTAATACCTGCGCGCCCAACGCGCCGAGCGGTTCGATCACGTCGAGGAATAGCTCGACCGTTCGCGCCCACCCGCGCGCTTTGATCTGCGCGATCCATGCTTGCTGCGAATCATTTTGCATGGCAGCGAGTATAGCACACGCAGCATGAGGGCAACACAAAGGGGCGAAAGTACTTATGGGTTAACGTCGGGGAACGGCGGAAAGTCGCACAGTTTTCGAACCGGACTCTATTGAGAAACAAATGGTCGGGTCATTGACCAGAAGGTATACCGGGTGCAATCTACCAACTGTAGGGGCATCGCGTAGACCCGACGCAGTTTCGGGTCTGCTATGCCCCGTGCATTCGGTTCGCATCTGGGCACAGCCGATGCCTGAAAATACATGGCATCGATCGCTGTAAGCCCCTACACCATGCGAATATGTTTGCGAGCGCCCTCACCCATTGGCGCCAGTGCTATCCTTCTTCACAATCAACTCATCTAGCAAAGCGATCATTTAGCACACGAATAAGTTGGCAGGTGTCAAATGTTGATCGAACTCCGGTTCTCCTCACACGCTGGGCGCATGGGCGACGAAATGGGTACGAGTGCCCAACCCGGCGGAATGTGATTCGGCCATAAATGATCGCCGACGATCAGAGTCATCTTCCTCTGCGTGCGATCGTGACGCTGAATTGCCGGCAGCGGAAAATTCGCAAAAAGTCTTCGTAGAATCAGCAGACGTGTTCCGTGATAGGGGCCAATGCTTTTGATTCTATGTGTGCGGGTACAGAAGATTGCCCCTCTGCATTGACATGCGTTCCAGCAGCGCGGCTCTCCGCTGAATCAAATGAAATCATCCGTATGGAAGCATCCATTCTGCAATTCGCCACAAGCACATCACCCATTTTGATCGTGAGCATTTGGGGAGCGCTTTGGTAAGAATGGGGGTCCGCTAACTTTGACTTGCACCCACGCCCTGTTTTCGTCTGGATCAAACAACCAAATGGCAAGACGACAATGCTCGTAATGTACTGCGAAAAGCGATTCGTTTCGTCGGCATCGGTCACGAGGTTGCCTATCGTACAGCATCTCGGTCGGCAGCTTGGTATCGAAAGGCAACACCATATTCTAGAAGAACCATGTTTACCACAGCCGTACAGCGATCCTTTATCAAGGCATATCTTCATGGGGTATCAGCTATAGACCAGAACACCTTTGGTTCTCAGCTAGATCAGCCCGCAATTTCGTTAGATCGGTTTCCACCTTGGGCTTATCACTGCTGCCCCAACGCTGCACAATTGCGTCGGACAGCAGAGTCGCAATTCGCCCGACCAACTCGAAATCAGGCCGCGCATAGCTGAGAAAGATACGGTAACGATGCATGATGGCTTCTCCAGCGAGTTCGTATCGAGATTCTTACAGGCGGCTGGGGCCGTGCGCGATCAACCCTTCGAGCAGTTTCACCGTTTCGTCGCGCGTCAGTTTCTGCGGAAGTTCGTCAAAAATCCGGTCAAACTGGTGAATTTTGCGTAAAACGGTCGGCGCGTGCGATACAAAAGATGTATGTTCGTAGCCGCGCGCTTGGCGGCGGCGTGATTCCGCAAAGAAATAATCCCCGATGATGACGATCGAGCCGTCCTCCCCGCGTCGATCATTGGCGATCTCGATTTTTTCGGGCGGGATGTCGAGCAGAAACTCGCGGAAAATCAGCAAACGGGTTTTGTGCGCTTCCCACCCCAACGGATCGGTGTCGGCGCTGCGTTGATTCAAATCGACGATCAAGCGACCGCCGTACAACTTCACCAACCGATCCAACGTGCGCCGTTCTTCCCGCTGCCACTGGCGCAGCGCGGCGTCCCGCTCATGGCTGCCCTCGCGTATTTTCCAGATCGGATGGTCGGATGGGAGATCGGGGACGCCAAACACGCCGATCCGACTTTGCACCCGCACAAGGCTGGGTTTCCCGGTATCGCTGCACCACTGCGCCCCATTCGCGATGAGTTTAGCGCGATCCAGCGGCGTATCGGCGATCTCGATGATGCCATAGGGTTTCGGCGGCGGCGGCACCACAAGGTGATCGAAATCGAAGGCGCGGAATTTGGCTTCCAGCCCGGTTAGATCGGCATCGGTTACGATCGCTTGTATCGACGACAGCATTTCGGTCGGCAGCCCGCCGATCGACAGCGGCAGTACCGGAATATTCAGTGCCACCGCGAATCCCGTTTCCTGATGCACCCATGCCCGGTTCTGCGAATGCTCGGTGAGGATGGGCATGAACACATGGGCGCGGCTGATCAGGCTCCGAATTTCGTCGGAAAATGGCGTGCCGGGATTGATTTGTTGATCCCACAGCGGTTCCAATCCCAGATCAATCAGTAAGGCCGCGATGCGGTTAACCAGTTCAACATCAGGGCGTGCGTAACTGAGAAAGACACGATACGGGTACATGATTCATCCTTCTCGAACAGATTTTTATACAATAAAATAATATTTCGGTGGCAGTTTTTCCCCAGCGGCACTATTTTGGCGCCGTTGGGGGTGCGCTACCCTAACCGTCGTGCGTCGAAAATGCCGGGATTCGTCCCGTTGACCATGAAATCGACGGCGCGTTCGACGGTGCCCGCGCCAAGTGCCAGTCCATGCCCGTGACAGGCGATGCAGAAGCCGACATTGGGCATCTCCGGCAGCGTGCCGATCAGCGGCAGACCGTCCGGCGTGAAACCCATGATCCCCGACCAGCGCCGCTCGACAGGGACATCAATGTCTGGGAAATACTGCTTGAGATACTGATCCAGATGGCGGTGCACTTCCGGCGTCACGCGATCGTCGGTCGTGTCGTTTTCAAGGTCTTTGTAGAACTTGCGCCCGCCGCCCAGCAGCAGCCGCCCGTCGAAGGTATCGCGGAAGTACATATAGCCGTAATCGCCGTAGCCGCAGGTATTCACCAGCGGCGACGTTTTCAACGGCGCGGTGACGAGTGCCTGCGCGCGCGTAGGGATCACTTTGCCGATGAAATACGGGTGAATGTGGACGGAATAGGCATTGGTACACAGCAGCACCGTCCGCGCCACAAAGCGGAACTGCCGCGTGTACACGGTGACGGTCTCGCCGGTCTGTTCGATGCGGTACAGCTCGTTATTGTCGATCAGTTCCGCGCCGCTCTGCCGGAAGATCACCTGAATCAGCTCATAGGGCTGTACGGCAGCATCCCACGGCTGCTCAACGGCGGCGATGAAGCCGCGCTTGAGCGGATCTTTGTCGTGGTAGATCACGTCGAAGCCTTCGGCTTGCAGTTCGCGCGCCGCCAGTTGAAGCTCCTGCTTTTCTTCTTCGCTCTGGGCAAGCAGCATCGATCCGCAGTTGGTGAGGCGCACGCCGCCGTGTTTGGCGAATTCGCGCCAATAGCCGTGCGTTTTGCGCGAAAGCGCCCACACTTCGCGCACGGTTTCGCGCCCGTACTGCTCCACCGCGCGGTGATAGTACGTCTCCAGCCCGGTGATCATGAACCCGGCGTTGCGGCTGCTCGCCCCAAGCGCAATATCGCGCATCTCGGTGATCGTCACCTGACGACCCGCCTGCTCGAAGAAATAGGCCGCCGTGCAGCCGATCAGCCCTGCGCCGACGACCAGCACATCCACTTCGCGGATCGGCTGGGTGTCTTCTGCCTGCCAGATTGAAACCGTCATGTTGTCCCCTCAAGGATTGTGCAAAAGTGCGTCAGGGCGCGCGTCGCACCCGCGCACATTTATAGCCAACTTCGGGGCATTGGGGAAGCAGGTCAGCGGGCGTCTTTATCCACCCATTTGATTCGACGGCGATAGGCCGCATCGGGCTCCCAGCGACGCGGTGCGCGAAGGATCGTGTAAAACATGGTGAGGCCGAACACCAGAAGGATTGCCACATACCCCATCCCCGCGAGATCGCGGTTTTTCTGCGCGAAGTCCTGAGTCAACGACATGGTGACGGCCAACACACCCAGTCCAACTGTCAGCACCACAAGCGGGCGCAGCACCATCCACGCCTTGAACCACTCCCACCGGGTCGGCGCGCGTACGCCGCGACGGAGATCACCCACCAGCATCCAGCCGAACAGGAGTGTCAACACGCCCGTCACAAGGACGACCGTGCCATCCCCGCGCGACAGAGCCGCGATCCCCACGAGTGCGCCGCCCAATGTGAGCACTGCCCACAGCAGCACCTCAAGATAATTGACTTTTCCCCCGTCGCGCACTCTGTATTCCCTCTCCACTACAGACGCTTGCCCACATGGAACGGCAGGATTACCTGTGCCCGCCCATTGAGCAGCCCGCGCGCATTCTTGATCGTGTGGCGCAGCCCGGCGGCGGGATCGAGCTTCTCGACAGGTGCAGCCAATGGCGGCAGTGGATCGAGCTTGTGCGGCTCGAAGAGATACGCAGCGGCTTCGTCGGGCAGGCCCGCTAGTTCGCGTGCTTTCGCAACGGCTGCTTTCAGGTCGCCAAGCTGATCGATCAGCTTGAGTTCAATCGCTTGTACGCCCGTCCACACGCGCCCGCCGCCGACCGCATCGACCGCTTCCACCGTCAGCTTGCGTGCCTTCGCCACCATCTCGATGAATTGGCGGTAGTTGTGTTCAATGCTGGCGCGCATCTGCGCCCGCTGGGAGTCACTGAACGGCTTAGACGTATCGTACAAGTCGGCGTTCGCGCCGCGCTGAAAGCCGAACGTTTTGACCAGCAGTTTCGATTCCAAGCCGCCGGTGACGGGCTTCGCCATCACCACGCCAATCGATCCGGTGATCGTCCCCGGCTGCGCGACAATCCACTGCGCGGGGCAGGCGACCATATAGCCGCCGCTGGCCGCGACGCCGTTCATGTAAGCGACAACCGGGCGTGTTTTCGCCAGTTCGTCAAGCGCGCTCGCCATCGCTTCAGCGGCGATCGCTGCCCCGCCGCCACTGTCAATGAACAGGACAACGGCTGCCGCCTGTTCGTCTTTCATCAGCGCGCGCACCTCTTGAACGATCGTCATATCTCCAGCGCGTTCATCGCCAATAATGGGAATCGGGATCGGCAGCGGCACAGGCGAACCACCGCTTTCGCCGGGGAGCATCAGCCCCGTGATCGGCAGAATGGCGACGTATTGATCCGGCCTTTGCGGCTGCGGCTTACGGATCAGCTTGTGTTCGGCCTCTTCCCAATCGATCAGCCCATCCGTTTCCAGATAGCCGGGAAGCCCTTCTTCGTACAACAGCGCGTCGATATAACCGAGGCGCAGCGCGTCGGTATCAAGGTGCGGCGCGGTGTCGATCATGGCGCGGATCTCGTCGGCGGTGCGCCCACGTCCCTCCGCGATCAGGTTGACGGCGATCTGGTAGCGTGAATCAAGCAGGCGCTCTAACTGTTCGCGGCCTTCGGGCGAAAGTGAGTCGCGCGAGAACTGATCATAAACGCCTTTATAGGGCGTAATAGCGATCACATCGAGTGAAATGCCGATCGCATCAAGCGAGTCTTTGAGGAAAACGGCCTGTTGGTAAAAGCCCAGCACCGCCACATCGCCGCCGGGCTGCAAGACAATCTGATCGCAGGCGCTGGCCAGCAGGTACGTCCCCAAGTCACAGGTTTGCGTGAAGGCGATGACGCGCTTGCCTGAATCACGCAGCCGCTGAATATAGGCGCGCATCGTCTGGTGATCGGCCAGCGAAAGCTGCGGATCGCGCAGGAACAGGATCACCCCTTTGGGGCGGGGATCGTCGGCAATGCGGCGAAACGCGGTCTCGAAATCCCATAAACTGAAGGGCGCTTTGCCCAAAAAGCGGCGTTCGAGCCACGAACGCGATTCAGGAAGGGCTTCAATTTCGCCTTCCAGCGTGAAAAGGATATAGTCAAGCGGCTGTTTTGAACGTAACCTGCGCCAATTGGAAAATCTGCGCCACGCACGCCCAAGCGCGCGGAACGGGTTAAGGCGGTGGAACCAACGCTTCATGAACGGCTCTCATTCCTGACGGTATGCGAACATCACGAGACCTTGAACGAATTTACACCGATAATGGATCTTCACTTGAAACATCATCATCTTGAACTAGACTAGAAGTGTACAGAAACAGGGAGCACGTTGTGGAATTCCATCCACTGCTCAATTATCCACTGCTGAAACATCTCCCCCGTGCGATCGCGGAGCCGTCGAAACACATTGTCGACCCCGTGGAACGCCATGGTGCCGCAAGGCTGGCCGGGGTGTTGGCAGCATTCATGCCCCTCCTGCTGATCATGTTCCTGATCGCCGCAGCGATCAATCAGCTAACCATGGGAATGTGGATTGGGCTCGGTGCACTCCTTGTCTGCTATGCTTTAAGCCGCACCCGTTATTATAACGCCGCGCGGATCACGACGTTGGTCGTTTTCTGCATCATGCCCCTGCTGAACATGACCCTCATCTCGATGTACCAGATGTCCACACGCGTGGCGGTCGTCGAGTGGATGGTGATGGCCATGTTCGTGAGCTGGCTGCTCCTCTCCACCCCCCATATGCTGCTCTATGTTTGGGGATCGTTTGTCGGCATGGCCGTGATCGCCATGCTGCGCCACAGTTTCGAATCCACCGACATCCTGTTTCTCTTCAGCTTCATGACGCTGATGACGATGATCGCGCTCATGCTGGTCATGATTCGCCAAGAATCGCGCCGTGAGCGCGACGCGAGCGAAAAAATCCTGCGCGAACGAGAAGAGCGCTACCGCCTGATCAATCAAGTGATGAGCGATTATGCCTTCAGCGTGCGGATTCTCCCCGGCCCCATCTGGGAACTGGAATGGGTAGAAGGCGCATGGACGCGCATCACCGGAATTCCGCTTGAAAAAGCGCGCGAAACCAAGTGGCTTGATCTCATCCACAAAGATGACGTGCCGGTATTGAAAGCAAATGAGCAGAAAGTGCTTGACGGAACTCCCTCCGTCACCGAATACCGGCTCATCGACCAAAGCGGAAGCATCCATTGGATTCGCCACTATGATTATCCGATCTGGGATGAAGCTCAAAAACGGGTCACACACGTCTACGGTGCGATTCAAGATGTGACCGAGCGCAAACTAGCCGAACAGCACGCCGAAGAACAGCGGCGGATGGCGGAAGCGCTGCGCGATACTGCCGCCGTCCTGTCCAGCACGCTCGATCAAGACGAAGTGCTGGATCGCATTTTGGACGAGGTGTATAAAGTCACACCATCGGATGCCGCCGACATCATGCTCATCGAAATGGGGTCGATTCGCGTCGCACGCATGCGCGGCTATGAAAAAGGCGATCCGAATGGAAACCTGCGCAACCTGCGCTTTGGGATTAACGATATTCCCAGTTTCCACGAGATGTATATCACCGGGCAAAGCTGCTTTATCCCCGATACCAAACAGTACCCCGCGTGGGTGATTTTCCCCGGCATCGAGTGGGTGCGTTCGTACGTCGGTGTGCCGATTGTGCTTGACGGCATTACGATGGGGTTCATCAATGCAACCAGCGGCAAAATCGGCAATTTCACCCAAATGCACGCGGCTCAGCTCCGCGCGTTTGCCGATCAAGCGGCGATTGCCATTCGCAATGCCCTGCTGTTCGATGAAGTGCGCCGCTATGCCGACGCGCTCGGCAGCATCGTCATCGAACGCAACAACGAACTCACGTTTGAACGTGAGCGTATGCAGGCCATCCTTGAAGCATCCGGTGAAGGCATCGTCTACACCGAAGATCAGCGAATCCGCTATGTCAACACCGCGTTCGCTCAACTGAGCGGCTATGACGTGGACGCGCTGATGGATCAGAGTATGGTGATGCTGCGCGATCCCAAAACCTCTGCGGAGGACATGGCGCTCGGTCTGGATCGTTTGCAGAACTACTTAAAAGACGGCAACGTGATCTGGCGTGGGGAGTACGACATTCAGCGGCGTGATGGCTCGATCTTCACGGCGGGAATCACCGTATCCCCGGTCAAACAGCCAGACGATGGCATCATGCGCACCGTCAGCATCGTGCGCGACATCACCCGCGAAAAGGTTATCCGCGAACAGCAGTCGCAGTTCGTCGCCCATGCCTCGCACGAGCTGCGCACGCCGATCACCAACTTCAAGACACGGCTGCACCTGCTCCGGCGCGATCCAACCCACCTTGAAGATCATATCGCCGTGATGGAAGAAGTATCCGACCGGATGCGCCGGCTGATCAACGATCTGCTCGACCTAAACCGGTTCGAACGGGGCACAATCCCGCTGCAACGACAGCCGATGGTGCTGCAATCGCTGATCGTGCGGGTGGTGCGGGCACAGCGCGCCGAAGCGGAAAATAAAGGGCTGATGCTGCATTTGGAAGTGCCGGACAACCCACTGATCGTGTATGTGGACGAGGAGCGGATGATTCAGGTGATCACCAATCTGGTCATCAACGCTATCAACTACACGCCGACAGGCGGGCACATTTGGGCCAGCGTGCAAATGAGCGCCGACGAAAAATCGGGGGTTGTACGCGTGCGTGATACCGGGATCGGCATCGCGCCGGAAAATTTGCCGCTGATTTTCCAGCCGTTTTTCCGGGTGCCCAGTGAAGTTGAAGGCACCGGGTTGGGCTTGAGCATCGCCCGCGAACTGATCCGCCAGCACGGCGGCACGATCAATGTGAGCAGTCAAGTGAACAGCGGCAGCACCTTCGAGCTTCATCTGCCGTTGTATACACGCGAACTGCGCGCCACACCGCCGTCCGACAACCCCACCATCGACTTTCTCCCCTCATCCAGCAAACCTAACCCCATGGCTTGAGCACGACGGTTTTGTGATGACCGTCTAAGGCCGAACCAATCCAATTTCCCACACGCAATCTTTTGGACAGGACTATAATGCACCCAGAGTGTCCACCTGTGTGAGGTTCCTGTGGCTGAACGTTCCCCGACATCCCCGAAACCCCACCGCGCTTCATCTCCATTAAGCGCTATGCCCATTCACCAACTGCTGGTGCTTTCCGAAAAGCTGGCTCGTCTCCCTACCGCCCTTGTGGTGCTGCTGATTTTGCTGTTGGCGTTGGGAGTCGGCTGGAACTGGAACCGCATTCAACCCGTCGATGGAATGATCGCCGGGGGCGCTGTGCTGGTGATGGGAGTGGTCAACGGCTGGATGTTGAGTGAACTGCCCCGCCGTCAGCGGAGTTGGGGCGCGCCGAATGGTGTCCTCTTGGCGCTGATGGTAGTCCAGTCGGTGATTTTGGGGCTGGCAGGATGGATGGGGAGTGCGGTCGAACCGCTGGCGGCAGGTCTGCTCATCGGTGCGATCTTGTTGGATGTGCTGCTGACGGGCATCGCGTTTTACGCCACATGGATTGAACCCTTTCGTGTCGGTGTGACGTACGAAACCCTCTCTGTGACTGCTGCGGCGCACGATGGCGCACCGCGTGTTCTGCGCGTGATGCACCTCGGCGATTTGCACCTTGAGCGGATTGGCCTGCGCGAACAGCGCGTCAATATCCTGATCGAGTCACTGAAGCCGGATTTGATCCTGTTTTCCGGGGATTTCGTCAACATTTCGTACCAGTATGACCCGGAGGCCGAACAAGGGGTGCGGACGGTGATCGGCGCATGGCGCGCGCCGATGGGCGTCTTGGCAGTCGCCGGTACCCCCGCAGTTGAGCCACTTGGGCGGGTCATATCCTTCACTCAGGGGCTTGACGGGCTGCGTTTGCTGCTTAACGATTGGCAGAGTTTTGAAACTCCGGTGGGGGTGGTTCACGTATTAGGACTCGTGACCACACATCATCTGCCGTTGGATCGGTCTGCCTTAACCGAAGCACTCACCAACGCCCCAGAAACACCCGGTTTGCGGGTGCTGCTCACCCACTCTCCCGACATTGCGCCAGAAGCTGCCGCTGCCGGGTTCGACCTGTACGTGTGTGGTCATACACATGGCGGTCAAATCCGACTGCCGTTCATCGGCGCGCTGCTGACCTCAAGTCATTACGGTCAGCGGTTTGTGAAGGGAAAGTATCGGCTGGAACAGATGACACTTTATGTCACGAGAGGATTGGGTATGGAGGGATTCGGAGCGCCCCGCGCCCGCTTTTTGTGCCCGCCAGAAATCGTACTGTGGGAGATTCGAGCGTGATTATTCCGCTGTTGATGGCGATTTACCTGATATGCGCAGTCGCCTTAAGCTTATATGCGCTGGCGACCTTGTTCCTGATCGTATTGTATGTGAAGAATCGTCAGGATCCGTCGCAGTATCCCGACTTGACGGACTATCCACAAGTCGTGATCCAACTGCCCATTTACAATGAGCCCTTTGTCGTGAGCCGGTTGTTGGATGCGGCAGGGGCGATGGACTACCCGCGCGACCGTTTCACCGTGCAGGTGCTGGACGATTCGACCGACGAAAGCACCCGCATCGCCGCTGCCAAAACGGCGGAATGGCGTGCGCGCGGGGTGGATATGGTGCATATCCGGCGCGGCAACCGGGCGGGCTTCAAGGCCGGGGCGCTGGCGCACGGGCTAACGCTCACGAACGCGGAATTCGCCGCCGTGTTCGATGCCGATTTCGTGCCGCCGCCGAATTTCTTGAAGGCCATGCTGCCTAACCTTGTCCACGAACCGAAGATCGCCTGTGTGCAGGCGCGCTGGGGTCACTTGAATCCGTTTGAGAACCCGCTGACGGCGATGCAAACACTGGCGCTCGACGGGCATTTCGTCGTCGAGCAGGTGGCGCGGGCGCGCGGTGGTCTGCTGATGAATTTCAACGGGTCGGGCGGCGTGTGGCGGATCGCGGCGATCCACGACGCGGGCGGTTGGCGCGATGACACGCTGACTGAAGACCTTGATCTGAGCTATCGCGCACAGCTCGCGGGCTGGCGCTTTGCGTACCGCCCTGATGTAATGGTGCCCGCCGAACTACCCGCCAACATCACCGCGTATAAACATCAACAGGCACGGTGGGCGCGCGGCGGAACGCAGTGTTTGCGCCGTCTGTTCATTCCGGTGTGGCGTTCAAAACTGCCGCTGCGTGTGCGCATCATGGCGACGGTGCATCTGTGCCAGTATATTGTCCATCCCATGATGGTGCTGCTGGCGCTGCTCACCCCTGTGCTGCTGGCTACGCGGGCACTTCAGCATATCCCACTCGGATCGTTGGGGATTTTGAGTCTGGTGCCGCCGGTTCTGTTCATCCTCAGCCAGTGGACACTGTACCCCAACTGGGACTGGCTGCGGCGGTCGATGGCGCTGCCCGTCCTGCTGATCCTCGGCATGGGGTTATCGCGCAGCAATACACGCGCCGTCATGGACGGCTTATTCGGTGGGCGCGGCACCTTCAACCGCACGCCGAAAACCGCCGGTTCGCAAAATGTGTCTGCCGATGTGCCGCACATGAGCTTCGATTGGCTGTGGGAAACCGCATTCAGCGCCTATGCAATGGTCGCAACGGTGATCGCGCTGCGTATGCTGCCCTCACTGGCTCCGTATATGGGGCTGTACAGCCTGTCCTATGGCATTTTCGCGTTTTTCAGCGCCCGTGATGCATGGTTCGCCTTTCGTGAATCCCAGCGGCGGGGCCAGCAAATCGGCGGGTTGTTGAGCCGGTAAGCGGGCGTTTGTTTGCAGGCGTTTGTTTATTGGGCGATGCGGACATACCATCATGGAGAACACAGGCGCCGAAAAAACGCCGTTGGGTTCTTTGTGTTCTGTACACGTTTTGGGCTGACAAAAACGGGAGCACGCGAATGGACACCCCCAGACGCACGATCGGTTTCCTCGGCATTCTGTGCCTGATCGCCATCACAGGCGTTTTCGCTGTGACGGCACACGCGACGACAGCGGCGCAAGCCGGTTGTGCAGGCACACTGCCCACCCGTTTGATCGTCCGGGAGCGCGCGCGCGTTTCACCTACCGGAGATGATTCACCGCTCAACGTGCGCTCTGCCGCCGGAACGAATGCTGATCGGATTGGCAATATCCCGATCGGCGGGGTGTTCTATGTGCTGGACGGTTATGTTTGCACACCGCGCTACACATGGTATCAAGTCGCCTATCAGGGAATCGTCGGCTGGGTAGCGGAAGGTGACAGTAATGTGTATTTCACCGAACCGTATCCACCGCTGCTGTAAAAAACTCGCAAAGCGGATAAGAAACAGTTGAGTCTTTCGGAAATGTGCCAGTGCCGCCGCGTCTATGCTTGTGGAAAAACAAACCAACCAAACGACCTCCACAAGTCCGGAAAAGGAAACGCCCATGACGACTCAGAAGCTTGAAACCGCCACACTCGCGGGCGGCTGTTTTTGGTGTCTAGAAGCCGTGTATGATGAATTGAACGGCGTGGTCGATGTTGTGAGCGGCTACGCAGGGGGTCATGTCACCAAGCCGACGTATCAGCAGGTGTGCGATGGCACCACCGGGCACGCCGAAGTCGTGCAAATCCAGTTCGATACGAACGTGATCAGCTTTGCGGATGTGCTGAACGTATTCTTCACCATCCATGATCCGACGACGCTCAACCGGCAGGGGAACGATGTAGGCACGCAGTACCGCTCGGCGGTTTACTATCATTCGCCGGAGCAAAAGGCAACAGCCGAGCAGAAGATCGCGGAATTCAACAAGCTCGGCGTGTGGGATAACCCCATCGTGACCGAAGTCACCGCGCTCGACACGTTCTATCCCGCCGAGGACTATCATCAGGAATACTTCGTCAAGCATCCCTATCAGGGCTACTGCCAATTCGTGATCGCGCCGAAGGTGAGTAAGTTCCGCTCGAAGTTCTTCCAGCAGTTGAAGAAGTCCACCGCCTAAGCGCGCCCCTCAACCGCCCGAATCATTTCACTCAACAGCCGAAGGTGACAAAACCTTCGGCTGTTTGTTTTCAAAGCAAGTGAGAGAAGCCTTAGCATTAATTGTCATGGCACGATATACTCTTAGACTCATGGAGTCATCGAAGAAAGGCGCTGAAGATGGATAAGGCTGAATACAATGCGCATCTACGAAAAATGCGCGCGATGACGCCCGAAGAATATGAAACCAACCCGGCCTATTGTTTACACTGCGGCAAAAAGATTGAGTACGAAGACCGAATCAATCGCTGCTGCGATTCTTCGTGCGCTGCATCCTATCGAAATAAAGGAGTGCGCCGCCATCCTCCTGCCGATACTCGCTATTGCGAATGCGGCGTTCCCATTGTGAAACCGATCAATAAGTGGTGTGACGCCTGTATTGAAAAACACGTTTACAACAAGAAGACGGTTTATTCAGCGTTGGAAGCTTTGAAATCCGATAGAGGGCGGCGAATGTGGCTCATCAACGTGCGCGGTCATCGCTGTGAAATCTGTGGGCTTGCCGAATGGCAAGGGCAGCCAATTACGCTTGAGCTGGATCATATTGACGGCAACTCGGACAACAATACTGCGGGCAATCTGCGCATCATTTGCCCAAACTGCCACTCGCAAACGCCCTTTTGGAAAGGCAGCGTGAAAGGCAAAGAAGGATCGCGCCAGAAAAATCGGCGCAAGCGCTATGCCAACGGGCAGACGTGGTAGGAGCTTGCATCATGAACAAGGCAGAATACAACGCTTATATGCGCAAAATGAATGCGCTCTCACTGACCGAGTATGAGGCAAGCCCAACCTTTTGTATGCAGTGCGGAAAAAAGATTGCTTACGAAAACCGCATCAACCGTTTCTGCAATAATTCGTGTTCAGCCACATATACCAATCAGCAGCGTGCCTCCCCTAAATCCCTGTGCAAGTGTGGAAATCCTGTAACAGGTCGCCATAAATGGTGTGATCAGTGTATCGAAAACAAGCAGTACAACCGGAAGCCGTTTGAAGCGTTCAAAACCGATCGCGCTCGACGATCTTATTTGCTGCGCACGCGTGGTCATAAATGTGAGTCGTGTGGACTTTCCGAGTGGTTGGGGCGGCCCATTACCCTAGAACTTGACCATATCGACGGCAACTCAGACCATAATGTTTTGGAAAATCTGCGGCTTTTGTGCCCCAACTGCCATTCGTTCACCCCATTTTGGAAAGCCAAGGTGATTGGCAAAGAAGGATCGCGCCAGAAAAATCGGCGCAAACGCTATGCCAACGGCCAGACGTGGTAATGGTGCTTACTACCGAGATTGTGCATTGACAGCCAAACCTACTCGAATTAAACTACACAGCGAGTTGTCAGGCTTGAACCACTCATAACCACTGTGCTAGAATGTGTGCATGTGCCACTATAGCTCAATGGTAGAGCGCCCGCCTTGTAAGCGGATGGTTAAGGGTTCAATCCCCTTTAGTGGCTACTTAACAAGTTGATAGTCTATGGGTCGATGTCCCGAGCGGCAAAGGGGGGAGACTGTAAATTTCCTGCGCGACGCGCTTCGCAGGTTCGAGTCCTGCTCGGCCCACTAGAAATATCCAAGTAATGCCCGCCCTAGTAGCTCAATCGGTAGAGCGTACCCTTGGTAAGGGTAAGGTAATCGGTTCAATCCCGATCTAGGGCTTACAAACATCTTAGCAAATGATGACACGCGACCCGTAGGGGTCGCTTTCATGAGAGGGAAAGATCATGGCGAAAAAGGGCAACCGCGTTCTGGTCAAGCTGAAGAGTACCGAGAGCGGCCACATGTATTACACGCAGAAGAACCGCCGCAACGACAGCGGTCGTCTGGAACTGAAGAAATACGACCCGTTTGTGCGCAAGCACGTGATCTACCGCGAAACCAAGTAGACGCGCCAAATTGGCGTCCGCGCCAAACTGCCCTGTGCGAAAAACTGCATGACGCGCGGGACAGGCTGTGAATTGACGGGTCACCCCTGATCTATTAAAATCAGGGTCAAGTTTTTAGGGGTGTGGTGTCAACGGTAGCACTACGGTCTCCAAAACCGTCTGTCTGGGTTCGAATCCTAGCACCCCTGCTTCTTTAAACATCCACAACACCGCCCCTCGTGGAGCGGTGTTTTTACTCATAGAGCCAGCGTGAACCAAGTAAGCACGGCGCAAGCCGGGGAGCGAGAGCATGTCCACCGACAAAACCGCAGGGCAGCAGCCGGAAGGGCGCACGGCGCGCCGCCGCCCCACTGCTGAGGCCGAACAAGAACAGAAAGATCTGGCGGCAGGCAGTGAACGACACGATGGCGCAGTGACGGCGAAGAAAGACCGCCCCACGCCCAGCCGCCGCAAGGAAGAGGAAGAAGAAGAAGATAGCGGGAATATCGTTACCCGAACGGGCAGCGGCATTCGCGAATATCTTGAAGGCGTACGTTCCGAAATTGGCAAGGTTGTCTGGCCAACACGCGATGATGCCCAACGCCTGACGTTGATCGTGTTGATTTCCTTGATTGTCTCGTCGGCAGCACTCGGTGCGATTGCCTTCCTATTCACGGAAATTTTCCGCATTGGGCTGGATGCGCCGCTGTTGTTGTTCGTCGTGATGGCGATTGGCATAGCCGGTGGACTGCTTTTCAACCGCATCTATGGCCGCAAACCGACCGCACTTTAGCCGACAGGCGCAGGCATGACGAAGAAAAAGACAGACGATCAACTTGACGACGAATTTGATCCCGAACCGGTTTATTTAGACGAAGATCGCAGCAACGAAGTCGACATAAAACTGGAAGATCCGTTCGAGGAACGTCCGCCCCGCGCCAGCGGCGAACGGCTGTGGTATGTCGTCCACTGCTACAGCGGGCAGGAAAACAAGGTCGAAAAATCGATCAAGCAGCGCATCGAAACGATGGGCATGCGCGACAAGATTTTCGATGTGATCGTCCCGACAGAAGAAGAAATCGAAATCAAAGACGGCAAGCGCCGTACGGTCGAACGCCGCGTTTTCCCCGGCTATATTCTGGTCGAGATGAAAATGGACGAAGACTCGTGGTACGTGGTGCGTAATACGCCCGGCGTGACCGGTTTCGTCGGCATGGGTAACGATCCCACTCCCCTGCGCCCGGAAGAAGTCAAAAGTATTCTGGATCGCATGAGCGAACAAGGCCCGGTCTACAAGGTCAACTACAAGATCGGCCAGAAAGTCCGCATCATCGATGGCCCCTTCAACGATTTCATCGGCACGGTGGCGGCGATCGATAACGACAAGTCGAAAGTCCGCGTGATGGTCAACTTCTTCGGGCGTGATACCCCGGTCGAGTTGGACTTCTTGGAAGTCGAGAAGATTTAGCGCGGCAATCATCTAGGGAGCAATCCATGATAGGGACACGTTCATCCTCGTGGATGGCGCGCCCCTTCAGGTCTATTTGGCGAAGGAAAAATCATGGCGAAGAAAGTCAAGGCAATCGTAACGCTCGCGATCAACGCGGGTAAGGCCAACCCGGCACCGCCCATCGGTCCCGCGCTGGCGCAGCACGGTATCAACATCATGGCGTTTGTGAAGGATTACAACGCCGCCACCTCCACCCGCATTGGCGAAATCGTCCCGGCGGAAATCACCATTTTCACCGATGGCTCGTTCAAGTTCATCCTGAAGAGCCCGCCGACCACCTTCTTGATCAAGAAGGCAGCCGGTATCGACAAGGGATCGCCGAAAGCCAACGCGGAAAAAGTCGGCAAGATCACCCACAAGCAGATGGCGGAGATCGCGGACATCAAGCGCAAGGATATGAACACCGACGACACCGAAGCGATCATCCGTCAGATCGCCGGGACAGCCCGTAACATGGGCGTTGAAGTCGTCGATTAGTTCATCGTCGATTAGTTTTTCGCTAACCATCTGAAAAGTGGCAGAGCGCCCGAACCGCGCTCGATAACGACCACAGGAGCATAAACCATGCCCGTTCACGGAAAGCGGTATTTGACCGCCGCAAAAGAATTCGACCGCGATTCACTGTACCCGCTGCGCGACGCCATCGGCATCATCAAGAAGATGACGACGGCCAAGTTTGACGAAACGATTGAGATGCACTTCCGCCTCGGCATTGACCCCCGCCACAGCGATCAGCAGGTGCGCAGCACCGTGCTGCTGCCGCATGGCTTGGGGAAAACCGTCCGCGTGCTGGTCTTCGCCGAAGGTGAAGATGCCCGCGCCGCCGAAGCCGCTGGTGCCGACGTGATCGCGGATGATGAAGTCATCAACCGCATCATGAAAGAAAGCTGGCTCGAATTCGATGCCACGCTCGCCGTCCCCGGCATGATGCCGAAGGTCGGTCGTCTCGGTCGTATCCTCGGTACACGCGGTTTGATGCCGAACCCGAAAGCCGGGACGGTCGTCCAACCCGACGATCTGCCCCGCGCCATTCAGGAATTGAAGGCTGGTCGTGTGGAATTCCGCAACGACAAGACCGGCAACCTGCATGTCCCGGTCGGCAAAGCCAGCTTTGATGAAACCCGCCTGTTGGAAAACGCACAGGCGATTGTGGATGCAGTCCAGCGTGTGAAGCCCGCTGCGGTGAAGGGCATCTACGTGAAACGTGTTGTCCTCACCTCGACGATGGCGCCCGGCATTCGCCTTGACCTGAGCGCCGCCGCCGCGAAATAACCTTCGCCATGAGGTTGCCTGAACGCGTTCTCTGAGCGTATTTGGGTGTGTAGGGGCAGGTCTCAAACGACCTGCCCCTACTTTTTTACAGCAGGATGACTACCGATGCCTTTGCTCTACGTCTCCGGCGATCCACTCCTCACCCGCGCGCAAGTCCTCGCGTTCGGCCACAATGTGCGCGGACGGCTCGAAACAAGCGCACTGCACACCCGCCTTGCCGATCGCTATCCGGCGGCATTTTCCACCTTTCAGCGGCGCGCCGCACAAGGGAAATTCAAAACCGGGACGCTGTGGATGTGGCGTGAAAGCAAGCCTACGCTCGGATTCTTGATCGTGCGCGAATCGCCGTTCGGGGCGACCCGATTACGTTTTGTCGAATCGGTCGTATTGGGGGTAGCGCGCGATTATCAATTAGAGGGGATACGCAGCCTCGCGCTGATCGCGCCGGGGCAGGCGTACGAGTGGAGTACGATCAAGCAGGTAATCGAGCACTGGTTGGGCAAATCGGCGCTGCCGGTGATCGTCTACGAGCAGGTGATCGCAGGCGTCCGCGCGGACGAAACGCCGCTACTCGGTTGAAAATACCTCACGCACGGCCAATTGAAAGCCCGGCATCACCTCGCCGCATTCAAGAGTATCGCCCGCGCTGAACGTGTACGCAATTTCAGCGCAGCCCTAACTCGATATCCGCCGCCGCGCACAGTCGATCGCCGCCCGCATCAAGCCAGCTTTGCAAGCTGTCACTCGACGACCGCCCCGCCTGCGCATCGGCGTAGATGGTCGATCCCCAGTCGTAATAGCGCTGGGTTTGATCCGGCCAATCGATATAGGTGCTGTTCAGCATGCTGGGGCCACCGTTGTAGCACGCCATCGCCAAATTCGGATCGCCATCCGCCCAACCGAGACATTCACGGATGTAGCTGACACCGCGCGCCGCGTTCGTTTCCGGATCGGTATAGACTTCGCCTTCATCGAAGTGGAATGGCATGACTTGAAACAAGCCCTGAGCCCCCGCGTTGCTGGCAATTCCCGCGTGCCCGCACGATTCGATCTGCATGACCGTCGCTACCAGATTCGGATCGACACCGTACGTATCGGCCCATCGGACGATCGAATCCGCCCAGTAGTCCACTTCGCGGGTAAAGAGAGGGGCGATACGGGTTTCACCGTAATAACCAGAAAAGCGATTCAGTGCCGAGGAAAACGCGTTAAACGTGGAGAACAGTGCGCCGGGGAGCAGTGCGACGAGCATCGCAAGGATCAACAACGCGAATGGCAAACGCACAAGCAAACGACGCAGCATGCAGCGAGAATCCTTCACCTACCGAGTTCGAGTAGAAAGATTGTAGCGCACCTGCGTCGTTGAAAAACAAACATGCCGCCAGCGAGTGACCTCGATGACGGGGCTAGAGCGGCATGTGTTCAGGCAAACTGCTAGCAAGCTGCTGATAAGTGGGCTGATCGACATTTAGCATACGTGCGAACCATCCCTGCACCCGCTCCGGGAGCAGTTCGCCATAGCTGGCGATTAAAGTATCGAACGCAATCCCATCTTCGCCCTGCACGGTGTATTGACGGCTCACAGCATGTGAATCACGCGTGAGCAGGCGCACCACCTCATCGATGATCGTTTCGGTTGCCAGTTCACGCAGATGGTGATGAATATCCTCATCATCCAAATCTGGCTCGAACATGAAATCGGTCACCTCGTCGATCGAGGCCAGCATCGCAGGTAGCAAACGGGCAAGCAGCACCTGTTGGGTTTTCATCCGAAGATCGAGTCGAACCTGTGATTCGGTTGAGCTTTCTTCAGGGGTGGGTTGATCGTCATGTGGGGGCATAGAAACTACCAATCCCTAGCACTAGGATGGGTGAATGATGGGTGATCCACATTCATCATACAAATAGATCAGTGGAGCGAGAATGAACCTTACATAAGTTTTACTGCATTTATAACCTATCACACCTTGCGCAAAAGTTATACCCTTTTTCGTACAGTTTTGCCGAATTGCTTCTCCATAGGTGGAATGCACAGATCGCCTAGCTTCCTTCCTCAGGGTTTTTAGGCGGCTCCAAGACCGTATCGACGGCGTGGATCACGCCATTGGTCGCCAGCACATCGGCCATCAAAATGCGCGTTGTTTGGTTGAGCAGCAGGCCGTTCGCATCCTGTGCCACCCCCACATCATGTCCGTCCAGCATCGGGACGAGCGCCAAACTCGCGACCGTATCGCTGAACATCAGCCCGCGTGCGATGTGATAGCGCACAATCTGGTTGACGAGTTCCTGATCGCCAAGCAGCGAGTCACTTTGTAATCCGTTTTCGGCCATATAACGTTCAAAAGCGGCGTTGCTGGGCGCGAAGATCGTGAACGGTGCATCCAGCGTCAAAGTCTCGACCAGTCCGGCATCGTCCACAAGGGCATAAAACAGGCTGAAATCGGCGCTGTCGTGCAAAAGCTGCGCCAGCGATCGCGTCCCGCTGACTTCCAGCTTCGGCTGCGGCGACTCGGCGGTGCCGTAGATGACGATGAAATAGAGCAAATCGGCGCGCAGGCTCAGTGTGTTGGCGAAGTGTGCCCCACTTCCTAACTGTACGCTGAGCAGCAGATCGGACGGCGGAAGCGACAAAGTGGGAAAATCGGTGAACGCAATATCGAGCGTTTGATCGCCAAACTGGGTATTCATGACTTCGCCGGGGATGGCGTTCAGGGTCAGCAGGCGCGCTGTTCCGGGTGATCCCTGCGCGATGATGGCGGTTTCGTCAATCAGGCGGCTTTGATACGGTGACGAGGGCGCGGGAGTCTCAGTTTCTGCCAATGCCGGGTCTGTGGTGGCGGGCGATGCTGCCAGCACCGCCAGCGTATAGGCGTGATCAGTCAGCAGATCGGTTTGCAGCGGCGGCAGCAGCGGATCTTCGACATCATCGCCGCTCGCCGTGACCGTGATCACCCCGCCCAGCCGCGCCGGAAGCGTGAAATAATTGGTCATCGCCGGGTAGGGCACATCGCGGAAAATCAGCCGGTCATCGACATACAGATCGATGTGCGGCGCGGCGGCTGCAAACAACCCCACGCGCAGCCGTGAATAGAGGACAGGTTCGGCGGTCGCCTCAGCGGTCGCTTCGGGAGTAGGGTCAGCCGTCGCTTCCTGCGCCCGCACGCTAACCCCGCTCGATCCGATCGCGATCGCCAGCAGCATGCATAAACTCAACAGCAGCAGCAAATTTTTTGCGCCCAACCATATGCGAGTCGTCATCAAGGTCTTCAATCTCAATTCCTCTATCTGAAGATGTCCGCGATCGGGCGCGGGAACGGGCCATGAGCCGGATATAAAGTCTTGCCGCCGCTGGCACGGATGCGCGCCCAACTGGCTTGAAGGATCGGCGCGGTAGTTTCATCGCCCATCATCGGCGGCGGCAGATCGCCCGTGAAGGCTTCCCCACTGTCGAGCACCACCGTCACGCTGTCATCGGAATGCCCCGGCGTAGCGACGATCTGCCCCTGTATGCCGATCCGCCCCAACAGCGTACGGCTGTCGGCAATGGTCGTGATCAGCGCGGCTTTCAGGTCAATCGTCCCAGTACGCTGTTCCGGCTTCAGCAGCGAGGGCAGCAGCGGCACGGCGGACTGCTGGAGATCGACCACGATCAAACGGCAGCCCAGCCCCATCAATTCGACGGCCAGCCCCGCGTGATCCGGGTGATAGTGTGTACAGATAAAATGCCCAATCTGTTCCAGCACAATCCCGGAACGTTTGCATTGATAGTGCATTTTCGCCAAAGTGCCCGGCCAACCGGCATCGATCAGCAGTTTGGGGCGCCCCTCAACCGACAGAACATAATAGTGGGTGGAGTCGTACCCCACATCAATCATTTGCATCTATTTTGATCCTAACTTTCTAACCATCCAGCCTAGCAAAATCAATTGGATAGCGCCAATTCTCACAACGCTATCCACGACAGGACTATACTAGGAACGGTTCTGCGCTCAAGCATACGTGTAAATTTGTATTCAGGAGACAGGAGTTTCCACATGGATCGGTCGTTTGTGGCGGCGAACGATGCCGCACGGGCACGTCTCATCGCCCTTGTGAATCGGCTCTCCGAGGACGATCTACGCCATCCCATGCCCGCCGAGTGGACGGTATCCGCCGTCTTTGCCCATATGGCGTTCTGGGATGCCCGCGCGCTCTATTTCATCAACAAGTGGGAAGGCGGCATTCCTCCGTCCGAAGCCGACTTGGAATCGGGCGATGTCGATTGGGTCAACAACTCGGCAAAACCGCTGTGCCTCGCCCTCCCGCCGCGCACCGCCGCTGATCTAGCCGTACAGTTGGCCGAAGAAACCGATCGGCGCGTTGCCGGGATGTCGGACACGTTGATTGAACAAATGCTGGCGATCGGCCAGCCGTTCTACCTCGCCCGCGCCGAACACCGCACTGAACACCTCGACGAAATCGAACAGGCTTTACGGTAACCCAAGTGTCGGAATGGGACAGAAAATGAAGAACTTAACGCAAAGGCGCTAAGGGTGAAAGGCGCAAGGGAGAAAATTTCTTTGCGGTTTGCCTCTTTGCGTCTTTGCGTTGACTCGTTTTCTGTGTTCTTTTCGCGTTTCACAAAAGGAAAGTCGTCCATGGCCGTTTTATGGTCTCGGGTAGAACAGCGTCTACCCGAAAATTCGGCGCTGCTCGTGCTGGCCGTCGTCATCGGGTTGAGCACGGGAGCCGCCGTTTATGTGTTCCGGCGCGGCATCGAGCTGTCGCAGACCTTTTTCCGCGAATGGCTTGGCGGTGAGGTATTGGGGCCGGTTTTCGGCATCATCGGGTCGATCGCGGCGCTGGCGCTGGCCGGTGCAATCGTCGGTTGGCTGATGGGTCGATTCGTCGGTAAGGAACGGCATCACGGTGTCGCCGGGATCATGGAATCGATCGCGCTGAGCGGCGGACGGCTGCGCTACTGGCGCATTCCCGCCAAAGCCGTCGCCTCGGTGATCTCGATCGGCGCGGGCGCATCGGTCGGGCCAGAAGATCCCAGCGTGCAGATCGGCGCGAACCTTGGATCGTTTGTGGGGGCGCGGCTGCGCCTCAGCGATGAGCGGGTGCGGCTGCTGGTCGCGGCGGGCGGTGCCAGTGCGATCGCGGCGGCCTTCCGTGCACCAATCGCCGGGGTGTTCTTCGCGATGGAAATTCTGCTCAACGGATCATTTTCGACCGGCGCGTTCGGCGTGGTGGTCTTGGCGGCGGTTGTGTCGTCGGTGTTCATGCAGGGTGTCGAAGGCAGCGTGACCGAGTTCGGCGCGATGACGTATGATCTCGGCAGCATCGGTGAAATTCCGCTGTATGCGCTGCTCGGCATTCTGTTAGCTCCGCTGGCGGCGCTGTTCATCCAAACCGTGTTTTGGATGGAAGAAAAGTGGCACCACTACGGCGCGCGGGTGCCTCGTTGGGCGCGCACGGCGATCACCGGGGCGCTGATGGGCGCGGTCGGTTTTTATCTGCCGCAGGTGTACGGCACCGGGCGTGAAGCGATGACCTCGATTTTATCCGCTCCCTCTGCCCAGACGTTTCCCTTCGTGCTGCTGATCGTGCTTGGTTTGCTGAAAATTCTGCTCACGGGCTGGAGTTTGGGCGGTGGCTTTGTCGGCGGGCTGTTCGCGGAAACGCTGTTCGTCGGCACCATGTTCGGCGCGGCCTTCGGGCAAATCATCGGCGTATTCGATCCGGCCAACACAGCCGGGCACATTGGCGCGTTCGCGATCGCCGGGATGGCGGGCTACATGGCCGGAGTCGTGCGCGCCCCCATCACGGCGATTCTGCTCGTCTTCGAGCTGACGAACGACTACCGCTTGATCCTGCCGATCATGCTGACGACGGTGATCTGCGCCTATGTGACCGAACGATTCGTCCCGCTTGGCATTTATCACTTGGGCTTGAAGCGTAAAGGGATCAACCTCGACAACGGGCGCGATATGGATGTGATGAGCAGCATTCCGGTGCGCGCCGTCATGGTGACGCCCGTGCCGCGCATCGCCGAGCAAGCCAGTCTAAGCGAACTGCGCGATCAACTGCGCCGCCAGCGCACGCGGTCGCTGTGCGTGGTCGATGCATCCGATCAACTGGTCGGAATCGTCACGCTTTCCGATTTACAGCGTGCCTACGAAAGCAGCGCCGAACCCGAAACGGTGTCACGTCTGCGCGTGCGCGACATCATGACCTCGAAAGTGATCACCACGCAGGCCGATGTATCGCTTGCGGCGGCGATCCGATCGATGGGTGCCCGTGATATTGGCCGCCTACCGGTGCTGGATGTGAGCGGCGTACCTATTGGCATGGTGAGCCGCAGCGATATTTTGCGCGGGTATCATCAGGCGCTCACACGGAAGATCGAATCGGAATTTGACGAAGGGCAGGCGCAGCTCTACCACCTCACCGGCGCGCATGTGGTGACGCATCGCATCGGGGAAGGATCGCCCATCGCCGGGAAAGCGATTCAGGAAATGGATTTGCCAGAGGAGAGCGTGATCGCGGCGGTGCGGCGCGGCGAACGACTGATCGTGCCCAACGGATCGACGGTGGTGCAGGCGCACGATGTGCTGACGTTCGTCACCACGCCCGAAGCCGAGTCGGATTTGGAGCGGCTTTCCGAAGGCACGCCCTAACGCCTTATTCCATCACGCGGGAGGCGAGTTCGATGTCGTCGGCGGCTTTGACGAGCTTTTCCTGAAACCGCATCAGGTAGGCATAGGCATCGCGCAGTTCAGGCGTCAAACGCTGATAATCGGCAAAAAAGGCATCGGCGGCATCACTCGCCAGCACCCCGCCCGTCAGGGGGCGAATTTCCGCGTCGGCGGCATTGATCGCATCGCTGACGCGGCGGGCGCTCGCTTCCATCGCCGCTGCCGCATCGCGCATCTGTGCCAGCCGCAGTTGTACCAGTCCACTGCTTCCGCCGTCCATAGGTCGCGTCGTTCCCCGGTTGCCAAAGGGCGTATCTGATCGTATGCTCATGATTATACCGAGTTTTGTCAGGAGCCGTCTATCATGGGACAGCCAGCCGTCGTCATGGGCGATCAAGTGCTTGCGACCGATATTCACATCATCATGATCCCCGCGCCGCCCGGCCCACCCGTCCCGACTCCGCTGCCGCATCCGTTCGTCGGGAAGATCACGCAGGCATGCAGCACCAATGTCACCATCGGCGGCAAGCCCGCCGCGACCAAAGACAGCATCGCGCAGAACCTCCCGCCGCATATCCCACAGGGCGGCCCGTTCCAGAAACCGCCGTCTAACATGGGCAAGATCATGATGGGCAGCACCACGGTGAAGATCAACGGCAAGCCCGCCGCCCGCGTTGGTGATATGGTGCAAACCTGCGCCGATCCGACCGACATGCCGGGAGCGCAGATCATCCCATCGGTGACGAATGTCTTGATCGGATGAGCACCAAGCTTCCTACCATTCTCTTGACGATTCAAAACCATCACGATTGACGACGCATCCTTATGACCACACCGCTGCGCATCGCTGCCGCACTCATTCCTTCGGTGGAAGTCCATACGCTGTATTTGGCGCGCACCGCCACCCTCGGTGAAATTGCCCGCCATCTCAGCATGCAGGTGAAAACTGGAAGCGATCCGGCGCACACGTTGGAATGGGCGCATCCTGTTATGCCCGCACACCGGCTTGACGAAATCGACATTCAAGGCGGCGACCGCCTGCTGATCATCATGCGCCCGCCGATGCTCTCCCCCGCCGCGCTGATCCCCGGTGCGGCGGCGCTGACGATTACGGCAGGCAAAGCCAGCTTTCAAAGCGGCGGCAAAGCCCGTTTGCTCATCGGCAAGGCCGATCCGCTGCGTTCGCTGTATCCCGAAATCGACGTGACGGCGTTGGTCGATCCCAAACAGATCGATTATGTGTCGCGTACCTGTGCGCTGCTGGAATTCGCCCCCGGAAACAACGGCAGCGTGGGCGCATGGAAGATCAGCAAGGCCGGGGTGACGCGGGTGCTGCTGGATGATTTTGAAGTGGGCGCGGAGCCGGTTCCGCTCCACGCCGCGCACCAAATTCGCCTGTATCGCGCCGGTGATGATCCGCGCCGCGCCAACAGTGCGCCCATTCTCACCCTCCATGCGCAGGTGGAAGAAACGACGATCGAACCGGGTGCCGCCGCGCTGACGGGCGATCATCCGGTGTTAGTGGGCGTCGGTTATGAACGGCTGGAAGGCCGCGTGAACGCCGATGTGACCGTCAGCACCGCCGACCTGACCGCGCGTGTAGCGGAATTCCATCACGTCAGCCTGCCGCACGAAACCGAAGTGTACCGGCTGCGGCTGCTCTCTCCTTCCCAGCCGATCAGCGCGATCCGCTTAGGCAGCGAAGATTTTCTCTACTATCCTGCACCGGGGATCGTCTCTCCGCTGGCGACACTGGTCGAGTGATGGGGTAAACTCCTGCTTTCCCTCCCTCTGAGGGTTCCTCTAGGAGTTTTGAAAACACCATGCAAACCCTGCTGCAAACAGTCGGCCTGTTCTGTCTGGCGGCATTCTGCGAACTCGGCGGTGCCTATCTGATCTGGCAGTGGCAGCGCAGCGGAAAACCGGTTTGGTGGGCGCTGATCGGCACCATCACCCTATTTTTTTACGGACTGGTGCAAACCGCGCAAAATTTCGGCTTTGGCCGTGCCTTCGCCGCTTATGGAGGCATTTTTATCGCGGGCGCGCTGCTGTGGGGCTGGATTGTCGATGGACATGCGCCGGATGTATGGGATGTGGTCGGCGCGGTGATCTGCTTGATCGGCGCAGGCGTCATTTTGTTTGCGCCCCGCTCATAAAACCCGCTCTCTACAGACAGTGTGAGGCTTTCTCCCCCTGTTTACGCGCTCCGCGATAGGTCATATGGTTAACCGGAGATGCATCCTATGACCGTCTACAGATTTCTCCTTTCTGCGTATCGTAAATGCGTAACAGGAACCGCAAAGTACCATCATCACCTTCTGCGAAAGGGAGAAAGCAATGTTTGAGTTCATCAACGATATTCTCGCAGCACCGTTTCTCTGCCTTGGCTGGCTGATCGCGGGCGCGATTGCCGGTGCACTGGCGCACTCGATCATGCGGTCGGATGCGCCGCTGTTGACCGACATCATCATCGGCTTGATCGGTGTTGTGATCGGCAACTTCCTGTTGGGTCTGCTGCGCGTCTACCGCCCTGAGGGGGGCTTGGTCGGCTATCTCGCCAGCATTATCGTCGGCGTGATCGGCGGTGTCATTCTCATCGCGATTGCGCGTGCCCTACAAGGCAGGCCGGTTGCCTGACATTGATTGAACATGGAATTAAAAACGGGACGCGCATCGAATGGGATGCGCGTCCCGTTTTCATGTATGGGGCTGGTGGGACTCGAACCCACACGCTCGTTAAAGCGGATGATTTTAAGTCATCTGCGTCTGCCATTCCGCCACAACCCCGCCCTGTAGATGAGTCTATCAAACTTTTCATAGGCGCGTCAATTGCTGCACATGCGAATGTGTGCCGGGTTCTGTGTATAAGCGCTTGATTGATGGGGGAAGTGAAGCAAAATTAGGGCGACGCTCGGTCGCCCCCGTACGAATGGAAGAAAGGCATCGACGTGGGCAGCAGTGAATGAAGGGCTTCACAGCGAACGCGGGTTAGCAATGGCGCATAGGCCTCGCGCGTTCTCTGTCAGGTGTCCTACGCGGTTTTAGGCCGATTTACTGCTATCCGCCATTTGGCCCCGAATGACCGCCAGTGCGTCATCGACTTTCGCATAGAATTTCACATCGGCATTGCCGTACTGCTGCTGCTCCGAAGCCGCTTTAGCGCCCATTTCGATCAGCATATCACTTGCAACGGTGAAGGTCGTCAGGCGGGGGTTGGAATACGGGCTGGCCTTGTTGGCATAGGCTTCGGCTAACCCAATGACCAAATCCGAGAACTGAATCTGGACATCCTGTAGATCCGCAATGTAATACAGCTTCCCCGTGATCTTATTCAACGTGTCCGCGAGCACCAGTGCTACACCGGTGGTGTCTTTGGTGGAATCGAACGGCTCGGTGAATTTGGCAATGATGATAGGCTCATTTGGCAATTGTGTAATTTTGTAGGTCATAGTGTGGTCTCCTTGGTGTACATTCACCACCTCTCATTCTAGGCGTATCCGAGGCGTGGTTTCATAAACATCATGATACAAAACTGTGATAATGTGCATAATGCCTTAATGGACTTGATCCTATTTCTCAATTTTGGGGTACTATTCTCATACGGGTGTTTACACTTTTCAGGTCATCATCAAGTATTGGCACGCTGCTGCATCACGGCTGACTCCTGTAATTACATAAGATCCTATTGCAAATACTTGTGTTTCCATTCGGCAACCCAGCAACCATCTATCTCGACGCATCGTATTGAGTTTCTCGCTTAATGACACATGCGTGAATGGCAGAGGACGACATGGATCAGTTGGAACACATCTTGAGCGCGACCGCGACCGGATTCCGAGCCAGCCTGTACCAGCATATGCCGCTGAGTGCCTATCGCAACTTCAATCTTTGGGCGCTCTCCCCACAAAACCCATTCGCTGATACTTGGCGGGAAATGATGGGGCTTCCCCAATTCGCCAAGCTGACGCTGTCGCTATTGGGGCGCAGTGTGGCTCCATCGCAGTGGGATGCACTGGTGGAACACACCACCTTCATGAACGCGTATCTGATTTACGAGACGATCAGCGATAACCTTGCCTTCGGGCTGGCAATTCCCCGTGACGAGGACGCGACGTTCGATGCGCGCCGCGAAATTCTTTACCAATTCAACAACGCCATGATCGCACGGTTGAAAGGTGATCGCGACCAGTCCGATCGGCTGCTGGTGGATATTCAGCGGCAGTGCGAAACCATTTCCGGCTTCGAGCAAAGTTTGACGCATCGCGAACAGGCGCAGATCGTGGCGGCTTTCGTCGAACAGTTCCCCGAATACCGGGCTGCCGACATTGAATACGGGACGTGGAACGCGCTGGTCGCGAATGTGCAGGCGTGCGCCTCGCTGATGGAACACATGCGCGGCTATCGCTTGGAATCGCTGGTGCGTCAGGGCTTGATCCGGCGCTACGAAGCGGTGAACGCGCTTCTCAGCAAATCCGTCAGCGACCGGCAAATGCTGCAAGATGTCAGCATCTACTCGATCCTCGTGATCCCGGTGCTGGCCTACTACATCGCCGTCCTCACCGAAATGCTGGGTTCAACCCCGCGCTTGGGTGAACTGCTCGACAATGGCGTTTTGGTGCAGGCGCTGGAAGACGCGGCGCTGATGGTGCGACTGCTCAACGACTTGGGGACGAACTTGGTCGTCACCGATCAATTCCACCGTAAGCTGCTCGATGATCTGTACACGCATTTGAAATCTATGCACACCCCCACCGCCGGGTTTACCGATCTGCTCATGCGCTACAGCCAAGACTCGACGGTTATGACGCGTATTCGCAAAGACGTCTCTTTTGGGGAATTCAACGTCAGCCTGCATAACCTGACCACCTCCCCGGCAACGCCGCTCACGCTGCTGCTGTTCGGCAGCAACCTTGTGTATTTTCAGAAGCAGTACCGTGAATGCCGCCAACGGTTAGACACCAACCTCGCCATCATCGCACGCACCTTGAACAGTGACACCGTCAGCCGGTTGATTCATCAGTTCGTTGGGTTCCATGAACACATTTACCGGAATCAGTTTGACGATCAAGCGGGCGACTACGCGACCAAGCCCAGCTTGAATCTCATGACCGACTAACGCAGCAGCCAACCCGACAATCTTTTTAACGGAGCATCAGGCAGGGGTGTACAACCAGCCCCTGCTTTTCGCTTATTTCTCCCTTTTCATGGAGCATAGAAGCTATGGTTTCGTCGGCCCCCACCGCCTCCCCCGGTTCCTCTCGCCCCTCACAACTCGAGTCGCTGCCCAAAGTCTCCCTTTTGCCGGGGATACTGCGCCAACCGCCGTTTTATCTGCTGGCGGACATCGCACGGGAGCATGGCGGATTCGTCCGCTTAACGATTGGCCCGAAATCCGTCTATCTGGTCAGTGACCCGCTGATTTTTCAGCATGTGCTGCGCGATAACGTTCAGAACTATCGTAAATCCCGCTTTCTCTACAGCGCCGCCAAGCCGATGGTCGGGGAAGGGCTGCTTACCAGCGAAGGCGATTATTGGCTGCGGCAGCGGCGTTTGGTGCAGCCACAGTTCCATCACACGCGCATCGCCGCCATGGCGCAGATGATGACGGAAATCGCCGCCGACCGGATGGCAGCATGGGCACGCGAGGATCAACCCGGTACCCGCGCCGATATGGGCGAGCGCATGGCGCAGATCACCGTCGAGGTGGTGTCGCATACCCTATTCGGCACGGCGACACTTTCCCCAACCGAGATCGATGAGTTGGGCGGCGATATGGTCGATGCGGCGAATTATGTGGCGCTGCGCGGCTATATGCCTTTCATCCCGCGCTCGATCCCCCTACCGGGGCATGGCCGTTTCAGCCGTGCCATTCATAACCTGACCGGTGCGGTCAACACCATCATTGAAGCGGGCACAAAGGGCGAAGTCAAAGACGATAACCTGATCACCATGCTCCTCAATGCCGTTGATGATGAAACCCACGAACACATGACGCATCAGCAGCTTTTCTACGAGGTGATGACGCTGTTCGCGGCAGGCTTTGAGACGACAGCGACCGCGCTCACATGGATTTGGAAACTGCTGGGGGAAAACCCGCAGGTGGAGCAGACTCTACGCGAGGAGATCGCCCGTGTGATAGGCGATCGGGTGCCGACGTTCGAGGACTTACCTAAACTGACCTACTGCCGTCAGGTATTCCAAGAATGTCTGCGTTACTACCCGCCCATTCCGCTGCTGCCGCGTACCACCCTCGCGGACGACGAGATCAACGGATACAAGATTCCCAAAGGGACGATTCTGCTCATGTTCTTCTATGGGCTGCACCACAATGCCGATTATTGGGAATCGCCCGACTCGTTCGATCCCACCCGGTTCACGCCCTCCGCCGTCGAATCGCGCCATCGGTTCGCCTATCTGCCGTTTAGCGCAGGGCCGCGCCAGTGCATCGGCAACGAGTTCGCCATGACGGAAGGGATGCTCGTGCTGGCGATGATGCTCCAGCGCTACCGCGTTACCCTCGCCGATGACGCGGTAACGCCCAATCTCTCCGCCACACTTAAGCCCAATCCGGGTGTCTATGCGACGCTGACACCGATCAGGTAGATTACGCTCGAAGCTGCGTAGATTTTGACAGGTCAAGAAAACCGCTGTTGAGCAAACAGCGGTTTTTGTATCAAATGGGGTGAAGCGTGGATAAATCTCATTTTCCGTGATATAAATACTAATATGATATGGGATTTACAAAAAATTCATGAGAAGTCTATCCATTTTGAAGAGATAAACATCCTATATTTAAGAACAAGTAAACAAGCATCCGTTCAAAGGACGTCGCAATGACCTCGAACTACACCTTAGAACTGTTTCAAGATCCTGCGATTCTTCTGTTCACGGTCGATGAGACTTATCATATGCTCAACGATCACCCCAGTTCCACCGAACAAGTACTTCATCTCCTTGATCAGCAAACCAGCCCGCTGATCTATATCGCCGATTTACGGCGGTTGGCCTACGATTTTGAGGAGGCCATCGAAGGCGCGAATCGGGTATCGCGCGGTAAAAACTCAACGTATCACCACCCCATGATCAAAAAGGTATGCGTTGTGACCGAAGACGACGGGCTGATCGCTACGTTTCAAGGGCTTGATAATCCGGTTTTTGGCAGCGTGAAAGTCCACCTCTATGCCACCCCTGAAGAGGCTGTAGCGGACGCCAACAACAGCTAAGCGCTGGCTGGCAATTCGCCCGTGCGGGCGGATTGCCAGCTCGAAAAGCCTAGATCCTATGCTCGAACTGGATTTGCGGAGTCCGTAGGTTACGCGTTCCACTGCAAGCACTGTTGAATCGTTTGCGCATCAGCGGGCAGATAATAAATTACCCGAAATCGTTGATCATGAACGAACGGCTCCGCGATCAACCGAAAGTGCAGCACACCCGCCCCCGGCGATGCGATTTCCAGCAGGGTCAAGGGCCGTGCCGGGATGTGAATCGGCTGCTGCCCTTCCTTGATCCAGTAGTGTTGAAACAGCGGGTATTGCAGCATCTCCGCTAGCAAGCGCTCATACCACAATTCGGCATGAAAGCGCTGCATTTCGTAGCGCAGCGCTCGAATCTGTGCCGGAAAGAATTCCTCGGCGTTTTTGATCAGCGCTGTCATGCCGTACAGATTTGCGAACAACATCTTGAGAAGCGACGGATGATCGCCGGTTTGGACGAGCGGGAAAAGCTGCGGCACAAAGTGATTCCAATACAGCAGGCGGTGGGCACAGTCTAGAAGATACGCCGGAAATACAGCACTGTGTAGTTCAGCCGCGCACACACCCACCGCCCACTCGATTTCGGCCTCATCCGGGATCGGCGCATCGACGACATACCCGAACAACTCTAAGACGTCGCGCCGTTCGGTATAGTGAGCGTTGAGTGCGTTCAAGATCCGTTCCAGCGTTTCGCGTTCCGGCTGCTGCACACGCCCGGACTCCAGCCGCTGCAAATACCCGATGCCCAAACTGCCATCGAGTTCCACATCCAATTGGGTAAACCCATGATATTCGCGCAGTGCCCGCAGTCGCTTTCCGCCGGGCGTGAGAGACGTTTTCATCGCCAACTCGACTCTAAAGTCTAGGACAGTCGTTTAGGCTCATTTTACAATGGAGCCAATCTATTCAGCGACGAGATACGAGTGAGGAAAATGAGGATGGCTGAGGTTCAACTGACGGGTTATATCCCCGGCGCACTAGGGCGTATTATTGACCTGCAAGGCGCGTATTACGCCCAACACTGGAATTTAGGCCTGTATTTTGAGGCCAAAGCCGCCGCCGAGATGGGGGACTTTTTCCGCCGTTTTGATCCATCACGCGATGGGGCGTGGTTCGCCGTCGATGGCAAGCAGGTGGTGGGCGGGATCTTCATCGATGGCAGCGCCGCCGCGGGTGAAGGGGCGCGTTTGCGCTGGTTCATGCTTGATGAAGCGTATCAGGGTCAAGGCGTCGGTCGGCGCTTGATGCAGGCGGCGATGGAGTTTTGCCACCGGCAAAAGTTCCAACGGGTTTACCTCACCACGTTTGCCGGATTAACCGCCGCACGGCATTTGTATGAAAAACACGGTTTTCGGCTGTGCCGGGAAGAAAACGGCAGCCATTTGACCGGGAACGCCGCGCTGGTGGAGCAGGTTTTCGAGTACTTCCCGCTCCAAAGTAGCGCTGACAGCAAGTGAACATTTCAGCCGATCATTCTCGCCACAGAACATCGCTGAGGTACTTGTAGGCATTATCCGCGAACAGCGTGACAATCACACCGGGTTCGCCATGCGCGGCGAGTTCCTCAGCCACTTTCAGCGATCCCACCATCGCCGCCGCCGCGCTGATCCCCACCAGATAGCCTTCTTCGCGCGCCAGCCGCCGCGCCATCTCGTGCGTGTCCTCGGTGCTGATGCCGATCTGCCGGTCGGGGAAAAATTCGTCGTAAATGCCCGGTTTGATGGCTGTTGGCATATGCTTCAGCCCTTCCAACCCGTGAAACGGCGAATCCGGCTGCAAGGCGATGATCTGCACGGCGGGATCATAGTCCTTCAAGCGGCGGCCTGTGCCCATCAGCGTGCCGGAGGTGCCCAATCCGGCGAGGAAGTGCGTCACCGTCCCGCCCGTCTGCTCCCAAATTTCCACGCCCGTCGATTGATAGTGAGCCTGCCAATTGGCCGGGTTGTTGTACTGATCGGCGTAAAAGTAGGCGTCCGGATGCGCGGCGGCCAGCGCCCGCACCGCGCGGATCGCGCCGTCACTGCCTTCCAGCGGATCGGTCAATTCAAGTTCTGCGCCATACGCGCGCAGGATAGCGATCCGCTCCGGGCTGGCATTGGCGGGGATGAACAGTTTGACCCGGTAACCCTTCGCCGCGCCGAGCATGGCATAGGCGATGCCGGTATTGCCGCTCGTGCTGTCCATGATCGTCATACCGGGGCGCAGTTTCCCGTCGCGTTCCGCCTGCCGGATGATATTCGCCGCCGCGCGATCCTTGACGCTGCCGCCGGGGTTCGTCCATTCGGCTTTGGCGTAGATCGCGATGTTTTCCGGCAAATGCGCAGTAATCCGTGGGAAGGCGAGCAGCGGCGTGTTCCCAATCAGCGATTCAAGGTCGCGCGCCGCCGCAGCGGTCGTCGTGGGGTAATCGATGGTCAAGGTCATCAGGGACTCCTGTTATCTCTCGGTTGAGCAACAAAAAACGCCGTCCGCAAACAAAAAGCGCGAAACAACCTGCGGGGATCGAGTCTCCCCGGTGGGCGTTTCACGCTTCGTCGTCGCGGCGGCGTTTCGGTGAACTGCTGAGCCGATGGTTCGGCGGTAGCAGGAAATTATCCGGTTTGCGCGTTGTCTGACGGGTGATCGCCCACATTCAGACAACAACAACACATGCAGTATTGCATGATATTCACTTTAATCCTAAGTAAAACGGACTGTTCTTCACTGTAATGGAAAGACGCGGATGTGTCAACCAGTCTTACGCCGCTATCCGTCCGCCAAAATCTTATCGACCGCGTTGGCGAGTTCACGCAAATTCGTCACGCGGTACACACCATGCGACGCGCCTGCGTACAAGTGCATATCGCTGTCGCCCGTTCCCCACTGGCCTTGCGATTCCGGGTTGAACCAGATCAAGCGGCGGCTTTTGCGCATGATCTCCTGCATGATGTCGATGCGCGGATCGTTGTAGTTATTGCGCCCATCCCCCAGCACAATCACGGTCGTTTTCGAGGTGATCACACTCATGTGATCGCGCTTGAAGGTGTTCATGCTGTTGCCGAGGTCGGTGCTGTAATGGCCGGGGGGATTATTCGTCAGCACTTTGCCGACCGCGTCCTGCGGCTGGAGTTCTTTGAAATCCATGCTGATGTCCACCAAATCGCTGATGAAAATGTAGCTGTTGGTGCGCGCCACCTGATCTTGCAGCTCGTACACCAGCGTGAGCAGAAATTCAGCGCAGTAACGCATCGACGTGCTCAAGTCGCAGATCACGACGAGACAGGGCTTGATATGCTTTTCGCGGTACTGCAAATCCATCGGCACACCGCCGTAGCGCATATTGGCACGGATCGTCCGGCGCGGGTCGAGCGTGCCCGTTTTGGCGCGCTTCTGGCGCAGCGCAGCACGGCTGCGCAGTTTGGCGGCCAAACGGCGGATCTCGTCACGAATGGCATCGACTTCGCTGTCGCTGAGGCGCGTGAATGGCACATCGAGCAGATCTTCTTTGGGTTTCGGTTCGCGGGCGGCCATCTGTTCGGCCATCGTCGCGCCCACGTACTGATTCACCTGCTCGCTGAGTCCCTGCGCGTTTTGTTCGAGCATCTCGCGCAGCTCGCGCAGTTCTTGATCGCCCATGCCCATCTGCTCAAGCTGCTCGATCAACTGATCGATCATCTGCTTAAGCTGCTGCAAACTCATCTGGCGCTGCATACGCCGCTCAAACCAAGGGCGCTGTGACATATCCCCGGCTTGTTCCAGCCCCGCCTGCTGCCCCTGCTGATCGAGCTGTTCCTTGCTGAACTGCTGACCAGCGATCAACTGGCGCAGCAAATCTTTCAGCGCGCCAAGGTTGCCCATCAAGGCTTCCAGCGCTTTTTGGAGCATATCGCGCTGTTCGGGACTCAGGTTATCGGGGATATTTTGTAGGGGCGGCGCGGCAGCCCCGAAAAAGAGCGGGAAGAATTCCTCAAACTTGTTCTGATCGCGCGCTTCTTTGACGAGTGTGGTTTTCATGGCGGCGCGGAACACATCACGGTCGGTGATGCCCAGCTCATCAACCCCCTGCATGGCATCCATACTCTCTGCCAGCGAAATCCGCACGCCTGCGGCACGCAGCGCGCGAATAAAATCGACCATTCGCTTGTCCATCTTCAGGGGCTTTCTGTCTCACACGCCGATGTGTCGATTATACGGACGTTCGCAGACGAGCGTCAACCAGCCGAAAGGGTTAGGGAAGGAAAACGGTTGCTTATCTTAGGAACCGAATCCAAAGAATGTCTGTCTTCCTCCATGATGCGCGTATAACTGCGAAAAGGACTGTGCATGGTTCGCCTAAACCTTTGGGTATTTGCCTTGTGTGTCGTCATTTTGGGAATGCATCAAACCCATAATGAACCCGACGATTTCTATATGACGTTGGAGCAAGGCGGTCTATACCGATTGGACGCCGAAACAGGATCCATAGCGTTGATCTACGGCTTTCAACGAGAGTGGGAGAATGAAAGCCTATATTGGGGCAAAGAGACTTTTTCGCCAGATGGGCGTTATATCGGAACCATTGCCCGACATGACAATGGGACTTCCATTGAGGTCATTGAAATTGAGTCCTGGACTGTCCTAAGCTTTCCTATTGACATGGCGCTGCTCGATACTCAGATATTCCTTACGTGGCTCCCCAACAGTCAAAACCTACTCGTCTCTTATTGGCAAAGCACTCAAGCGACGTCTCACAATATATTGAAACGAAGAGAACTTATTGACCTACAAACGCACCAAACCAGTGACTTTCCGTTCATGTGCTATGAACTTGGCGTCAGCCAAAACCAAGAAGCCGGGTTGATTTTCCGATCGTATGATTTAGAACTGCAAATGGAATCCCATTTGGAGCCATCTCTCTACTATTTGTTTCGCTCTGGGGACTTCACCCTCCATAATCCAAACTTTGATCACGTGTTGACGGCGTTTGACTGCCCCTACGGCAGAGTGAGTTGGGATTGGTCACAAATGTACGGCTTGATCTTCTCAACCACGATCAACGACGGCGATAACGGTTTGTTTTGGCTACCAAGCGACCCTCGGGGTATCGTTGATGTGCAGACGAGTATTCCTCAACCCCAATGGCTATACTGGGGAGCAGACAGCTCTTTTGTGGTCATCTCTTCCGACACCCTTCATTGGCAGGTGATAGATGTCAGGGCTGACCACCAGCCAGCTTATTCACTTTTGAAACCTCCATGATTTCCCTTGATGTACTCCCGATGGTCTATCACAATCGCCTTCTCTACGCGGAAATTATCGGAACGAGCGGCACCATCGTTCACGGTATCGACCTGTCAACGAAGTAGAAGTGAGATTTCCTCTAGATGCGGAATCGCTGCACTATCACACACATTGGTTAGGTCATGGACGTTCGCAGACAGTGTGTTAACCAGCCGAAAGGATAGAAAAACTCAACGCAAAAAGACGCAAAGGATGGAAGGCGCAAAGAAAAAGGCATTTTCCTTGGCGTCTTTGCCCAAAAGTAGTGATGAGTTTTAGCGAAATCCTTTGCAGAATTTCACGCTGAAATGCCGATCACACGCCCGATGCGATCGATCCAGCGCGAAAAGGCATCGTCTTTGACGTAGCCATGCGCGCGATACCAATCCCATGTATCCTGAACGCTCTGTGGGATCGTCACCTGCGGCTTGACGAGTTCGTTCCATGCCTTTTCGAACTGAAAATAGACATTCTGCGCGCCTAGCCGCGTCTGGTTGCCATCGATGGGGATCGGCAGGCCGAGTGAGCGTCCCCATTCGATCGCATCGCCTAGCAGCGGCGCGCTCCACGCCGGGATCGGCAGACCGGGCGCAGGCGATCCGATCACGCGGGCGACCAGCGCGAACAATTCGGCATGGGTGTAATTCGCTGTGCCGAGGATGTAACGTTCACCGGTGCGCCCCTGCCGCGCCGCTGCGAGGTGCATCCGCGCCACATCGCGCACATCGATCAGCGAAACGCCGCCGGGCGGCACCGGAATCGCCCAACTGAGGCGGTGCGTTTTGAGCAGCAGTTCGCCTGAAATCTGGTTGAGATCGCCGGGGCCAAGCACGACGACCGGATTGACGATCACAATGTCCTGTCCCTGCGCGACCGCTTCGGCGCACACACGCTCCGCCAGCACTTTAGTATGTCCATAGGGGAAGCGTTCCGGCGGCAGCGCAAACGGATCGGTTTCGTCGCTCGGCGTGCCATCGGCATGCAGCCCGACCGCCGCCGCGCTGCTGGTGAACACCACACGGCGCACCCCGGCCTCCTGCGCGGCGATCAGCACCCGCCGGGTGCCTTCGACGTTCGCATCGTACATCTTCTGTTTATCCGCCCGCCAATAATCGGCGACGGCGGCGACATGAAACACCCAATCGACGCCGACACAAGCCGCCCGCAGCGAGGCCAAATCGGTGATGTCGCCGAGGGCGCTGTCAAAGCGGAGTCCCTCCAGTGCGTCGAGCCGCGACGATTGCCGATGCAGCACCCGCGCTTCATGTCCCGCGTCGATCAACGCGCGCACGACATGCGACCCGACGAATCCCGTACCCCCGGTGACCAGTGCTTTCACAGCGTACCTTCCCATCCCGCAGCCGACAATTTCACGGTCAACCTTAGCGCAAAGCCGCGCCGATGGGTAGGGTTGGGTGGACGACGGCGAACCGCCCCGCATCCGTAGGGCGCGGGTTGAGCGCGATGGGGTGCTCTAGAGTAGAAATAGAGGTATCAGATTTCATAGAGGAGTACTGGGATGAGACGCATTTGGCTTTTCTGGCTGCTGGCGGCTTTGCTGCCGCTCACTGCCGTACACGCACAGGTCGAAGGCTGGTCGAGCGGATGCGACAGCGCCGCTTTGCCCGCGATCGCAGCAACAACCTCCCACCTCGACTATAGCGCCGCCTGCCAGCAGTATCTGGCGTGCCGTGCAGTCAACGGTGATGCGGTCTGCCAAATGCAAACCCTGTTGGTGCTGGAATCAGGCTGCGCCGATGATCCCCTGTGCCGCCTGCGGGCGCGGCTGTACGCGGCAGCCATTTCGATGCCTGATCCGACCTATGCCAGCCCGTTCACGCTCGAAAATGCAGCGGATCTGCCCCCGATCCTGATCTCGGCGCTCACACACTTTGAAAGCGGCGATTACGCAGCAGCAGGGGCGGATTACCAGTCGATCACGACCGATATTTCGTATCATCCGCTCATTCCGCTCAGCATGGGGTTAGCCGCCGAAGCGGGCGGCGATGCAGAAGCCGCGCGCCGCTATTATGACAACGGCATCTCACAGGTGCTGCTGTATCCGTTCGCTTATTATGTGCGCGGCGATTTTCTGGCGCGCAGCGGCGCGGCTGAAGAAGCGGCAGCGGATTTCGAAAATCTGCGCCAATCGGCAGATGCCTATGGATTGACGCTGCCGGAGGAATTGAAGCTCGCCTATCCCATCAGCCTGATCGCTTTTGAGCAGTGGCTCGCCTATCCCGTTTTTTTCACCAGCGGAAGTACGGGTGGCAGTGGCGCAACCGACGAATCGCTGTTGGAAGCACAGCCGGTGGAGATCGCCATCGTCAGCGACGGTACCCGCTTGATCACACACGGCTTAGGGCGGTTTCTCGGCGAACTGGGAGACATCCCGGCGTATCTCAATTTCGCGGTGGACGAAAACGGGGGATTCTACTACGACAATATCTATACCGACGATTATGGGACGTGGGGCGACCACATCACGATGACGCCGGATCTGCCCATGCAGGTCGCGGAAACGGTGACGGTTTTTGAAGCGAGCGCCTCGGCAAGGTCTCTGCTGGCACCTGCCGATCAGCCTGATCCGCGATCGTCCTTCGACGTCACACGCTGTGAGGATGGCGCGCTTTCCCGCGTCAGTGTGGGGATGGGGTTTCACGGCTATTTCCCGAATACGATTGCGCTCTACGATACCCCCGGCGGCACGCCGACAGGGGATCAACTCGAAGCACTCACCATCCTCGAAGGCCCGCAGTGTGTCGGCGATCAGGTGTGGTGGCGCGTACAGAACGCGAATGACCCAACGATGATCGGATGGGCCGCCGAAAACGAAGGGGTGGAATACCGGATCGCTTCGTTTGGTGCTCCGGGCATCCCGCCGATGCGCGGGCAATGAGAGAAAGGAGGCGCACCCCCGGTGCCCCTCCCGGTTGGCGGGTTAGATCGGCTGCAAACGCGGCGCGCGAGCATCGCGTTCGGCGTACTGACGGATGGAGCGGAACAGTTTCTGCTCCATCACATAATTGAGCACTTCGGTCACGCGCCACAGGATCGTCATGCCCGTGCCACCGCGATAGTCGAGGCGTGACCGGCAGATCAAGCGGCATTCGCTCGCTGAAACCGGATCGATGAAATAGGCGATGACTTGGTTGGCATACGTTTCCGGCATGGGATCGGTCGGCTCGAACACGACTTCAGTTTTGGGATCGGCGGCGGCCAGCACGAAGGCGCGATCCGGCTCAAAGGCGACGACCTTCAACACCGGATAGGTTTTGCCTTTCGGGCCGAAACGCACGGTGTCGCTCAAGCGGATCGTTTGCCATTCCGGGACAATATGATCGACCGTGTGCATCTGGCATCCGGCGATGTTTTCGAGCAGATCATAGCTGTACATCCCGGCGCGCTCCTGCCCCAGTTGGATCAGGTAGGCATAGACGATCGACGCAGGCGCGTGAATGGTGACGGCGCGGGTATACGCCTGCACGGGATTGGGCACGCGCTCATCACCGGGATAGCTGCGGTTGACTTCAGCTTCGGTCGCGCCCTGACGGTTATAGGCGCCGCGCATGAACGGGCTGACGGGCAGCAGCACGGCGATCTCTGCCGCCGCTGCGAGGGACTCAAGGAGTTCGAGGAGTTTCATGGGGGAATCACTTCCTGAATCGACGCGAACTTCACTCCCCTGATTCAACGCAGTCGGCAGGTCGGATCACCAGTGAGATTCCTCCTTCAAATTGTGGCTGTGTAGTAGTCATGCGGTCGGAATGTAGGTAACCGCCGGGACTCGCCGGGGTGCTGACAGACGATCGACAGTAATACTGACCACTACATTCACTCGCTGCGGGGAATTCACGCGCAAAAGGACGCAAGTAACAACTGGGAGTGGATGCTGCAAGACGGAGTGGGCAGCGGGCGCGGCGTCGATAACGCGAGTGCCGTGCTGTGGAGCGGCAGCTATGACCTTCGGCACGGACTTCGGCGCGACCGGGACGAGCCAGACGAGCTACGGACTCATCGGCGAGCGTGGCCCATGTGATGGAACTGCTGGTGCAACAAATTGCCAGCAATTTTTTAGTGATAGACCCATTGTTCTTGGTTGATAGAGCGGCAGAATAACTTTCACCCTTAAATAAAGGCTAAGTTCCGTTGCCAACTCTTCAGCTAGCTCCAGAACTTACTTGAGAATCACTTGAGGTTGTATGACGAAGCGTCTAGACAGCATTGATTGGCTTTCGTTAGGGGTGCCAGAGATGCCACACTGGCTTGAGGATATGGTATCTTATGATATACAAAAGAGGGAAGTAGCCTATAATAGCTTTTACGACAGCGGTGTCATTGAAATTAATACAGCTACCCCATATGTGATACCATTCCTCATTGACTATCTAGCTAGTGAAAGTACGCCAAGAAAAGATGCAATACTTCAGCTTCTAATTGTGCTCGCAAGTGAAGCTGATGGATATGTGAAACACCCTAGGTTAACTGAGTTAGCAAAAACAGTACTGACTGAGATTGCTAAAGGCATGAGGGTATTTGAACCATACCAACAAATAGATGATACAAAAGAGCTTGCCGTTCAGTTGCTGACATATATAAAATAGATATTTTTCAAGCGGGGCGGATGGCAGTTTTTCGAGATATCATCCTCTTCTTGCTCAGTTGCAAAGATGAAATGGCAAGAGGCAGTAGCTAGCGGTGGAGGTTGTAAACGAGGGCTTTGAGCATCGGCTCACGGCGCTGAAGTCGCCACGAGCGGGATCGGATCACGTCGCCAAACAAGCGTTTCATGACCGAATGCACCGTTTCACACTTCCAGCGTTGCCCGAACAAGCCATCCAAGCGTGCCTGAGCAACTAAATCGGCGTGCGCTTTCCGGTCGGGATAGATTAGTTTGCCACCCCGTCGGATAGGTGGAGCAATGTCACGCTCGCTGAAACCGGATCGATGAAATAGGCGATCACCTGATTGGCATACGTTTCCGGCATGGGATCGGTCGGTTCGAACACGACTTCAGTTTTGGGATCGGCGGCGGCCAGCACGAAGGCGCGATCCGGCTCAAAGGCGACGACCTTCAACACCGGATAGGTTTTGCCTTTCGGGCCGAAACGCACGGTGTCGCTCAAGCGGATCGTTTGCCATTCCGGGACAATATGATCGACCGTGTGCATCTGGCAGCCAACGAGATTTTCGAGCAGATCATAGCTGTACATCCCGGCGCGCTCCTGCCCCAGCTGAATCAGGTAGGCATAGACGATCGACGCGGGGGCGTGAATGGTCACCGCACGAGTATGCCTGCACGGGATTGGGCACGCGCGCTCATCACCGGGATAGGTGCGGTTGACTTCGGCTTCGGTCGCCCCTTGACGGTTATAGGCGCTGCGCATGAACGGACTGATCGGCAAGGTGGCGATCCTCAAAGCGCCGCTGCGATAGACTCAAGGAGTTCGAGGAGTTTCATGGGGGAACTACTTTCAGAATCGATGCGAACTACACTCCCTTGATTCAAGATGGGCTACGGGGCAGATCACCAGTGAGATTCTTCATAGGAAGCACAGTTAAGTGGAGAGATTTGACTACTTCGCATGTCAAGCTATAGAGCCAAGTATAATTATTGAAAAGCGGCATGATCCACGAATCCAAGAACCTTGAGGAGGGGAAGTTGCTTGAAGGCATAATGGACGTTCCGTGGAGTGAGCTGGGTGGCTTTGAGGTTCCACGTTGGATTATGGATCTGGCTTCGGCTGATCAAAGTATACGATTAGCGGCACACCGTCATTTGAAGAAACAGGTCATCGATAAAGGGGCTCGAATCCCTGAAGATTTCGGCAATCTAGAAGACATTCTCAAAACGGACGTGGCATTTTTCACCATTTATTTCATTACCACGCTGCTTCATGAAATTCCGATATCTAGAACAGCATTGCCATTGGATCTGATTGCAATACTCTCCGGCAACATCAGTTTGAACTGGAACAATCTAACCCATCCAGTAAAAGGCCGTGCAGAACGTATCATGATTTTTCTGAGGGATAATATCAAGGTGTTCACGAGTTTAGTACACAGCGAATCGGTGCCAGCGTCAGAACTTGCAGCCGAGATATTGGATAATCTCAAAGATTCTTAAGAGATACTCTAAAGAAGTTATTCATGCGCAAACAATTCCCTATCTCGAAACTGATTCCCTAGAAAAGGGGATCGGTGTTCAATGCCGATCCCCTTTTCATTCCCCCCGCAAGCCGTACCTACACTTTCTTTTGCGGCTGCAAGCGCAGATAAATCATCCCGGTGTCGAACGAACGGTTTTCCAGCACCTTCATCGATTTGGTGTAGTGGGCGTCCTCGAACAGGCGCTTGCCCGCCCCCAGTACCACCGGGCACAGCATCAACTGAAGCTCATCGACCAGATCGGCGGCGATCAGCGAGCGGGTGAGCGTGCCGCTGCCGACAATGCTGATGTCCTTGCCGGGCTGCTGCTTCAACTTGGTCAGTTCCGCGACCACATCCCCCTTGATCAAGTGCGAGTTGTTCCAATCCGCCTTGTTCAGCGTCGTGGAGACGACATATTTGGTCTGGTTGTTCATGTACTGCCCGAACGGATCTTCCGCCGGGACGTTGGGCCAATACGCGGCAAAAGCTTGATACGTAATGCGGCCCAGCAGCATCGCATCGCTCGTCATCATGCTGGCGCCGATCACCTGCCCGGCGGCATCGTTCATGTACGGCATCGACCAGCCGCGGTATTCGGGAAGGGTGACATCATCAGTACCGGGGGCCTCGACGACGCCATCGAGGGTGATGAACAGAGCGGCGTTGATCTTGCGCATGGGTGGGACTCCTTTTGGGTTTATGTCAGCACTTATGGATCAGCATAGCCCATCAGTCACGGGGAGTCTTGAACAAAAACGACATCGGTTGGTCGGTATCGCGGCGGATGATTTGCCGGGGGGTATTGCCCATGAAATGACGCAGCGCACGCGTCAAGTGCGGTTGATCGGCATAGCCCGCCAATTCGACCGTATCGAGGATCGGCACCCTTTGCTTGAGCAGATCAGTCGCATAACGTGCCCGCTGAATTTGCGCGATACCGTTATAAGTTAGCCCGGTGGCCTGTAGAAACCGGCGTTGCAGCGTCCGGCGTGAGATCGGAGGCAGCGCATGGGGTTGTTCGCGCAGCACCCCGACCACCAGCGGATCATAGACCAGCAGCTCCGCCCGCACCAAGCGTTGAACAAAGCTATCGGCATTCTCGAAGCTGGGAAATTCCCATGCGGAGCTGTCCAGCCAAAACGATCGACCGCCCGCCTGCGGCAGGTTCACATCACGCCGATCCATCACCATCCCCGGCGGAAATTTCGGCATAAACGCGCCCAGCTTGAAGATAATGCCGAAAAATTCGGCATCCGGCGGAGCAAACGCCGCCGTCGCCCGTGTTTCCGGGCCGCGTACCGTCACGATTGTGTCGTGCTGGAATTTGCTGATGACGATCTCCGAGTGGCTGTTGGCGACCGAGGTAAACGCCCCGCCTTGCGCGCTGTGACTGTGCCATACCAGTTCCACCAGCGGCGAGTCCGAACCGCGCTGAGCGGCGGGCAAATTGATGTCGCCGTTTTCGAGGCGAGAGTCAGCGATGAGGTCGTTGAGTTCCGGCACCCTGTCCACACGCGCTCCTGTTGGGGATCGAGTTCGTATCCCCAACAGTATACCACACAATGAACGGATGTTCTGTGCCCGACTTTTACTGCAAGCGCTCCGCCACCGCGATCATCTCCTCAAGCGAGAGCAGCGGATCGCGGGTGGTGCCGCCGTTGATCAGCATGGCATCGATTTCGTAGACCCTCTCGCCCACCATCCAGCGCAGGCGGCGCATCGGGGTATTTCCATTCCACGTCATGATCTCATCCACGCCCTGACCGGGATACGGCGTCGGCTCGCTGAGGTCGCGCATCCACACCCACGCTCCCTGCACATACTGCGCCGGGATGCTGCTGCCATCCGCCAAGGTGAGCGTCAGGTCTTGAATCTCGGCACTGGCACCAACGCGCTCCCACTCTCCAATTTCATCCAATTGAGCATCCATCTGGTAAATCATGAGCCGCACATCCCGGTTGGCGAAACTGAGCGAGAGATACGGAGTTTCGGTGAAATAACGCCCCTCCTCGAATATCATGTCATCCGGGATCAACGAGGGGATCAAGACATCGAACCCCAGCGTATCCGCCAGCGCATCGGCGGCATCCAGCGATTCGACCGTCGGAATCGCGTTCACATCGACTTCGGCATACGTGATCCGCTGCTGGTCGCTCTCCGCCGGGTAAAACAGCCGCTCAATGAGATCCTGTGCCCATGTGCGCAGCGGCGGGACGGTCAGAAATGCCCCCGCGATCAGCAGGGCGAGGGCGGCGGCGGCCAGCCAGCGGGTAAGCGGGGGCGAAAACCGGGGTCGCGCGGTGTTCATAGGTCTTTCCTCAAGCTGCTGTTCCAAGTGATCGACAAAGGCCTGATCCGGCTTGATCCGAACAGCCAGATCGCGGAGTTCGGTATACAAATCGTGATCGTTCATGACTCCTCCCGTGTTTCCGGGCTTAAACGAGTGCGTAAATCCGCCAACCCACGCGAGATCAGCATTTTGACGGCGGACTCGTTTTTGCCCATCACTGCCGCCACTTCTGAATTGCTCAGTCCGCCGAACAGGTGCAGCCCCAGTGCCTCCGCACGATCCGGAGCCAGCGCACGCAGCGCACCCGCGACCCGCTCAATTTGCAGCCGCATGGCAACGGTTTCCTCTGGCGGCGGAGCGTGATCCGCAAAGGGGAGATCGTCGCTGAGGGAAATCGACGGCTGTCGCCCACGGAAATGATCGGCGATTTTGTGCCGCGCGATCCCGAACAACCAAGGCGCGGCACCGCTTTCGGCCCGGACGCTGCCAAAGCGGTCAAGCGCGCTCACAAACGTTTGCGCGGTGATGTCCTGCGCATCGGCATGCGAACCCACCCGCACCAAGGCATAGCGGTACACCGCATCGACATGCTGACGATAGAGTGCTGAAAACGCCTGCCGCGCGTTGGCTTCGCCGTAGGGGACAGCGGTCGGCTGCGCGGTGAAAGACACCATGAACCCTCCTCGCTCGTCGCGCACGATAACGACCGTATCGTGCAGATGATCTTAGGTCGCCCGATCGGGAGGAATCGTAACAGGGAGTTTTCAGATAGGAGTCAGTTATTCACTGTCGCAGTTGGATTATGAAAATGCCACAATACATCTACACCACCCTAGAGCATGCTGCGCTGCACCCTTATTTGGCGGCGAATACGTCGCTCGAACGAACCCATCCTTCCGAGGGAAGTAGTGAAAAGAGGGCCTTCACACGTAACCACGTGACACCGCTCACCGTAGAGATTTCTTGGATTTGTAAAGGGGTGTTAATTGGTACTTCAGCCGACTTCAGGCTGACGATGGAAGGGGATACCATCAGTTTAGGTTGAGCAACAATGCTGAATTTCACCATCTGCCCTACACGCCAAATAGTCAAGCTTGATGGAAGTGAGTATTTAGACCTAAATTCCGAAAAGTTTACAGATCCTGTGGCTGGTTCTATTGCAGGTGTGGGCTTTGGAGCCGTGTACGCTTTTACATCCGAAGCACGAAACCAACCCATCCAAGACGTATCATCGTCTTTGGTAAGCCATAGCCATTGTATTGAGTATAGGGAATAGGTATCGATAACTTTAAGTGGCTTCAACCAGTAATGTGGAGGTGTAGTAAAAACTACGACAGTGTTATCACTCGAAACTTTTCCCGGCGCAGTCCAGATGCATACAGAAGGGGTGATGGTTTGGGTGAGATCTCCTTTTTTGAAGGGTTGAGCAGCAGATACAGGAGCAGGTCGGAGATTGGCTTCCCGCGTCCATGCATAGGTTCCATCTTGCGGATCGAATACCCGGACATAACTTATCCCATTGGCAGAAGCGGTTTCCAAAACCATGAGTTTGGCATCCGCCCCTATTTTCCGGGCAAGAAGCTCCTTATCACCCGGCTTATTCACCATCGATGCCTTCGCTGTCGTCACCACGTCTAGGCCGGGATAAAACTTAGGCAGTGGCGCTTCAGGGCGGGGTTGTCTATTTTGTTTCGCGGCAGGTGGGTCGGTTACAGGGACACGCGGAGACTGCTGACTCGTTTCCAGTACCGGTTTTATCTGGTGTGCACGTATCCAGCCCGAGACAGAAACAACCGGATCCAACACCCATACATACTCTTCCTCATTCACAAATTGACTGCTCTTAACCGTTAGAATTTCTCCTGCATCGACAACCTCGACAAGTTTGCCTCCCGGACTGTCATAGATGCCAACGCGAGTCTGCACTTCGACTCGCTGATCTTTCTTGTAGGTTGATTTCATTGACCCTTCAGCCGACTTGGCATCGCTTTTCTTAGAAGGTGAAGCCGGTATAGTCGAGGGTTTTGGCGTCTGTTTAGCGGGCACATCGGCAGACATGGGGCGATCTGAAGGCTCGTGCAGTTTCAGCTCATTAGCACGTACCCACCCGGTCAGGTGTTGAGCACGATCAACAACCTGAAGGTATTTCACGCCGTTCAATTCACCATTATCCAAAACCGTCAGCGATCGTCCGGGGTGGGCAGTACCAACCTGTTTGCCACCGGGAGAAACCAATATCTTTGTCTCTACCCATACTTCTACAAACGCCCCATCCCTAAATGCAGGTTGGGAAGGTTTATTCTTCAATGACTGGGGAGTTTCCGCACTTTTTTTCTTCTTCGGGGTCGCTGCTGAGGCTCTTTTGTTGGTTGCCGTTGAGCTTTCTGGTGTCGATGGCGATCTCTGCTCTACAGGTTCCTGAGGTCGCTTTCTTGCAATAGTGGTGCTGATGGTTGAGATTCTGGCGACAACTGCTCTATGGGCTGCTGAGAGGAGACGGATGAATCCGACGATGATTCAGCAGCGGGTGCTTCAGGTGCAATGGAAGGTGTATCTGCAGCAGTTGTTTGAGGGAGTGGCCCGCGACCCGCTATCATTCTCCTCTCCAATTCATCCATCAAGTTATTCATAGCTGTGTCCAGCAAATCGTCGTTTTTCAGGCTGGCAGCGAGAATGCCGGAGAGTTTTCGAAGGCTTTCGGGAAGGCTTTGCGGCGAGGGGCTTTTCGCCCCCATGATGCAAATCGGAGCGATAAAACGGTCGTGCTGGAGCGCGGTTTCAATTTCCAATCGCACATAATCCAGCTCGCCCGAGTCTATGCGGTTATTCAGCAGTTTCAGCCATTTCGGGCCAATGATGACCATAACCGCATCCGAATCGATGATACGATCGCGGATACACTGTGCAATGTCTTCAAATTTCGGCAGACTCGCAACATCTATAAAGACATTCTCATGCCCAAATCGCTCACTCAAATAGCGGTGAATGAGGCGAACGAAATCACGGTTGTCCGCTTGGCGATAGCTAATGAATAGTTTTCGAGTCTGCTGTGTCATAAGATTGCCGCCATGCTGCCCAAAAATACTTTATCTCTCCAGTTTATCACCAACTCATACGGTGTGCGATCAACCTTGCGGATGAATTTGGTGTGTTTTAAGCCTATGTGAAATGTGCGGCTTGATGCACATCCCTTGTTAGAATAGGGGGCTATCACGTACGCCTAGTTCAAGGCGCAGGTATGGCCTCAACCACCCTTGCTCAACCCGCGAAACGCGGGCTATTCAACACCCGGCGCGGTCGCATACTGCGCGAAAACCTCACTGCCTACGCGCTGCTCTCCCCCGCCATGATTCTGATCTTCCTCTTCGGCATCTTCCCGGTCGCGTTCGCCTTCTTCGTCAGCCTGCACCGCTGGCGCCGCTTCCCGGATGTGTATGTCGGCTTGAGCCAGTATGAACGCGGGCTGGATGGCTTCGCCTATGTGCTGTTCTTCTGGCTGGCCGCCGCCGCACTGATCTACGCGATTATCCTGCTCATGCGGCTGATCGGCCAACCGGATCGAATGCGCGCCTTCAGCTACTTCGTCCCCGGCATCCTCAGCGCGGCGGCGGTGCTGCTGTTCGTCAACTGGATCGCCATTGTGCTGCCCATCATCCTCGATATTCCGCAGCGGCTGCGCGGCGCGGGCGGACAGGGCGCGTTCATTACCGAACTGTGGGCCAGCTTTCAATATCCTGAAGCAGCCGCAGCCGGAAACCAATTCCTGCTCATAGGGATCGCGGCGCTGGCCTGCGGGCTGGTGTGGCTGCGGCTGATCAAAGGCGCGAAGGCCGGAACCTATTGGTTCTGGGCGGCGGCCAGCGTGACCGGCACCGCCGTCGCCTACTTAGTCGCAGAGCTGACCTACAGCGCGGTCAATACCGCCGTCGAAACCGCCCGCGCCAACGGCGAATCACTGCCGATTTGGTCGCAGATCGTCCTGATCAGCGTGGGAGCATTGTTGATCGGCGCGGCCTATTTCACATGGAATCGTGCCGTCAAAGCGGAAGGCAATCGCGGCTTTGTGCTGAAGAGCCTCGCCGCCATTCTGCTCGCCGCCAGCGGTGTGATCTTCGTGACGCAGCTTCCGCAGGTGCTCGCCAACGCGGACGCGGATGTGCTGAAGGGGTTCGGCATCACCCTTATGTTCGTGATAGGGACGGTGCCGTTTCAACTGGCGCTTGGGTTGTTCTTCGCCGTGCTGCTGTTTCAGAACATCAAGGGGAAAACCCTATTCCGCGTGGTGTACTTCCTTCCCTACATTATGCCATTCGTCGCCACCTCGATCGTGTTCCGGTTGATCTTCTCGTACCGCCCCGAATCGATCGCCAATCACGTCCTCAACCTATTCGGCATTGCCGATCAAAAATGGCTGCTCGAACCATTGGGAATCAACACCCTACTGTTCGGCGCGCCCTCCGGCCTGCTTGCCGGGCCAAGCCTCGCGCTGATCGTCATCATGATGTATTCGGTGTGGACGTACATCGGCTATGATGCCGTCGTATTCCTCGCCGGATTGGGCAATATCCCGAGTGAGCTTTACGAAGCGGCACGCATTGACGGCGCAGGAAGTTGGGCGCTGTTCCGCTCGATCACCCTGCCGCTGCTCTCACCGACGACCTTTGTCCTCTCGCTGATCGCCATCATCGGGACGTTTCAAGCCTTCACGCAAATCTGGCTGATGCGCACGCCTGCCTCGCAAGGCAGCGTCGATACGATCGGCGTGTACATCTTCGAAACCGCGCGCAGCACCGATCCCCCCCCCCGCTATGCGTCGGCGCTGTCGTTTGTCTTGTTCGGCGCGATTCTCCCCCCCGCGCTCGCGCAAAATCGCCTTCAAGGAAGGAATGTCTTCTATGGCTGATGCCCGCCCGCTGGCTGTTTCCACTGCTGAAGCGATCGACACAGCATCGGTGGTGCATCAGCCGCGCAAACCGCTCCCGTGGGGCAAAATTTTGACGTATGCCGTGCTGGTGATCGGCTTGATTCAAGCGCTGTTCCCATTCCTATGGATGATCAGCGCGTCGCTGATGACGGTGCAGGAAATTCAGGTGGGGCGCTTGTTCCCCGCCGCGCCGAACTTTGGCAATTACATCGACGCGTGGAATCAGGCCAATTTCACGCAGTTCATCTGGAACAGTGTGCGCATCACCGCGATCAGCATTGTCGGGACGCTGCTGCTGTGCATCCCGGCGGCGTATGCCTTCGCGCGGATGAAATTCTTCGGCAAAAATGTGCTGTTCGCGCTCACCCTCGCCACGCTGATGATCCCTGAAGTAGCGAAGTTCATCCCAAATTATCTGCTGGTGATCTGGTTAGGGCGCTTGAGTGATAATCTGTTCAATTTCCCGTGGCTGAATAACTGGCCGTCGCTGACGATCCCATTTATCGCCTCGGCGTTCTCGATTTTCTTGCTGCGTCAGTTCTTCGCGCAAATCCCCGACGATCTATGGGATGCGGCGCGCATCGATGGCGCGGGGCATGTGCGCTACCTGTGGTCGGTCATCCTGCCGCTGAGCAAAGCGCCGATCATGACGACGATCACGTTTCACTTCATCGGCTCGTGGAACGCGCTGCTGTGGCCGCTGCTCGTCACCCAGAACGATGATTGGCGGCCCGTCGCCGTCGGGCTGACGAAATTCGTCACCAGCGATCAACCGGACGCGCTGAATCTGCAAATGGCCGCCTCGGTGATCATGATCCTGCCGATCCTAATGCTCTATTTCTTCACGCAGCGGCAGTTCACCGCTGGGATTTCAACGACCGGGCTGAAGGGGTAGCAAAATCCACTGGATCGGCGGCGCGAAGGATGCAGCAATCACGCCGCCGGATTCATCACCCGACCGAGGAATAGGATCGCCCCAGTTGCTTCGTGACGAATGGCAAATATAAAGGGGCGGTCGATTGTCACTTCACTTCCGCATTCGCCGAGGGCCAACATATTGAGCATGTTGGATGAGGTAAATCCCGCCGCTTCGGTGCCTAACTCGTCTACGGAAATCATGGCACGGTGTTCCGCATGATCGATGAACAGCGGTGTTTCGGGGCTGATGCCGGTGAAATTCGCACCCATGTCGAACAGGGCAGGTGCGCCCATCCTCGTTAGCACGCTGGTTAGGTCGATCGATGTTTGGAACGAGAAGCGCGGCATGTGCAGGCGTGCAACGTTGGTGAAACGCACTTCGGCAGCGACATCGCGCAGAAAATCGGCGTTCAATGCGGACTCGATCTCCTGAAAGTGTCCTTGATCCGGCATGAGGATGACGAAGGTGGCCGCTCGTGATTCACCATATTCAAGTTCGATAGCGCGAAATCTATTTCCTCGCACACAAGAAAACTGAGAGGTGGTTCTCGTCATCATGGGCACAGTCGCCTGTGATCCATCAGCAAGCGTAAAAGGGGCATCATGGGTTCCATTCGTGTCGAAGTGATAGCTCCAATCTGCTTTGAAATAGATCGCATTGAGCAAAATCAGCCGGACGACTTGATTGACAGCATCGGGTGAAAGCGCATCACGGAAGCGCCCGGCTGTGGCTTGATCGATCCATGTATTGATTTCGCGGCGTGCACCCTCCGAATCGGCGGCAAAGTCAGCGAAATTGACTCCGATGCCGTACTCGCGCCCCAATAAATCGAGATAGGATGGTTCGAAGGAAAATCCACGCTGCGCCCACAGCGCATTTGTGATATTGAGTGTGAGTTCATCTGCGGGTGGGAACTCAGCACTTGCATTTTCGCTCGGCGGTGGCTGAAGGGCATCATCAAGCGCGTTGAACGCCGCATGGAGCTGATCCGGCGCGAGCTGGAAATGGAGCGCATCCGCAAGCTGATCGGCGGTATCGCCTTCGGCCCCAGCATATAGGATGGCAAAGGCAGTCGAGATGCTGTACGGCGAGAAAATCAAGTTGTCGTCACTCGTAACAGCCATTTGATGATACAGATCAAAGGCGAAATCAGTGTTATCCGCGACCAGTTCGGCCAGATGATCGGTTGGCGGTGCCTCATCTCGCGCAACTTCGGAGCGCAGGGCATAGGAGATGTGAGGTTCGCTGGACAAATTGCATCCGGCAAGCAAAAACATGGCAAACAAGGTGATTATCAATCCGCTCTTTACCATTTTCTCTGCCATGGCAATACCTTGTCGGCACATAGGAAAATCACGACGGAAGTCTAGCAATTCACGATGAGTATTTCATGGGGTGGCTTTACGGTTGAACAGCCGCACCGGTTGCAATTCCAAGCGAATGCGCTACAGTTCAGCTTGTATGGGGTGTCGAAAACACAACGGGCGAAGTGCAGCAGCATGCTAGGGATATGGGTCAACATCTCCATAGGAGACGCCACCGCATATAGCGAAGCGGTCATGCCTAACCGCGTCCCCGCCGCCGTGAAGCTCGATCTCGCAATCCCGCTTGGACGCATTTCACCCCTTCACAGTGTTGAGGTGATAGCCGCTGTTGGGCTGGCAATACGGGGTGAAATGGAGGCAGTGCCTTCCATCCCGGTGCTGATTGGCATACTGGCAGGCTGCGGTTCAGTTTCGGCCTGCGCGCCCACCTCCAACGCCATCGTCGTCACCGCACTGATTGCCTTCGGCGTTCCTTCCAGCCTTTCTGACGATGCGTCGAAACTCGCGCTGGCCGCCGCCGATAGCCTTGGCCTCGATCGAGCGGCGCTGATGCAGTTCGCCGTGCTGTCGGCTCACGAAGCCCAATCGACCTTGTTCAAGTTCGCCGTCATCCCTTCTACGGGATAAGTTGCAAAGACCTCATAAAAACCTGTGCTTATCGTTTTACAGTTGGTTGCGACATTACAAAAGTTATTTTAGGATGCGCGCATCTGTCTTAGGTGAATGAGAAGGTGCGCATATGTTTCAGTCCATCCGTTTATTCCGCTGGATCGTACTGATCGCTTCCCTTGTGGCCACCGTCCTTTACTCTGCCGCCATTTACGCCGCCGATCTGCCGCCTGCCTTGTGGTATGCGGTCGCATGGGTGCCCACTACCGACCGTCTCCACTGGATCAATGCCAATGGCGAACAGGCGGACATCCCCCGACCGGTGATGCCCAACGAAAGCCCTGTTTCGAACGCAACTCATGTTCATATCGCCCCCAACGGACGGACGCTCGTATCGGTCGCACCGCTGCAAAATGGTCATTGGGGCATTGGCTTTTACGATTTATCCACTGGGCAGTGGATACAAACGCACGAAACGCAGGAGAATGAAGGGCCAGCCACCCGTTACAGCGCGGACTTCACCCTTACATCATCCCATTTTGCAACGGTGCTCCGTAACGCACAGAGCGGCGATTGGCGCGTGCTGGTCTTCGAAACGGCGACCGGAAATGCCATCGCGCAGCTCAGCCGCAGCGATGCGTTCCTGCCGGACACCTTCTATGATGATCCCAGTTATCACCCGGTCATTGCCGCCTTTGATATTGACGAAGGGCTAGGAACCTACGATCTCCGCTTGCAGCACTTAAGCGCCACCATCGATCCTTACCTGTACGTGGGAAGTTTTCACTGGTATCCGCTGCCCCCACCTGCGCTTGCCAGCGCACCGGTGATACCGGACGACATCCTGTACAGCCCAGTGCCGGGGATCGATGTGTTAGAGACAACCGGGCAGGTCGTCCTCGCAACGTTTGACTCCAATCTAGGTGTGCCGGACAGTATGGCGATTGGCGACCGCATCTCCCTGCTCAACCCCGGTCAGCCCATGGCTGCCCCACTCGTGACCGACAACGCCTACACGCTGAACAATCCGCAGTGGCTGCGCGGCGGCGAATGGATTGGCTACCGGGTGCAAAATGACGGCATTTATCAGCCTCACTTCGCGATCACGACGCTCGAAGGAGGTGATGGGCTGCCGCTTGGCCCCAATATCGGCGCGATCGCCGGTACACCGGATGGATTTGTCGCCGTCGATACCATGAATTGGCAGCTTTATCACGCGACCGATTTGAATATGGACGGTTTTGCCGCGTTCTTCGGGAATACCGTGTTCCAAAGCGGCCAACCGTTCAGCATCGTCTACACCACGCCGGCGGGGGCTGTTTTTGCGCTAACAACACTGGCCGAATCGGCCACGCCGAACGATCTCGGCTTTGCAGCCCTCACTACACCGACGCCAACGGATGCGCCTGACTTGGCGCCGCTGATACCCGCCTGCTCCGGCGCGCCCGCTCCCCGTCTCACCCCCGGCAGCACCGCCCGTGTTGCCATCACCAATGGCGCGCCGCTGAATTTGCGAAACGCCCCGGCAGGCGATCGCGTCGGCCAGCTTCCGGAAGGGCGAGTTTTCGCGGTCGTCAATACGCCTCCACAGTGCGCCGACAGTTACCTGTGGTGGAATATTCAACTGAACGATGGCACCACCTATTGGGTCGCTGAAGGGACTATGTCCGGCTATTTCGTCGAGCCGTATCAGGAGACCTTCCAGCCGGGGGTGATCGTCGTGCTGCCGACCGCGACGCCCGTGCCGCCGGTACTCATCCCGCTGCCGACCGCGACGCTGGCACCGATGATCTTCATCCCATTGGCGACCGCGACACCGCTTTCCCTCGTACTAACAGTGGAATGTTCGAACTCGCCGCAAACGCGCGTCTCGATTGGCAGCACGGCGCACGTCGTCGGGATAGAGGGTACACTCGCAGTGTACAGCACGGCGACCGAGCAGTTCCCCACCTACCAGCTTCCGCTTCAGAAGACGGTGACGATCATCGCCGGGCCGCAGTGCCGCGATGGAGTCCGTATGTGGCAGATCAACACCACTCTGAATAACAGCCCAATCACGGGATGGGTCGCGGAGGGGTTCGGTCAGACCTATTACTTGCAGCCCGGCCCCGGTCGCGCACTTTAAGTTACCCCTTGCTTACACGGATGCCCGGCGCTCGCTGGGCATTCGCCCTTGCGGTGCGCGCTGGCGTCCTCGCACGATCCAATTGAACCCATACACCACCGCCGCCGCGCTGAACGTGAACAGCAGCGGATCGGTTGGAACGCGGTAGCGCGTGGACGAGTGGAAGATCACATACGCAATCGTCATACTGATCTGAACCAGCCACAGCAGCGACACCGATCGCCACTGTTTGCGCGTCACCAGCACGCCGATCAGCGCTAGCAGCAGCAGCGCGCCAAAATAAAGCCGGTGAATCACCCGCCCCAAGGCGAACGCCCCGCCTGCATACTCGGTGACCGGATCGCCCTGCGGCAGCCCGGTAATGTCCACCTGTTGATCACCCTGCGCCGGGGGTGCGATCGTGACCGCCGCATCCCCGCTGATAGTCGCGTTCGGATCTTGCCCGCTCGTCGGGTTCTGCGATGGGAACACGTCAATGCTCCAATGCGTCAGAAATTTCACCCACAGCAGTTCCGGGATCGTGCCGGGGTTGGCGCGCAGCCAATCGATCGCCAACTGCATCCGCTCACTGTCGGCGGCGGGCGACGAGGGATCGGCGTGAATTTGATCGGGATCAGGCGCTGTCCACTGCACATCATAGCCCGCGCGCATCAGCGGAATCACGTCCGGGTTGTTCCCTTGGTAGAAATTCGACCCCGCCGTGACGCTCATGGCGACGAATTGACCGTACACCGCCTGATTGCGCACCATCCACGGGACGAGCGTCAACACGCTGATCAGCGCGACGAGCAGCAGTCGCAGAATCGACTGCACAATCGACCACCGCATCAGAAACCAGACCGGCAGCAGCAGCGCCAAAAACACGATCACCGGACGGGTGAGCGCTGCCGCACCGAGGACGATCCCCGCCGCCGCAGCCAGCAGCCAAAACCGCCGATCCAGTCGATCGCGTTCGCGCAGCAGCACGATCAACCACACGAACGCATGCAGCAGCAGCATGAACAGCGGAGTGTCGATCAAGGTGAGGTTTTGGAAGATCAGATAGGGGTAGAACGCATAAAAAGCGCCCGCCAGCCAGCCAACCCATTCCCCACTTGGTTTGAACAACCGCCGCGTGATGTCGTAGAGCAGCGCGATCGAGATCGCATCGAAGGCGGTGTGAACCAGCGCGATCGACAGCGATCCGCGCCCCAACAGCGCATAGATCGCCGCGACGACGTAGCCATAGGCCGGGGGAATGATCGCATCCGGCACACCGGGCGTTAAACCGTAGACCCCGGTATCCACGAGGTTGACGCCGTAAGCATCATATGATGACGAGCCGTGAATCGCGCCGGTTTGATCCCATGCGAACACGGACGGAAACGCAAAATAAACCGCCAGACGAATCACCACGGCGGCGGCGATCAGCAGAGGGAGTTTCCACCGATTTAGTGTTCGTAGTAGGTGCATACATCATCCTGAGCGACGATGCGCCCGTTCACCGGCATAGGGGTAGCCTGGCACTGCATATACAGGACATCCGGCGGCACATTCACGGTAAGATCCGGCTCATGGCGCAGATCCCATGAATCGATATTGCGATATGCATAGTATTCGACCCCGATCGGCAGGGTCATGTCGGAGATGATAGCCAGCGTCATCGTACCCGGCGTGGTGATCGTGTCGAGCGTGTGAACGATCTCCATCGGCGCGTCGTCGGCCACCCTGCCCATCTGGTGCAGCACGCCCATCACGATCAACGTGCCTACCCATGAGGCGATCACCAACGCGACCGCCAGCTTTCCAATCAGCTTGCGCGGCGGCTTGATCAGGCGCACGAACAGCGGCGCGGCGCACAGCGCCAGCGGCAGCGTCAGAAAAATCTTGTAGAAGTCGTGTTCGTAGGCGGCATTGCGCAGCAGCAGCACATAGCCGATCCCCGTCAGCAGCAGCGCGGCGATCACGCCCGCCTGAAAGGGCTTCGCTTGCGCAGCGCCCCCACACGCCGAACATACCGAGCACGATCAACCCCGGCATGAGGAAAATCCCAAGGTCGGCAAGCTGGCGGTCGATCCACATGCGCGTATCGAAAAAACTCGCGGTATCGTAATACTCATAGGCGCTGACACGGTAGCCGAATGCGCCCGTGATCTGCTGGATGGCGTCCGGCACCTGATGCTGATATAAGCCGAGAAATAAGCCAATCCCGACGATCAAGCCGATACCGGGAGCGATCAGCCGCCAGCGGCGCGATCCGCCGAGCAAAAAGCCGATCGCCGTCAGCAAGCCGACGCCGAGCATCGCCCCCCACGATGACAAGCCCGCCAGCACCGCCAGCCCGATTAAAGCGAGGAGATGCCAGCGCCGCGCGAACCGCGACCGCCATCCGCTGAGCAGCACTGCCGCATACAAGACGATGATCGCCAACGAGAGCGGCTCATGATTTGGGCTGCGCCCGTAATACAAGATCATCGGCGTGAACAGGTAGAAAATCAGCGCCCATTCCGCCGTCCGCGGATCGAATAAGCGTTTGGCGACCGCATAGGTGCCCGCAACCGCGATCAGCGATAGGGCGGCGGCGACAAAGCGCACCGTCATGTCGTTAAGTCCACTCAGCGCGGCCATACCCGCCGTGATCCACACGATCACGGGCGGGTGATGCACGTAATACAGATACGTCTCCGGGGTGGCTGGCCCCCGGTTGATCACCGGCACGAAGCCGAGTTCCGCCGCCCCATGCAGTTGAAAATTCCGCACCGCCGCGCTGATCCACACGCCCGATCCGTCATGATGGCCGAAAAACGCCGTGCTCATACCGATCGAAAAAACGATCCAAGCGATCAGCAGCAGGCCGGTCACACGAAACAAGGGGAGTTTGAGAAGTGCTTTCATCTAAGGCGTGGCCCCTTCTGGCACGGCGTAAATGCGCGTATGACCTTCCGCATCATCATACACGAGCGTGAGACCCTGTGACCATGCCGCCTCTGCCGCCGCCAAATCGATCGACGGCTCGGCGTCGGCGACGAGCGCGCGCTCATTCACACCCCAGAACACATAACGGATGCGGCATCCCGGCGGCATTTGATAAAGCAAAGGCACTTGCGGCGCGGTTTGATAACTTGTGTACCACACTGGCGTACAGGGCGACGTGTGTAACGCCTCACGCTGATCGGCATTCATCCTTCCGCCAAAGTAAGCGATCGTCTGATACCGTTTAATTTCGGCATTCAGCGTTTCCGGCCCTAAGCCAATGTAGGGTCGCAGATCCGTGTAAGCAGGCAGCATATTCCCCGTCGCCCATGCGGATAAGACACGATCGCCGGGTTCGGCGTTCGCTTGCAGCCATGCCAGCGCGCGGATCTGTTCGCCCTGAATGTACGTCGGCGGATTGCGCAGCACGCTCGCCAACGCGCCGGTCGCCACCCACAAAATCGACGTGGCACATAGAAAGGTGATGATCCCCAACGTCATCAATGTGCGCAGACCACGCCGGGTTACTTTTGTGGGTTGAGATCCATCGGCGATCGAATTGTCCGTGTAGGGGCGGGTCTGAGACCCGCCCCTACCGATACCCGGATCAGCTTGATCCCACCACACAAGCTGACGAATCCCCCACGCGGCAAGGATCGCCAGCGGCACAATCACGCCTTCGGCAAGGCGGCGCTGCACATTGATCGGCAGATACACGAGAATCGGCACGGCGATCATCCAACCAATCAGGAGCGCATCTTCGATCCGCGTTTTCGCGCGCCGTGCGAAAAACCGCAGTGCGATCACCGCGCACAGCACGATCGGCAGGTAGGCGAAAACATACTCCCATATCGGCGGCGATTGCAGGATATTCTGCGCGCTCCACTGACGAAAAGCCGGGTTGAGGGTAAAAATCCAAGCGTTGTAGGCGAACAGCGGCAGCGTCAGGCCCGCCGCGATCACTGCGCGCCAGAACAAGCGTATTGGGAACCGCCGCTGAAGTATCCACGCGGCCAACCCCCACACGCCGAGAATCACGTAAATCACCGCCAGATAGAACGGCACGCACAGCCCAACGATGTTGAACAGCAGAGCGGCCAGCAGCGTGCGCAGAGATGTAGGTTGTAGGGGTACGCCTACGGACGCGGGCATCACGAAGAGCAGCCCCAGCAGCATCGCCGCGCGGGCGAGCGCCAGATGGGGCAGCCCGTACAGCACCAGAAAACCGAATCCTTCTGGAATCGTGATGTCAGGCATCCCGATCGCGTGGAGTGAAACAGGACGGTCAGCCAGCCGAGTCCCCTGCGAGGCAGGCCAGCGCCATCGCGTTGTAACGCACGCGCTCATGTGTCACAAACTGGGCGATGAAGCGGTACAGCGCCAGCACAAACACAGCATCGCACACCATACGCATGATCTGGAAAACGATCATCATCGCGGTGGGAATGTGCGCTGAATCAACACCGATCGCGCGGATTACCTGCCCTGCGGCGATATAAGGGAGAAAGATGAGCGGCGCGGAGTCGGTCGGTTCGGGCGTATAGAACAGCGAGAACGCCCACTCGCCGCGCACGCCGATCCGCATTTTGGCGAGGTAGCTGTTGGCATCTTCAACGCCGAACAATGCCCCACTAAAGGCGCGATCCGGCGTTTGCTGGCTCCACGCCAGCAGATACGGCAGCGTCGTCAGTGCGACGATGAAGACGGCGAACCCGAAAACACGTATCCATTCTTTACGGGTGATTTCGACGGGCGTGATCAGCAACGGGAATCCTCTTTTTTCAACGCTAAGGCGCAAGAACGCCAAGTCGCCAAGGAAAAGATTCTTTCTTTGCGTCTTTGCGTTGAGTCTTTCGTTTTTACGTTTGTCTACTCGCTCAGCAAATCGTCTAAATTCACATCATCGCTGCCCGTGAACACTGCCGGGAGGATAACGTAATCGTTCTCGGTGGCCCACGCCGTCAGCCCATCCATCACCTCGTTGATCGGCGCACCGGGGACAAATTCATCGCCCAGCGCCAGCAGAACGCGCTCATCTTCGCTGCCATCGCCTTCAAACAGCGCCCAGAATCCCTCGGCGTTCACATCCACATACGCCCGTTTACTCATGCCTCACCTCGTTTGATCAAAATCCATGTCCCCGGCTGCGATTGGAATCCCAGTTTACGATTGATGTGCAGCATGGGCGCATTTTCACTGTCATTGTCGGTGCTGATCGTCCGTGCACCGTGTTCACGGGCATAGCGAATACCGAGTAGTTTAAGCGCCAGCGCGATCCCGCGTTTGCGATGCGAGGCGCGCACGCCCGTAAACGCGCAGTAAGCCGACGGTGGATCGGGTTCTAGCGAGACGGCGCCTAAGCCAACCCACCTATCCCCGTCGATCGCCAACAACTGCCCGGGCGGTTCAAACCAACTGGCATTGAGAACCTGCTGCTGAAACACATCGAAGCTGGGGAATGAACTGGAACCGCTGTTCGAGGGATTGTCGTTGTCGGTTTCACGATTTAGCTCGTATAGGTTACGCTGCGCATCGGGCGTACTGCCTTCGGCGGACAGCGAACTAAAGCGAATCCCTTCCGCTTCAAGGCGCGGGATAACGTCGCGGAAGCCCGCCTCATCAAACGTGGTAAGATCGAGCTTTGAGGAAAATTGGTGCCGGTGCAGATGAAATCCGCGCCGCTCCGCAAAGGCACGGCCTTCCGGTTGCATTTCCGAGACTTCACCGGTAAAGGCCGATCCCCCGCGTGCTTGCGCGAAAGCGATCGCATCGTCGTAAAGCTGCCGTCCATACCCTTGATGGCGTGCATCACGGGCGATATGCACATGAATTGTCCACATGCCCGGTGTGCCGCCGGGATGATGCAGCGCAAGGCTGTAGCCGAGGATCACCCCGTCCGCATTGATGCCCACCGCGCGCCGTCGAATTTGCCCCTGCGGGCGATTGCGATCCCAGTCGGTGATGTGGGCCGCCGTAATCGGAAACAACGATTCGGTACTGAGCAGCGCCGCGACCGTTTCATAATCGTGTAATGGATCAGCCTCACGGATGGTGAGCTGCATGGACTTCTCCCGATCTATACCGTCTGGATCGAATACGCTACAATGATCCTAAGCTTGAACACCGCGTTTAGATCCTTGAAAAGCGAGAGACGATTCCCTTATGGCGCTGCAAATTTACAACGTCCTTGGCCGTGAAAAACAAGTTTTCGAACCGTTGGAACCGGGCAAAGTACGCATGTATGTCTGTGGCCCAACGGTCAACGACTATGCACACATCGGTCACGCCAAAAACTATATCGCCTTCGATGTGGTGAGCAAATACCTGCGCTATTCGGGCTATGAAGTGCTGTACGTGCAGAACATCACCGATGTCGGTCACCTGCTCGACAGCGGCGAGGATCGCATTCTGAAAGCGGCCAAACGTACACAGGCCGCGCCGATGCAGACCGTCGAACGCTACGCACGCAGCTATTTTGAGGACATGGATGCGCTCGGCGTGCAGCGTCCGGATATTTCGCCGCGTGCCAGCGCCCACATCCCCGAACAGTTCAAAATGATCGAAACGCTGCTCAGCAAAGGCCATGCCTATGTCGCCAACGGCAGCGTGTATTTCGATGTGACCAGCGATCCCGACTACGGCAAACTGTCCAACCGCCGCATCGATCAGCAGCAGGCGGGCAGCCGCGAAGAAATTCGCGGTGAAAAGCGCAATCCCGAAGACTTCGCGCTGTGGAAGCGCGCCGAACCGGAACACATCCTCCGCTGGGATTCGCCATGGGGCGAAGGCTTCCCCGGCTGGCACATCGAATGCTCGGCGATGGCGAAGAAATATCTCGGCGAAACCTTCGACATTCACGGCGGCGGCATCGACAATATGTTCCCGCACAACGAAAGCGAGATCGCGCAGAGCGAATGCGCTAACGAAGTCCCGTTCTCGCGCTTCTGGATGCTGGTGGGGTCGCTGACGCTGAACGGCGAAAAGATGAGCAAGTCGGTCGGCAATGTGGTGACGATCAAGAATGCGCTGAAAGAATACCGGCCTGAAGTCATCCGCATGTTCATGCAAAGCGCGCACTACTCCAACCCGTTCGACTTCACCGAAGAGGCGATTCAAGGCACCGGGCGCGCATGGGATCGCATGGCGAATGCCATCCGCCTGACGCGCCGCGCGCTGAACACCGCCCCGCAGACCGACGACGGCAACGCGATCCTTGAAATTGTGCGCAAGACGTATGACGATTTCAAGGCAGCGATGGACGACGACTTTAACACGCCGCTGGCGATCGCCGCGCTGCAAGAACTGACGCGCGAAACCAATACACTGCTCAACAGCGGCACAGCGGTTGGGCTGGATGTGCTGACGGATATTCACGATGCGTTTACCGAACTGGGCGGCGATGTACTAGGAATCGTCCCGGGCGCGGAAGCTGAAGCGGGCGGCGATGCCTCGCGCGAAGCAGGCTTGATCGAACTGGTGATCAAGCTGCGCGCCGAAGCCCGTGCCGCGAAAAATTGGAAGGAAAGCGACCGTCTGCGCGACGAATTGGCGAAGATGGGGGTTATCCTTGAGGATCGCCCTGATGGTACGGTCTGGAAAACGAGCTAACGCTAATGGTTGATTTCATTTATGGGCACTGGGCTATCATGGAGTCGCTCCGCGCGGGGCGGCGGCAGATCGATCAGTTCCTCGTCAGCGAGACGATAGAAGAAAAGGGCAACGCGCTGGAAATTCTGACCACCGCCGAGCAAAAAGGCGTGAAGGTCAGGCGCGTGCCGCGCCGCATCATCGACGATCTGGTGCCGGAGGGTGCGAATCATCAGGGGATGGTGATGCGCGTCAGCGAGTACCCATACACGACCGTCGAGGACGTGATCGGGATAGCGAAGCGGCGCAACGAGCGCCCCTTCCTGCTCATCCTTGATCTGCTCAAAGACCCGCAGAACGTCGGCTCGCTCATGCGCGTCGCCGATGCGGTGGGCGTGCATGGAGTGGTGATGCAGGATCGGCGCGGGGTGGCGGTCACGCCCGCCGTCGTCAATGCGTCAAGCGGCGCAGTGGAGCATTTGAACATCGTGCAGGTGACGAACCTCGCCCAGACGATGAAGACGCTCAAGGACAACGATGTGTGGCTGGTGGGGATGGATATTGGCCCCAACGTCCCGCCAATCGACAAGACCGACTTGAATATGAGCATTGGCATCGTGTTGGGCAGCGAAGGCGAAGGGATGCGCCGCCTCGTCCGCGATACGTGCGACATGCTGCTGTGCCTGCCGATGCGCGGCACGGTCGCCAGCTTGAACGTAGCGACGGTCGGATCGGTGGCGCTCTATTCGGCATGGCAGGCGCGCGGCTGGAACGGCTGGACACACGCCGAAAAACCGAGTCTATAGCCGACAATTGTCTGAGGGGCGATGCCCGCCGCCTTCGGTAGGATCGTTCCTCTAACAATCGGATTATTTCACCCGTGTATGAACGGTTTCGAGGTCGTGCTTCCAGCCGGAAGCGGTATCGTCCTCGTTTAACTCCCACACCCCGTTGATCGTGGCTCCATCTTCGGAAATTGTGCCGCTGAAACGCTGCGAAAAACCGGAGACATTGCGCCAGAGCTTCCACACATTGTCTTGCAGCGCTGCCTCAAAGCGTCTCGATACGCCCCGCTCATCAAAATAGAGCATGAACACCACATCGGAGCGATCGTCGCTGCCGAAAATGCAGATGCTGCTGGGGACACCCGGTTCGTCCACGTCGGACGACATATCGTCGTCAAACTGCGCTCAAAAGAAATGGGCCAGAAGAGGGAATCGTCCTGCTTCGTGACTCATACGCTAAAGGGGTAGGGAATTGCATCCAAAGTCGTGTATCATTGAAACAAGAAGTTTGGTCATCGGAAGCGCCGCCACCCCGGCGAGGTTTCGCACGGGCTGCGCTCTATTTATCGCATAACGGTGTAACGCTTATGGTAGAAGACATCATTAAGGAAGCCCAGCAGAAGATGAAGTCGGCGATCGGCGTCTACGAGCAGGATCTGCTCGGCATACGCGGCGGTCGGGCAAGCACTTCGCTCGTGGATCGGATGACGGTGGACTATTACGGCGCGGAAACTGAACTGCGCCAGTTGGCGACTATCAGCACACCGGAGCCAATGCAAATCCTCATTCGCCCCTTCGATAAGGGCGCGGTGAAATCGATTGAAAAGGCGATCCGCGACAGCGATCTAAGCATCAACCCGCAGGTTGATGGCGATGTGATCCGCCTGAACATGCCGCCGCTGACCCGCGAACGCCGCCAAGATCTGGTTAAATTCCTGCACAAGCGCATTGAAGAAGCCCGTATTGCTGTGCGCAACGTGCGGCGCAACGCCAACGACGATCTGAAGGAATACGAAAAAGAAAAGCTGATCAGCGAAGACGACCTGAAACACGGCGAACAGGAAGTTCAAAAGCTGACGGACAAGTCTATCGAACAGATCGAAGAATTAGGCAAGCACAAAGAGCAGGAAATTCTCGCCGTTTAAGCCGACTGGCTGCGGCGAGGATGGGCGGCTGCCCCGATATTCGGTGAAATCAGAGGAATAGACACATGGTTGATCTCGTGCGCGATCACCCCGATCTTGAAGGCGGTGCAGACCAACCGCTGAAGGTTCCCAATCACGTCGCTATCATCATGGATGGCAACGGGCGATGGGCAAAACAGCGCAGCCTGCCGCGCAGCGAAGGTCACCGGCAGGGGTCAGAAAATTTGCGGCGCATCTTGCGCGCAGCCGTCAAGGAAGGCATTCAGATTTTGACGATCTATGCCTTTTCGACCGAAAACTGGAGCCGCCCCCCTGCTGAAGTGCGCATGCTGATGCGCATTTTGGAAATGTTCCTCGACCGCGAGCTGTACGAGCTGCACGAAAACGGTGTGCATCTGCTGCATTTGGGTGAGCTGGATAAAGTGGCAGCGGGGATTCGCCAGAAGATTTACAAGGCGGTTGAGCTGACCAAGAACAACACGCGCATTACCCTCAACGTCGCCTTCAACTACGGCGGGCGCGCCGAGATCGCCCGTGCGGTGCGGCAGATCATCGAACAGGGGATTCCCGCTGATCAAGTGACTGAGGAGACCATCAGCAGCCACTTGTATACGGCAGGAACCCCTGATCCTGACCTCATCATTCGCACGAGCGGCGAACAACGTGTGAGCAACTTCCTGATTTGGCAGGGCGCGTACAGTGAGTACTATTACACGCCCGCCCTATGGCCGGATTTTGATGAGGCAGAACTACACCGCGCCGTCGTCGAGTACAGCCACCGCCGCCGCCGTTTTGGCAAGACGGATGAGCAGATCGACGAAGAACCCGACTCGGAATAACACACGTATCCCTGCTTCAGCGTTATGCAGGGCCCCACTCCACATCAAAGTACACCGCGTCGTTCGGGTGCTCCGGTTCCGACTGAAGCACCCGGAACTGCCAACCAGCGGGGACAAAACGCCGCACCGACGACCACACGATCCCATACGCCAAATCGTTCGGATACGGGCTGTCGTGAATCAAGCGTATCTTGTGTTCGCCCATCGGGACGGCTGTCCAGCCCGGTTCGGCCACATTGCGATGATACATGTGATAGACCACGCCAAGCGCATTCAAAATGTCGGGGATGGTTCGAATGGTGGGCGGCAGTTCGCCTTCATCCATAATTTGCACGCCGATCGAAACCATCGACGAGCTGACATTCGAATCGCCCTTATCAATATCGCGCAAGACATTCAAGAGGGTTTGGTGCGGATACCAAACATCCGGCTGAACATCTCCTTCCACATATCTTGCGAGGATGGGGGCGATCGATTCCTGTTCGATACAGTTCAAGTAGCTAAGGACGGTGCTTCCAATAACCTGCGCTTCCGGGGCGGAAGCAGTGAACTTGGTCGTCATGAGGCATACTTCCTTAAGAAGGTAAAGCCATTTAATTGATCATAAACGTTTCCCCAATAAAAGACCCTTGAGATTAGGTGGTTGACATCCCCAAAAATCAGCCGAAAATGATAGAGTCTGTCCCGCGCAAACCGGGGAACTTGTGAAAAGTATCCGGGAAGTGCCGCAGGCGAGTTTGTCCATTTTCACAAGGTCAGTAAACGGGTATCCTAAGAAAGAGGTGTACTAAGTCACCGAGATGATGACATTGGAAGCCACGATGATTCAAACCGACGTTCTCGTCCGCCTTGCCCAGCGAGCGGATATTCCCGCGATTTCCGACATGATTCGTCCGTATGTGGATGAAGGCAAACTGTTGGAACGCACCTACGCCGAATTTGAAGACCTACTACCGACCTTCTTTGTCGCCGTTGCTGAAGAAAACGGTGAGATCGTCGGATGTGCGGCGCTGGAGATTTACTCGCGCAAACTGGCGGAGATCCGCAGCCTTGCGGTGAAGGCCACTGCACAGGGTCGCGGTGTGGGGAAAATGCTGGTGGATGCGTGTGTGGCGCTTGCCAAAGAACGCGGCATTTTGGAAGTGATGGCGATTACGTCGTCCGACGGCTTCTTCCAATCGTGCGGGTTCGATTACACGCTGCCCGGCGCGAAACGCGCGCTGTTCCTGCAAACGCGCGATCACCTATAAACCGACACGATACGTCGCTAAACTCCAGACGTTGCGTAGGGACGCATCTAAGATGCGTCCCTATTTTTGCGTTCTGCTTATTCCGCGCTGGGATCGACGACGCGGCCCATGAACAGTACTGATCCGGTGGTTTGATCGACAATCGTATACAGGTAAGGGCGATCGACCGTGAACACGAACGGCGGAATCGGCGTCGAGGGCATTGCCATTGTCAATTCCATCAGCACAACCGTCGCGGCGGCGGCCTCGGTGCCGTTTTCGTCTACGGTGATGCGCGCTTTATGCAGCACATCGCTGATTTGCAGACGATCGCCGGTCTGTGAGGTGTCGATCATGCCGGTGAAGTCGGCATCGGGCGTGAACGGAATCACCATGCCCATTTGCTGAAGGATGTCCGTCATCGGGGCATTGGTTTCGGTTTCCCACTTCGGCAGAGTCAATGCGACGCTTCCATAAGTGGCGCTGTTGCGGAACATGATCAGCTCGTCAGGGGTGAACACCTGCTCGAAATCCGCGAACGACCCCTCATCGGGCATGTATATTTCCATCGCCAGCCCGCCGCCATAGGGCAAACTGATCGCCTGATAACCGTTCCCGGCCAGATACAGGAAATCTTCGGTCTGGTGCATCATCGGCACCTCGACGGTGCTGCCATCCAGCCGCGTGAAAGCCTGATCCTGCGTCTGATAGTCGCTAAATTGAGACTGCCAATTGGCTTTCATATAGATGGCGTTCGCCAGCACCAAGCGCGTCATCGCGTTGATAGCATCCTGCGGCACAATATCGCGGATCAACCCGTTAGTTTGCTCCTCAATCCAGCCGTTGATCATCTGGCGGGCGTTTTCCGCCGCGTTGACGAAATCAACCAACTGCAAGCCCGCGCCGTATTCGGCCTGAAGCTGCGCCATGAAATCGGCATTGAAGGCGAAGGTTTGTTCGCCCCACAGCGCATTGGCGATCGCAAGGCGGCGTTCGGGTTCCGTCTCGGTCGCTTCAGCGTTGCCCGATGTGAGAATCTGCGCGGTGAGTGACGCCATCGCCCTGTTGAGCGTGGCTTGATCGAGCGAGAAATGCAGCGCACCGGCCATCTGTGCCGCCGTATCACCGACCGCGCCGTTGTAGGTCATCGCCAGCGCCAGCGAGATGCTGAACGGCGAAAAGACAAAATTGCCGTCCTCGATCCCTACCATCTGACGGTACAGATCGAAGGCAAAGGCATTATTATCGCGTGCGGCGACGACCGTCGGATCATCCTGTGCCATCGCGGCTCCCTGAAGCGAAAAACTTCCCAATCCCAACACCAGTACTGCCAACACAGCCAAACGTTTCAACATCATTTCCTCTCGTTGACGTGCCTATCACACTGCACAGCTTATCTCCTGACAAGACGAATTGCACGCAGGGTTCGTTCCGTGGCGCATCGTTTCTCATTCAAGGCGTGTCTTAGTCTCAGACTGGATCATGAAGATGCGTGTGTTATCCTTGACATGACATTCACCCATACAGGTGCCGTTTGACCGACCTCTCTCATACCACTTCAGAGCTTCCATCGGCGGAACGCGACGTTTCCACCGGTTCACAAAACGACCCACTGGCGGCGCAAGCCGCGACCGCCGACGCACAGGCAGAAGCACAAGCCGCAGCGCAAGCCGCGACGAATGCGGGCGTCGCCCGCGCGACTGGCGTGCTGGCGCTCGGCAACATCTCCAGCCGCGTGCTGGGACTAACGCGTGAAATTGCCATGACCAGTCTATTCGGGGCGTCGCGGGCAGTCGATGCCTTCAACTACGCGACGCTGATCCCGGTCACCCTGAACGACCTGCTGATCGGCGGGCACGTCAACAGCGCGATCATCCCCGTTTTAAGCGAAGTCATCACCCGTGAAGGCAAAGAAGCCTTCTGGCGGCTGGCCTCGGTGCTGTTCAGCTTTGTCATGGTGATCGTCTCAGCGATCGCGCTGCTGCTGGCGCTGCTGTCGCCGCAGGTCGTCGGGCTGATCAGCAGCGGTGCGGATATACAGACGCAGCAGCTCGCGGCGGAACTGCTGCGCTGGGTTGCGCCCGCGCTGGTGTTTCTGGCCCTGTTCGCCGTCGCGGCGGGGGCGCTGTATGCGCTGCGCAAGTTCAGTTTGCCCGCCTTCGCCGGGACAGTGTTCAACGCCGGGGTTGTGTTGGGGACGGTGCTGCTCGCACCCCCACCGCAGATCACGCCCGTGCTCCAGCATGGATGGATCACACTGGTGGCGGCACGTCCCGCGAGCGGCGTGCGCGCGGCGGCGTTCGGCTGGCTGATCGGTGCGCTGGCGCAGTTGGCGCTGCAACTGCCGGGGCTGATCGGTGGCGAAAACGGCTTACGCTTTACGCTCAATTGGCGGCATCCCGGCATCCGGCGGATCGCGCTGCTGTATACCCCCGTCTTGGGATCGCTGCTGCTGGACACGTTCGTGCGCACCTTCAGCTACAACCTCGCCAGTCAAACCGGTGTGGGCAGCGTCAGCTATATGAATTGGGCGACGACGCTGATTCAGTTTCCGCAGGGATTGGTCGCCACCGCCATCAGCATCGCCATTTTGCCGACGCTGGCCCGCCAAGCCGTGCTGCGCGATCAAGAGGGCGAGAAATCGTTTAAAGATACACTGGGCTTAGGCATGCGCCTGTCGATCACGCTGATCATCCCGGCGGCGATCGGCTTGTTCGTGCTGGCGGTGCCGATCATTCGCGTGCTGTTCGAACGCGGCGCGTTCACCGAAGCGAATACGCAGATCACGGCGATGGCGCTGCGCCTGTACTTGATCGGGCTACCATTCGCGGCGGTCGATTTGCAGCTCGTGTATGCCTTCTACGCGCGGCAGGACACGCTCACCCCGGCGGTGATCGGCTTCACCAGCCTGATCGTCTATACGATCGTCGCCGTGATGATGCTGCCGCGTTTTGGCCTGTTCAGCCTGATGATCGCCGACAGCACCAAACACATCACGCATTCCACCTTGAGCGCGATCATTTTGATGCGTCGCATGCACGGCTTCGGATCGCAAAAACTGATCCGCACGATCGCTAAAGCGCTGAGTGCCGCGCTGGTGATGGGGGCATTAGCACTGATCGTGCTGCCGATCCTCGAACGGCTGATCGGCGTGGATGGTTTGCTACATCAAGCGCTGGTGCTGGCGATCGTCGGCGGGCTCAGTTTGGCCGTCTACGCGACTGGCGCGACACTCCTGCGCATTCAAGAATTTTCGTGGATCCTGCGCATGATCCGCAGCCGCGTGGGCTTATAGGGAAACGATCGCGCCCTGCACATAGGCGCTTGTCCTTAGCTATTGGTGAGTGTTGCCTGAAATTCCCGCAGAACCGTTATTCACCTATGTTACGATGGGCGATAAACGACGACCTAGCCCGGTCTCGACCGGCTTTCAGGCATCATGATCAAACCACGTTTCATTGCAGCAGGGATATTGGTGCTGACTCTGGTGTCTGCCTGCGAGATGCTCGACTCCACCCCCGACCCATCCGGCGACGCATCCGGGACAGCGACAGCCCTCCCCTACGGCACTGTGCCGACGCATACCCGTGAGTGGCTCCAGCTTTCGATCAACGAGATCGAGGTGGGTATTTGGCTGCCCGCTGGATGGATCGCAGATTATCAAGACGGGCTGATCATGGCGGAACATGTCGCCTCGTTCAGCACAAGCAGTCAGGGACTCGCGGGGATGCTGGTCTATGTATTCTCCCCCTCGCTTGACCGCTTCGACACCGCGACCGCCGAACCCCTCACCCCTTCCGTTGGCGAAAGCAGCGATCACAACATGGCATGGTCAATCTTGACGCAAGCCGTGCACAAGCCGGACATGATCGGCAGCGCGGCGGTCAGTGAACCGGTCGGCTTTAAGTGGGATGGACATGACGCGGCCTACTATCTGCTGACAGACCCCGACGGAATCCACATGCTGGTGCTTGCCGTCGCGCTGCCAAATTCGAAAATGCTGGTGATCAACGTGAGCGTGCCGCCCGATTTCGACGACTCGGAGGATGGCAATCTGCGCGATCTCGTCCCGGCGATGCTCGATGGGATGACAGTCAACGAGGCGGTCATGCACGGCGAGGGTCTTGAGGCACTGCCCGATCCGCTGGTGTTTCCACCGCTGCCCGTCCCCGCCTCATCGTAAGGTCTATTCCCTTCCAAGCAGCTTGGGTCAAAACAGCGCTTATGAGTGCCGACACAGCCTGACATAAAACGCCCATGCTTCGGGTGCGCTTTGTGTCAGGGTGGTGTCAGCCGTTAGAGGAGATGTGCTTTTTCGAGGTCGCCCACTTCATAGGCGATATCGCGCCATGCCTTGCCCAGCCGCTTGAACCCTTCTTCAATGTCGGTGGGCTTGTGGGCGGCAAAGTTCACCCGAATCTGATTGCTGCCGCTGTTGTCGGTATGGAACACATTCCCGATTCCATAAGCAACGCCCATCTGGATGGCGCTGACGTATAACTCGCTGGCGGTGGGGCCATTCTTGGGCAGTTCCACCCACAGGTATAATCCGCCCTCCGGTGCGTTCCAGCGTGACCCGGCAGGGAAGTAGCGCGAGGCGAACTCCAGCGCGACATCGCGGCGGCGGCGCAGTTCGCGGTTGTTCCGCTCTAACTGCTTCGCCAGCACCCCCCGCTCCAACATGAGGTGTACCGCCCGCTGGTTCAGCCCCGGTGTCGAAATATCTGCCGACTGCTTGACGCGTACCAACCGCTCATAATGGGTTGCATTGGCGATCACATAGCCAACGCGCATCCCCGGGAGCAGATTCTTGGTAAACCCGCTGGCGTGGATGACCATCCCATTCTCATCGAGTGCCTTCAGGGGCGGCACGGCTTCGCCTTCGTAGCGGAACTCGTGATAGACACTGTCCTCAAGGATGGTGAGGTTGTACTCATTGGCGAGGTTCAGCAGTTGACGCCGCCGGTGGATCGGCATGACTTTACCGGTCGGGTTCTGGAAGGTTGGCATCACATACAGCAGGCGCGGGTGATTTTCCAGCACCACATTTTCGAGCATATCGAGGCGGATACCGTCTTCGTCCATCGGGATGCCAAGCACCTGCACACGGCGCGTGCGGGCAATATCCAGCATGCCGATATAAGTCGGATTTTCGGTCAGCAGCAAATCGCCTTCGCCAAGAATCGCCTGCACGATCAGATCGAGCGCCTGCTGGGTTCCTCCCGTAATCAGCACTTGATCCGGGCTGCACTGAATGCCGAGCGCACTCACATAGTCGCGCACGGTTGAGCGCAGCGGCGCATAGCCTTCGGGCTGCTCGTAGCCGAGCGCTCGTGCCCCGTCGCGTTCCAGCACGGTGTTCAGCGCATCGCGCAGGTGGAACACCGGGAAAAACTCGGAAGGCGGCACCCCATGGCTAAAATTGATCACCCCCGGCTTGCGTGCCAATCGCATCATCTCACGCAGGCTGCGATCCGGCGCGTTCTGGTTTTCAATGGGGTGGTGATGCGGTGGTTGAATGCCGTTCGGCGTGAGGGGAGCGGGTATGTTCGACGCGGCAGTTACCGCCTCGCTGCGTTCCCCTGCAACGAACGTCCCGCGCCCTGCGTGGGCGCTCAAATAGCCTTCGGCGCGCAGTTCGGCGTAGGCGTTGACGACGCTAATCCGGCTGATATTCAACTGACGCGCCAGATCCCGGCTGGCAGGCAGACGCGTTCCAGCGGGGAGCATCCCGCTGTCTACCTGAGCGCGGATGTATCGAATCAACTGCCGGTAGATCGGTTCTTCGCTGTCCCGATCCAAGGGGACATTGAAATTCGCGGCGACCAAAGGATCATCTCCGTGGAATGGGAAAGGATGGGTTTATCAAATGCAGCGTGTCAAGCTGATGGTGAACCCCGTGAGTCCATTATAGTCCATTTCGGACAATTTGTGCTATTTACGTTCTAAACGTTAAAGTGATGAGCTACGACCGGTGAGTTGAAACAATTGTAACTTTTCTGTGAATTGCTCTCCCCTCAACCCTTGAATGTGATGTACGATAGGGGGGATGAACAACGAATGTCACATCACAGGCCAGTGATTGCGCGTATAGTGAACACTTGACGCGAGAACCCAAACAAAAACGAGAGCGTGAAAGGCAGTAGAACATTATGAATCTTGGACCCGGCGAACTTCTGATCATCTTTTTGATCGTGCTGGTGCTGTTTGGCGTGGGACGTATTGGGCGCATCGGCGGCGAACTGGGCAGCGCGGTCGCGAATTTCCGCCGTGGACTGAATGAAGGCAAAGCTGAAGCGGAAAAGACAGACGCCTCGACCCCCTCTGAACCTCGCAGCTAGCAGACCTGCCGCGTGCCTGTTATGCGGGAACGTGGACTCTAGGCTGGGATGACCCTATGGAAATATTAGGCATTGGCGGCTGGGAACTGGTCGCACTGCTGATTTTGATGTTGGTAGTCGCTGGCCCCAAACGGATGATCCAGTGGTCGTATGTGCTGGGCCGCGAGCTGGCGAAGCTGCGCCGCATGTGGGGCGAAGCCTCGAAGATGCTCCAAAAAGAGATCGACGCGGCGGGAATCGACTATCAGGTGCCGACTGAACCGCCAACGCGCGCCGGACTGCGCAATGAAGCGATCAAGCTGCTGACGCCGATCACCAAGCCGATGCAGCAGGCGATGCAGGATGTCGAGAACGAATTCAACGCCGAAACGAAAGAACTCAAGGACACGGCGGCGCAGTTTAATAACCTTAAACTGAGCACACAGGCGCGCACCCCTGCCCCAAAATCCACGTTCAAACCCGTCAACGGCGGTTCTCCCATGAGTCCCCCCGCAGCGCCCCCCGCCAACAAATCAAATGGGGCAGCAGCGGACGCTGGCAGTGGGTTCAAGCTTGGATCATGGTCAGGCGGTACGCCCACGAACGCTTCCGCAGATGGCGCGGCCCCCAATTCACCGGGATTAGGCACATGGTCGGCGGCGAAACCTGCCCCGGATGACGCAAAACCGGAATAGTCGTTCATTTCTCCACCGTTTCGCACAAAGCGGGCATTCGTTATGCTCCGCTTTTTTGCGTTCCCCGTGATGTGAGATACCGCTTTGCGCCGAACCCCTCCCGACTGTATGATTAAGTCGAATGCCATTGCAAAGCGCAGCAGGATAAAGGGTCGCGATGTCCAGAGAGCTTGCCGAGGAGCGCCAGCGAAAAATCGATGAAATGATCCAGAAGCTTGCTTCGACCGATCCCGCCGAACGTAAAGAAGCGGCGCTGTATCTGGGCGAAGCGGCGGCAGGAGATGCGGTTGATTCGCTGGTCGACTTATACGAAAACGATGGTGACCGCAATGTAAGGAAAGCCGCCGCATATGCGCTCGGCATGTTCAAAGCGGTTGAAAAGGAAATTCGCAAAGGCGACAAGAGCAAGGATCGAGTCGTCAAACTGCTTGAGCAGGTGGAAAACCGGGGTCGATTGGGGCGGCGTGCCAGCCGGGGATCGCTGTACAGCACGGTGTGGATGCTGCTGATCCTGTTCGCGCTGCTGCTGGGGTTGATTTTCTTCTGGCAGGACACCGACCGCCGGGGCAGCGTGCTGCTGCGCGTCGGCGCGATCACGGTGACGCCTGACCGCCGCCGTGAGCAAACGTTTCTCATCAGCCGCCAGTTGGAATGGGTGCGTGCGGATTTGAATACGCTGACGACCCAATTTCAAACGGTTCAACAGGGCGGCGTCGCCGACTGCACCGCTTACTTCAACAACCCGGCTCCGCTCCCGCCGGATGCGTTCGTCACAACGCCGGAACTGGCGGCGGTTTCGACCTCGCTGAACGGCGTGCTGGTCGATCTGTTAGGGAGCAAGAGCCGCTTCGACAGCGCATGCAGCAACCCTAATGCGGCCTTTGGCGCGGCGGATGTTGCGCCGTTTATGCCAACCTTGAGCAGCGCGTTAGATCGTATGAATGCGATCGAGGCGGAGTTCGCGCCATTTGCGCCGATCGTACCGACGATCACGCCGATTCCGACCGCGACGATCGATCCGCGCATCACGCCAAGCCCCACTGCCGCCGTCGCCAATCCGCTGAGCCACTTGAACGCACTCTATGAGCTGGCAGACAGCATGAACCGCCCGAACAGCTCGACGCTGGTGTTGAAGGGCTACTGGGAAGATGTGGCGCGCACGGGCGATACGCTTGGCTGCACGGCCCGCGTAATCGATACGCCAGATAACTATGTGCTGCCCGCCATCGACGCAGAAGCCTCCCTGCAGCTTGCACATGCTGTCGAGCTGATCAATACGGCGCTGGATGCGATCCGCAACGGATGGGTGACCTTCCGGTTCGCGTGCAACAGCCAGACGCTCCCGGCGAATGCCGCCTCACAGCTACAGATGATCGCGAATGCAATAACGTTCTGCCCGCGATCCCGGTGCTGGATGCGGTGCGTGACAGCGGCGGCAGCCAATAAAGCAGCCGCCCTCTCTACAAAACTCAACTGCAGAGAACGCGGGAGGACGCAGAGAGACCCTGCGTTCTTTGCGGTTCACCAAAAGGACTCCCTGAAATGGAACTGAAAAATAGTGTTGCATTGGTGTCGGGCGGCGCGTCGGGATTGGGCGCGGCAGTCGTGCGGCGATTTGTCACAGCGGGGGCGAAGGTCGTCATCGCTGACAAGGACGAAGAAAAGGGATCGGCGCTGGCGGCTGAATTGGGCGATGCGGCGGCGTTCGCGGCGACCGACGTCACCCGTGAAGCGGACGTGCAGGCGGCGATCGATTTGGCACGTGAGCGGTTTGGCGGGCTGCATATCGATGTGAACTGCGCGGGGATTGGCATGGCGCTGCGCACGACGAGCAAGAATGGCGCGCACCCGCTCGATGTGTTCGAGACGGTCATCCGCATCAACTTGATTGGGACATTCAACGTGATCCGCCTCTCCGCGCTGGCGATGAGCGCCAACGAACCGAACGCGGCAGGCGAACGCGGCGTGATCATCAACACATCGAGCGTGGCGGCGTTTGATGGGCAGATTGGGCAGGCGGCCTACAGCGCCAGCAAGGGCGGGATCGTCGGGATGACGCTGCCGATTGCGCGCGACCTTGCCCGCGATGGCATCCGCGTGGTGACGGTTGCGCCGGGGATCTTCGATACGCCGTTGCTGGCAGGGCTGCCCGAACCGGCGCGCGTGAGTTTGGGGCAGCAGGTGCCGTTTCCGCTGCGTTTGGGCCGCCCGGATGAGTATGCGCAGCTTGCCGAACACATCATCGCCAACGAGATGCTCAATGGTGAAGTGATCCGCTCAGATGGTGCTCTGAGAATGCCGAGCCGCTAGGTTGAAGTAGCCAGAGGGCACCTTTGCCCTCTTTAATGCGTACCGCTTCGCACATGATACGAGGTAAACCCAATGACACAACAATACGATTATGATGTTGCGCTGTCGTTCGCTGGTGAGGATCGTGCCTACGTTGAAGAAGTTGCGAACATTTTGCACGCTTTGGGAATTCGTGTGTTCTATGATCGATATGTCGAAGTTGATTTATGGGGGAAAGACCTTTATACACACCTCGACAATGTCTATCGAAAACAAGCGAAGTTTTGTGTGATCTTTATCTCGGAACATTACAAAAGAAAGTTATGGACAAATCACGAAAGAGAGAGCGCACAAGCGCGAGCATTGCAATCCAGCGATGAATACATTTTACCAGCAAGGTTTGATGATACTGAAATACCCGGAATGCGTCCGACAACAGGATATATAGACTTACGCACCAGAACAACAAATGAGTTTGCTTACCTTGTGCTTGGCAAACTCGATAAGGTGGTTTCAGAGGAAGTTAATGCCATGCTTCTGTTTCTGCGGGAGTGTTATCCTGAGGGCTACAAGATCGAACTCAAGGGATCTGAAGTGGAATTCGATGTTCCAGACGAGGATTACCACGGCACATTTCCCGTTCGGCTTTTATTAGAGATGTATCGACTTGATTTGCTTGAAACACTTTTTGTTATGGTTGGCATAGTTCCTTAAGCATCACCATAGGGAGTCAAACCAACCATCTTAACCATTTTGAGGTAACAAAAAAGGGGCGAATGTTTCGCCCCTTTTAACTTCCTAATCGATTTTCTTTCGCCGCGCCAATGGCTTTGATCGCTTTTGCGGAGTTGGCTCCGCTACGTCCACAATTTTCTGAGCCATAATCACGAACTTGCGCTTACCCATCAATCGGCGTAACCACTGATTGATCTCACGCTCTGGCAATTTCCAGAAGCATTCGAGTGTGAGCTTTCGCAATTCTTCAACCGTGCGAACTGCTTCACGGCTCACATACTGTTCTTCATCCAACTTGCGCTCTAAGCCGATCAACTCCTCATTCACCCGCTCGAGCTGCTCACCTACTCGCTCAATTTGTTTGCGGTACATTTCCCGTGCGGCGTTGGTTGTGGCGTTGGACTGCTCATCGATTAAGTTGCCCAACTTGCGCTCGAGCGTTTCCGCTTGCCCTCGAAGCGTTTGCAGCTTTTGAGTGGCGTTATCATTGTGGGGCTCACGCTCGAAAATCTGAGGTGTTACGCCTTCGATGAGCTGCTCAAGCAGTTTGTTGATCTCCTCTTGCAGATAGCGATGGGTTACAAGCCGTGTCTCAGGGCAAGTCTCTTCTACTACGCGGGAAAACGCCTTTGAGCATTTCAAACCGCGTCTCCCATACCCCGGCTTGCTCAGGGTACACATGGAACGCCCACAAACGCCGCAAATGAACAATCCTGCAAAGCGATAGGTATCAGAGGGTTTACGTCTCCCTCTGATCTCCATACGGCGATATAGTTCCGCTTTTACTGCGTCTGCTTGTTCGTCAGTGTAGACGGCTTGAAGGACGTTTCTTGCCACAATCACACCCGGCGGAGCTTCTACCGCTTCATCGAAAATCCATGCTCCTCGTTGGACTCCGTTTTTGCTGCTTTGTGTATATCGGGTTGCCATATGTCCCCAAAATGCAGGGCTGTAGAGCAGTTCAAAAAACTGATTCGAGTGGTAGGTTTTGCCGGATGGCGTAGTATGCCCGAATCGCTTGTAAAGCTCCTTGCTCAGGAAGTTGTATGCAACGCCCTCAAGGAGCAGTTTGGCGAGATCGTCAAAGAGAGGGCGTAACTCCTCGTTTAGCTCAATGCGGAGAGCTTTCCCGCTCTCTGGATCACGGATCAACTTATGCGAGAGCGGCACCATAGCACCAATCGGCAAACCTTGTTCGATGAGCTTTGCTTTCGCAACCGCGCTCGCCCTCACAAGGCGATCAATGGGTGTTGCTACCATCATCCCGCCAATAGCGAGCTTATAGCGAAAATCCTCAAGGTCTACATATCCCCCATCTGCAATAAGGAATATCTCCATTCCTTCGAGGATGATATTCTCCACAACCCATGAGTGCAGTGTGTTTGAGCGCCCAAGCCGATCATGGGAATAGGCAACCAAAATATCAAAGTCTTTGCTTTGCCACATGCGGCGTAAATCGTGGTAGGCGTAGATTCCTTGTTCTGCGAAATTCTCAAGAGCGGTCACGATGTCACTTTCGCGCCGTGAATAACCGGGTACCTCAAGCACACGAACCACTTGATAACCATTTTCATGGCACCACTCGAGAGCGAGGCGCTCCTGTTCAGGTAGGCTTACCTTATCATCTTCTGCTTGACGACCTGAAGAAACCGCTTTCCAAATAACTGCGCGTTTCTGTGAGGGTAGAGAGGTAGACGGAATCGGGGTATGCTTTGCCATAGTATCGTGCCTCCAGCGCGGTACTCACGCCCTCCGGTTGTTACCAGCAACGCGGGGGGCAAACTGTTTGCTGATCATTTTATCAAGTCCCAAGAGAATTCAAAATTTCAGTTGCAGAGAGATATGTCGAGTGGTATAGATTGACCCTAAGGCGGTTACAGCGAGTAAAAGAATGGGCCAAGACGCCTACCCCAACTATGCTTCGAAGCTAAAGCGGTTGGCTGCCGAGGAAGGGATGGCACAGTCACCAAGCACATTCGCACTACGTGGGTTTCGTTCACCTACCCGCAGCAGCGAGAAACGGGCTTTGGAATCATGGTTGGTACGGATGGGCTGCCCTATCTATACATGAAGCGCGTCCATGCAGAAGCCGAAACCTTTCCCATTCAATCCGATTTCATCTCTATCATGGAGCATGGGATCATGCTGCGTCCCTGCATCACTCGATTAAGGGACTTTCTGCCGCTGCTTAAGCTTTCGGAATATGCACACGTGTAAAGCGGTTTTGAGTGATTAGTGAAATGACTGACGTGCAACACGGAGAGAACCTCAGATCCACCAAGGGGGAGATTTATTGGGCACAGGTCGAGCGTTTCCGCGACTCGGTGCCGCATCCGTATGCGGATTGCGCAGGATGATGTCCTGAATCACAGCCGCATCGATACGGTGGTGGCATGCGCGCTCACGTCGAACCTCAAGCGGATCACCCTGCCGGGGAATGTCCTCCTTGAAGCGGGCGAGGCCCATCTACCGCTGGTCAGCGTGGTGGAAGTCTCGAAAGTCACCTCACTGAACAAAGCTCAATTGGGCGCGTACATCGGATCATTGAGTGAGCGCCGGATACAACAAATTTTGGCCGGGATGCGATCTCTGCAGCGAACGCCGCCGTATCGCCTACGCGGCCTAAAGTCAGGCGCATTTGTACCTGATGCAGATTGGCGTGTAAAACCGAGGGACTCGAAAAAGCCGCTGAATTCCTGCGGGCAAAGCTGCGGGATTTGCCACTGTTTGCCGGGGAATTCGGCCCACAGCGCGCGGATCAAGCGCCTGCCCTGTCCCTGCCGCTGATGATCCGGCGTGACGAACAACGCCCGCAGCGCGATCGTCTCGCGCGAGGGATCGCTGATGACGGCGAAGGCGTTTTCAAGCTGATAGGCGCGGCTTGGCGCCCCGATGCGTGCGATCGCCGTGCCGGAGACCTGCCACGGGAGATCAGGTGCGCCGTGCGCCATGATGACGCGCGCCACCTCAAGCGGATCACATGCGATCAGCGGCGCGTGATCGGCCTCGCTTCCCCCTGCTGTGAGCGTCCAGCCGTACAGTCTGCGCAGGATGCGAAAGCCGCCCTTTTCGTACAGTTTGACGGCGCGTGTGTTCTGCTCGAAAGCTTCCAATTCTAGGAACCGGTCGCCGCGCTCGGATGCCTGTGCGATCGCATGTTGGAGCAGCGCCCATCCCACCTGCTGCCCCTGCGCTTCGGGGATCACCCCCATCCCGGCGATGCGGCTCGTCCAGCCCTGCCGCGCGATCAAGATCAAGCCGAGCGGTTCACCGTCACGCCATGCCAAGACGCTCAAATTCAGATCAACGTTGCCCTGCGTCAGCAGATTGACCAGCAGCGGCGCATCCATGTGGACATCCCCGGTGACGTAACCGGTAAAGGCGCGGGTGAACAGAGCGGCCAGATCGGGCAGCGGCAGTTCACGGGCGGGCGTATAAGTTAGGGGCATGTGCACTTCCTCAACAGGGTGATGACGGGCTAATCGTTGCACAAAACGGCGCGAATCGCTACACAGGGCGGCTGATTAGCCTTTTCGTCCCGCCCCGCTATTCGAATTTCGCCGGATGACTACAATGAAATCACCTACGCGCACAGAGCGCGCAGGAGGAGCGTTCACATGGATAACATACAACCCAAAGGCGGGCTGGGAACAGCATTTTTTGGCGCGCTCTTTGGGGTAATTGTGCTGGCCTTCATTCAGATCATTTCCGCAGTGGTGAGTGGAAATGATGTCCGCGTGATACCAACCCTCGTCTTCGACAGCCATCCACTCAAGTTTATCGGGGATTATCTCGGCTATTTTTTCACGACGCTTCCCGGCTTGATCTTTCTGGTCGTGACGATCCTGTGTTACATCGCCGCGACCTACTATGTGCAAAAATCGGTCGCGCCGCCCGGTAAAACCGATGTCGAGGAGCATGATACCTCGGGAACGATGCGGCGGTGGCTGATCGGCTTGAACAGCGGCATGAATTTCATCCTCGCCTACAACATTTACCGCGTGTGGTTCGGCGATACCGTCGGGCTGGTGATCGCGATTGGGTTGTTCGCGCTCGGTTTTCTGGCGACGTTTAAGGGCGTGTCGAAGAATCTGGCCTATCAAGGCATCATCGGCTGGCTGTGTTGGGGAGCGCCGATGTCATGGGTGATTTTCCTCCTCGGATTCCTTTTGTTCGTCCTCAACCTGATCGGTGGGCTGGTGGGGTTGGTTGGCGTGGATGTGTTCAAACTGGGCGGTGACGATTCGAAAAGCTCAACGGCGCATGCCACGGTAAAAGGCAAAATCCTCACTGCCGATTGGGCGACCGGCACGTTTTTCCTGATCGGTGGGATTGTCGGCAACCTAAACCCGGAAGAAACCGCCTTCAATATGGGAACTTTCGGATTCATCCACTCCAAGGATGATCACGATGATCGCAAGCATGAAGCAGGCCACAATTTGAACTTGTTCGTCTACGGCTGGATCAACCATCTGATCGGCGCGGTGGATGAAAATATCGTCGGCTATGGCAGCCGCTCGATCAGCGACCGGATGGCAGAAAGCCACCACACCCCCAGCAGCGATCCCACGCTTGAAGTGTGGGAATAACGAACGTTCGCACAGCACCAACTCCCCTTGTCGATTAAGCCAAAGGAGCAAGATCCGATGATCCAGATCAGCGCGCAGGTGAACAACCGCCTGAATCACCATCAAGTCACGGTGACGACCAACCAGAACCCCCACACGATCACGATTGAACCGAAAGCCAGTGGGTACGGCTCATCTGCGAACGGGGGCGAACTGCTGTTCCTCGCGCTGGCGACCTGCTTCTGCAACGATTTGTACCGCGAGGCCGCGAAGAAGGGGATCGCTGTCAAAGGCGTCGAGGTGACGGTCAGCGGTGAATTCGGGGATGCGCCGGGCAGTGCGGCACAGAATATCACCTACGCGGTGCGCGTGGAGGCGGAAGCGCCTGAAGCGGACATCGCCGCCTTGATACAGCACACCGACACGGTAACGGAGATTCAAAATACGCTGCGACAGGGTGCGGCGGTGACGTTGGGATCGGTGACGGTTATATCCAACCGTTAAAAATGGCTCTGCTATAATGCACGCTACACGTTAACAAGCGCATGAGGCGTACATGACACGAGCAAGCGCCGCGCGGGCTTGGGCTCCGGTTCTGGCTGTGCTGCTTTTGGTCGCGTTCATCGGCATGATCAATTTGAACGCCGATGGACTTTGGTACGATGAATGGTGGTCGTTTTATAACGCCGGGGCAGCCCCTTTCAGTGATCCACTGTCCCCGGCGCAAATCTGGGATCGAGTCGCTGCGGGCGATCCGTGGCAGACACCGGGCTACCCGCTGATCCTCTCGGCGTGGGGAAACCTCACCGGATGGTCGGAACTGAGCGGACGGGCGCTCAGCTTATTCGCCGGGATGGTCGCCATCGGGCTGACCTTCCGCTTTGCCCGCAGCCTCACTGCCGATCCGTTAGCGGCGAGTGCGGCAGCAGGACTGCTCGGCGGCAGTTCCCTCTTCCTTTACTTCACCCACGAACTGCGCGTCTACACGCTGTACCTCGCCCTTTCGACGGCGTTTCTCTATAGCTACTGGTGGATCGCGGCCTGCGCCGATTCGCGGCAGCCTTTAACGCGCCCCTATGCACGCACAGCGGCAGCACAAGCGGCGGCCTTCACAGCCTTCGAAAAAGCGCAGCGAGCCGCGAATCGAAAGCGAATCGCCATGTTGGCCGCCCTCGTGATCACGGGAGCCGTACTGCTGTATCTGCATCCGTTCGGGCTGACGGTCTATGGCGCGGTTGGAATCTGGCATCTGGTGCGGCTGCTTCGCCGTTTTGGGGCGCGTGATGAGCGTTTCGTGCGTGAATGGCTGCGTGGATGGTTCATCGTGCTGATCGCATTGGGGCTGCCGCTGCTAATTTTCGCACCGTGGACGCATGTGCTGCTCAACGCAACGGCGCTTACGCGCAGCGCCGAACGAGCCAGCGCCAGCGCCGCCCAACTGGCCCGGATCGCCGCACATACGCTGTATGCCTTCAGCAGCACGGTGATTCCGATGTTCGCGCTGTTCGTGTTGTTCAGCTTCCGCAAGCGGGCGACCGGCTTTCTGTGGCTGATTGTGCTGCTGCTGGCGGTGATCACGCTGGCGGCGTATTTCTTCACCCGTTTGAGCGAAATCCGCTACGGGATGGCGGTACTGCCGTTTCTGGCGATGCTCGGCGGGCTTGGCGTAGCAGAACTGCACCGCCGTCGGGTGCCCGCCGTCGCCCTGCTCACCTTATGGTGTGCGCCCGCCCTCCTCCTCAGCCGGGATGTGAACCTCGGCAAAGTGATCCAAGACTTTTATCCGCAGCCCATCCGCGAGATGGCGCAGACGCTTCAGCCATATTTGAGCGCAGACGCCGCCGTGATCGATTATCTGGGACAGGGATTGCGATCTGAACAGCAGCAGACGGTACTGGTCTACTATCTGGAACGGCCTCAAGTGCCTGTGCTGGAAATGGAGACGAGCCGCACGCTCGATGTGTTCACCCAGCGATTTGAGGCCGCGCTTGGGGGTGCCGATCACCTGTGGCTGATGAATTCGCCGCTGTTTCCGGGTCAGGAATGGGCGTTGGTGCAGTATTTGCTGCACGAACGGGATTACGCGCTGTGCCGCACGCTCGCCGCCGATGATACGATGGAAATCTACGCGTATGGGCGGGTGAATACGAACGGCACGACGCTTCAATTCGGGCAGGATGTGAGCGCGCAATTAATCGGCTCGGCAGAGCGGACGGACGCAGGACTGCTGGTGTGGGTTGGCTTGAACAGCAGTGTCCCGTCAGATACCTACTCGGTAGGGCTGCATTTACTGGACGCAAACGGTGCCTTGGTGGCACAAGAAGATCGTGGACTTTCGACGCAGGGCGCGGGCTGTCTGCTGTTCGTGCTGCCGGTAACGACGCTCGCACCGGGAGCTTATCATGCGGATTTGATGGTGTATGACTGGCGCACGGGCGCTCGACTGCCGACGGTCAGCGCGGATGGCACACCCGGCGACAGCCTCCCGCTGGTGACGTGGGAGCAGCCTTCGCTGTAACGAAACAAGGATACTGAGATCACAGGAGTGATCTGAAGTAGGTGGTTTACGAATCACCTAACCCCCGTCTCGCTTCGCGAGCCTTCCCCTTCCCGAATTCGGGAAGGGGCGCGTGCAAAAACGGATGTAAGTGTTTGCTCTCCTCAGCCAAATTCGTGGTTCAAGCAGTTGAGATCGCTGAGACACAGCACCCCTTCTTCCCCTTCTAGAAAAACCTCTCCCCTTTAATTCCCATACCGACCGTACCTGTTTCCCTTGGTAAGCACTTTGTTGTACGGGCTTGGTTATCCTGTGGTCATTCAACGAAACGAGTGTGACTAAGGAGAACCAACATGAAGACCCGCCTGACTCAGATGGCCGTTTGGGTGAATTCTGATCCTCGCCGCACCAAGGTCATTACCGCGATCGCGATTGCTGCTTTGATGATTGCGACTCAGGTCATTCCGGGCGCGCACGTGCTGGCCGGCCCTATGGGTGGCGGGACGGATGTTGGCGGTCTGTAAACCAGACGTTCTCCTTGCAAGCGACTATCGGACGGCGTGTGTGCCGTACAGCGAATTTTTGAACAGGTTTAAACAAGCAAAGTAGGAGGTCTACTGATGGCACTGTGGGAGCCGCGAAATCCGCATCGACGGTCGTCAGTAGTAAATACGCCTCAGCCATCGACCCGACCGGTCTGGCGGGGATATTTGCTCAGCTCGAACGAACGGCGGCTCATTGACCAGCTCATCGGTCAAGCACTGCTCGACCCGGAGTTCTGTGAACAATTAGTCACCCATCGTACACTGCGCCAACTAACGGAGTGGGGCTTTACGCCGGAAACTTCAATCTGGTTGTGCTCCTTGGAGGCTGCAACGCTCAACGAATTGGCTGAAGCCGTCACCCTTCCGTGATAATGCCGTCGCTAAGGCGACGCGACACACGGTATCGGCAGCGGCTTTTGGAGAGAATGCTGTGGCGGTTCGAATTCTCGTCGTAGAGGATAATGAGTTATACCGAGTGATTTTGACCACATTGCTCACGCGGCAGGGGTTTGAAGTAGTCGCCGCCATTGGGGTCAGTCATGCCTGTGATTTGCTAAAGGCATTCACGCCAGAATTATTCATCCTCGATATCACGCTGAATGACGGGAATGGGCTGGAGCTTTGCACAGCGCTTCGGCAGGATGCAAGGACAAAATCGATCCCGATCCTGATATACTCAGGAAGTGACGACATCAAGACGCGCCAGCAGAGTTTGCAGGTCGGCGCAGATGTGTTCATCTCAAAGTCAGACCCGCATGCGCGACTGGTGGGCGAAATACGATCGCTGCTCAGCGGTCGGCTGCACACCCTCAACTGAATCAATCGTGCGCCGATTCTCGACGCATCGCACATGATGGACGTGGTCAACGTTCCATCCCCGCAAAAGCCCGGTCTCAGCACCGGGTTTTTATTGCTCCGCCTTCAGCGGAAGTTCGACTGTAACGGTCGTCCCCTGCCCGACAGCGCTTTGAATATCGATTTTCCCCTGCTGCCGATCCACGCATTCCTTGACAATGCTGAGGCCCAAACCGGTTCCGTGAATGGAGTGGGCGACACTGCTGGCGCGAAAAAAGGGCTCCATCACATGCGGCAGATCCGCCTCACTGATGCCGATCCCGTGATCGATCACGCGCAGCACCATCCATGACTCGTGCTGATCCAGTTCCAGCCGAACGGCTTCGCCATCCGGGGAATACTTGAGGGCATTCGAGAGCAAATTCATCAGAATACGGCTCACCAGAACTTCATCGACGTGGGCGCTCTCAAGACGACTTTGGTTCACATACTGAAGCCGATCCACCGACTTGCGGGCGGCTCCCACTTCCGCGACGCTGACCCGGCACAGGGCGTCGATATTCACAGTGGCGAGGCGCAGACTGTTCGCCTCGCCGCTGCCACGCGCCAAATTCACTGTATCTTCAAGCAGTTCTAAGGCGAACTGCACCTGATGACCGATCGTTTCCAGCCGTTCACGCCGTTTCTCCGGCGATAGCGAATCGAAGTAGTACGCCAGCGTTTCGCGCGAGGCCAGAATCGAGGCGAGCGGCGTGCGCAGATCGTGGGACAATGCGGTGATGATCCGCTGCACCAGAATGTTGTGTTCCTGCTCTTTCTGGAAACCGACGCGCAGGCGCTCGTTTTCCAGCATCATCGACTGGGCTTGTTTGTAGTCCGTCACATCTTGGGCAATACTGACGACGATTCGACGGTGATCGACCAGCCTACCTAACGGGGTCGCGGTGAACAGCCAGATCCGTTCGCTGCCATCCTTGCAGCGAATGGTAAACTCACCTTCATCGACGCGCTGCGAGTGCTCGAACAAGGTGGCGATTCCGTCCCTGACAGGCTGTTTCTCGCTGCCGTAGGCCAGTTCTGTCCATGCATCAATCGTCGTCAACTGATCGCGCGAGTAGCCGGTGATCTCCATCCACACCCGACTGAGTGCCAGAATATCTCCCTGCTCGGTGAACAGCATCATGGGCAGCGGGGCTTCTTCGACAGCGGTGCGAAACCAGCGTTCGCTGTTTTCCAGTTCTCGCTTGGACTCCTGCACCTGTTCGACTTTTGCCTGAAGCTGATCTTCGAGATCGAAACGATGATTGAATTCGCGGCGTAAATAGAAATAGAGGATAGCGCTGGTCACCAAGACATAAACAAGCCCTTTGAGCATGCTGATTCTCGAAAGAAATGCCGCATCCATGCCCAGAAAATAAAGTAAGGAATCGGAAAAGAAAATCCATATGGAAGCGACAATTAAGTAGACAATCGTAATCTGGCGGTGGGGTTTTGAGCGCATGTGAATACTCAATCTGATCAATGGCACCGCTAATGAGCTTATTTTATGACACGTTCTATCTTCTATTGTATGCTGATTTACCTCCAAGGGCGTAGATTATTAGAGCAAAATGACTCTTGTAGGAAAGATTAGTCCAAATCAGCAAAAGGGGGCTGGAATGAAGGAAGATCGCGGCAATTTTCCGAAGGGGGTTGCACAGCCTGCGCTGCGGGCGCTGAAAGGGGCAGGGTATAGCCGTCTTGAAGAGTTGACTCGTGCCCGCGAGTCTGATCTCGCTCGGCTGCACGGCATGGGGCCGAAGGCACTGGGAATCCTGCGCGCCGCCCTCGCCGAGCGCGGACTCACGTTTGCTGATTCATCCGAATGAATACCTTGACGGGGTAGAGAAACATCAAACCACAGAGATCACAGAAGTGATCAGAGCAAAGTAACTGACAAATGCTTGAACCACGGAGATCACAGAGGACACAGAGAAAACAAGAGAAAGTTTTCTCTCACAATCTCTGTGATCTCCGTGTCCTCTGTGGTTTGATCTTTCGTTGTTTATTTACTTGAGACCACTGAGATCACTGAGAAAATAAGGGATGGTTTTTCCGCAGAATCTCTGCGATCAGCATGGGTGATGCACATTCGGTGTGGAGCGTTCGTATCTACTGGCGATCCTATCGTCCAGCACAAACGATAGAGCCACCATGATCATCGACCTGAACTGGGGCGACTCCGCGCTTATTTCAACCAGTGTGTATAACGAACGAAAGCCCTGTTAAATCATGCGACGATTACTCGCTTTCACACCCTGATCATCCTCTTCAGCGCCGCGCTGATCGGGATAGGGATCGCGTACGGGCGTGTGCATCGCGGCGCGGGCGTGATCTCGTTCGAGGCGGGCAATAACACGACGAACCTGTATCTCTACGATCTGACCGCGCAGACGACGAGCCGCTTTCCCCAGTACCCAATCGTTTCGTTCACCACCACGTGGTCACCCGATGGATCGCGTGTCTTTTTCGCCCGTATTCAGGGGGACGATTACGGGCTGTACATGATGCGCCTAAGCGATTTCCACGTCGAGCGGCTGCCCGCTGACAACGATTTTATGGTGGGCGTTGTTGCTTGGTCGCCGGACAGTCGTTGGCTCGCCATCGTGAAGCAATCCGGCCTGTACGTCTACGATATGAATGCCCTGCCGCCAACTTATGAACAATTTCCAGTGTCGACCACGCTCACAAATCTGGACTGGTCGCCGGATAGTACGCGAATGGCATTGATCGGGTGGCTTCCTTCGACCATGGTCGGTTCGCATCTTCTCGTCTATGACGTGAATCTGCATACGCTGCAATACCTCATCCCGCCGATTCGGTATGTGGAAGATGTAAGCGTGGCATGGTCACCGGATGGAAGTCAAATCGCATTTACGCGCCAACAGAGCGACCCCATGCTGATGGTGATGAACACGGACGGGAGCAGAATACGATCCATTCCCAGCGCGGAAATCAGAAGCTTTGCACAATCTGTCTGGACACCGGGGGGTCGCTGGCTTCTCATCGAGGGAGAATACGACGGCACTAGCGGTCTGCTGATGGTCGATACACTCACCGGCGAGTCGCGCCTATGGGTTGTCGATAGCCAACTGATTGCAGGACCAAGTTTCGCTCCCAATGGCAGCGACGATTTGCTGTATGCGGGATATTATTCCGTTGATCTTGGTTCTCAGCTATTCGTGATCCATACGCGCACCGATCAGGAGATTCATTTGCTGCCCATCAGTATTCACGGTGTGCGTAATCCTCAGTGGGTGCCTTGGTAAATCATGCGACGATTACTCGCTTTCACCACCCTGATCATCCTCTTCACCGCCGCGCTGATCGGCACCGCGATCGCGTACGGGCATGTGCATCGCGGCGCGGGCGTGATCTCGTTTCAGGGGATGACGCCCGATTTCTTGTACGTGAAAACCTACCTCTATGATTTGGATTGGCAGATGCGGGTCAACTTCACGCATGCCGTCGATCCGGTTTTGGTGTATGGAGCAGCATGGTCATCCGATGGATCGGGCGTAGTCTTCAACAGAATACACTTTGACCCAGGGGCCACATATCTGATCGATTTTGCCGCCGCCGATCGAACCACGCGCGTGCTGCTGCCTGGCGGGAATTCAGACCGATCCGTATGCGAGTGCATGGTCGCCGGATGGCCACTGGCTGGCTGGGACTACCTATCCAGGCGATGGCGCGCACGACCTGACCTTGCTCGATATGAGTACCGATCCGCCCGCCGTCGATCGCACCCGATTAGAAGATTACTACCCGATGAGTTTTTTGGTCTGGTCGCCGGACAGCACTCGCCTGATAGTGAGCGGTCTGGGTGCCGAGACAGCCATTTATGAGGTGCAGACGGGAGCCTTAACTCCGCTTATCGCCTTGCAGGGGAGCGATCGAATAGCGGGATCGGGCGCGTCCTGGTCACCGGATGGCCAACAGATCGCCTTTGCAGGAATGAACAACAACGGAAATTATTACTACCTCTATGTTGTCAACGTCGATGGCACTGAACTCCATCAGGTGATCGACAGCCCAGTGGCCAACTACCCGCCCTTTTGGATGCCAGACGGGCAGCAGGTGATGGTCAACACCTACCCACCTCCGGAGATTCGTGATCTCGCGCTCGTCAACGTGAACACCGGCACGATCACCCCGGTCATTCACGACAGCTCAGCGCTCTATCGTCCGGTGGCGCTGCTCGATTTGTCGCATCTGCTCGCAAGCGGCTATTCGAATGATCCCGATGCCACCGAACAGGTCTACGTGATCGACCTCACGACAGGCGACTCCACGTGGATTCAAACAGGCGTGGCGGATGTGTTTTATCTTCAGCGGGTGCCGTGGTAGAGGCGGCAACCCGCCGTGTCGCTGGAGTGCGAGCTCACGGCGGGCGGGGTAAGGCGCGGCTTAGTAGCCGCCGCGCCCGTTGCTGCCGCTGCTAAAACCGGGCAGCGAGTTGAGGTAATCTTCGTTGCGTTCGCTGCGGCGGAAGTCGTTGAGGAGCTGCTCTGTCGCGCCGACCGAGCCCATTTCCGGGTCTTCCGCAAGGTGATTCCACATGCGGCGCAGGGTGAACACGCGCTGAAGCACATCTGGCCCCAACAGCAGTTCTTCGCGGCGGGTCGAGCTTTGTTCGATGTCGAAGGCGGGGAAAATACGGCGTTCTTGCAGCTTGCGGCTCAGGTGGAGTTCCATATTGCCGGTGCCCTTGAATTCTTCGTAGATCGCGTCGTCCATCTTGCTGCCGGTATTGACCAAGCAGGTCGCGATGATGGTCAGGCTGCCGCCTTCTTCGACGTTACGCGCCGCACCGAAGAAACGCTTCGGCGGGTGCACGGCTGCCGGATCAAGACCACCGGTGAGGGTGCGACCGCTGGGCGGGACGACGAGGTTATAGGCGCGGGTGAGGCGCGTCAAGCTGTCGATGAGAATGACGACATGCCGCTTGATTTCGACCAACCGCTTGGCACGGTTGAGCGCCATTTCAGCCACGCGGACGTGATGCTGTACGGGATCGTCAAACGTGGAAGCGATCACTTCGGCATCGACCGAACGATCCATGTCCGTGACTTCTTCCGGTCGCTCACCGATCAAGGCGATCATCAGGTGAACGTCGGGATAGTTGCGGCTGATGGCATTGGCGATTTCCTTCAACACCGTCGTTTTACCGGCTTTCGCGGGTGAAACGATCAGCCCACGCTGGCCGCGCCCTACCGGGGCGATCAGGTTGAGCATACGGGTGGAAAGGACGCGGGGGTTGGTTTCAAGGTCATACATATCTTCGGGGAAAATGGCGGTCAGGTCTTCGAAGTTGGGGCGATTTTTCGCGTCTTCGGGGTTCTGGCCGTTCACACTTTCCACGCGCAGCAGACCGTAGTATTTTTCGCTGTCTTTAGGTGCGCGCACCTGACCGATCACCATGTCGCCGGTGCGCAGATTGAAGCGCTTGATCTGCGTTTGGCTGACGTAAATGTCCTCCGGCCCCGGCAAATACTTTTCTGCCCGCAGGAAGCCAATCCCATCTTCGACGATTTCCAACACGCCGCCGCGCAGCTTGTAGCCCTGCCGCTCGGCATTTTCGCGCAGGAGTGCGAGGATAAGATCCTGCTTCTTTAACCGGCTAATGCCAACCACGCCCATATCACGGGCGACTTGGCGCAGTTCTTCAAGCGTTTGTTTTTCTAGTTGTGCAATGTCCATAGGTTGTTAAACTTGTGTTTCCTGCAGATGCGACTCGTGATGCTAAAGTGGATTGTGCTCTTGAAGCGTACAACGCGGCGGCACAAAGCAGCCTGTGCTGTAAGTGATCCCCGGTTAGTGGATGGTGGTGCCGCTAACAGTAAGGGTAGTAAACAGATTGCCGGGTGGTTGTCTGGTACAGCTTGGTAGAGCTTTGCTTGGTAAAACTTTGCTGGTAGTGTGACAGGTGAATATGTCGTTCATGTGTCACTCTAGCACATTCTTTGTACGATTGCAATCCCCTCAGTAGAGAGAAGGTCTCAGGTGTCGTCAGCGGCCTATGGGTTGGTGCTGATTCGCCGCCTGCCGCACGTAAATCTTGATGCCGCGCTCGTCCGCGAACAGCGTATCCGCAGGGTAGCGCAGCGCCCGCCGACTAACCGCGAGATCGCCCACGCTGGCCGCCGCATTGAGCAGCACCGTGATCACCACAATCTGACCGAGCGAGGGCGGCAGCAGCACCGCCAGCATGATGCCCGCCAGTGTCAGTACGATCAGCGGCGCGCGGGACATGATCACATACTGGCGGCGCGTCAGAAAATCGCCGGGGCGGATGGTCGCGAACAGATAGCCGTAAGCGATGTTCAGTCGGGGGCGATGTCCCATCAACGCCAGCGCAGCCGCGTGGATCAGCTCATGCGCGGCCATGCTCAAGGCGATCACGACGACCGCGCAGCCGATCAGCAGCGGCGGCGACCAGCCCGGATCGCGCACGATCGCCAGCGGAGCACCCAACGCCGCGTAAAACTGGTACGGCAGCCACACGATCAGCACTGCCGCGCCGAGCGGCACCAGCGCCAGCAAATTGCCGATCAGCAGCCATTTCCAGCCGGGCATCGCGTTTTCATCGCTGAACATATCGCCGTGCAGCACATAGCCGGGGGGAAGTGCATCGATGATACGCAGGGTCACAATCCTCAGGGTTTCATCCATAAGGCGCGCAGGGTTGCCGCCTTGTGAGCGAGATCGACCGTTTTCGCGGTGAGCATTTGGCGATCATCACCCTGTATGGACGCCATATCGAGCAGTTTTCGTACCATGATCAGCGCATAGTGGATATCCAGCCACGCGCCATACCCATCGCCGCCCCGTTCGCGTACCGCCGCGCGATTCTCAAAACCTCGATAGATCTGATCAAGCCCATCAGCGAGCGAAACGGGTTCGCCCGTTTTGTCTAGCTCACGCAGTTGAGTGCTGATGTACTCCCACGCGGCGCGGTTGAATTCTCGATCGTATTTCGGATCTTCTTCAAGCATACGCACGGCAGACGCGGCAATCCTTGACATCGGCGTTTGCGGAACAGGCGTTGGCTGCGCAAGCGCGCGCAGCGCTTGATCGCGCCGATAAGAAAGGGCCATTTCGCGTGGCTCAGGATGGATGGCGCTGATCGCATCATAGTCGGCAAGCGCGCGGTCATATTCTTGGAGTTTTTCATATACTCTCGCACGTCTATTAAGGATCCCGATCTCCACCGCCCTAATCGGATCGTCATGATAAGGTGGGAAAAATCGAATCAACCGAGTTTGATATTGCTCCGGGGTTCCATACAAGGCAGAAGCCGCCGCCAAGCTTTCTGGGCTGCGGACTAAGGCGAGCGCCTGCGTGTAATCGGTGATGGCGCGGGCATTGTCTTGATGACGCATGAAATAATCAGCGCGTGCCACATACGCTTCTACCAGCACAGGCGCACGGCGGATCACCTCATCGAGATCAGCCTGAGCCGTGCCATAATAATCCCAATTCGCCGCCAGCGCTGCCCGATAATGAACTAGGAATGGGTTATCCGGGCGCAGGTGAAAGACCTGATCCCATGCGGCAAGTGCTGTGGTTTGGTCGCCTTTATGCCACGCAATGCAGGCACGCAGGAAATAGCTCCGCAGGGTTGGTTGCAGTTCAACCAACCGATCGGCGTCCGCTAGCGCCGCATCAATGTCATGGCGCATAAGGTATAGCTCTGCTCGGTGTTCAAGGGCTTCGATATAGGTGGGGTTTTCGGAGAGGTCGCGGTTGCCAGCCGTACCGCTAGCTGACCTCGCTGAGGGCGATGGCATCGGTGAACGCTGCTAGAGCATCACCCCACCCTGCTTTTAGATATTCCTTGCCTAGATACAAATACATCCGGGGATCATGCGTCGAACGATCATCAGTCATGCCTTTTGAGAGGTTATGACGATCCTCTCTAACGTAGACTTGCTGTGCTCAGTAAAAACACCACTCTATACAGCATACACGCAATTTCCGATTTTCCCGGTGATCTCAAAGATCAAACCACACAACTCATAGAAGTGATCGCAGGTAAACATGACCTCCCCCCGCGAACTCCGTTCGCCCCCCTCACACCCGTTTTTGCACGCGTCCCTTCCCGAATTCGGGAAGGGGAAAGCTTGCGAAGCGAGACGGGGTTAGGTGATTCGTAAACAACTTACTTCAGACCACTTTTGTGATCTGCGTGGTTCAAGCTTCGGTGCTATGGCGCGTTCACTCACCCAAGACTAATTCGCTCGCTCAATCTGAAGCACTTGCTCAACCAGCATGGCGGTCGGCAGTGACGCTAGATTTGGATCACGCCCGCGCAAAAATTCGATCGCCGTTTCGACCGATCGCACCACGTGGTAACGCGGATACTTGATCAGCGTTTGCACCGTCAGCGAAGCGACGAAACGCACGAATGGTTGACTGGAGATCGGTAGAATCCAACCGGTATTCGGATGCGGGGTCACGGCGCGTTGTATCGCCTCTGCCAAGCCGGTAATCGGGCGGGGAAAATCTTCAATCGCCTCCAGATCGGCGATGATGTGGACATAGGAACGGCCCACCGCCGCGCTGTCGCCCATCATCTGATGAACACGCAGGGCGGCATCGACATACGCCTCGACGGTGGACAGTGCGGCGAAACGGACTAAAAGAATACGACCGGGAATGATCCACTGCATACTGACCGCCATAAGGGGCTCCCATGAGGATAGATGAGTACTCAAACACATGTTGAGCGCATCATATATCCTCATCGTGGGCGGATCGTCTCTGTGTCGTCTAGAGATCGTCTAATGGACGCTGTACGATCGATTTTACGCTTCGATATTGACCGTTTGACGCCACGCCTCATAGGCGGCTTCCACTTCATCGACATTCATTGTGCTTAGCCCGGCATCGCGTTCTTTCAAAAAGCACAGGGCATCGTGGAAAGTCGCGGCGGAGTGGTAGCGCGTTGACTTGACGAACCACTGCACCAGCAGCGCGCCAAAAAACCGGTAGATCGGATTCGGCGTCACCTGAACGACCCACCCGGCTTTTTCACTGGGGGTGCCCATGCTGTGCATCATGGTGCGGATATCCTGCGTTCGGGTGGGCGTTGAAGTGACATAGCGTGAATCCGAGATGGTGTGGACGGGTGCTTCTCCCATTTCAGAATGCTGTACGGCGATGGGGGTCACCTGCTGATAATCTTCGATGGTGACTTTGCCGTAAGCATAAATCGAATAAACGCGCGAGGGGATAACCCATTCGACTTTGAAGGGCATGATGCATCCTTTATTGAGTGGCAGCTTCAATGAGAGCGATCGCACATGAAATGCGTGATCAGTCAATGATTATAGACGCATCTGTTTAGACATTACGATGGGGAATTGAGCCGACTGCGCAAGCACCGCATAGCCAAACCGCCGCGCAGTCGATGATGTTTGTTGAGTTTAGGAGAGGGTTGTCCCGGAGGTTTCGCGAATGGCGCTGCGCTGGGCTTCATAAGCCGCTTCAACCGCATCGACATCCATATCGCTCAAACGAGAATCGCGTTCTTTCAAGAACATCAGCCCTTCGCGGGGGGATGTCACCGCATGGAAGCGACCGGACTTGACGAACCACTGTGCCACCAATGCCCCACCGAAGCGATGCAGCGAATTCGGCGTGATGTGAATGATCCACCCGGCCTTTTCGCTCGATGACCCCATGCTCCGCATCATCGCGATCACTTCCTGCACTTTGCGCGGCATCGACTTCACATCGCGCGAATCGGTGAAGGTATGGACAGGCGCTTCGCCCTCATCAACATATTTTGCCCCGATCGGAGTCACGTACTGATAGTCGTCCATCGTAATTTCGCCATGTGAATACACGAAAACAACACGTGCAGGGATCAGCCATCCAACTTTGAAAGGCATAGAACATCCTTTGACGAAATCTATTTTGACGAGTTTTGGCCGTTTCAGTCCGCAAGTATTATAGACGGAAGACTTTGAGAATTGCGATGCTAAAACCGAATACATTTATGAAAAAACGGTATGTTTTGTAACACAGCGATCCTGTGCTTTGAAACAAAATCCAAAATGGAACGTACTAGAACGTGTCGTGACACCGTCTAACCGGTGTTAGAAGTAAAGGAGTCTCGTGAATGGCACAGTCGAATCCTACGACGGTGAAAGCCGGTTCGTACTATCCCCTATTCGATCAGGTGGCCCGTTCGAATCCGCATGCCGTCTATGCGCAAATGCGCCGCGAAATGCCCGTCTGCCCGCTCATTGGCCCGGTGAGTGGCAACACGTTTTGGATCATCACCCACTATGAGGACTGCATCGCCGCCCTCAAACAGCCTCAGCTTGTCAAAGATCACACCCACCTCAGCGAGCCGTTCTTCTCGCGTTACGGCGGCAGACCGGAAGGCGTTTGGGCGGCCATCAACCGCAATATGTTGTTTGTAGACCCGCCCGATCACACCCGTTTGCGGTCGCTCGTCCATCGGGCTTTCACCCCGGCATTGATCGAAAATCTGCGTGCGCGCACGCAGGGCATCGCCGATTCACTGATCGATAAGGCACTGGCCCGGAACGACGGCCACATGGACTTGATCGGCGATTACGGGTTTCCGCTGCCCATCACCGTGATCGCCGAACTGCTTGGCGTTCCGGTTGAAGATCAGGAGAATTTCCGCCGCTGGACGAAAGCGCTGGTGTTCTTCACCTCGGAAGAAGAGTCGATGACGGCGGCGTTTGAGTTCGTCATGTACATGAACAACCTGATCGACGAGCGCGCGGCCCACCCGAAAGACGATCTGATCAGCGGCTTACAGCAGGCCCACGAAGCCGATGATAAGCTCGATCGCGAAGAATTGATCAGCATGATCTTCTTGCTGCTCGTCGCGGGGCACGAAACGACCGTCAACTTGATCGGTAACGGCATGCTTTCGCTGTTCCAATTCCCGGATCAGCGGGCATTGCTGCAAAAGCACCCCCATCTGATGCGCTCAGCGATCGAAGAAATGCTGCGCTTCAACGGCCCGGTCGAAACCGCGACCAATCGTTTCGCGATGGACAATGTAGAGATCGGCGGGGTGCATATTCCCTACGGCGATGTTGTGCTGGTTGCGCTTCACAGTGCCAACCGCGATGAAACGGTGTTCGAACATGCGGATCGCTTCGACATCACACGCGAACCGAACAAGCACATCGCCTTTGGCAACGGCATTCATTACTGCCTCGGCGCACCGCTGGCACGCATGGAAGGGGGCATTGCCATCGACACCCTGCTGCGCCGCCTCCCCTCGCTCCAACCCGCTCCCGGCGCGCTCGATCACATCGAGTGGAACCAGAGCGTCCTTCTGCATGGTATGAAACGCCTCGACGTAACGTTCTAACTCAAAGGGGATCCCGCAGCGGATCCCCTGATCCCTTCAAATCACCCCACAACTTCGCAGGGACGAGAACACCTCGCAGGTACCAGCATTGATTCTTCATTAAATTTCGAACTCGCATACATTCTTCATTATTGCTTTGAGCCCTTGGTAGTAGAATTCAAATTAATGCTGTATCGAATCGTCGTGTGCCTGTCCAACCGGACGAAAGGGCGGTTAGATCCTGTGAATAAATACACCGTTTTCAGCTCCGATCACGAAATCCTCGGTTTCATGATCCTCTCGTATCAGTTCGCGATTGATCGTGATGATTTCCTCGGTTTTTATGAAGAAGAAGGCTTGAACCAAGTGCAGCCGGATAAGTGGTACCCGGCGCAGAAGGTGCTCAATGTCTTCAATGCTCTCGCCGAGCGCGGGGGTGAGATGACGGATTTCGTCAGCATCGGGATGGCGGTCAGCATGCAGGTTCCCCTGCCGCCGGAAACGAAGAAACTCCCACCGGAAGCGGTGCTCATGGGAATTTTATCCGCCGCCAAAGATGTGAACCGCGGGTCGAACGTTGGCTATGACTGCTGCTACCAAGACGGGCCGGGTCATCTGCGCTATGAGCTGTGCAGCCCGATGCCGGACGATGTATTTTATGGTTTGATTTATGGGATGGCACGGCGGCTGCTGCCGGAAGGCACGCCCTTCACCGTGACGTATGATTCGCATCTGCCGCGCCGTGAAGACGGCGGCAGCCATACGGTGATCCATTTGAAGTGGTAGGTAGAGGAAAGCGGGTGTGCATGGGCACGATTCACCGCGTGCCCATGAGATTTTACGACAACCTGCTAGCCGGGCGGCAGGAAAAGCTGTACGGCAGGCTTAGGGGTGTAATCGAGCGTCCACAAGCCAAAATAATGTTCGCGGTTATCCGGGCTGAGGCAGGGTGACGGATAACACGAGCGGTCGATGGGAAAATCAAAAGCCGTCCAAATCAACCAGCCCGCGAGTCCCATTTCAGGCGCGGCATCGATGACGCCTTGCAGCAAATAGGCTTGATCGAGCGGATCATAGTTCTGGGTCGAATAGCCCACTTCTTCCAACAAAATCGGTTTGTCGGTCACGGCGCGGATCGAGTCCACGCGCCCGTAAAGCTGGCTGACGGGCGACCAATGGTGCAGGCTGACGACATCCACATACGGAACCGTTTGCTCGGAATCAGTCATCCAACCCGCCGTGATCAGGTGGTTAGCATCGATCGATCGCACCTGTACGGTGGCCTGCGCCAGCCACGCATAGACCGCTTCGCGCGTCGTAAATTGGCGCGTGTAATCAATATCCCCTTCATTGCGCACATCCCACATCAGAATCGCGGGTTCGCGGGCATAGCGGCGGACGATGTAATCCGTCTGAAGCTGAACGAGCGGCGGATTGGTGTAAAACGGTTCGCCGGACTCCCCGAACAGATCGGGCAGATCGTTGAGCGTCATGATCAAGCGGAAGTGATACTGCGCCGCAAGGCGAATAATCGCATCCAAGCGCGAAAAAGCGGCGGGCTGCGGAATCGCTCCCGTTCCGGGACACTGAAACAGGGCTTGATTCCAGAGAAAGAGACGCAGGGTATTGAAACCCGCCCCCGCCAGCAGCTCGAATTCGTGCTCCACCGATGGAAGATCGGTTTCGGTGAGGAAGCGACGCCACGGGTAGCGCGACGGGTAATAGTTGACGCCGTGCGCGACGTAGGGCTGATCACCGAGCCAAAGCTGACCGCTGTGGGCGGTGACGAATGGCGCAAGTGCGGAATCGGCGGTGGGGAAATAGGTTCCGGTGCCTAAAAAGGCGGCGCGTGCGGCTTCAGTGGTGCAGGTGATGGGTGGTGGGATCGTTTGGGCGGCGGTGGGAGTGACTCCGCTTAACGCGAAGGTGAGAAAGGTGAGGAGGCTGAAGATTCGGAGGGGTATTAAGACCCTATGACGAATCGCAGCCCTTCGCCATGTTGGGGCGTTCAATTGAACGCCCCAAACATCACGATCAGGGTGTGTTTGTGACACCGGGCAATCGATCTAGCGCTCGACGGCTTCAATCGAGACGCGGTAAGACAGATTGGCGTAGCTGTAATCGGTCAGGCGGATGACGATGTCTTCCGTGCTGGAGGGCGTGAAGTCGAAGCTCAAACGCTGCACATAGCTGGCGCTGGTGTAACCGAGCGAGTAGCCATTCTGCGACATGTCGATGCTGGGCGATCCCTGCGTACCGCTGGTGAGGTCAAGCGTCAGACGGTAGGTGGTGCCGCTCTCTGGCGTGAAGGCGACGGTGCGGTTGTAAACCGAGCTGCTGAAGCGCAGCGTGAGCGGGCCATCATTGAGCGAAGGAATAGCCGAGCGGGTGATGGTTACCGTTGCGGTTCCGGCTTCGCCATCGACCGAACGCAGCACGAGCGTGTAGGTGCCCTGCGAGCTGAGCGACAGATCGGTCACTTCGGGGTTACGACCCGCGCCGCTGTCTTCGTCGGTGATGACCGAGTAGTTGCTGGGGTCATTGATCGACAGGTTGGTATCGACGTCGGCATCCACCGAGACAGAGATCGAATCGCCAATCTGGCCGTCAAACTGGAAGAAAAGCGTCGAGCGGTTCGGCGCGAATTCGACGGTGGTCGGCTCGCCGACGGTGATGCTTTCCAGTTCAACGCGGTCGAGCGTGACGGTGTAAGAACCGGTGCTGCTGCCGCTGAGGCTGCTTACGACGAGGGTGTACTGACCGGTCGAAGGCAGCGTGTACGGGCCGATGCGCGAGTCCAAGTTGCCTGCGCTGTCATCGTCGCTCATCAACTGGGAGCCGTTATATTCGAGCGTCAGGTAGCTGTCATAGGCATCAGAGAGATGCTGCGCGACGATCACATCGCCCGCTGAACCGGTAAAGACATAGCGCACAGACAGCGAGTCCTGCGTCAGTTCGCCTTCGACCGACTGGCTGTATTCAATCCGGTTGATCTGCTGTTCGAGCACGGACAGCGTATAGGAACCGACTGCCGCCGTCGAGCTGTTGCGATACGAATAGCTCTCCGCGACCAGCGTGTAGGTGCCGGGAGCGGCGGTGTAGGTCAGGCGAGAGTCGAGGCTGCCCGCGCTGTCATCATCATAGGCCACTTCGGTGCCGCTCGCATCCAGCAGGACGAGGTAGCAGTCGAAGTCTTGAGACAACAGGGTGGCGGCAAAGGTTGTTTCTTCTTCGATAGTCAGGGTATAGGCAGCGAACGGGCTTGAATTGGTCAGTTCGCCTTCGACGGTATCCCCGATGGCGATAGTGGTGGCATCACCGCTTCCAACGGTTCCAGCAGGGGCGGGTGTGGACGTCGCGGTTCCCGTTTGTGCGAATATCGGGAAGGCCGCTAGCGCGAGTACCAGCACCAGTACGAGAAGACCGAAACTCTTGGACGAAACACGCATACATGCTCTCCTTGCGTTAGCTGTGCAATATAGCGTAGCGAAGTTTTGCGAATCTGTTGACGTGCTCACATGAATTCTGTTGCATCCATATTCTATGCCTAATTTGCCGCCCGCGCTGTCAGCAGTGGGAAAGAATAGGGCAATCAGCATAAAACGGTGCTACACTCCCTATGACGACGACGCGCTGACAAAAGTTCCGGTCACTGCCGGTTTTCCGTAAGTCTTGAGGGGCATGGCTTCGCCTGCCCGGAGTGTGAGAACTTCCATGATTGAATCCTTTGCGCGGTGGGCACAGCCCGTCCTTGATCTGCCGATCGTGCGGCGCACGCGGCGAAATCACGGGTTGGAACATGCGACGATCCACCTGTTGAGCGGTCGGATCAACGATTTGAAGATGGCCGGGCGTAGTGATTCCGGTGGTTTCGTGCTAATCGGCGCGGCCCCAACGGAGATGATCGAAAGCGCGGTGCGCGATGCCCTGCGCCGGATGCGTAACGGCGAACATCATCTGGCGGTGCATCCCAACTGCGGGACAAATTTGGTCACCACCGGCTTTTTGACGACGACAGCGGCCATGATCGGCTTCACGGGATCGACACGGCGGGGCACATGGGAGCGCCTGCCGATGGTGACGATGCTGGTGATGTTCACGATCCTGTTTTCGCAGCCGCTTGGCCTCTCGCTTCAACGGCACCTGACGACCGATGGCGACCCCGCTGATTTGGAGATCGTCAACATCACGCGGCGTGAAATGCCGGGGGTATCGGGCGGGACGGTGATCGTACACCGGGTCAATACACGGTCAAGCTGAGGCGAAGAACCAGCCGGGGATGACGTTTACTGGAATCAGAGCATCAGGTGGGCGTCATCGTCGGCATAGAGAACCCGGACGGGTGTTCCGGGGCGCGGCCACACCGTTCCCGGCTGCCGCAGATCGGGGCGCTTGCGCTGAACCATGCCGCTGAGAGTCTTACCGCTTCCCGGATGAAAACGTCTAGCCAGTGTGACGGAAGGCGAACACCCCAAACGCCCCATTTCTATGGGGAATCGAATCAATAAGGGCAGATCTGAGACCTGCCCTTACGGGAAAAACTAGGTTATACGACCGAGCTGCGCTTTAGTATTCCGGCATCTGCGGGGCAGGCGCCGCGCTTTCCTTCACCGGCACGTCGGTGATGAGGACTTCGGTCGTCAGGATCATCGAGGCGATCGAGGCCGCGTTTTCGACGGCACCGCGCGTCACCTTGGCGGGATCAGGGATGCCCGCTGCGATCATGTCGCCGTATTCGTTGCTGATGACGTTGTAGCCAATCTTGTGGTTGCCCGTTTCAGCCTGACGGCGGCGGACTTCCTGAATGACCACGCCACCATCGACACCCGCATTGCTGGCGATCTTCTTCATCGGCATTTCCAGCGCGCGGCGGACAATCAACACGCCCGTGTTTTCATCTTCGCTGTTGAACTTGACGCCATCCAGCGCGGGCACGGCGTTGACGAGCGCCACACCACCACCGGGGACGATACCTTCTTCAACGGCGGCGCGGGTCGCGCTCAGCGCGTCTTCCACGCGGTGCTTCTTTTCCTTCAGTTCGGTTTCGGTGGCCGCACCCACGCGGATGACGGCGACACCGCCGCTCAGCTTGGCGAGGCGTTCCTGAAGCTTTTCGCGATCATAGTCGCTCGTGCTCAGTTCGATTTCCTTGCGGATTTCACCGATGCGGCCCTGAATCTTGGCTTCATCACCGGCACCATCGATGATCACGGTTTCGTCCTTGGTCGAGCTGACCTTGGCTGCGCGACCGAGGTCGTTCAGCGTGACGGTTTCCAGCTTGCGACCGGTTTCTTCGCTGATGACCGTGCCGCCCGTCAGGATGGCAATGTCAGCCAGCATGGCCTTGCGGCGATCGCCGAAGCCGGGGGCCTTGACGGCCAACACGTTCAGCATACCGCGCAGCTTGTTGAGCACCAGCGTCGCCAGCGCTTCGCCGTCCACATCTTCAGCGATGAGCACGACATCACGCTTGCCGATCTGCACCATCTTTTCCAGCAGCGGGACAATGTCCTGCGCCGCGCTGATCTTCTTGTCGTAGATCAGGATATACGGTTCTTCGACCACCGCTTCCATGCTGTCGGGGTTGGTGACGAAGTAGGCGCTGATGTAACCGCGGTCGAACTGCATGCCTTCGACGTATTCGGTTTCGAATTCCAGACCGCGCGATTCTTCGACCGTGACGACGCCGTCTTTACCGACTTTGTCCATCACTTCGGCGATCAGGTTGCCGATTTCGGTGTCCTGCGCGCTGACGCTGGCGACCTGAGCAATTTCTTCTTTGCTTTCGATCGGTGTTGCCTGCGCCTTGATGTTCTTGGCAATCGCTTCGGCGGCGGCCATGATGCCACGCTTCAGCAGCATCGGGTTGGCACCGGCGGCGACGTTCTTCAGACCTTCATTGACGATGGCCTGCGCCAGCACCGTCGCGGTGGTGGTGCCGTCACCGGCAATGTCGTTGGTCTTGGTCGCGGCTTCCTTCAGAAGCTGCGCGCCCATGTTTTCATAGGGGTCTTCCAGTTCGATTTCCTTGGCGACCGTCACACCGTCGTGGGTGACCGTCGGGGCGCCGAACTTCTTGTCGAGCGCAACGTTGCGCCCTTTGGGGCCAAGGGTCGTGCTGACCGCTTCGGCAACTTTATCGACACCGCGCTGCAAACCACGGCGTGCTTCTTCACGGAAAACCAGCATCTTCGCTGCCATGTCCGTTGATCTCCTTCAGATTCGTCTTGTGTTTGACTGTTGATAATGACTTGTGCTAGGCAAAAAAAGAGACTGTGCTGTCTGCCGTTTTCGGAGGTTCCGAAAGACTAGCCGACCACAATCCCCAGAATGTCCGCTTCCTTCATGATCAGAAGCTTCTTGCCGTTCAGCTTAATTTCCGTCCCGGCATACTTGGCAAACAGAACCTTGTCGCCGGTCTTCACATCCATCGGGATGCGCTTGCCATCGTCGTCACGCTTGCCTTCACCGGCGGCCAGCACCAGACCCTGCTGCGGCTTTTCCTTGGCGGTTTCCGGCAGGACGAGCATACCACCGGCAATCGTCTCTTCTTGTTCGACGGGTTCTACGATCACGCGATCCCCGAGCGGGCGGATGTTCACTTGCGTCATGACTCAAGTCCTCCTGAGTATTTGACTGGTTTGTTTAATCAAATGTTTAGCACTTGAAGCAGATGAGTGCTAATTTCAGTCCAAAATATACCTGTAGCGAGGCTTACAGTCAAGTGGATTTAGCAAATTTCTAACGCGAGTGCTAACAAAGAGCTAAGGAAAAGGGCAACCCTATTCGGTTGTGGGCCGTAGGGACAACGCCTGCGTTGTCCGGTTTTGGGGCGACGGAGAGGACAGGTTTGACAACGGGGAGGCTCATTCGAGCGAAATGGATTGTAGGGGTTTGATGCCCGAAGGCCAAACCCCATCAACACCCACTTAAACCCATTGACCTAAAGCAAATCGCCCGTTCATCCCCACCCCGGCTGTAGGGGCATAGCGCAGCGTGCCATCCGCAGGATGGACGCTGCTATGCCCTGATGTCCGGGCATAGCAGACCCGAAAAGCACGGGTCTACGCTATGCCCCTACACGCGCGGAACCCCTCATTTTCCTTTACGGGGTGCCTAGCCCGAAGGCCAAGCCCTTACGCGAAAAATGCGCACAGCGATTCTGTCAGCGCCCAATAACCTCCAAAAGGTGTCCCCTCCTCAGCCGTATACGAGGGAGGGGAAGGGGGAGGGGTATTCTCCCGCCGCCTTTTAACCATGTTCGCCTAGCGGTTGATGTACCCCTCGGTTTCAACCGCCCCGGTGAGATAGTCCGCGATGGTCTGCAAGCGGGCTTGAATCAAGCTGCCGGTTGCGCTTTCGCTGAAGCGCTCGTGGATGTCCCGGCGGGCCTGATCGCCGATCTGCGCGGCGGCGGTTGGGTTCTCGTACACGGCGCGCATCAGCGCGGCAGCGTGGTCGAGATCGGGTTCCGCCCACACCTGACCGGGTTCGTAAAGCGGGCGGAAAAACGGCTGTGCAAGGTGATCAGCCTCGGTGATCTCGCGCAGCGTATAGCGCACGCCGTAGCTGTTGGAAGGCGTCATGTAGTCCATGTTGGCCGAATAAGCGGTCGCGATCACGGGTTTGCCCAGCGCCATCGCCTCGGCCATGCCCAACCCGAAGCCCTCGGAACGGTGGAGCGAGACGTAGCAGTCGCTCAGGTTCAGCAGATTGTTCATTTGCAGGCGGGTGTAGTTGTCGGTGATCAGCACCCCGTTGACCGACTCGACGGCAGCGCGCAGCGGCGCTTCCAATCCGACACCGTAATGGGTGTCAAGGTGGTGGACTTTCAGCACCAACAGCGGGCCGGACGTTGGGCAGCCGAACGCGCGCCGGAAAGCTTCGATGAAGCCGTAGGGATTTTTGCGCGCGACCGCAGAGCCGGGATTGAACGAGAACAGGAAGATAAACCGCTCGTCGGGTAGGCCAAGATCGCGGCGCGTCGCGGTCGAAGTCTCGACCCGGATGGGCAGCGGCATGTGGATCACCGGCACGGGTGACACCTGCGAGAGAATCCCTTGCACGTAGCGGCTGGCTACCCACAGCTCATCAAGATAATTGAACATGCGATGCCAGCGGTAAGGGAACTTGGGAACTTCCCAGTACCAGAACGAGATGATGTATTTGCTGCGCACCAGTTCGGGCGGGACAAGGCTCAGCGCTTCGTAGAACTCCGGGGCGTTCATGTGAAACAGGGAAAAGGCATAATTCCCGTCTTCGCTCAAGCCGGGCGGCAGCGGCGTGGTGCGGCTTTGAAACCGCAGCGGAACTTCGCAGTAGCGCATGGGAAGCCGCACGCGGTTGACGGCATCGACAATCAGGCGGGCGGATTCGCCAATGCCGAGATCGGCCCGCAGATCGCCAATGAAGTTCAGGCCATCGACGCGAAAATCCGGCGTCACCTCGGCGGCCCGCATGAGGCGCTGCTTGCTCAGGGTCTTTTGCACGTCGTCGGCCCCGGTCAGCACAGCGGTTTGATCAAAACCGCCCAGTCCCATGCGCACGGCAACACGTTCGCGCAGGTTGGCGCTGAACAGGCTGCGCGCGATGTTCAAGACCCCCAAGCGCCGCAGCAGGGGGCGAAGGCGGCCATAGAAGCGGTGGATTGAGTGTGGATCGTTCACAGAATGGGCCGGTTCCTATAAGAGATCGTCGGGTAGGGTAAAACGCTCGGTATCGGGTATCTGCGCCAAAAAGTGACGGTTCAGCAAATAGGGTGAATTGAACCCATCACGGAAGGCGGGCAGCGTGGCACGATACGACAAGTTCGGGTTGAAATACGGATCGCCGGACAGCAGCACGGATCGCCAGCGCTGCGCCGCCCGTTTGAGGTCGCCGGACGGGATAACCGCCTGCGCGCGGGTGGCGGCCTCGTGATGGATCACGCGGACGTGGGGCGTATAGACGACCCGATACCCGGCTTGAACCGCCGCATAACCAAGGTGCGTATCGCTGTACAGCAGGACAAAGCCTTCGTCAAAGCCGCCGATCTGCTCAAACACCTTGCGCGAGATCATGCAGCACGCGCCGCTGACGGCGAGCATATCGCGATACCAGTCATCAGAGCCGAAAAGCGTGAAGTTGTGCTCATCGCCGCCGATGAAAAGATGCCCCGCCGTGCCGTTCCATCCCAACGTAACCCCGGCATGCTGAATCCGCCCATCGGGGTAGAGCAGTTTGGGGCCAACCACGCCCACGCCTTCGACTTCGTACCACTGTGCCATGCGTTCAAGCCAATCGGCGTGCATGACTTCGGTATCGTTGTTCAAAAACAGCAGCAGTTCGCCGCTGCTGTGGCGCGCCCCAAGGTTGCACGCTTTGCCGAAATTAAAGTCGGCAAGGTAATCCACACGCTTGAAGTTAGGGCGGGCGCTGTAGCGCTCGTAAAGCTGCGTGGTGACGGGATCAGTGCTGCCCGTATCGACCACAACGACTTCAAAATCGGCGTAGGTGGTGCGCTCGAAGAGGCTGCTGAGACAGGCGCGCAGCACCTCGGCGTTGTCGCGCGACGGGATGATGATCGAGACTTTGCGCACGCGCGCGGCTTTCCACATCACCAGCGGATAAGGATGGGCAGGGTCGAACTCAACCTTCGGATCGGATAAACCGAGCCGCGCCAGATGCTTGACGATCGGCTGTGTGGAGTTTGTGCTAGGTCGTTTGCGGCGGTGATACAAGACTTCGGGGAGATGCTGCACGGCTTGCGAGTGCTCGGTGATGCGGAAATGGAGATCCCAGTCGCAGCCGTCGTCCAGCGACTCGTCAAAACCGCCCAACTGGATCAGCAGGTTGCGGCGATAGGCGGCAAGGCCGGACAGATAATCGAGACTGAGCAGGAGTTCGGGCGACCAATCAGGCTTGAACAGCGGATCGCAGCGCCGCCCGGATGAATCAAGTTGATCGCTGTCGGAATAGACAAGGCTGACGGTCGGATGGCGGCGAATAACCGACGCGACGGCGAACAGCGCCTGCGGCGCGAGGGCATCACCGAGATCAAGCCGCAGGATAAAGTCAGCGACCGCCCGCTGTAACCCTAAGTTCAGCGCCGCCGATGGGGTGCGCGCGCGATCGGCGGGCAGGTAAACGATGCGCGCATCGAGGGCGGTGTAGCGAAGGAGCATCTCACGCACATCCGGCGCGGCATCGACATCGACCAGCACCCATGTCCATGTTTCAAACGTCTGGTTGAGCATGGACTCAACTGTGCGCTGAACATCGGCGGCAGCAGGGCGATCGAGGAGCGTCACAACGCCGAAGGAGGGTTTTTGCGTCCAACGGCGGGCGCGGGCGACCTGAAGATGAAGGGCGGGCGCGTCCGGCTCGGTCAGGCGAATATGGGTCTGGTAGGCGGGATCGACAGCGGAAAAAGCGTTCGCACGGTAGTCGCGGGCGGGATCAGGCACAGCCATTCCGGGCGGTACGGGGAGACGGAAACGACGCTCACCGAGGATCAACCAGCGGTACAGGCGATTCACGAGCGCGGGCAGTCCTTCACGGTTGAGCAAGCGCACCGCGGTGCGGGTGAGTTCGCGCATACGACCGATTAGGCGATGGGCTGCACGGCTTAGGCGGGACGGGTAGGGGATGGCGGCGATGCTAGAAGGCTGGCTGGATACCGTCTGCATGGCAAAGCGTTCATGCTGCGTGAGATAGTCGATTTGGCGGGCGAACTCCGCGCTGATGCCATCCAGTTCGTTTTCATACTGGCGCGCCATCAGCATGGCCTTCGAATGTGTCGAAGGTTGATCGGCTGATGAGGGCGGCGGCGCGGCGTGCGCAGTCTGTTGCCGCCGAGAAAGCGCGGCGACCATCTCCCCGGCGGCGGTGTAGAACTGGCGAACAACGTTCGCTTGATCGGGCGTGCTGTCGAGCAGAGGGCGAAGTGCTTCGGGGATATGTTCCCCGACGGCCAGCACGCCTAAGCCGTGCTCGTGGACAAACTCGAAGGAGGGAAAGCGCGCTTTAAGGACTTCCCATAAGCGCCAGACGCCAAAATCGCCGCCGCGCTCGTGGATGTCGTGGAAGAGGATGACGCCGCGCTCGCTGAGCTTGGGGAGCCAGCGTTCAAAATCCTGTTTGGCGGCGTCGTAGGTGTGGCAGCCGTCAATGTGGAGCAGATCGATCGTGCCATCTTCGAAGCGGGAGAGCGCGGCGTCAAAAGTCATTTGCAGGAGCATCGAAAAGCGCCCGTAGCGTGGATCGTGGTGGCGGCGGAGCATCGCCAGCACTTCCGGGCCGTAAACGGCGGTGTGATTATCGCCCGTCCACGTATCGACCGCATAACAGCGCGTATCCAGCTTGAGATGATCGACAGCCTGACAGAAGGCGCAGTACGAGGTGCCGTAGTGCGTGCCCAACTCAACGAACGTTTGAGGGCGCACAAGGTCGATCACCGTCATAGCGAAGGGGACATGACGCGTCCACGCCGATGGATGCAGACAGGCGGGCGTTAGGAGCGTGGTCGTGTAGTTTAACGGGTTGAAATCGGTCACAGATCTTATGCCTCAATCCACAGCGACAATTTGCCAATCCGTCCGATCGTACGGGTGTCCATAGGGCATGCTGCGGAGTGAGGGAGCGATGTAGGAATCGAACGATGGGTTATTGAATGGGTACGGGTACTGCTCGGCTTCCATCGCGCCGCCCCATTTGCCTTGATAGTAGCGATCATTGGCGGCGAAGGTGATTTCAAACTGTTTGGTGAGCGCGGGGCTGCTGAAGACGCTGGCTGCCCCAAGATGCTGCACGTGCGTTTCTGAACACTGCCCCATGCGCAGTCCCAACAGATCGGCGCGGCGCTTGTAGTCGATGTCTTCGTAGTAGGCGGGAAAGAAATTCTCATCAAAACAGCCGACGCGCTGGAAAGCGACAGGCAGCATCACACAGCAGGACATCCCCAACCATTTCCACGCCTGATGGCGGTGATCGAACCCGTGAGCTTCGGTGAGGTAATGCCCGTGCTGATAGGCGTACTCCACCAGTGTATCGAGATCGCCGGGTTCAAACACACAATCGTCATTGACGAACATCACGGCATCAGCACCCTGATCGAAGGCGCGGATCATGCCTTGATTCCATGATTTGCTGAGGCCGCGATTGATCCCATAAGGGTAGTAGGTAGTGTCGGAGCGGCGGGCAAACTGTTCGCAGACAGCGATCACCTGCGGATTGTGCGAATGCAGAAATAGATGCCGGTAGAGGTTGTGGCGCTGACTGGTCGCGGATTCCACCGAGCGGACGAGTTCGTCGGCCAGCGCGTAGGCCGCTATTACGATGTGAATGTTCATCGATCATGGTAAGGGTATTTCAACAGGACGATCAGTATAGCGCAAAATCTATAGGGGGGGCGTGGGTGGGTGAATGGAGGCAGCGAGCGCCTCGAGAAGCACAGGGGGAAGGGTTCCGCCGGAGTAGATCGCCTCGCGGATTTGCGTAAGGAGATGGTCGAGCGCGGTGTATTCCTCATGGAGCGCAGCGATCGCCTCGTCGTGAAGGCGAAGCACGGAAACGAATTTCTGCTGTTCGTAAAAAGTGGGCAGCATAAGCGGAAGCGATTCCAGCGCGCCGGACGGATTGGCGATTCCCGGCAGTACATAGTCCAGCCATTCGATCAGAAAATCGGCGCTCAGGTCGGCGGTCGGCTGAATGGCCGCGGCGCCGACCGGAAGCGGTTGATCGCGCAGAATCGCGCCGGAAGGGGTGACGATCAGCGGGTAGGTGCCGCGCCCGGTGCGCAGAAAGGTCGCACACGCGCCCAAGGTGGTGGACTCCCATGAGGGGTTAACCTGCGCGAACAGATCGGCGGCGACACTGCGCTTGATCTGCTGGACGGCGGCGATCATGCTGTGGCTGTGTTCAAGCGACTCCTGCCCCGCATGGAGCACGGTGGCAATGCGTGACTGCTCCTCTAAGGGGGGCAGCCAGATGGGAATACGCCGGAAATCACGCAGAAACAGCCGTCCAGTTTTGCGGGCGGCTTTGAACACTTTGCTGGCGAAGAAATCGGTCGAAAGGCTGCCGCGAAAATAGTCCGGATCAACGGCGGGGGAGAGGGCGAAGACATGGTAACCGGGAGCGGCCAGCGCGCCGTCGCACTCCGGCGGAACCAGTCCCCACAAGCCTTTCTGTGGGAAGTACTGGGCGATCATGAAGTAACCGGCGCGCACCGTGATCTGCGGTGTCTCGATACGATCGGCACCGAGCCGCGCCCCCTGTAACACGATTCCCTGATGGCCGGGTTGGGCCACGGCCTGCGTGTACAAGCGCAAATCCTGAATATCGGTCTCCGGCGAAACCGGGCGCAGAATATCGTGTAGGTACTGCTTGCGAGTCAGAGAGTCAGTCATGGTTTGGGCGTGCGGCTGACGGGATAGTTGAGGCTTTCAAGCGCCTGCCGCAGTCGCTCCATCGCTTCTTCGCGCTTTTGCACCGCGATCCGGTAGTGATCGAGCGCGTTTTCGAGCGTGGGCTGATCCGCCGCTTCCGTCCATTCCATATAGCGGACGGCGTTCAGATTGCAGCCCTGCGCGCGGATCGCATCGAGCGTGACCACACGGGCAAAACCGGGAATATGCTTCCAAGCGCTGAGCGCTTCGACCACACGCCGGAAGGTTTCATCGGCCAACCGGGAATGATGACTCGCAGAATCGTCATCGGAAACAGCGTCGATGAACAGTACCTGTTCGCGGTGCGCGGCGGGTTTGTCCTTATTGAACATGAGCACGACCGCGCCCGCCGAGGTTCCATGAAGGAGCATAGGCGGCAGACTGATGACGGTTTCAAGCCAATCGCGGTTGAGGATGGACTGCCACAGATCGCGGTGATCATTGCGCAGCAGAGAGGAAGCACTCAAGATCACGGCGCGGCCCTGCGGCGTCAACGAGGCGAGGGCATGGCGGAGGAAATTTTCTTCTTCGCGGCGAACCGTTTTGCCGTCCGCATCGACAGGGAGTGCCTGCACAACCAGATCATGTATTGGTTCGCTAGGGGTTTCGAGGGTATTTCCAACCTTAAAGGCTGTATTCCATAAGCCATGCGCGGCCAAATTCAACCGCCCGATCGCGGCAACGCGGGGATCAAGTTCACATCCATTCAACCGGAGGGATTGGGGATCGCCGCCGTACTGCCGGATAAAACGAGCGGATTCCACAAGCAGGCCAGCGGTACCTACCGTCGGATCGTAGATCGACATGCCGGGGGAAGGTTTTGCAAGCTCCACTACTAAGCGAGCAAGCGTCCGTGGGGTATAAAATCCGGTATCACGACGACCGGAAAGCTGCACAAGCTGATCGAGGGCCGTTACAAAAGTTGTGCCAAAGTGATCGGTCTGAAAAAGGGGTTGTTTGGCGCTGGCTTCGGTCGAGAAGCGTTCGACCAAGGCGACGGATTCAGTCAAGATAGGTTCGGGAATAGCCGCTTGCGTCAAGGCCGAAACGAACGCACCTTCTAGCGAGAGCGTCGCATCAGTCAACAGTGGCGGTTCGCCTTCAAGTTCGGTGAAGGCATCCAAAAGATCGTCGTATAGGGGTGATTTACGCCGCTGCCAAACGGCAGACAAGATGGGAACCGTCGAAAGCGGAAGATAGTCCACACCGTGCGAACTCCACAATCCACCCCCTCCGGCTCCAATATGGGCGACAAACAGTAAGGTGAGCACGAAATGGGTCAGGGGAAGCGTATCGAAAGTGGGTTTGAGGAGGCGTACACACTCGCGTATTAGATCGCGCAGATCGGTCTTTTTTGCTTTCGCCATCGCGCTGTTGACTCCTCATCCTAAGGGTTCCCTTTTAGTATGGCGGCGGCGGTTTCAAAGGCGATGGGCCGGACTTCACAAAGTTTTGGCACCATTTTACGGTGATGAGTGACAAGAACAGCGGGCGGGCGCGGGGATTTCGGCAGATTGGACAGTGGAATGGCGGGCCTGCTACGGCAGGTTGTCTCAGGAGCAATTGATTTACTTGTAAAAATGGAACGCATGTGCTATTTTATCACGTATACCATCCCCCTGTGAAAGGAACCCAGCTATGAGACGTGTGATCGTCATCTCCCATGTTTCCCTTGATGGCGTTATTCAATCGATGGGCGCGCCAGAAGAAGATACCAGTGATGGTTTCGCGCATGGCGGCTGGATTGCGCCCTACTCCGACGAGGTGCTTGGAGCTGTGGTCAAAAGAGAAATGGGTATGCCGTTTGATCTGCTGATCGGGCGCAAAACGTTTGATATTTGGGCACCATACTGGCCGCAGCATGCCGACATTTGGCCGGGTGTCATGGCGGCGACCAAGTATGTCGCTTCGAATACCTTGACCTCGCATGAATGGCAGCCCACCGTGTTTTTAAGCGGTGACATCGGGGAAAAAGTCAGCAAACTCAAGCAGCAGGCGGGGCCGGATTTGCATGTGTACGGCAGTGGAAACCTGCTTCAAACGCTGATGATGCACGATTTGGTCGATGCCTTCTGGCTCAAAATCTATCCGCTGACGTTGGGCAGCGGAAAACGATTGTTTGCTGGCGGCACTCCCCCGGCGGCGTTCAAGGTAACGGACAGCCAAGTGTCCCCAAGCGGCGTCATCCTCGTGAATTACGAGCGGGCGGGCGCAGTCAAAACCGGGAGCTTTTAGCGAATGACAGATTCAACGCAAAGGCGCAAAGATGCAAGGAAAGATTGTTTTCCTTTGCGCCTTTCACCCTTAGCGTCTTTGCGTTGAATCTTTTATCTGCTTTCTTGTAGCGTTTTACGAAAGAGAGGCTGCTGCGTGATGTGGGCAATTTGAGCGGGCGCACGGTATGCTATTCGCCGCCGGGGACGCCTATTTACGCCCCGGTGATCGAGTCACACGAAGGACGGAATGATGTTCAAAAGCCTCGAATGGCAGCCGGAAGGAACGCTGCGCCTGCTGGATCAGCGCAAGCTGCCCGGCCAAACCATTTACCTTGACTACACCACGGCGGAAAGCGTCGCCCAAGCGATTTATGAGATGGTGGTACGCGGGGCCCCCGCGATCGGTGATACGGCGGCCTACGGAATCGCGCTGGAAGCCGTCCATTTCGCGGGGGATGATCTGGCGGCGCTGCGCGAAAAACTCGCTGCCGCCGATCGGGTACTGCGCGCCAGCCGACCGACGGCGGTGAATTTGTTCTATGCGCTCGACCGGATGGCGGCTGTCACTGCCGATCCGCGATGGACGAGCGTGGCGGATCTACGAGCGGCCCTGCTGGAGACGGCCCACGCGATCGCCCGCGAAGATGCGGAAACGTGCAAGCAGATTGGACGCAACGGGGCGGCGCTGGTGCCGGAACGGGCGAACATCGTCCATCACTGCAACACGGGCGGCTTGGCGACGATGGAATATGGCACCGCGCTCGGTGTGATCCGCACCGCGCATGAGATGGGGAAGCAGGTGCATGTGTTCGTCGATGAAACGCGCCCGCGCTTACAAGGCGCACGCCTGACGGCGTGGGAACTGCGCGAATATGGTATTTCACATCAGGTGATCGCCGATGGCGCATCGGGGCATTTCATGCGGCGCGTGGGCGTGCAGTTGTGCGTGGTGGGCGCGGATCGCATCGCCGCCAACGGCGACACGGCGAACAAGATCGGCACGTACAATTTAGCGCTGGTCGCCAAAGCGCACGGCGTTCCATTTTATGTGGTCGCGCCGCTGAGCACCGTCGATCTCAAGACAGCGCACGGCGATCAGATCGAGATCGAGGAGCGGCGCGCGGAGGAAGTCACCCACATCGAAGGGGTGCTGATCACACCGCCGGGAACACAGGTCGGCAACCCGGCCTTCGATGTGACACCGAACGCGTATATCACGGGCATCATCACCGAGGCGGGCGTGATCTATCCACCCTTTGAGGAAAATCTGAGGCGCGCGTTCGCCAGCCGTGCCGAAGGACTCACGCCGACTCCGTAGCGCGTCAGCGAAGGCCGATGAGCAGGATGAAGGCGGCGCATTCGGCGGCGGAACCCCCCATCAGCAGCAGGATGGTGTGAAAGCCGAAGCGGTTCCAACGCTGTGGCATCCGCCAGTCTCCCCGGTGCACCTGCCATAACAGCATCAGCGCCAAAGGCAGGAATGCTGCGGCAGCCAATCCAACAAGGGGCGGCAGCCCTGCCGCAACCAGCACAGGGAGGCTGACGAAACTGGCGGATACGAGGAACACGTAGAGGTTTTTAGCTCGATGCGCACCCAAGCGGATGACCAGCGTCCGTTTCCCAACGGCGCGATCGCCTTCGGCATCGGGGAATTCGATCGCCAGCAGCATCGCGCCTTGAATCGCGCACAGCGGCACGACCGCCAGAAGCGGCAGCAGATCGAAGTGCCCAGCCTGAAGGTAATAACCGGTCAGCGGTGTGAGCAGGGGAACGGTGATGATGACGGCCAGCTCACCGAGCCCACGGGAATGCAGGCTGAGCGGCGGCGCACTGTAAAACCATGCCCCGGCTTGAGCGGCGGCCAGCAAGAGAAACGTCGGCACGCCGGGGCGGATCAACACGCTCAAGATCAGGTTCGCCGCCAGCGCGATAATGGCCATGCACTGAGCCGTGCGCAGCGCTACCGAAGGCGGCAGCGCCCCTTCTACGAGTACACGGCTGCCGCCTGACCACTGCGTCGGCGTTTGGTTGGCGCGGTCGGCGGCGAGATCAAAGTAGTCGTTGGCGTAATGGGTCATGATCTGCGTGGCAGTGATGACGATTTGCCCCCACAAAAACGCCAGCGGATGCCATGCCGCGCCTTGATACAGCGCGATCGCAATCCCTAACCCGTGCAAAACGAACCCGCCCACCAAAAAGTGCAACCGCCCCAGCCTGATCAAGGCCAGCGCGGTCGATACCCGCCGTTTGAGCCTGCTCACGGTGTGGCGGTGGGCGTCGGAGGCAATACCCCGCTCAACTGATCACGGGCGAAAGCGATGTCGGGATTCAAGGTGAGGCCGAGCTGTTCGGCGTGGTTCCAATCGTCCACCGCCGCCTGAGCCTCCGCAAGCTGATTGTCGAGATCATCCAACCCCTGTGCGATTAGAAAATGGGTGAGTCCGCGATCGCTGTACAACTGCGGGTGGTTCGGGTTAAGGCGAATGGCCGCGTCGAAGTCGTCCAACGCTCCCACATAGTCTTCAAGCGCAAACTTCGAGAGGGCGCGGTTGTAATAGGCATCGGGGTTATCCGATCGTAAGCGAATGGAGTCGGTGTAATCCTCGATCGCACCCGCTTGATCGCCGCTGTTTGCCCGCGTATTGCCCCGGTTGAAATAGGCATCCGTGTAATTTGGATCGAGCCGCACAGCGGTGTCCAAATCCTCTAATGCCCCCACAGGATCACCGCTGCGGTCGCGGGCGGTCCCTCGATTATTATACGCTTCGGCTCGCAGTGGATTCAGGCGAATCGCCGCGTCATAGTCGGCAATGGCGGCGGCGTAGTCCCCGCGTGCGGCGTAGGTATTGGCACGGTTGTAGTAGGCCAGCTCATAAGCGGGATTGAGGCGAATCGCGGTGTCGAAATCGGCCAGCGCGCCTTCGGGATCGCCCATGGCGGCACGCGCGCTGCCTCGATTGAAATAGGCTTCGACATTGGATGGATTCAAGCGAATGGCCGTATCGTAATCAACGATCGCATCTGCATAATCGCCATTTTCGACCCGCGCGGCCCCGCGATTGCTATAGGCTTCGGCATAATCCGGGTTCAAACGGATGGCGGCATCGAAATCGGCTTCTGCCCCGGCGGTATCGCCGCTGCGAAAACGAGCTAACCCGCGATTGTTGTAAGCTTCGGGAACAGTCGGATCAAGCTCGATGGCCGTATCGTAATCAGCGATAGCTTGGATGGACTGATCCAAGCTGCTGAGGACGAGCGCTCGAAAGAAATAGGCGCTGGCGTTTTGCGGATACTGCGCCACAAGCTGATTCACACGTTCGAGCGCCGAAGGCTCCCTGTGCTCCAAGAGGTCAAGATTGGCCGCCGCCGCTGCCCGTGCGATGTCCTGCTGCTCGACGGCTTGGGCTTCGGCTGTACGGGCAATGTCGGCATCGCGGAGGGCGGTTTGCTGGGCGGCGACGGCGGTGTTTTGCTGATCGACGGCTTCGGCTTCCGCCGTGCGGGCGATGTTCGCTTCTGCGATCGACGCTTCGCGGCTTTGAAGGGCAGTAACCCCGACGATCGCAAGTAAGGCGGTGGCGATCACGAACAGCGCAGTTGAAGCGGTAAGCTGGCGCGTGCGCCGTTTCTGTGCTGCCGCAATGCGGGCGCGTTCGTCTTCGGCGTGGCGGCTCTCGGCGATGTACAGGCGCATCTCGTCGGTCGGCGCGGGGATTTTGCCCTGTGTCGTCGCATCTTTCAGCCATGCTTCGGCGGCGGACACTTGATCACCGATCAAGAGCAGGCTGGGATTACGCCCCGCCGTCTGCCAATCTTTTGCAGCGACGCCGTAGCGCGTATGCAAGCGCACATGCGGGCGATCGGTCTCGATTTCGGCGGTGAGCGCCTTGAATTCAGTATCAAAGTCGCGGTCAGGCGTGAAAATCGCCCAGTTGATCGCCTTGAGCGTTTCCCAGTTGTCGCGCGCGTCGGTTTCCCACGATTTCTTGTACCACCCGGCGATCACAGCGTTTAAGTCTTCGCCCTGAAGCATTTCGAGGACGATCGGGAGGATCTTCTTGTTGCGCCGCCGTGCGTGACGGACTTCAAGGTTGCAGATTTCACTGGCGAGCGAATGGCGGCTGATCACGCACAAAAATACGTCCGCCGCGTCAATGCCATCATAGATGGTCTTGAGGAACTCCTCGCCGCGCGGGATCGACTCCCAATCGATCCACACGTCGCGTCCGCTGCGATCAAGCGCTTCATAGAGGCGACGGACAAAATCGGTATTCTGGCGCGAATACGAGATGAACACGTCGGTCATAAGGGGCGGCCTTCCGGCTGCGGTAGACGATAGTCTGAGTATAGTCAGGTCTACCGGATGGCGCGATTCGGCAGCGTCTTTGCGGGGTAATGGGGACGGTAAAGGGCGCACCAAATGATGGCACGCCCAAGGCGAATGGCGCGGGGTTGTTTAGTCTTCCTCGGCTTCAGTCAGGACATTATCGTGAAGCTGCTCGAATTCCTTCTCAAACTCGCGGCACACGAAGCGCAAATGCAGCGCACCATCGGCGATCGGCTGCGGATCGCTGACATAGTGTTCGGCGGCGCGGCCTTGACGCTGCTTTTCCGGCAGTCCGTCAAGTTCATCGGCGGGAAGCGCGGCGAACCAACCTTCATAGCGGCGTTCGGCTTGATCGACATGCTGGTGCAGTAGATCGAGCAGTTCACGGTAACGCATGATGGCCTGACGAGTTTTTTCAAGCTGCTCACGTTGGGTCATGATATCTCCTTCAGTAGCCCACGTCTCAGGATAGCAAAATCAGCGCTGATTGGAGAACTCCAAATAAAAAGGGGGAGTGTGACTGCCACACTCCCCCGTGAAACCTTGCTGGTTGGCGTGCCGCTTACGGGCAGCCACCCTTGTTGAGTGTGTAGGTGATCGTCTGGGTATTATCGCCCTTGTTCGTTTCGGGGATGGTGTTGCCCTGATCGATTACCAACGTGATGCGGTGCTGTTCGTTGTACCACGTGCTGACCGTCAGCGGCATGTTGACGCGGAAGGTCTGGCCGGGGATGAGCACCGGGAAGCCGCCGACCGTGCTGCCCTGCGTGCTGCCGTCCGCGACGCGCACGTCAGTGAGCGTGACGGTACCGGAAGCGAGCGACTGCTGCGTGCCGAGGTTCGCCACGTCGAAACCGACGGTGAACGTCTGGCCGCAGTTCGGCGAGGCCGGATCAAGCACGACGATGCCCGCGACGAGGTTGGTCGAAGTCGCCGGGACGGGGGTCGCCGGGATCGCGGTCGGGATCGGAGTGGCAGGCGGCGGCGGCGGCACGACGGCGGGCACCGTATTCAGGTTTCCGCTCACATCGACAACGCTCGGTGCCATCCAGCCCAAACGACCGTCATTCAGGCGCACCTGATACCAGCCTGTGCCACGATTGCTAATGCCGACGATCACCAACGAGGTACCCTGCGGCAGGGTGGTGATCACACCGAAATCAGTGCTGTCGCCCGTGCGGACGTTCGCGCTGGCCCCACGCACCGTCACGCGCGGCGTCGGGTCGAAGGTCGGGGTCGGAGTCGGCAGTTCAAGCGTCGGCTGAACGAAAATCGTCGTCGGCTGGATCACGATACCACCGCCCGTGTTGTTCTGCGGCGGCTGAATGCTTTGCTGCGCGAACGGCGACGGGTTGTTTTCGACGCGGATCGGGCCAACTTCCTGCGTAACGGGCTGACCGCCGCGCACATTGACCGTCAAACGCAGGGTGTAAATGCCATCATCGACAATGGAGGTATCCCATACCCCAAGGACATCATCCTGCACGGCAGCCGTCGAGGGCAGCACAGCGGGCAGGAATTCGCTGGTCATGGGAGTCAAATCATCATTGAGCGGACGGAAACTAATGAAATAGTTGGTCATATTCGGCAGGTTTGCCGAGCCGCGAATTTCGGTTTCGCCACGAATGATATACACCGGGGGAGGCCAACTGATATTGGCATTGGGATTCGGCGGGTTAGCAATCGTTCCCTGTCCAAAAGCCGGAAATGCAATCGACAAAACTGCAATCAATGAAAGCAGCATGACGAGTCGCACGGTCGTACGTTTCATGCTCAAAATTCCTTTCGTCGGATGTGAAGATGTCGCCACGCCCCTATTCTAACCCATCAAGGTGGACTTCACATACGACGACTGGGCCACGACTTACTGACGAAAAGGGGGATTTTGGGGCTGGAGAACGCCAAATTAGGATTCCCCGGCGGGTTGGCAGTTCGGAATCGCCCCGACGAACCCCGTCCAAGGTGTGAAGCGCGGCTGCCCATCGCTCGCTTCGTTTCTATAGAGAATGAAATCGAGCGCTATTACGATGGTGCACCATCTGCTCTACCGTCACACTCTTCGACCCACGCTGGTGCCCATTGCATATCGCGCCGGTTCAGCCTATCGCATTTTTGGCGGCTGTTCCGGGAAGGGACGAGGTTATCTCCGCACCAATATCTGATTCGCTGCCGTGTGGAGAAAGCCTATGATCTGCTGCGGCAGGGGTACGGCATCGCGTTTGCAGCGCATCAAGTGAAAGCCATTTGATACGACACTTCAAACGGCATTATCAAGCTTCACCGAAACGGCTGTTCAACAGTAGGCAGACCTAGTCACGCTGAAGCAGATAGATCGTCAAGAAGAGGCAGCCGATGGTGATCGCGATCGGCAGCACCAACGGGGCGACGATTTCAACCAGAATCACGTAAAATGAGCCGAATGGCACCAAGCGCGCACCGTTGAGCAGCACAAAGTAGCCAACGCCGATCAAGACGGTCGAAACCACCGCCGCCGACCGTGCGAAATTGGTCGCCCCCATGAGCATCCCCATCGCCGCGATCATGATGGTTTCGAGGACGATGCGCAGCGTCACCGAAGCCAGCGCCGCGACGACGACGATAGCGATCAGCAGCGGATTATCCAGATCGTTCAGCAGCGTGTTGTAGAGGATCATCAGCAGGGGCAGACTGGTCAGCAGCACCGAGATCGTGACCAGATTCAAGTCTTCGATGTAGCGCCAAATAGAAGCCGCGCCTTTGCAGAGCAGAATTTCGCGCAGCTCAAGCGGTGTGGAGCGGAGAATATCGAGGGTGTTATGGCGGCGTTCGCTGTTCACGGTGGCAGCGGCAAACGAGCCGACATTGTAGAGCAAGTTCACATACAACCACCCGGCGGCGGGGAGCATGACGAGCGACACCGTTACGGTGGGGACGAGCAGCGTGTACATCGTCGGGATGAATGCCGACAGCAGGGTGATGATCGCAAACCCGCTGAACAACCGCCCCAACACCGTGATGTCAGGCGTGAAGGTTTTCCAGTAGGAGCCCAAGTGCCGACGGATCACCGGGTGCGAGCGCCGCGCCCATGACGGTAGGCCTTCGTCAATTTGATCCATCGAAAACTCGACAATGTGTCGAATCGATTGATCCTCGAACGCATCGCGCAGACGGGGCGCGGTGGGATTCAGACGGGTCTCGGCATTCAGCACAGCAGATGATCTCCCTAACAGGATATGCCTATTATAGTGGATTGATCGTCAAAAGGTTCATCCAAGAAAACAGATTGAAGGCGTCACCGCAAATAGCGCCTTCTTTCCTTTGCGTGAAGTGGTTCATTATTCTACAAAGCTATCGTTGGCATCCTTTGTGAGGGCTTGAGTCTATGCAACCGACAGACAAAATTGGCGTTCTGGTGGCCGCGTTAGGGACGCCGGACGCGCCTACCCCGCAGGCCGTGCGGGTTTATCTGAGGCAGTTTCTTTCCGACATGCGCGTGATCGATTATTCGCCGTTCGTGTGGCAGCCCGTGCTGCGTGGGATCATTTTGAACACCCGCCCGCGCAAATCGGCGGCGCTGTACCAGCGCATTTGGCTGGAAAACGGATCGCCGCTGCTGGTGTACTCGCAGCAGCAGGCGGACGGGGTGAAAGCGCGGCTTGGCGATAACTTCCGCGTGCTGCTGGGCATGCGCTACGGCAATCCAAGCATCGAAAAGGCGATCGCGCAGTTCGAAGCGGAGGGAATCGATCGCATTCTTGTCGTGCCGATGTTCCCACAGTTTTCGTCCACCACCACGGCATCGATTTACGATGCGGTCTATACAGCGGCGGCGGGGCGGCGCTGCCCGCTGTTCCACGAACGCAAACGAACGGTACCGACGCTGCGATTCTTGGAGCCGTATTACGATGATCCCGGCTACATCGCTTCCCTACGCGATCACTTGGCGGGGGTGATCGCAGCGCAGCCGGAAGCACCGGACAAAGTGCTAATCAGCTTTCACGGAATCCCGGAGCGATTTGTGACGACGGGCGATCCGTATCCGCAGCAGTGCGAACGCACAGCGGAAGCACTGGCACAGGCGATGGGATGGACTCGCGATCAGTGGGCGATGAGCTACCAATCACGGTTCGGGCCGGAGAAATGGCTTCAACCGGCGACGGATGCCACGATCCGGGGATTGGCGGCACAGGGTGTGAAACGTCTGCTGGTATTTTCGCCGGGGTTTGTCACCGACTGTTTGGAAACGCTCGACGAGTTGGGGAATGAAGGCCGCCATCTGTTCGCGGAAAGCGGCGGGGATGCATCGGCATTCCGGGTCGCGCCCTGCCTGAATGCCTTTCCCGGTTGGCTGGATGCGCTCACAGGACTGATCAAGCGCGGGGTTGGTGGGTGGGATGTAAGACATCCGTAATTGTTTGAGCGCACAATAGGGCTATGGGAAAAGCACAAACGATCTGCATTATCGATGACGAGCCGACGCTGCGTGAAGTCGTGCGGCGGTATTTGGAACACGACGGGTTTCAGGTGGTGGAGGCGGAAACCGGATCGGACGGGCTGCGGTTGCTGCGCGACACAGCGGTCGATCTGATTCTGCTGGATATTATGCTGCCGGGATTGGATGGCTTCACGCTGATGCGCGTGCTGCGCAATTCCGGTGATTATACGGCGTTGAATGTAGGCGGCGGCGTCCCGGTCATCATCCTCACCTCACGCGGCGATGAGTCGGATCGGATCACGGGGTTTGAGTTGGGCGTGGATGATTATGTCGTCAAGCCGTTCAGCCCGCGCGAACTGGTCGCCCGTGTGAAGGCGGTGCTGCGCCGTGTTTCCGGCGGTCAAGAAGAGGGCGCCGAAAAGCCGCTGCATTACGGCAGCTTGACGATCGATCCCCTGCGGCGGTTGGTACAGGTGGCCGAACAGACGCCGACGCTGACCGCGCGCGAATTCGAGGTGCTGTGGCTGCTGGCCTCGCATCCGCAGCAGGTGTTCACGCGTGAACAGATCCTCAACCGCGTATGGGGCTACGAGTTTTACGGCGACGACAGCACGGTCACCGTCCATATCCGGCGGCTGCGTGAAAAACTGGAGCGCGATCCGTCGAACCCGGTGTTTCTGCAAACGGTGTGGGGCGTAGGGTACAAATTTGAACCGCAGACCGATTCTCTCTAACGGCACGGCATTGATCGGCTTACTGGTGGGAATGCTGGCGGCGGCGCTGCTCAGTTTGGGCATTGTCGCGGCGCATCTCAATCCCCCGGATGGCGATATTCGTCTGCTGTTTCTGTTCATGGTGGGCAGCGGAAGCGCCAGCATCGCCGCGATCTATGTGCTGTACCGGGTCGGCGTACTGGAGTGGTTCACCAGTCTGCGCTGGGGGATGATGGCGAACATCGCCCTGCTGGTGGTGCTGATTTTCATCAATGTGTGGCTGACGGCGCAGTTGATGTTCATCAGCCAGCATGATTATGTGCTGACGATCGCGCTGCTGATCTACGGTGGGCTGGTGAGCGCTTTCTGCGTGTATTTCATCGCCAATGTGTGGATCAAGCGAATCCGCGTGTTGGGGCAGGCGGCGAAAACGCTGGCAGCGGGCGATCTAAAATCACGGCTGCCCGTGCGCGGCAACGACGAACTGGCACAGCTTACGACGGCGTTCAACCAGATGGTCGATGGGTTGGAAGCGATCGAAGCACAGAAGCAGCAGCTTGAACAGGCACGGCGCGATCTGGTGGCGTGGGTGTCGCATGATCTGCGGGCACCGCTGGCGACTGTCCGCGCGATGAACGAGTCGATTTTGGACGGCATGGTAACCGATCCGCAGACGGTGACGCGATATTTGCGCAGCGTGCAAAGCGAATTGTTTCACTTGAGCAAGATGATCGACGATTTGTTCGCGCTGGCGCAGATGGATGCAGGAAGTTTCACGCTTCAGCGCGAGCCGACATCCCTGCGCGACTTGATCTCGGATACGCTTGGCAGTTTGAGCGCGCAGGCATCGCAGCGAGGCGTCACGCTGACGGGCGATCTCGAGCCGGGGCTTGATGTGATCGAGGTTGCGCCGGATAAGATTCAACGGGTGCTGAACAATCTGCTAGAAAACGCGCTGCGCCATACGCCGCAAGGCGGGCAGGTGAGCATCCACGCATGCCGCACGCCTGAGGGAATCGACGTGCGGGTCCATAACACGGGGAGCGTGATTCCCGATGCCGATCTGCCGCATGTGTTCGAAAGTTTCTATCGCGGGGAACCGTCGCGGACACAAACAGGCGGCGCGCGTGGAACCGGGCTGGGGCTGGCGATCGTGCGCGGATTCATCGAGGCACACGGCGGACATATCACGGTCGAAAGCAGTGCCAGCGCCGGGACGACATTCCGGTTTACCCTACCCCCGCGCCCGTAAGACTTTCGCAAGCATTTCGTCATTTCTACGCAACATCTGCCGCCTAAGCTCCTGTGATTAGACGGGTATTTCCCCGTGCGATCCTGTTTTGATCGATTAAAGGAGCTTGGTAAATGACGAAGCGAATTCTGTTCAGTGTGGTGCTGGCGCTTGTGGTGATCGGATCGATGGTGGGGGTTACGGCACAGCCTGCTGCTCAGGAGATGATGACTCACACGTGCGATTCGACCTTAATCGTCCTGCTGTACATCGCCGAACATGATTACGGCTTCCATTCGATGATGGATGTTTCGACGTTCGAGAAGGGTCAGTACGCGCCGCTGTTCGATGCCATGATGATGGACACCAGCATGGGCGATATGATGGCGACGGAAGAAGCGATGATGCCGTCGGGGGATATGATGGCGACCGAAGATGCCTCAATGATGGGCGGCGATATGATGATGCTCACGACGGGGAATGTGGCGGGGGAAGATGAAGCGTGTACCGCGCTTCGCGCCGAGGTGGAAGCATTCCTATATGGTGCGCTGACTGCGAGCGAAGTGATGGAGTCGGGCAGTTAGGCGAAACCCTAGCAAACGATTTTGGACTGCTCCCATGTCGATGGGAGCAGCCTTTTTTGAGTCTGAGCAGTCTAAATTAGAAAATTTGTCACAATTTTTCCTTCTGACTATACTAATTATTTATCTTAGATATACCCTATAGGGTAATCACCAAAAAGTAACGTCCCTTATTGTTTCTCATGCCACTCTCAAGCGCGCCAGTGGCAGGCGATGCCTATTTATCGACGGCCAGAACACAACACCGTCCAGCGGAATTTTCCCAAGTTCGTCCGGGTATTTAAGACCAGAGTGAACGAAAGGATCATGTTGTGAAACGTCTCTTCTCTTTCTTGGTTGCTGTCGTCGTTTTAGGCGCATTCGGCGCACCTCTGACAATTTCGGCTCAACAAGAGGACTGCTCGGCAGACGCAGTACAGGTGGCATCCGGTGATGACTGGATCCGCTTTGGTGCGCAAATCTTCACGGAATACGAAGGGGCGGTGCAAATAGAGGGCGATGCCCAACGCGCCGCTGCGTTACAAGCGCTCCGCCGATGCCTTGAAAATCAAGCACATCCTGACGATCAAGACGCCGCCTATGAGAGTCTGCGCGATTCACTCATCATCGCGGTAGACAGCATCATCAGCATGCAGCTAGGCAATACCGAAGCCTCCATACGGTACGCCGCCGAAGTCGAGAGCCTCCGCGAAGCGCTGCGTCCGGAGTTTGGCGTTGTTGAGAGTACGAGAAGCAGTGACTCCACTGGGATTATCGCCACGATCGACCTTCCGACCGATGGTGCCGTCGTGGACATGCTGACCCAAGTCGGAGGCAGCTATGATGCGTCGCAGATCAACGCGAATCAGCAGGTATGGCTCGTCCTGAAAACAGAAGATCAGCTCATTTTCCCGGCATCCGATGATCCCTGTGGGGCACGTGTCCATCTCCCCAGCGATCCAGCAGGCGGCAACCGATGGGCGCTGACGATCGGAGTGGGAAGTGCCGACAGTGTCGGAGCGTACACACTGATGTTGATTCTTACCACTGCGGAGCAAAACGGCGTTTTCAATCAATGGTTGGACGAGAGCTGCGCGAGCAACTGGACAACCCCGCCCTTAAATGACACCAACCTAATGGCGGGCAGTTTCCTGCTTCTTCAGCAAATCACTGTCATTCGCCAGTAAGACGGGCGGCAGGTCGTCAGCCGCATGTGCAGCACCCATCCCAATGATCACGGGGTGGGTGCTGCTAGAAAATGCGGATCATGGTGACCGACCCGGCGGCTTAACCCTTGACACTGCCGAGTGTCAAACCAGAAATCAAGTACTTCGACTGCCACATGAACAGCAGCAGCACGGGAACCGTCACCAGCACCGACCCGGCGGCGTATTTGCCCCAGTCGGTATTGAAGGTGCCGATCAACTGGTTCAGACCGAGCGGCCACGTCATCACGGTGTTGGCCTGCAAGATCACCTTGGCGACGATGAATTCCGACCACGATCCGAGGAAGTTGAACAGGAACACGATCGACAACGCCGGGGTGGAGAGCGGCAGGATCACACGGTAGAAGGCCTGCATACGCTGGCAGCCATCGACCATCGCCGCTTCTTCAAGATCCGGCGGGATCGTGTCGTAGTAGCCTTTCAAAATCCACACACTGAACGGCACGGCGGTCGCGGTGTAGGCGAGGATTAAGCCGATCAGGTTGTTGGTGAGGTTCAACTGCGCGACGATGACGAAGATCGGGATCAGCAGCATCGACGCGGGCAGCATTTGCGTGGTGAGCAGGAAAATCAACAGAGGGCGGCGACCGGGGAAGCGCCAACGGCTAAACGCATAGGCTCCCGTCGCAGCGACCGTCAGGCCAATCAGCGAGACCGAGACGGTGATAGCGAAGCTGTTGAAAATCCAGCGCAGGAATTCTTCCTCGGTGAACAGTTCAACAAAGCTGTGGAGCGTCGCACCCGGCGGGATGATGTCCAGTGAACGCGAAAGCAGCCCATCGGTGGGGCGCAGCGAGATGCTGACGACCCGGAGCACCGGATAGACCGATATCGTCGCATAGAAGACGAGAATACCATGCAGCGGCTTCCAGACCAGCAGTGCCAGCCACGCACCTGCAATAGCATATCCAACGCTCATCCCGTTCAACACGGTGAGCAGCAAACCGCCCACCAGCAGCACGATGGCTGCGATCTGGCGGATCTGCTTGATGGGCAGACCGGTTTTGGCCTCTGCATCGACAGAGGATACAGCAGTGTTGGTCGTCATCGGTCGTAAATCTCCTTCAAACCGCCGCTCGTCGTAATCCAAATTAGCGCAAAGATGAACAGGATGATGAAGATGACGATGGAGAAGGCAGCGGCAAAGCCTAATTCTTGCGTCGCGGACGGGCCAAAGGCGGCATTATAGAGCGCGGACACAAGGATGTTGGTACTCTCCTGTGGCCCGCCGCCTGTGACAAGAAAAATCACATCCAACTTGTTGAACGTCCAGATCACGTCAAGCGTGATGGCCGGGATGATGATCGGTTTGAGTAATGGCAGGGTGATGGCGTTGAAACGCTGCCAAGGCGATGCACCGTCCATTTGCGCGGCTTCGTAGTAGTCACCGGGAATACTTTGAATGCCACCGAGCAGCATGACCATATAGAACGGCACGCCGAGCCAGATATTGACGAAGACCACCGCCACGAACGCCGCCGTCGGATCGTCCAACCAGCTAATCGGCTGACCGCCCAACGTTTGAATCAAGATATTGACGAAGCCGTATTGGGCATGGAATTCCTGCCGCCACGTCAGGCCGGTGATGACCGCGGGAATTGCCCACGGGATGACGATGAGCGCGCGGTAGATGCTCTTGAAGCGGAGCTTCTGGTTCATGACCAGCGCCAATCCCATGCCGATGGTGAAGTGGAAAATCACGTTGATCGTTGTCCACATCACGGTGCGGAGCAGCAGCACAGGGAAGGTCGAATCGGCAGTGCGGAGCAAACGCCCCCAGCCAACAATCTCACCATCGCGCATGCGGAAGAACACATCGGTGAAGTTCTTCAACGCATAGTCGAACCCGTATAAGTGATCGAGTTCGCAGCGCCCAAGGGCGATCGGGCTGTAGCAGGGGAATGTATTACGTTTGAGATCAGAGAAGGCAAGCAGCACGTTAAAAAGAAGCGGGTAGATCATGAAGAGGACGAGCGCGATGAGCGCGGGTGCAAGCAGCGTATAGGGCAGCGCGTGCTTCGTCTTGATGACCTTCGCCAGCAGCAGGTATAACCCCACTTCAAGGATGATCGTGCCGACGATGACACCGATGATCAACGGCAGGATTTGACCTAAAGTGTTAAGAACAATATCGACGGATAAGCCGCTGAATTCCATAAGTATGTCTCCCAAATACGTAGGGTGAGGTCATTTGACCCCACCCTACGTGATTTACGGCGAACTGTCGATACTACTGGGCGAGGCAGTCTTCCGCGGCAATCTGCGCTTCGGCTGCGGCATCTTCGGCGGTCATGCTATCGCTCATGACGCCTTCGAGGTTCGGGCGGACACTGTCCCACATGCAGCGCAGGGTCGCATCGGCGGGCATACCGACACCGGTCGCCAGTGCTTCAGCAGAAGCGGCGAGGACGGGGTTGGTTTCCGCATCAATGGTGACGCCGGCGATGGCGGGCAGACGACCCGTTGCAACCGAGTACGCTTCAACAGCGGCGGGATCGGTGGTCAGCCACGTGGCGAATGCAACGGCACCCGTCAACTGGTCGCCCGTCGTGGTCACGGGGATGCTGATGAACTTACCGGCGGTGAAGGGCTGCGGACGCTGGCCATTCGGCAGTTCCGGCCACGGAGCCAGACCCAGATTGTCGGGGCCGAGCGCGGGGGAGACTTCCGGATTCAGGTAGTCGCTGATGGCCCAGTCACCATTGAGGATCATGGCAACGCTGCCTTCTTTGAACAGGTCGTTGGCGCAGTTGTAGTCGCATTCTTCCGGCACAACCTGATCAACGAACTTGAGGTCATGGACGAACTGGTAAGCGTCGATCCACGCCTGCGTATCGAGCACCATGCTGCCATCTTCTGCGTAGACGCTGCCACCGAAGCCGTGCACGAACGGCAGGAACCAGAAGGGTTCATTTTCGTTGTAGGCGAAGCCCTGAATGTCAGGATTGGCGGCTTCGACTTCAGCGGCGGTCGCGATCAGTTCTTCCCACGTGTTCGGCGCGGTCGGGACGAGGGTCTTGTTGTACATCAACATCAGGTGGTTACCGGCGTTGGTCGGCACACCATAGGTCACGCCGCCAATCTGCGCCGCGCCGAGGTTGAAGGGATACATAGAGGTGTCAAACAGATCATCCAGCGGCTGAACGAGGCCGGCATCGACGAACACGCCGATGGAGTCGTTCGGGCTGAGGATCAGATCCGGCAGACCGGAGCCCGCGAGACCAGCGGTCAACACGTCGTTGCGCTCGGTTTCAGTTTCCTTGGCGACGACTTCGATGGTGGAACCGGGGGAGAACTGTTCTGCCCACACGGCGAACTGTTCCGTCAATACGACGTCATTAGCATCACCGTCCGAGCTCCAGACGACCAAATTAAAGGCAGGGATGGCATCCTGAGCCGCGACCGAGCTAAGCGTGCCCAGTGCGACGACCAACAATAGTGCGAAAACGAAGAATTTGCGGAGGTTCATGAAATGCATCCTTATAGACTGTTTCTGCGATTACTTACTTGTTATGTGTGCGAAAAACGATTAAACGTTTCCGTTAAATGGCTAATGCTTGTCGTCTCCTCCTTAGGTCAGGCTGAGCAGCAGGCTCTCATACGGACGAAGTTCAACGGACGACGCCGACAGCATTTGCGGCGTGTCCAACCTGCTCGAAAGAAGTGGGGACGCGTGACCGGAGAGTGCGGAAACATCGATCACGCGGGAAGCGCCGCCAAAATTGATGGCGACGAGAATACGCTCATGGGATTCGCGAAGATAAACCAGCACCTCGTCCGACTTTTCAGCCGTGTCGATAAAACGGATGCTGCCATCCTGTAACGCGGCGAACTGGCGGCGCAGCCGAATCAACTGCTTGCAGTAGTTCAACGTCGAAGTTGGGTCGGTTTCCTGCGCGGCGACGCTTGATGGAAAGCGCGTAAACATCGGCAGCCACGGCTCGGCATGAGGTGAGCAAAAGCCGCCGTTGGGGCTGTCATCCCACTGCATCGGCGTCCGTTCAGGATCGCGACCTAACCCGAACTCGGAATAGCGCGTGATGAATGGGTCTTTCTGCTGTTCGGGAAGGATGCGACCATCAGGCATGCCGAGTTCATCGCCATAGTAGAGGGTCGGCGCGCCCCAGAGGGTGAGCAGCATCGTGTTAATGGCGCGGTGATTCTCGTCGCCGTAGCGCGTGGCAAACCGGCTTTTATCATGGTTGCCGAATACGAAATTCGGGGTTGCGCCGGGATGGAGCGCCGCATAATACGCCTCGATCGACTGGCGCATGGTGTTCGCGCTCCACGGCAGCAGCATGGTATTCAGGTTCATCGGAAGTTGGATCTCATTCAACTCACTGCCACAGAATTCCATGAGTTCTTCGAAATCCGCCGCGCCCGTTTCCGCGATCAGGACACGATCCCCGGAGTATGAGTCGGTGATAGCGCGAAAGCCGCGCAGGATCGGGTGCAATTCCGGCTGGTTGTGGACATCGACCAAACGCAGCAGGAGGTCGCCCCCATAGAGGGTATCATCCTCATCGTCAGGCATGTCAGGAAACTCATCATGTTTAATGAGGATAGTAATCGCATCTAAGCGAAAGCCATCCACGCCCTTACGAAGCCAGAAATGCAGCACATCCTGCATGGCGGCGACGACTTCGGGGGTGCGCCAATTCAGATCCGGCTGCTGTTCCAAGAACATGTGCAGATAGTATTGGCCGGTCGCATCGTCGAACGTCCATGCACTGCCGCCGAAGAAGGTTTCCCAGTTGTTGGGGGGCAGTCGATTACCGTGATCATCAGTGCGCCCTTCGTGCCAGATGTACCAGTTGCGCTTTGGATTGTCGCGTGAACTGCGCGATTCGAGGAACCACGGGTGCTGGCTGGAAGTGTGATTGGGGACAAAATCGACAATAACACGGATGCCCATCGCATGCGCATCATGGAGCATGGCATCAAAGTCGGCCATGGTGCCGAATACCGGGTCAACATCGCAGTAATCGGCCACATCATAGCCAAAGTCGGCCATGGGGCTGCGGAAAAACGGCGTGATCCAAATCGCATCGACACCAAGATCGCGCAGATAGGGGAGACGCTGGCGGATACCGGCCAAATCGCCCACGCCGTCGCCGTTCGTATCCTGAAAACTGCGCGGATAAACTTCATAGATGATGCCGGTTTCCCACCAACGCCGCCCATTCGAAGCAGGTGCAGCAGGGGAAAACACGGTTGAAGAGGGGATAAGACGCAGAGTCGTCACGCTGTTTTCCAGATGAGCGTAGGGTCGGGGAGCATTCATTGATCCGCTCCGCACGACTGCCGAATGATCAATTTGCCTTCTAAAATCACGGGATGCACGGTTTCCCCGGCGATTTGACGCATCAGCGTATCGACGAGGGCGCGCGCGCCGGTCGTTTGAACTTCCTGACTCACGGTGGTGAGCGGCAGCCCAAAATGGCTTCCCAAAGCGATATTGTCGAAGCCGATCACGGCCACATCGTCAGGGATCACCCGCCCGCGTTCGCGCAGGGCTTCAATAGCGGTGAGGGCGACAACATCGCTGTGTGCAGCGAAGACGGCGTCCATATCCGGGGCCTGTGCGTAAAGTTTCGCCGCCGCCTGATACCCGGACTGTGAGTCGAAATTGGCGTAGGTGACAAGGTCTTGATCGAAGGGAATACCGGCCAAATCGAGCGCTTCCCGGTAGCCTTCGAAGCGCAGATACGACTCGGTATCAAACTGGCCGAAGGTGCCGGTAATGATGCCGATGCGCCGCCGCCCCAAGCCGATCAGATGCTCGACCGCCTGCTGTGCCAGCTTGAGATTATCAATACCAACGGTGCAGTAGTGCTGGTTGGGCAGTTTTGGTCCCCAAACGACGAAGGGCATTTCCGGGGGGAGATCATTCAGCCGGTCGAGATCGAGGCCGTGACCGAGCTGGATGAAGCCTTCGACGAGCCCTGATTCCCAGAACTGCTGATCGGCGCGTTTGTCTTGAAGCAAAAGCAGGTTGTATCCAACACGGCGCAGTTCAGCGCCCACCATGCCGACAAATTCGAGGACAAAGGGATTCGATAAGGTTTCGCCGTCGGAGGCATCAATCGGCAGCACGAGTGCGGCGACATGACTTTTCTTGAGGCGGAAATTGCGCGCGCCAAGGTGAGTTTGATAATGATGCTGGGCGGCGATCGTCTTAATATGGCGCTTCACCGCATCACTGATCTGTGGGCTGTCGGTGAGCGCGCGCGAAACGGTCGAGGTGGAAACGCCCGCCAGTTTGGCTATGTCGGCTAAGGTAACTTTAGTATGCGGCATAAGTGAAAACTGCGATTCAGTAACGGTTGCCAAGCTGCTGCAAAAAACGGGCGAAATCTTTCGCAATCGATTGCGTTGAAACCAACGTTAGCGCAATTTAGCGTGACTGTCAAGAAGGTTGGATGCTGTGCCCGAATATATATACATTCCCTCAAATGCCTGCTACACGTTTAGAGTTTAATCATTCCCCAATGCTGTTGTGCTGTAAGATGAGAGCTAAATCGCACGTAAGGCGCTGATACATGATCATGTACTCACGTTTTTGCGTCCTCACAAGAGCCCTTACGGTGCCATTATCATGCAGACAACTTACTCACTGTACCTTGTCATCAATTTGCTGGGGACTCTCCTACTGATCATCATGGCGGTCTATGCGTGGTCACGCCGTCATGAAACGAATGGGGCGATGTACCTCACAGGGCTGCTGGGAGCTGCGATTTTCTCCAACGCGATGTTTTTCGGATTGGGGATCAGTCAATCGGTCGGGTCGGCACTGCTGTTCGGGCATGCCCGTTTCACGGGGATTGTGCTGCTGCCGGCTTTGATGCTGTGTTTCGCATTCGCCTATACCGGCAAACACGTTCCGCTGAAACTGCTGCTTGGGCTGGAAGTTGTCCCTGCGCTGGCGCTCGTCCTGTTGTGGACGAATCCCCAGCATGTGTTTTATGTGTCATGGACGATACATATTGAAGAGGGCATGGTCTTTGAACGCATTCATTACGCGGCGGGCTACTACCTCTACGTGGTGTACCAGTATTTTCTGATGGGCTGGTCGTATTACGTCCTGCTGAACCATTCATGGCGATCCCGCGGTATTCATCAAGCGCAGTATTTGCTGGTCGCCATCGCGGCGATCCTCGTGGGGGTTCTCAATGTTCCTTCAGCGCTGGCGCTCATTCCGTTCACGTTTCCCAACTTAAGCTCATTTGCGATATTTGTCATCGCCCTAACCTTCACCCTGACCTACTTCCGGTTTCGCCTGCTGGATATCCGCCCGATCGCTGCCGAAATGATCACCAGCAGCATGCCCGATGGGGTGCTGGTCATCGATAACCGGGGACGAGTCGCGAGTGTGAACCCACCTGCCGAAAAGCTAATGGACAAGGCGGGCGATGAGGTGATCGGAAAACCGGTTCAGACGATCTTTTCCGGGCAGCCCGCGCTGGCTGAATGGATAGAAAAGGCCGCGCCGGAGCATCAAGAGTTTCACCTGCAAATTGACGGCAAGGAGCGGATTTACGAGGTACGGAGTTCGCCCATCCATTTAAGGACGGGGGATGTTCTGGGGCGTATTCTGCTGATGCGCGATGTGAGCGCGGCGCGCATGAGCCAGAAATTGGAACTGGAGCACGAACGGATGAAGTTGGTGAACGCCTTCATCACCGGTTCTTCGCATGATCTACGCACCCCGCTGTCGATCATCAACACCAGCGTGCATCTTTTGCGCCGCAGCAGCGACCCGGCGATGAAAGAGGTTCGCCTGAAGGCGATTGAAGAACAAAGCATGAAGCTGGCGCACTGGATCGACCAGTTTCACGAACTGGTGCAGGTGAGCCAAACGGAAAAAATCATCACCACGCCCATTCAGCTTAACGACATTCAAGGAAGTGTGATCACATCGCTGCTGGTGCTCGCCAACGGAAAACACATCACCATCCAGTGGGATTTAGCGCCGGATCTGCCCGTCATTGAGGGGAACTATCCCTTGGTCGTGCGCGCCTTTGAAAAACTGCTGCACAATGCGCTGGTTTACACCCCAGAGGGCGGATCGGTCACCATCCGCACGTACTGCCAACTCCACAAGGCCGCGAAAATGCTCCCCGGCCCCACCATTCTTGAAGTTACGGATACAGGTATCGGCATTGATCCGGAACAGCAGCCGCACATTTTCGATCAATTTTACAAAGGCGATTTGGCCCGATCGAGCGGGGACAGCGGCGCCGGGTTAGGCTTAACGATCGCCAAGATGATTATGGATCTGCACGGCGGCTGCATCACCTTCGAGAGTGTCCCTCATCAAGGGAGTACATTCCGGCTGGAATTTCCGGCTCAACCCGTAGAAGCCGGGCTTTCGAACGTTTGATATGTAAATTTCTCTCCCACAACCTGTATCTATGCTGATCGATTCTATGAAAACGGCATTTGATCTGTATATCATAGAATGCGAACCATCCTTGAAACGCACATTGAGGCTCGTGTCGTGACTCTCGCTTCACCCTTTTCCAGACTTCATCTGCTCGATCTATTTTCTGGAAGCGTAGAGGAAAGCTAGTATGGATAGGCCGTCCAGCCTCATTAGTAAGCTTGAGCGGGTCATCCTGCCTGCGTCCGCGCTGGAAAATCCAGCGACGGCGTTTCAAGTACGCCCACTCGCCATCATGAGTCTCGTCTCGACGGTGATGATCCTGTTCTATGCGATCTTGTGGGCGTGTTTGGCTCCAAACCAACCGGAACGTGTCTTGGTGACGATGCTGCTGGTGATTCCGGCAGCACTGCCGCTGACGCTCCTGCGATCCAACCGACCGAATGCGGCGCGCGCTGTGCTGCTGATCGGCTTATGGTTGGTCGTGTCGATCTCGCTGTTCGTGGCGGGCGGCCCGCGTGCCCCGGTTTATGAGCTTTACACGTTGATCGTGATGGTCGCCGCGCTCCTGTACGGCTGGCGCGCAGCTCGCATTTACGCCGGGATGGCGATCACGGTCGGGCTCATCCTCGTGCTGCTTGATCCTGACGGAAGGCGATTTGTCCCATTTGCCACCCCGATGAGCGCATGGCTCGCGCATTCCGCCATCATGATCGTCGTCAGCAGCGCCGCGTATTACATTTTGCTGCGATCGCAGCGGGCGTTGAAGCAGGCACAGGACGCCCTGATCGCACGCGATCTTGCACAGCAATCGCTGCGCGAAAGTGAAGAACGCTTCCGCCTGATCACCTCGGTCACATCGGATTACACCTTTTCGACAAAGGTTGAGGCCGACGGAACGCTTCATCATGAGCTACTCACAGGCGCATTTCAGGAAATTACCGGGTATACGCCGGAAGAGTTCCGAAAGATTGGCTGGCACGGGGCAATACACCCCGATGACATCCCCCTCGATAATGAATCGATGCGCGATTTGCTTGAAAACAAGCGCGTGATCACCGAAGTGCGCATTCTGCAAAAAAGCGGCGCGGTGCGCTGGGTGCGTGTGTATGCCCTGCCGGTATACGATGAGAAGGAAAACCGGCTGGTACGGATCAACGGTGGGGTGCGTGATATTACCCAGCGAAAGCTGGCGGAAACCATTCTGCGCGAACGCGAGGAACGCTTCAAGGCGCTGGTGGAATATTCGTCGGACATCACCACCGTTGTGGATGGCGACATGGTGATCACCTTCGAGAGCCAATCGGCGCAGCGCTTGCTTGGCTACTCGCCGGAAATGCTGGTCGGCAAGCAGTTGACCGACTTCATTCACCCTGATGATGTCGAAATGGTGCTGGATGCCTGCAAAGAATTGTCTGCCAGTTACAACAACGAAGGCACCCGTGAGTACCGTTTCCGGCACTTGGAGGGGCATTGGGTTTCGCTTGAAACCCACGCGATCAACCGGCTTGATAATCCGATCATTCGCGGAATCGTGCTCAATTCCCGCGACGTGAGCGAACGTAAGCAAGCAGAAGAGTCGATCCGCCGAAGCGAAGCCAATCTGCGCGCGCTGCTCGATGCCACCTCCGACGTTGCCTTCCTGATGGCACGCGACGGCACGCTGCTGACGATCAACGAAGCGCTGGCCCGCCCGATGGGTCGAAGGGCGGAGGAATTGATCGGTCGTGATGGGTTCGCGTTTCTACCGACCGAACTGAGAGCGCAACGACACTGGTACTTCGACCAAGTGGCGCAAAAAAGGCAGCCTATCCAGTGGGAGGATCACGCCACATCGGGGTGGTGGGCAAACAGCGTGTATCCGGTGGAATCCCCCACCGGGGACATCGAAGCGTTTGCCGTCTACAGCCGCGATGTGACCGAGCAAAAGCGGCTGGAAGCGGAGATCCAAAATTACACCAACCAGCTTGAAAGACTGGTCGATGAGCGCACAACCGATCTGCGGCGTGCTAAAGATCAAGTTGAGCTGATTTTGAACTCGACGGCGGACGCGCTCGCTTTTGCCATGCCAAATGGCGATGTGGTGCTCTCGAATCCGGCTTTTCTGGTCATGTTTAACGAACGCGCCCAGCGTTTCATCGAAGGCATTCTGGGATCGATGATTGACGACCGGCATACCGAAGCCGTCTGCGACGCGCTGGTGCGGGTGGTCAATCACGGTGAGCGTCACCAGATGGAAATTCGCGTTTTGTCGGAGGACGGAGCCGAGCGGGACGTAGACTTGACGTTCACTCCGGTTCCCGGTGTTACGCTGGATACGCGTCACGGCATTTTGTTGAATGCCCACGACATCACCCAGTTCAAGGAGATCGAACGCCTCAAGGCACGCTTCATCACCGACGCGGTTCACGACCTCGCCACGCCGATCTCCGGCTTGAGCACGCGGCTGCACCTGCTGCGCCGCACGCCCGATCGGTTGAACGATCATGTGCGCGCGCTGGAAAATCAGGTGCAGCATTTGCGCAACCTGCTGGAAGATCTGCGCACGCTGTCACGGTTTGATCGCGGGCAAATGATGCTGAATTTGGAGCGGACGAACATCAATGAGCTGGCACAGCGTATCTTTGACACGTACGAGCCAGTCGCCATCAACAAGCAGCAAACGCTCCGGTTGTTGATTGACCCGGCGATCCCGGAACTGCTGCTCGATCCGCAGCAAATTGAACGAGTGCTGGTCAATTTGGTTTCGAACGCCGTGAACTACACCCCGGAAGACCGGCGTATTCTCATTGAAACCTGCTGTGAAGCATCCGAAGTCGTGATCCGTGTGAGCGATGAGGGGATGGGTATCCGGTCGGAAGATTTGCAGCATATCTTCGAGCGCTTCTTTCGATCAGATGAAGCGAGGATGAACATCGCCACCGGCACCGGGTTAGGCCTCGCCATCACCAAAGAAATCGTCGAATTACACGGCGGTACGGTGACGGTCACCAGCGAATATGGCAAGGGCAGCGTCTTCACAGTACGCCTCCCACGATAAGTGGGATTTTGCGCTATGAGGCGGCGTCGGTGCTTGCCCCTATCGATTCATCGGAGAGCGGCAGTTTCCAGCGGGCGGCGATGCGCGTCCCATTCCCCGGCGCGCTGATGATGTCAACGGTGCCGCCGCTAAAGGTCGCGCGTTCGCGGATGTTGGTCAACCCCATCCCCTTGATGCGCTGTTCCACCTCAAAACCGCGCCCATTGTCGGTGATCTCCAAATCGATCCCTTCTGGCTGAATGTGCAGTTTCAGCGACAGTTCGGTCGCCTGACTATGCTTGAGGATGTTGTTGACACTCTCCTGAGCGATGCGATACAGCGCTAAATGAATCGCTGAGTTCAACCCGTCATCACTGCCGACAATGGACAAATCCCCCGCGATTCCCTTACGCGCCCGCGCCGCGTTGACGAGCTGCATCAGCAGATTGGACAAGGGCGTGCGCAAGATCGATTCCGGACGGAGTTCCAAAAGCAGCGTGCGCATTTCGGCCATCGCGCCCCGGTTCAGGGTGATGACGTTTTGCAAGATTTCCCGGCCACGCGCCGGGTCTTTTTCCCACATGGCAGGAAGCCCTTCAGCGAGGCTGGTGGCGGAAAAGAGCGTTTGACTGACGGCATCGTGCAGTTCGCGGGCGAGCCGCTGGCGTTCGGCTAAAGCCGCAGCCTGTTGTGCCTGCCGGTGAAGCTGTGCCCGTTCGAGGGCCTGCGCGCATTGATGGGCAAATGTGCGCAAAAATGCCTGCTGTTTGGAATCTAACGGCTGACGATCGGCAAAACCGAGGATCATGCTGCCGACGGGATGCTGATCGACCATCAGCGGCAGGCCAACGACTGACTGCACGGGCACAGGCGTAAAGCAGTCAATCCACTCCGGATGCAGGCGGGCATTTTCAATCCAACTGGCGGTGTGCGTTTGGGCAATTTGGGTGAGCAAACGAACGGCGGCAGTCGCAAGGGGAAGCGATTCTCCGGTGGCCGCATTCGCGGTGCCATGCTGACCGACGATTTCCACCTTGCCGTACTCATCGATCAAGCCGACTAAGCCAACCGGAGCACCCAACAACATGAAGCCCACGTCGATAAAGACATCGACCACTTCATCGATGGTGAGGGCGGACGACAGCGAATCGGTCAGGGTTTGCAGGAGATGGGCGCGTTCTTCGGCTTCGACGCGGGTGCTGATGTCCATGCACGAACCGATATAGCCCGCCAGCGCGCCGCTGCTCAACAGGCGGGGGATGCTGCGTGCCAAAATCCAACAGTAGACGCCATCGTAGCGGTGCAGCCGATATTCTAGCGAAAGCGGCTGGCGTTTCTCAAACGCGGCGCGATAGGCGGCGACACAGCGTTCGCGGTCGTCGGGGTGAATGCTGGAAAGCCAGCCATCACCCAGCACTTGATCGAGCGTTTGACCGGTGAAATCGAGCCATTGGCGGTTAACAAACGTACAGCGGGCATCGGTGTCAGCCATCCAGATCAGCACCGGGGCACTGTCGGACATGGAGCGAAAACGGGCTTCACTTTCCTTCAGTTCGGCTTCGGCGCGGCGTTCTTCGGTCACATCGCGAAAGACGAGGATCGCGCCGATCAGGCTGCCATCCTCACTGCGAATAGGCGCGCCGTTATGGGTGATGGGAATGAGCACCTGATCACGCGAGACCAACGCGGTGTGATTCTGCATGCCGACGATCGCCCCGGCCCGCAGCACCTGCTGAATCGGATTATCGGCGGGTTCCTGCGTGGTTTCGCTGATGATCGGATAAACCCGGTTGATCGGTTCACCGATGGCCGCCGTACCCTGCCAACCGGTGAGCGATTCGGCGATGGGGTTGACGAAGGTCACACGGCCCTGTGTATCGGTGGCGATGACGGCATCGCCAATGCTGGCGAGCGTGACGCGGTACTGTTCGCGCTGCTGTGCCAACGATTGTTCGCTCAGCTTGCGCGCTTCGACTTCCCATTTAAGCGCATATTCGCGCTCCTGTGCGTCAGCCAACGCGCTGCGGAAGGCATCGCCAAAGCGGTCAAGGACGAGGCCGATCAAGGCAAGCAGCAGGGCAAATCCCAAAAACGAGGCAACACTGCCGGGGTAGAGAGTATTCTGCACAGCGGCGATCACACCGGCCAAAGCGAGGGTGAGGATGAGCGTGATCAACAGCGCGCGGCGGTTGAGCACCAACCCGGCCAGCGTCAGCGGAACCATCGAGAGCAGCTTGGCTTCTTGGGTATTGCGGAACCCACCGACCAGAAACGAAAGCGACTGGCCTAATACCACCGTGATGATCAAAATCCAAACGGCGGCATTAAAGGTTCCACGCCGCAGCAGCACCAACCCGGCAGCCATGATCAACGAAAAGACGAGGTTAGGGATCATCGTCGTAATCGTTAGGCCCTGTGCTCCATAGAAGAACAAAAGAAGCACCAGCGTAAACAGAGCGACCCCGATCAAACTAAGAAAGATGAGTTGCAGAATGCCGCTGAGCCGCCGCTTTACAGGATCTTTATAAGGGAGTGTTTTCAACCATTGGCGTATACGCCGAAATAAGGTCATGCACAGAAGTCCTCAGCCAAAAGGGGACAAATAAAGCCGTCACAGCATCCGCGAAATGGCTAACCCCTATCTTGTGCCCTGATTACCCCTTTTAGCTACCTCCAACTGACCTATTAGCATCCCACTAAACAACGCTAACAGGCTGTTTCTGCATATTCCCCTACCCTCATGCTACACTCTGTGTACATCTCTACGCATTCCGCCAGCAGCGTTGTGCCGCATGGCCTCCCCCTAAGGTTTCCACCTCATGAAACTCGCAGTCGATTTTGGAACCACCAACACCGTGATCGCCGCGCTTGATGAGACCGGCACCCGGATGGTGCAAATCCCCGGTTTGAGCGGTATCACGGATCGTCAGCCGCTCGTACCTTCGCTGGTTTATGTATGCAACGGGCAGTCCGGCGAGGTGATCGTCGGGCAGGCGGTGCGCGATCAAGGCTTCGATGGTAAACCGGATCATCGTCTGTTCCGCAACTTCAAACGCGGCATCGTCACCCTACCTACGCCCGATCCCCGGCTGATCGACGGGCGGCAGTGGGGCGATCGTGAGGCCGGGGAAACGTTCCTGCGGGCACTGCTAACGGCTCTGCCGCGAAAACAGGTTGAGCAAATGGTGATCACCGCGCCGGTCGCCGCCTTCGAGAGCTATCTGGCATGGTTGAGCGGCGTGATGGGCGAATTAGCCTCCGATCGCGTGTACATCGTGGATGAATCGACAGCGGCGGCGCTGGGCTATGCGGTGACGGAGCCGGGCGCGGCGGTGCTGGTGTTCGATTTCGGCGGCGGCACGCTCGATCTCTCGCTGGTGCAGCTTCCTGAAAGCCGCGACAGCACCGGAGGACTGCTCCGCTTCATGCGCGGAAACGCCACCCCTAACATTGCCCGTGTGATCGCCAAAGCGGGGCGGGTGATCGGCGGGAGTGACATCGATCAATGGCTGCTAGGTTGGGCGTTGGAACGTCTGCACCTCACCCCTGCCGATGTGGGCAGCGGGTACGCGGCACTGCTGACCCAATGCGAACAAGCGAAAATTCGGCTGTCCACCGAGACGGAAACACACCTCAACGTGGAGGCAAACGGGCAGGCGCATCCGCTCACGATCACACGCGGCGACTTGGAAACCCTGCTGGCGGCGAACGGCTTTTACGATGCCATCCGCCACATCATCGATAAAGTCATGCATGTGAGCCACCGGAGCGGCATTTTCAAGGAAGACGTGAAATCGGTGCTGCTGGTCGGCGGCGTGTCGCTGATGCCGTCAGTGCAAACGACGCTTAAAGCCTATTTCGGCGATTCTGCGGTGCGCGCCGATAAGCCTTTCACAGCAGTGGCGGAAGGCGGGCTGCAAGTGGCGGCGGGCTTCGGGCTGGATGATTACTTGAATCAAAGCTACGGCCTGCGCTACCTTGACGCAAAGACGGGAGAAGCCCGCTATGACGAGGTGATCCCGATGGGCAGCCGCTACCCGACCGAGAAAGCGGTCGAGGTGGAATTGGGTGCGGCGCATGACGGGCAAACGGCGGTCGAATTCGTGGTCGGGGAGATCGACGTGGAAGCGGGCACGATGATCGAAGTGCGCTATGAGGGCGGCGAAACGGTGTTCGTCGCACAGGCCGATACGACCAACGCGCAGATCACCCCGCTCAATGCCGCATCGCCGCTGCAAGTCCCGTTGATCCCCGCCGCGAATGTGGGCGAGGCACGGCTGCAAGCCCGTTTCACCGTCGATACCGATCGGCGGCTGCGCGTCTCCGTGTTTGACCTAAACACGCGGCGTGAGTTGGTGACGAACGCCATCCTCGCGACGTTAGGCAAAACCTCGGCAGAGAAGACCAGTCCACTGTACGGCACAAGCGGCTATGAGCCGCAAATCGTCCATTCCAAGGGCAAGCGTGAACGCCGGTTGTCGCTGCGGCATGTGGCCGGGCTGCTGAAAGCACTGCCCGCCGACTCGATCTCGCTGGAAGCGACCGAAGCGGCGCTGCGCAGTGAGTCGTTCGGCGCGCGGCACAACGCGGCAGCCGCGCTGCGCAGCCGGGGCGATCGTGCGGCGCGAGAAGTTATTCAGCGTGTGCTGATGGACGGCAGTGCGCCCGCCCGTGCGATGGCGGCGCGTTCGCTCAACAGCTTCACATGGTACGCCGCCGAGCCGCTGTTCCGACTGGCACTGGCGGATACCGATCCCCGTGTACGCGAAGGGGCGATGTATGCGCTGTCCGATTTCCGCGAATTGAAGGCGTATCAATGCATGGCGGCGGCGCTGCAAGCCGAAGCCGACAGCGTGTGTGAGGCGGCGGCGGTTGGCCTGCGCGACTGTCAAGACCCAGCGGTGGTGCCCGTCCTGCAAGCGGCGCTTAAGGCAAGCGACCCGGATGTACGCGTCAAGACGCTGGAAGCGCTGAGCAATAATGACACCCCGCAAGCGCTGCCAGTCGTCCGCGCCGCGCTGGGTGACCCCGATCCCGATGTGCTGTACGCGGCGGTGCTGAGTTTGCTTGAACTGGCGCACGAAAATGCGCTCGAAGAACTGGCGGCGCTGATCGGCACGACGAGCGGCCCACTGCGCGCCGCCGTTTTACAGGCGTTCTTCCACGCGACGAACTATCTCAATATTCGACCAGCGGCACACACCACCTTTCATGCGATCCTCTCCGCAGTGGAGACCGCGCTGCGCGATCCGCTGCCCGCCGTGCGGATGGCGGCGTGCTGGCCGTTGGTATGGATGCGCGATGAACGGGCGAACGATCTGCTGTGGAAGTTGTACCGAGAAGAAACAGACAGCGGCGTGAAAGCCCATCTCGTCCGCGTGGCGGTGAGCTTGATGTCCGCGATCGGCGAGGATCTGCTCAAAGATGCACTGCAATCGACGGACGAGCAAGTGAGACAAGCCGCCGAGCTGATCCGCGAGAACCGGGAACGCACAGGGATCGTGCTCACGTATGACGAAAGTGCGCGCCCCGGCACCGGATTCCGGAAAGCAAGCAGGGGACGATAATCACCCGGAATCGGTGACACTTTTTAGAATTGAATTTCTTTCGGCTGCGTATAGGGATTAGAAGAGCAATATTCTGCTTTCCGCAGCCGAAAGGAGTTGATCATGACTTCAGGCACAACGCGCAAGGCAATCCGCTATGCGGCTGTAATGCTGGCGGCACTCACCGCCCTCGTCTACCTGCTCATCGGTGCTCAAGTCCTCACCGTCTTGGATACACCGGCCAATCAATACTTTGGATTCTTCGCCGCTGCCGCCTATGGGTTGGGCGCAGTCCTCCTTTTTGCTGTCGATCGCCGTCCGATTTGGACGCTTGGCGCGCTGTTTCAAATCTTCGTTATCACCATGTATTTCAACGTCGCAGGGCAGCGATCGCCAGCCTTTGAGTTTTGGGGCGTGGCCCTCCGCGTGCCGCAGCTTCTGCTCTTGATCGCGCTGGCCTATCTGGCGATTCGCCCTCGCACGTCGCAGATCCCCTTCTCTGCTGATCGCAGTCCTCATTCAGCCGTTTCTCAATAGAAAACGCGCACCCGCGCAGGAGTAACAGCGATGATGTCTACTCGTGTCCTCGTCACCTTTGCGAGCCGCGCCGGATCGACGGCGGGTGTCGCGGAAGCAATTGGCGAAACGCTTACCAAAGCCGGGCTGCAAGTCGATGTCTGCCCGATGCAGGCGGTCAACAATCTTTCGCCGTATCAGGCGATCGTGGCAGGCAGCGCCATCCAAGATAAGGCATGGCTGCCGGAAGCGATCGAATTTATGGAATCGCACCGCAGCCAGCTTACACAGAAGCCGGTAGCCGTGTTTCTCGTCTGTATGACTTTAGCCATGAAAAATCAACAGTGGGTAGAGCAGGCGCATGTCGGCGATTGGCTGGCCCCCGTCCGTGCGATTGTGACTCCGGTCAGCGAAGGACTGTTCGCCGGGGCGCTGAAGCTCGACAAAGTACCGGATCGTTGGGCGCGATTCGGTTTCCGCCTAAGCATCTTGTTTGGGATGTGGGCGGAAGGCGATCACCGCGATTGGGCCGCCATTCGTACATGGGCTGCCGCGCTTCCGGCTAAATTTGCCACGCCGATCACTTCCCATCTCAAGGAGAATGCCTGATGGATGACATCACTGCCGTTTCCCGTCGTCCCGCTTCGCTCGCCTTGATCGCGCCCGCCCTTGTCGCCGTACTCACGGCGGCGGTTTCGATCGTTGGCCTCACCGCGTCGATCTACCCCACCGAAATGCTTCGGCAGGCGTTCGTACCCAACGATGTCGTCAATCTGGTGATCGGCGTGCCTTTGCTGATGGTGACTCTGTGGGCCGTATGGCGAGGCAGCGGGCGAAGCCAACTGATCGGGCAGGTTTTTCTACCCGGTGCGCTGTTTTTCCTCTTCTACTCGTATGTTGCCTATGTGATCGCGGTGCCGGGCAGCCCCTTGTTCGCCGCCTATCTGGGTTTGGTGGTGTTGAGCGCTTACGCGATCGCCGCGTTGCTTGCCACCCTAGACGCGGACTCGATTCGCCGCGCGTTCAGCGGCACGGTACCGGAACGGGGAGCCGCAGGAGTACTGGCAGCCTTAGGCGTGCTGTTTCTGCTGCGCGCTCTGAGCGTCCTCCTCAAAGGATCGGCTGCGCCCCCAGCGGAGTTTGCGGTATCGGCGGCGGATCTCGCCATCACACCCGCGTGGATCATCGGCGGGGTGCTGCTGTGGCGGCGTCAAGCCTTCGGCTATGTGGTGGGAATTGGGCTGCTGTTTCAAGCAGCGCTGCTGTTCGTCGGGTTGATCGTCGTGCTGATGTTGCAGCCGCTCCTGTTTGCTTTACCGTTTCCCACTGCCGATGTGATCGTGATCGCCAGCATGGGCTTGGTGTGCTTCGTACCGTTCGGGTTGGTGCTGCGCGGGATGCTGTCGATACCGACGGCGCGGCGCAGCGCGTAGAGACTGCGGCCTTTAAGCCTTCATGAGGGGTTTGGCGTGCCAAACCCCTTTTTGATTCTCTATTGGCGCGCCCAACTTGCGACAAAAGTGCACTTCCATATAATGAAAATCTGCGCATATATTCAGATTCATAATACCAAAGTAGAGGAGTGGTATGAACCGAAAAGTTGGCTTGCGCTTTATCTTGATGCTGCTAGCCGTGACACTGATGATTTCATCGGGCATCTCACCGAGCATGGCGGCCAACATTCGTGCGCAAAACCCCAGTCAGGACTCGGATCAAGATGGCATTCCCGATTCGCAGGATCGCTGCCCACAAGCTTATTGGCCGGGAAGCGGAAACGGATGCCCTGATACAGACGGCGACGGAGTCGATGATGGCAATGATGTTTGCCCGTTCGAAGCTTGGTCAACGCCGAACGGATGCCAACCCGACGGAGATGGTGATGGCGTCCCCGATGTCAACGATCAATGCCCGAACCAGCCGGGAAGCTCACAGAATAATGGTTGTCCCAGCGCTGAACAGCCGACCAATACACCTTTTCCCCAAATTCAATTACCGACGACCGGTGTATGTGTAATCACTCCGGCGGGCGGTTCTTCGGTCAATGTGCGCGGGGATCGTTCGACGGACGCGGCGATTGTGGCACAGCTCATCCCCGGCCAGATCTATTTCCCATCAGCACTGGTAGAGGGGTGGTATCTCGTCCCTGATCCGGGTGGATGGGTACGTGAAGATGTAGTGCTGCACGGCGGCGATTGCAGCGAGTTACCCACAAGCGATCCGCAGAGCGCTCCGGGTACCGACTTCACGCCGGATTTCGCCAACTGCGGCGATATTGCCGCAGAAGTGGGCCGCGTACCGGTGAGCGAGCTGCTTCGCTTCATTAACAGCGGTGATCCGTGCGGCGGACTGACGAACTATCTACGCGATCGCGCGTTCAATCCCCCGAATCCGCCCGCACCGGGCGCGCAGGCGATGAGTGCTCAAGCCCAGTGCAGCAGCGATTCGCGCCCGTTCCCCAGCCCGGAAGCGCTCCGCTATTTGGACACGCTGAATCAAATTGAACCGGAGCTGACGGCGCAGGTGATGATTAGTGTGGCAGCGGCGGTCGGCGCGGAGCCGGGGTCGATTGGCGATCAACTGATCTGCGCGCTGATGCGCGGCGATGGGTTCACCGTTGGGGCGATCGTACGGCGAAATTCCAACGAACTCGGCGCGTACTGGTCGGCCATGTGCGTCCCACCGATCGAAGCCCAGCAGATCACCCGCCTGTACAACACGGGCGGTTTCAGGCCGCTGCCGGATAGTGATGTCAGCCTCGCGCCGGGATTGATTCCCGCCGAGGAGGCACTCATTTTCGCGATGACATCCCCCGGTGCCACGTTGATTGCGCGAACCCAAACGTGGTGCAGTCTCCTCAACACCCTCTTACCGCCACCCCCGCCCACGCCGGAGCAGCAGGCCGTGCTCGATTGGCTGCGGCAGTGTGTCGGCGTCAGCGATGCCGAATTGACTCAGTTGGTACGCTTGCTGAGCAGCGGCGGGGTCGATACGACCCTCGGCTTTTATGATGTGCGCGTCCGGTTCACATGGGCGGACTTGATCGAATTCATCAGCCGCTACAACGGCTGCCCGCAAGATGGGCGTAACGAGTTCCTCGCGTTCCTCCTTGCGCACAGCGTCCCAAGAGAGAGAGGGCTGGGCATACTGCCCTCGCTGCCCGGTTCACTCGATCCGAATATTGTGCTGGGCGGGATCATACCCGTCAGCCGTGACCCGGTGCCGATGAGCATCAATGTCACCGTATTTGACGATCAATGCGATCGCGCCAGTTGGGACGGCAGTCCCGATAACCTGCCGCCGAACTGCGTGAGCTACCCGGCATTCAGCGGCGGGATCGACGTAGCGGCGGACGGCGTGCAAATGCCGCCTGAGCCGGGCGTCGCGGGCGTGGTGGTGGATTTGCATCAAGGTTCGTGCGGCGGTGGTGAAATTATCGACACGCAGGTGACGAATGCGAGCGGGCAAGCGTCGTTCAATCTGCAACCGCTCAGCCTTGAACAGCGCTACTGCGTCACGGTCGATTCGACACAGGGGCCAAACCCCGCGGCGCTTGGTGCGGGTCGCTGGTCTACCGTGTCCGGCCCGACAATCTATTACGGGTTCACGGGCGGTTACGGCGGGGCAATCTCGACGGCGTTCCCGTGGTACTGGCACGCGAATGACACCGAAGCGCAGCCGCCTTCACAGTTCGACATTCTGCCGGGAATGCTGCCCGATATGCCGGGCGGCGAAGGTGGCCCCACGCCAACGGAAACCCCGGTCGGATCGGAAGGAACCGATCCGGGCGTGTATATCGCCACGTTCAACATGATCGTCTTTGACGACCACTGCGATCCAACCGGGTGGACGGGCGATTTCCGATCGCTCCCTGAAGGCTGCGCGACATGGGCACCGACGACCCTGCGAGCAAACGGCGTGGTCGATCCCGGTGAAGCCGGTATTCCCGGCGTGACGATGGACATCTACGAAGGATCGTGCAGCGCGGCCTCGCCCGCCTTGATCGGCGTGGTGACGACCCGTGGAGATGGGCGCATCGTCAGCGAAGTGCCGATCGCGTTCCGCCCGGGCGATTACTGCATGGTGATCGACTCGGCGGCACACGGCAACGGCGGCGCCCTGCTCCCCGGCATGTGGAGCGCGACGGGCACGCAGGTGATCCGCATTCCGATCACGTTGGATCGTGATTTGACCCTGACCACGACGATCGGCTGGTGGCGCACGGGCAGCGGGATGGCGATGGCAGAACTGCCGCCCGGTGTGGGCGATAGCGGCGGCCTCGGTGGAGCCGTTCCGGCGGTTCCGGTGGGACGTTCGCTGTGCCCGGCAGGTTCATCGTGCGCCGATATTCCGCCGCGCACGGAACCGATCCCCGATGTGCGCGATCTGTTCCCGGAGATCGATCCGGCGGCGCTCACTTTGATCGCGGATGCGCTGGATGCTTTCGGCGATCGCTTCGGCGGCAGCCACGGCAGCGGCGTGTTCCTCGGCAGACCGGACTCGAATACATCATGGAATCTGTATCTGTACGACGGTGGGGCTGTCTATGACATCGGCGGTGCCAGTGATCGTGAAGAAGCGCCGTCGATCTCGCCGGATGGGCGTTTCGCCGCTTACCTGCAATGGGACGGGGATGGGCGCGCATGGCTGATGATTCAAGATGTGGACAGTGGGGCTGCCTTCCCTGCGTTCGGCGATCTGCCGGGGATGCGATTGATGAGCAGTCCGCCGCTGTGGAGCGGGGAGGGTCAAACGCTGTTGATCACGCTTGAAGATGAAAACGGTGTGCCCAGCCTGTACGACCTGCGGCTGGACGATCTCCACGCGGTACCGGAACGGGTGCTGGAAAATGCCCATGATCCGGCCTTCACGGGCGATGGCGCCCTGATGGCGTTCATCCGCGACGGGAATGTGTTCATTCGCTTCAATGCGACCGGCGATGAACGGCAGATCACGCAGAACCCGGATGGGACGGTGTGCGATACGCCGCTGTTCGACGGCGCGGGCGTGAGTTTGTACTTCAACTGCGCGCAGAACGGCGTGCCCGGTTTGTTCGTGCAGGGCTTCGACGGTTTGCAGACGATCACGCCGGAAAATGGGCTGGTGCTGTTCCGCTGCGATATTTTTGTCGATGGCGTATCGGTGTTCTCGGATGGCGGATCGCTGTTCTTCGGAGCGGACGATGCGACTGGTTTGATCCCGCTGGTGCAGATCGACGGCTTGCAGGTGACGGACATCCGTTGGGCGCGGTAGCCACGCGCAGCTAGGAGAAACCACAGAATGCACAGAGGGAAAGCGCGTTTTCTCTCTGTGTTCTGTGGTTCAAGCCCTTGTGAGTGAACTCTTTTGTGGGTTGGAATGAGGCCTTATTGTCACAAAACCATCGTCCGATTATGATGAAATGACACGAAAGGCGGCTCACGATGCAACAGATCCACGATCATTTAAGCGCCTCAGCAGACAGCGATCCCGACTGTTGTCGGGCTGAATACGAGGCATTTCTGCAAGCCTATCCCGCGTACCGTACCACCTTCGCTCTCGACAAACTGCGCGCCAGCGATTACGCACGGCTGGATGCACACGGTCATGTGTATCTCGATTACACAGGGGGCGGCTTGTACGCTGAATCACAGGTGCGCGCGCACATGGCGATGCTGCACGATGGGGTATTCGGCAACCCACATTCCAATAACCTGACTTCTTTAGCGATGACGGAACGGGTGGAGCAGGCACGCGCCTATGTGCTGCGCTACTTCAATGCTTCCCCGGATGAGTACCTTGTCGTCTTTACGCCCAATGCCTCCGGCGCGCTCAAGTTGGTCGGTGAGTCGTACCCGTTCGACGCAGGAGGGCGATTCTTGCTGACGTTCGATAATCACAATTCGGTCAACGGCATCCGCGAGTTTGCGCGCGCAAGAGGCGCGGTGGTGGAATATCTCCCCGTCAATCCGCCAGAGATGCGCGCCGATCCCAAGGCGGTGATGCAAGCGCTCGACAGCGCGCAGCCGGGAAAGCATCATCTATTCGCGTATCCCGCGCAGTCGAACTACACGGGCGTGCAGCACCCGCTGGAATGGATCGAGATGGCGCAGGCGCGCGGCTGGGATGTGCTGCTCGATGCGGCGGCGTTCGTGCCCACTAACCGGCTTGATCTAAGCCAATGGCACCCTGACTTCGTGGACATTTCCTTTTATAAGATGTTCGGCTATCCCACCGGCATGGGCTGCCTGATTGCCCGCCGTGCGACCGTCGAAAAGCTGAATCGCCCGTGGTACGGCGGCGGGACGATCACGTTTTCGTCGGTGCTGGCCTTCGATCATTATCTGACCCCCGGCTCGGCGCGTTTTGAAGATGGTACCCTCAACTATTTGAGCATCCCGGCGGTGGAGATTGGCCTGAAGTGGATCGAATCGATCGGCATCGACACCATTCACACACGGGTGACGGCCTTGACGGAGTGGCTGATCGGTCAGCTAGGGCGTTTGCATCATGCAAACGGCGCACCGCTGATCCATCTCTATGGGCCTGCGACGACCGACCAGCGGGGCAGCACGATAGAGGTGAATTTCTTCGATCCAGATGGGCGCATGTGGAGTTGTTACGCGTTAGAGGAGCTGGCGAACCAGCGGCAAATTTCGCTGCGGGCGGGCTGCCACTGCAACCCCGGCGCGCGTGAACTTTCGCTCGGCATTCATCAAGCAGAAATGGCCGCTTGTTTCCGGGATAAAGACAGCCTTAGTTTCGAACAATTTTTAGAGCAAATTGATGGAAAAACGACGGGTGCGCTGCGCGCCTCACTCGGAATCGTCAGCAATTTTGCCGACGTTTTCCGCTATATAGAGTTCGCGCAGACGCTGGTGGATCAACCCGTGGGCGTAGAGGCTTAAACAACGGGGAACCGCTGGGCGCTTAAGCCCAGACGGTTTCCCCGGCGATGATGCGCTGCCACAGCGACCCAAACCCGTCAATGTCGAGCGGTTTGGTCATGAAGCCGCCGAATCCCATACTGCGCGCATTCGCCATTTCGTTGCTGTAAATGCTGTAGGCGATCACGCGCAGTTGCGATAAGTGCGGGTGGCGCTGTATTTCGTTGAACACGTCGTAGCCGGTGTAATCTGGCATTTCCAGATCGAGAAACACCACATCGTACGACCCCAACTGATCGACGTTTGCCATCACCTGAGCGGAATTCAGGGCGACTGTCGCCGCCGCACCATTCATTTGAAGCATCTGCTCTAGAATGTGCGCGCTTTCTACATCGTCTTCGACAATTAATGCGCTGGACATGTTCATGTGCAATCCGTTCACCTAAAGGTTGATTCCGGCGTGTGCCAAATTTCAGCACCGTCAATCAACTGTTGAATTTGCTGCGCGAACAACTCATCGTCAATAGGTTTCCCGATAAACCCCTGAAAACCCAACTCACGACACAACTGCATAGCTTCACCGGGATCCGCCGCCGATACTGCGACGATCGGCACGGTTTTAAACTGGGAATCGCTGCGCAGTTCACGGAAGATCGTATACCCGGAACTGCCTCCCTTAATCATAAGATCGAGGATGATCAAATCCACCGGGGCAAATTCATGGATGCGCCGCAGCACATCCCTTCCAAAGGCATCAAATTGTAAGGACGGATTTAGCGAAGCCAGCGCATACCGGGTGATGATCCGGTTTTCAAGATTGTCTTCGACAACAAAGATACGCTTTCTACGTGCTTCCATGGTGCGCTATCTCCTAACCACCAATCGTCCAAATTTGTTCACCGCTCAAAACGCGGTCGATGATCGACGGCATGACGTCAATGTCAATCGGCTTGGCGATGACGCTGCTAAAACCCGCCGTGCGCAAGCGATTAATTTCCTCGTTCATCACGCTGGCGGTCAGTGCAATGGTCGGTACTGCCGCGTAACGCTCATCTGACCGGAGCGCTTGGAGTATCGTGAACCCGTCATAGGGCGGGACATGAATATCGAGCAGGAACAAATCAGGCACCTGCGAGAGGCGCCCAATCCGTTCCATAAAACTGGTACTGTCCGGTAGGATCAGAACACGGTCAGAAGGATACCCTAACGCCTCGATCAAAAGTAGGCGCATCACATCAATGCTGTTCGGGTCGTCCTCAATATAGACGATCATGGGGTAGTTGTGGGTCATCGCGGCTCCGCAGAGGGCTTGGTCGTTTGCGGCGCTGAAAGCGGCCCGGTGACAGGTCTCAAGTTCGCCGTTCTCAGCTTATCGCTGGTTGACGTAATAGAGGACATTTCAACAGCGGCTTGCAGCGGCAGACGAAGGAAGAATGTGCTCCCATGCCCCACTTCACTTTCAAACCACAGCTTGCCGCCATGTGCTTCGGCTAGGCTGGCCGAAATGGGCATGCCCAAGCCGGTACCGCTGCCTTTACGCAGACCACTATCCGTCTGCTTGAAGGGCACGAACACCTTGTTCGTATCTTCGGCAGCGATTCCGACGCCCGTGTCTTGAATGCTAATGCGAAGTTGTTCTCCTTCGCGGCGTGCTTCCACCGTGATCGAACCGCTTTCGGTGAACTTGCACGCATTCGAAAGGACATTGAGGATGATTTGGCGAACGCGCTGGCGATCGGCACGGATGAGCGGTAGATCGGGCTCGATCTTGACCACCATCTCGACCGGCTTGCCTTCCAGCATTGGCTTCGTCGCATCCGCCGCCGCGCGGATAATGCCGCCAACATCGATATTGTCTTCAATGAACAGGTTCAGCGCCCCGGCTTCGATCTTGGACATATCGAGCACGTCATTGATGAGGGCGAGCAGATGGAAACTGCTGTCCACAACTTTCGTCAGGGTTTCGGTTTGGCGCGGGGTGACTTCACCCATCATGCCTTTAAGCACAAATTTGGTGTAGTTAATGACCGAATTCAGCGGGGTACGCAGTTCGTGCGACATGCTGGCAAGGAAGGCCGATTTCACACGATCAGCGCGTTCAGCCTGCTCGCGGGCTTCATGCGCTTCCTTTATCTGTGCTTCCAAAGCACGGGCGGCTTCTTCCAGTTTGCGGTCACGGTCAGAAATCGCCGCCGCCATCTGGTCGAATGAACGGCGTAAGCTGCCGAGATCGATGTTGGCCTCCAAGTCGAAATTCGAACGCCAACCGCCTTGTGCGATCGTGACGACCGCTTCGCTTAAACGCTCCACCAAATTCGAGAAGTAGCGGGGGATGAAATAGGCAATCAAGAGGGCGATGCCCAAACTTACCACACCGATGAGGATCAGGACGAGTAACGCACTGCTCGATTGGTCGACCAAGCTGTTGTAGAGTTTTGTGTATTCAATGAGCAGGACGCCATCGGGAACGGTGCTGCCGCTGAGAAAAATCGGCGTGATGAGCTGACGGATGCCTTCTGGATAATCATCGCTGACTTCGACAAAGGTACGAATCTGCCCATCGGCCATCGTCTTTGCGACCGCTTGGTCTGGCGAGTCGTCTTCGAAGGTTTGGCCGACTTCGTCAGCGGCTACGTCAGCGATGATCGTCCAGTCATTGCGGATCACTTCGATGTCGCGCTGCTGGACGTTGTAAATGTTGGTGACATAGTTCTGAAGGGTTTGCGGGTTTTCAAACAGACTCGCACCGAACAACAAAACGGGTTCGGTGATGGTATACGCCATCACATTGGCGACTTGGGTCGCCTCGTCAAGCGCCGCTGTTTCGATGATGCGGTAGCGATTGGAGATGGCCACGATAATGATAAGGAAACTGATGAGTCCTGCGAGCAAGTAAGTGCCCAGAAGCTGCTGGCGCAGGGTGAGGTTCGTCAAACGGTGAGGTAACCGGATGCGTGATTTACGGTTGGATGGCGTCTGCACAGTGGGAAGACTTACAGATGACGAAGTGGATAACGATGACGTCGGACTCGGCGTCGAAGCGGAAGGCATAGGAGAGCCCTTCTAGAACCCTATTGAGCGTTTTTGATTGTTCCAATAGTAACACAATTACAAGTGAACTTAGCCGCTCAAAAACGAAATTCTCGTGAAAAGTTTCATAAATGTTCATGAACTTAAGATTTGGATTTGGTTAGCAACGTTCTTCAGGAAAATTCACGAATATTTCATAAGCGCACACGACTTTTTCCAGCAAAGGTTAGGAGTTGGCATTAAGATTAAAACGGGGCGCTAACAATTTTGGCGCATGTCGTTGGCGAAATCTTTGCTGACAAGGAATTGTTTATGCATGTTTCTGCTCACCGAGCACGCTTTGTAGTTCTTTGTACCTTCTTGCTGGCAGTTCTCATCATGACTTCAATGGTGGCTGCGCAAACCCCAGATCCGAATCTTCCGGATCCCCAAGTTACTCAAGAAGTGGTCGATATTATCCCGACCGCTGAACCTACCCAACCGATCGATAACCCGGATGGAAGCGTGACAACGCCCAATCCGACAGATCCGACACCGGATGTTCCCCCGGTGGATCCCACCGAACCGGCGATCTCTACTCCGGAGGTCACGCAAGAGGTAACACCGGAAGTTACGCAAGATCCTGCCGAGAGTCGAGATCTTACGGCGGCAGCACCAAGAGATTTAGGTGAGCCGATCGCCGCGCTGTTCGCGCAGACGTACTGCCAAATGGACATCAACGACGCGGGCGATGCGAACCCCTTCACTTACGGGTTCAATGTCATCAATGCCAATAATATCGCGTCGGTGTCGTGGGATTTTGGCGATACCACCACATCTACACTGCTCAACACCACGCACACTTACACCGTCACCGGCAGTTACGTAGTGACCCTGACGTGTACGCCGAGTGACGGTTCCGGCGACATCGTTTTGAAGGGTGGGATCACGATTGGCAGCGGCTTGACGGTCGGCTTCCACATCACCCCGGCGGTGACGTTCAGCAGCGTGCCTTTCACGATTGCCAGCGTCAACACCAGCACCGGCACCGGCCTCACCTACCAATGGAAGATCAGCACCAGCAACAACCCCGCTGATCCCGGTATTTATAGCTACACCACCGAAAACTTCTCCCAGCAAATTAGCGCGGGCGATGTGGCGGCAGCCGTGGCAGTATCGGGCGGCTATCCGGCCTACCTGTACGTATACCTCACGGTGACGGATGTCAACAGCGTTCAGGGTTTTGCCTTCCAGCAGATCGCCATCACGGCAGAGGCACCGCTGGCCGACTTCACGGTTACGCCCGTGATCGGCACCGCACCGCTGACCATCACCGTAGATGGGTTCGATCTCGGCGCAGGCCCCATTGACGAAGTACATTGGGATATCACCGGCGGCGGCCAACCGGATCAGATCGACGCTGCTACCGATACCGGACTCCCAGCTTCTCATAACTTCACACTGACCAATGAAAGCGCCACGCCGTACACCATCACGATGCGCTATCGCGGCCCCGGGCTCGGCGTCGGTGTGTATAACACCGTCTCACGTCAGGTGATCGTCGCGCCATCGGCGGAACCTGTGCAGGCGGGCTTCACATGGGAAATCACGCAGTACATCCCCGGCACAGGGACGGAAGTCTGCTTCACCAATACCAGCACCGGCCCAGTCGCGACCGTCGAATGGGACTTTGAAAACGACGGCCTCATCGAGTCGACCTCGATGGACGTGGTGGTTTGCCATGTCTACGCCACCGAAGACGTGTTCACGGCAAAACTGCTCGTTTACAAAGCCGATCCAAGCTTCTCCTCGACGGCTTCCGCGCAGATCAGCGTGTCCGCCCCGCCGATCGCGTCGTTCACCGTCAGCCCCGGCGTCAATATCACGTGGGGCACAGCCCTGAACTTCACCGACACCAGCACAGGCAGCCCGGACTCGTGGGCATGGGACTTCAATGGTGACGGTACCACCGACAGCACGCAGCAGAATCCGTCCGGCGTCCTGCTCTCGCAGTTGGGCGCGAATCCGATTCGGCTGACAGTGACCAAGAGTTCAAACGGCCTCAGCTCGTTTGCTGAACAAATCGTGTTCGTGGCGCGGTTGGCCGTGACGTGCAGCATCAGCGGCAACTTCACGCCCGTCCCCGGCTCCGGCTCGCTGACGTATACCGCCAATGTCAATAACTTGAACGCGGGCAGCCTAACACGCACGATTGCCTACAATTGGCAGGTGTTGGATAGCAATGCGACTCAAGTTGCTTCCGGCACGGGCAATACGATCAATGTCAACTGGGATGCGCTCGGCTTCGGCACGTTCACCATCAACCTCAACGGGTTGACCAGCGACGGCGCATCGTGCAGTGATACGCAGGCTGTCAGCCATGCCTATCAAGCACTCACCTGCGATATCACGATCGCACCCTCCACGCCCCAGTATGCTGATGGTCAGAGTTACACGCTGTCAGTCAATACGAACCAGTTGAACGGTCGTCCGATCAGCGGGTATCAGTGGTATGTAGCGAATGTTCCAAACCCTGACCCGAATAACAGTGCCGATTGGACTGCGCTTGGTACCAGCGCGACACAAGGCATCACGAATACGACCAACACGGCGGGACTGCCGACGACGTTCAATTACCGCGTCGATGTGCTGGTCGATAACACCAAGGGCGGCACAGTTTCCTACAGCCCGGCAACTTCGAACTGCCGCGATACCGAAACGTACACCATTCAACAGTGGCCCACGCTCACCTGTAACTTCATCGGTGGCACGGGAAACCCGCTTCCGGTAACGCCGAGCTTCGATACGCGGTCGTATACCTACACCGCCAACGTGAGCAACGTCGCGGGCCGCGATGGGACGATTCCCGGCACGTCGATTAGTTACAGTTGGACGGCCTCCACCGGAGTTGTCGTCAGCCAAACGGGAAATACCATCGATATTAGCTGGCCTCCCGCCACGCTGGGCAGCGCCCAAACGGTGCAGGTGACCGTCACGGTGACGAACCCCGATGGCACGCAGCAGACGTGCAATATGACGCGCAGCAACATCACCCCGGCGATCCCTCAGTTGGCTTGCTCCATCGCGGGTGACGATTTCACGACGGTGGGCGAAACGACGCCGTATACGCGCACGATCAACAACCTGTTCGGGCGCACACTCAGCAGTTTCACATGGGCGATCGACTCGGTTCCCACCGGAGCGACACTGCCGACGGTCAATGGCCTGCTGACGGATAATCCGCTCTCGCTGACGTTCATCCCCGCGACCGCCGGACTGAATTACGATCTCCAGTTCAGCGCGGGCGTCGATGCAACGACCGTCATCAACCCGAATACAGGGCTGCCGTACGCGGGTCAAATTCCGGCATCTACCTGCAACCCGCACTTCGCCATCGGCGTGTATAACCCCGGCGTCGGCTTCCAATGCGAAAGCATTGCGCTGACGGGCAATGCCGCCCCGACCGGCAACGGCAACGTGTACGCCATCACAATGGACAATACCAACACGCTGCCGCTGACCTTCAGCTACTACCTGATCTACCCCGGTGATGATGTCAACACGGATACCCAGCATTTGCTGGATACCAATACCGGCATCACTATCGACGGCGTGGTCAACAGCGATGCGTTCACACTGGCGCAGCTTGGCCCGCTGGGGACAGATAACTATCACCTGCGCGTCGATGTCATCGATGGCTCCGGTTCGACACTGTATACGTGCAGCAACTCGATCGCGCTTCAGGTGGGTGTGCTGACGGCGCACTACCAGTATGCAGCGGGCGGCTGGACGAACAGCGCTGTCCCGGTTGGTCAGTCGATCTGCATCACCAACGACACGACCGAAACGCCGTCGTTCAACGCGCTGACGACCTACGCGTGGAACATCAACGGCAGCGCGGCGAACAACTCACTGGGCGGCAATGACTTTACTGGGACGGATCTCCCTGCCTGTGTGAGCTTCAGCGTACCGGGAACCTACCGCATCCTGCTCAGCGCCGACATCGCCGGACGCCGGAACAGCAGCTACTACCTCGACTTCAATGTGTACGGGCTGCAAAACATTTTCGCCAGCCGCTCGGCTGCATCGTCGTCGTTCGGCAATACGAACCAGTCCTTCACGGCGGTCGGAACGAACATCTTCGCCGGTTCATATCAGTGGGACTTCTGGAACACCGATACGAATACGCACACCTTCCGTTCGCAGCAGAACCCGACGCTGAACCTCCCAGCCGGTCACTACACAGCGACCGTCACAGGGAATGGCAACCTTGGCCTCACGCAGGCGCAAATTCAGTTCATCCTGCTGGCCCCGAATGCGCTGGCGGCGCGGTTCACCGCATCTCAGTACACCGGCCTTGCGCCGATGCATGTGTGCTTCACCGACAAAAGCATCGCCGATCCATCTCACCCGATCACACTGTGGGAATGGGATTTGGATGGTGACAACGTCTTTGAAATCTCCTCGGCCACACAGATCAACCCGTGCGCGGATTACCTCACGCCGGGGCAGATCACCAACGTTCACCTGCACGTCTTCAACGGCTTGAACGACACGGCCAGCGTCTCGATCCGCACCTACACGGCGGACGAAGCCCTGAACACCTTCACCATTCAGCCGCAGGGCAACGGTCAGTACTGCTTCACGGCAGTGCTCGCGCCCGGCTTCACGGTGACGGGTTGGGATTTCGGCGACGGGACGACCGGGCCTGCCATCAATAATCCCTGCCACACCTACGGCGCATCGGGCGACTACTTCGTCAAGATGTTCATCGTCCCGCCGGGCGGCACGCCTCCCGGTACGGTTGAACGGCCTGTCACGGTTCCGCCGGGCAATGCCGCCGTGCCGACCTTCAGCGTGCAGGGTTTCTGTGATGCAGTGACCGCCGAACCGTATTTCGTCGTTTCGAACACCAACAATACGGCGATGACGACGTCAGACGTCATTCGGATGTACGATGTCATCAATCCCGGCAGCCCGGTGCTGATCGCGACCGACGGCCTGCTGCTGCCCGCCAATGGATCGCAGACGTATCACGTGCCGACGGGCTATCATATCGTCCGGTTGGTAGCTGTCGATAACAGCGCGACCGTTGATGTGACGCAAACCTGCCAGATTCCGCCGCAGCTCCATGTGACGCCGTACTGCGACGCCATTACCCATCTGCCGTACTTCCGCGTCAGCAATGATGCCCCGTCGTATGGCCCGATGGATGTGTCGCAGAACTACGTCATCACCGACTCCGGCAGCAACACCATCGACAGCGGCAGCTTCCAGCTTGCAACCGGGGCGTATGTCGACATCCCTGTTCCTGCCGGAAATAACCCGTACGATACCTATACCTTCTTCAGCGATGGAACGCCGACTGGCTATGACACGCTGAACGTCAACCACAACTGCAATCCGGTTCCGGTGATGACGGTGCAGCAGATCTGCGGTTCACCGCTCAGCTTCACCATCACCAACACGGGCGGCCCAATGCTCACGAGCGTGAGCTACACGGTCACCAACGTGACCGAAGGCACGACCGCGCAGACCGGCACGATTAGCGGGCTGGCGAGCGGCGGACAGCAGACGATCACACTGACGGCGGCGGACGATGTGTACGATCAGTACAACATCACCACGTCCGGCGGCTTCGTCGCGGCGATCAATGTTTCACCGACGCCGTGCGCGCGTCCGGCCTTCACCGTACAGCAGGTGTGCGCCTACCCGCTCCAGTTCACGGTGACCAATACCGGCGGCCAGATGTATGTGACCGCGAACTACACCGTCACCGATGACACGGCGGGCACGACCGCGCAGACCGGCACGATCAACCTGCTTGCGCCGAACGGCCAGCAGACGATCACGCTGGGCACGGGAAATGACCCGTACAACACCTACAGCGTCGCCATCAACGGCGGGTTTGTGACTTCCTACAGCCAGCAGCAGACGCCGTGTGCGCGTCCGGCCTTCTCGGCGGTCGCGGTGTGCGGTTCGCCGTTGGGTGTGACGGTCACGAATACCAGCGGTGCTACGCTTACCGGTGCGACCTACACGATCCACAATGACACCGAGAACTACGACGCAGCGACGGGTTCGCTGACGCTGGCAAGCGGTGCCAACACGACCCTCAATCTTACGGCCAGTGATGATCCGTACGATACGTACTCGATCACCATCAATAACGGCTTCGTCAATGTGCTGACGCAAACGCTGACACCGTGCGCACGTCCGGTCTTCACGGTACAGCAGGTGTGCGGCTATCCGCTGACGTTCACGGTGACAAATACCGGCGGCCAGATGTATGTGACCGCGAATTACACCGTCACCAACGTGACCGAAGGCACGACCGCGCAAACCGGCACGATCAACCTGCTCGCGCCGAATGGTCAGCAAACACTCACACTGACCGCCAGCGACGATGTGTACGACACCTACAGCGTCAGCATCAGCGGCGGTTTCGTGACGACATTCGATCAGCAGATGACGCCTTGCGCCCGCCCGGTCTTCACCGTGCAGCAGGTGTGCGGCTACCCGCTGAGCTTCACCGTCACCAATACCGGCGGTCAGATGTATGTGACCGCGAATTACACCATCACCAACGTGACCGAAGGCACGACCGCACAGACGGGCACGATCAATCTGCTCGTGCCGAACGGTCAGCAGACGCTCACGCTGACGACCAACGACGATCCGTATGATCAGTACCAAATCGATATTTCGGGCGGTTTCGTCACCCCGCTGACCACCCAACCCACGCCGTGCGAACGGCCTGCGTTCACGGTGCAAACGGTGTGCGCGTATCCGCTCCAGTTCACGCTGACCAACATCGGCGGGCAAATGTACACGACGGCGGATTACACCATCACCAACGTGTCCAAGAGCTTGCAGGCGCAAATCGGCACGATCAGCGGCCTCGCGCCGAACGGTCAGCAGACCTTCACGCTGACAGTCAGCGACGATCCGTACGATCAGTATCAGGTCGATATTTCCGGCGGTTTCGTGACCGTGCTCTCCGTGCAGCCCACGCCGTGCGAACGGCCCGGACTCCAAGTCACGACCGAATGCAGCTACCCGATCGTGTTCACGGTCACCAACACAGGCGGCGCGTTCCTCACGCCGACCATGTATCTAGTCACCAACGGCAGCACGCCCGTCGCAGCAGGTGAAATCTCGCTGGCGAAGGGTGCCCATACGGAAGTCGTCCTTGAAGGGCGCAGCCCGTATGTCCCGTACACGTTCCAGACCTCCGGTGGGTTTGTCCCATCGATCGTGATGACTCACACGTGCGGCATGCCCGCGCTGACCGTGACCAGCACGTGCGACAGCCCGGCAGGCTTCACCGTCACCAATACAGGCAGCGAGATGCTCGCCAGCCAGCCGTTCACGCTGACATGGAATGGTCAGGACATCACGCCTGCGTCGAATAATTCCTTCAAGCTGCTCAGCGGGGCAAGCGTGTTCATCCCCGTACCGGCTGGCTACGACCTCAGCCTCGGCGTCACGTTCAACAGCGGCTTGTTCGACGTGAACGCGTTCAAAGAAATGACGTGCGAATCGGCACTGCGCGTGGCATCGGCCTTCTCCGCCAACGGCACCGCCCGAATCGGCGGCCCGGTGTGCGGTTATGACTGCCCGACCTTCCGCCTGTACCACACCGACGAAACGGGCGACTGGGAAATCTTCCGCTTGGATGGCGCAGATGCGACCCTCCAGCAGACGTTCCGCCAGAACCTGAGCTTCGGCGTGGGTGAAGGCGTCAATGACACGTCGCCAAGCCTGTCGCCGAACACGGAATGGATCGCCTTCGCCAGCAACCGTGACGGCAACTGGGAAATCTATGTCGCCTCGACGGGCGGTAACGCCTCCAGCGTCCAGCGCGTCACCATCAATACCACCGCCATCGATACCGACCCGGTGTGGGGCCCGAACAACTACGTCGTGTTCGAAACCACCCGCAACGGCAACTGGGATCTGTACGCCGCCGACATGACGACGGGTGAAGTGTTCCCGTTGGTGGATGATGCCGCCAACGACATCAACGCCTTCTGGTCACCCAATGGCGAGAGCTTGATCTTCCAAAGCGATCGCCCGGATGAAAACGGTGTACGCCAGTGGCAGATCTACGCACTTAACGTGTACAGCGGCGTCGTCACGCGCTTGAGCGATGGCACGAGCATAGATGTCGATCCGCAGTACTCGAATAACGGCAGCATGATCGTCTACCGCAGCTATACGGCGGACGGCGCGAACAGCGTCCTCATGCTGATGAACAGCGATGGCAGCAACAAGCACGCCATCACCACCGCGGGCGAAGATGCGACCAACCCGGCATGGTCACCGCAGGATCACTACATCGCCTACCAGTCAAACCTCGACGGCGATCTGGACATCTTCGTGTACGAAGTTGCGACCGGCGCGACGCGCAAGCTGACCGACAATACGATCCGCGACTACGCGCCAACATGGGAATGCACGGAAGATCACGTCATCTTCACGTCGGAAGTGGGCGATACGCCAGATATTTACCGTGCGCCTGTCCAGCCGATGAACGGTGACCCCATGCTGGTCGATCAAGACCCTGTGGAACGCCTGACCTACGAACCGTCGAACGACATCTATCCTGAAGGGCTGCCGAGCGAAGAAAACGCCAGCCGTGAAGGTCAGACGGTGCTTGGGGCATTCGGTACGCAGACGATCTTCTTGCAGCCAGACCCGAACCTGACCCTGCCCGACATTTCGATCGACGGCGAGCAGCGAGACGGATGGCAGGGATTGGATGCCTGCTTCCCGCATCAGTAGGGGAGTGTTTAGGGGCAGGTTTCAAGCCTGCCCCTGCGAAAACATGTGAAGAATCAAACGGGGCGCATCTGCGATGTGCCCCGTTTGATTCAACGATGGAGTTGTTGCACTATTCCATTACGGTGCGACGGCGTTCGACGGCACCCAGACAGGGCTGGCTTGGCAAGCGATCCACAAGCGAGAGAAGTCGCCGCTGGTCTGCATCACATACCAATTTCCTGCCGGAATATTGAAGCCAGTCGCCGTGCTGGCATCCGCCGCATAGAAAGCGGGTGCGCCCTGCGGCACACTGTGAACCACAGCGCTGGTCGGCAGCGGATACGGGCATGATGCCGATACGGAAATGACCTCAACCGAAACCACCGAACCGCCGTTGCATTTGTCGAAGGTGACAACGACGCCCGAAACAGGGGTACCGCTTGATCCGTCAACTAGAAGAAGCTGGACGGTGATCGGGGTATTCGATGGCAGCGGGAAAGTAGAGGTAACCGGACCACCGGAACTGCTGTTGTACAGGGACCAACTATAGGGTCCGTTATCCGACGCATTCGGGGTACCTGCATCTTCATCCATATACCGGTTGCCGCCAGCGTCCACAATCGTACGCCAGTAGAGGTTAGACGGGTCGGTAATTCCGGCAAGCTGCATCGAGAAGTTGGTCGCGCTTGAGGCGCAGCCAATTGTATCGACGCTGACGAGCGTCCACGTCGCTCCGGCGGCCAATACGGATGAAGCCCCGAAAACACCCATAATGATAAGAAGTACAACAATTCCCACTGACTTTCGCATTGCACTTTCCTTTCCAGTGAATAGTGTGATCATTACTCCGATTTTAAGTGTATCCATTAGGCATATATGCGCAACAGGGCTTGAGACAAAAAATACGAGGTATTCCTCTTCATGGAGGCAAGACAAGAAGAGTGCGCAGGATGCCTGCGCACTCTTCTGTAATTCGGGTCAATTTTCAAGCGATAAGCGCTAGAGTGAGCGGCGATGCCCAAGGCATGCACGCCTTTTAGCCGCCATGTCTCCCACCACGCCGATCCTCTGGATGATCATCCTCGCCACCCGGCCAGCCCCACGGCCACCCCCAACCTCCAGCGCCCCATCCGTGACCGTTTCCATTTTCACCGGGCGAACAGTCACTGCGGCACAGCCCATGATTCTCGCCGTTCTCGCAGATGCCATTGCCACAGGATGCGCCGTTGGGTGCGCCGTTGGAACCATGGCCGCTCCCGCTGCTGTTTCCGGGGTTTCCACTGCTGGCAGGGGAATAGCTGATCCGAGCGGGGGCGATGCCGGGAATAGGTACCCACAGGCGCGTTCCGGCAATCACCATCGACGGATTCGCGATACAGTTGGCGGCGACCAGTTCGTCGATGCTCACCCCTGCCGCCGCAGCAATTCCGCTGATCGTGTCGCCATATTGAAGGGTGTAGTCGTACACCCATCCGCGTGTGTTGGGGCAGTCAGCGTTTCCGGCGATCACCACGCCGTTCAGATACGGATCGGGAAGCGGAAACGGTCGTTCGAGCGCGCCAATCGGCACCAGATCGGACGACGAAACGCTGTAGGGCTGAAGTTCGGACGGCGGCGCGATGGCGGTGTAGCCATCGGCTCCGCCCAGCGGGATCTGCACCTGCGATCCGGGTACAAGGGCGCGCTCGGTTTCTAGTGCTGACACGGTCACCGAACCTTCCAGCAGGCTGATCGTCATATGATCGTTTTGCACCGAGGTAATCCGCGCCGTCGAACCGAGGCTTACATCCACGCCGTTGACGGTGAGGTGCACCCGCTGGCCTTCGGGGGATTGAATAAATAAGGCCGATTCGGGAATGTCGTTACAGAGCAAACTGCCGACGTTTGTCCGCACATTCACGATTTCCATCGTCGGGGAAGTCGAATCAAGGCTGCTGTCGCCAAACAAAAGGAAGGTTACATTTTGTCCCGGCAGTGAATCCGGGAGGTTCACCTGTGCTTTGAGCAGCGCGATTCCCCATGAATTCGCCGCGCTGTCATACGGCATGGTGGAAATACGCCGCAGCATAAGTAAATTGGCGATGTCGCCCACTTGATCAAAGGGCAGCGTTTCGCGCGTAAATTCAGGCTGGCGTTCTACCTGAATCCGGTCATTTCCGTAACAGACTTGATTGCGACCTAACCCCTGACAGGCCCCGGCGGCACGCTGCATCGCCTCGTGTACATACGTCGAGCAAACCGAGTCTGTAGGCGCGTAATTGGAAGACGGTGAAAATGCGGAATACGATTGAACAGACGAAGCCCCGGCGATAACGAGGACGGATGCACAGCCCAGCCAGAGTATCAGTCGCACCGCTTGCTTGAGCAGGTAAGACTTGAACACGGGCATTGCTTGCCTCTTGATAATTCCATCCCATGATTTATTTCAGCTTAGCGCCTATGCCGAAAGCTTCTATCCATCTAATGGGCGATTATTGATCATCCGAATTGACAAAGCTGTCATACCCGCTTGATTGCTGCGCCTTTTCCCTCACAAACCGGTTTTTAACCGAATCGTTCGATGGCACCGTAGCGTTTAACAAAAAAGAAAATAGGGGAAAGTCGTTGTTTAGGCTAGTACTTTTTTGCACAAACTTGACAAACATTTCAGGGCGCGCTATTGTACTAATGCGCTTTAGTAATGCGCAAAAGTGACAATAAATTTGATCAAGTGTTTTCAACCCTTTTATGAAACTGTATTCGCGTTTCCGATCCTTCAACGCCTGCCACTCTGACCAATTCGGGTCAGCCACCTTCGGTTTGCCTTCATCCCATGCCGCCGCAGTTTTCTGTGGGGGCGCTGAACTGCGCGTCATCGATACCGCACCCGTAATGAATTACAACCCGACGCGGCATCGTTAACCAAATAGTGCATTTTCGGAGGTTGTTTCGTGGCAGCAGTAAAAATCTCGTCGTCTCCCCCTTCATCCGGCCCCAGTTTTTGGTCACGGCTTGGGAACAATCAAGCGCTGTTGGGCTATCTCTTTATTTTGCCCAGCTTGATCGGCTTCACCCTCTTCTTCGCCGTCCCCGCCATTCGCAGCGTCTTCATCAGCTTCCAGCACTGGAATTTGCTCACCGACGCGGAATATGCCGGGCTGCAAAACTATCAAGATTTGTTCGCCGACGATCGTTTTTGGCGTTCGCTGCAAACGACCGTGACGTATGTGCTGTGGAATATTCCACTGCAAACGGTACTGGCACTCGGAATCGCCCTGCTCATGGAGCGCGCCTCGAATTCGGCGCTGCTGCGCGGCATCGTCATCCTCCCGTGGTTGATGCCGAATGTGATCGTCGCCATGCTGTTCGTGTGGCTGCTCGATCCGACGCTCGGGGTGATCAACATCGTGCTGCAAAATCTCGGCATTGGGCGACAAGCGTTTTTCGGTGATCCCAATCAGGCGATTGCTTCGATTGCCGGGGTGAACATCTGGCGGCATATGGGCTACACCGCCATTCTGATCTTCGCCGGGTTGAAAACCATCCCGAAATCACTCTATGAAGCCGCCCGCGTCGATGGCGCGAATGCCTTTGTTCAATTTCTGCGCATCACGCTGCCGCTTCTGCGCCCGGTGATGGTGTTCGTGCTGGTCACGTCGGTGATCGGCTCGTTCCAGATTTTCGACACCATCGCGGTCGCCACCGAAGGCGGCCCGGCAGGTTCCAGCCGCACCATCATCTACTACATCTATGAGCAGGTGTTCGAACGGCGCATCAACATGGGGTTGGCGACGGCGGCGTCCGTCGTGCTGTTCCTAATTTTGGTGACGGTCACGCTGGTACAGATCCGCTACTTCCAAGGCAACACGTCCGATCTGGCAGAGTACAGCTAAAGGGAGGCGAATCATGACAGCCATTTCTCAAACCCGTGTTCGTGATGGTGAAATCGTCCCCGCCAAGCCGTTCAACTGGACGAATGTGATCGTGTGGTTGGCGATCGGCGTGCTCGTCTTCATCACGATTTTCCCGTTCTACTGGGTGCTTCGCACAGCCTTGACCGATCCGCAGGGGATTTTCACCCATGCGAGCGACATCCTGCCCTATAACGCGACGATGTTCAATTTTCAGCGCGTGCTGGGGATGATTGACCCGTCTACGGTTGTTGGGCAAAACGCCTCCAACCTCTCCGCCGGGACGATCAACTTCTGGATCTTCCTGCGCAATTCCTTCCTGTTCTCCGGCGCGATCACGCTCGGCCAAACCGTCTTCAGCTCAATGGCCGCGTACGCCTTCGCGCGTTTCAAGTTCCCGCTGCGCGATCAAATTTTCTTCGTCTACCTGACAGGGCTGATGATCCCTTCGATCGTGCTGTTCATCCCCAACTATGTCCTGATCCGTCAGCTCGGCTGGATCAGCACTTTCCAAGGCATGATCGCGCCGACTCTGCTGATGACACCGTTCGCGGTGTTCTTCATGCGCCAATTCTTCCTAAGCCTGAACAAAGACCTTGAAGAAGCGGCACTGCTGGATGGCTCAACCTATCTTGGTGTGTTCTGGCGCGTTTCCCTGCCGCTGATGCGTGGGCCGCTGCTCACCCTCGGTCTGCTGACCTTCATCGGCGCGTGGAACGAATATCTGTGGCCGTTCCTCGTCGGGCGCGAAGAAAACCTGCGCGTATTGACGGTCGCCCTCAACATTTTCAAATCGCAAACGCCGCAGGGTTCGCCGGACTGGGGGGGATTGATGGCCGGGACGGTCGTCAGCATCGTGCCGACGATCCTGCTGTTCATCATCTTCGGGCGCCGGGTCGTAGATTCGATCCAGTTCTCCGGCTTCAAATGATTTTGGTGTCACACGGGCAGCGGGTTGCCGCCGCCTGTTGAGTTCACAAACGTAGTTTTAAAGCACATTTTAGGAGAGATTAAGCAATGAAGCGTCGTTCATCCCTTCTGGTTCTCCTTGTCGTCGCCCTGCTGCTGCTCGTGACGAGCGTTAGCGCGCAGGATGCGGTCACCGTCCGTTATATGCTGTGGGACACCAACCAACTTCCGGCCTATCAGCAGTGCGCGGATGCCTTCACCGCCGCTAACCCGGGCATTAACGTGTCCATCGAACAGCTTGGCTGGGATGACTATTGGACAGCCATCACCACCGGCTTCATCAGCGGCGACGCGCCGGACGTGTTCACCGACCACCTCGCCAAATATCCTGAATTCGTCGCGCTGGAACAGCTTGTCGATATTCAGCCGCTCGTCGAGCGTGACGGCGTCGCCACCGATATTTATTACCCCGGCTTGGCCGACCTGTGGACGAAGGACGGCGCGCGCTTTGGTCTTCCGAAAGACTGGGACACCATCGCGGTCGTTTACAATGCCGACCTGTTGGCAGCCGCGGGCGTTGACCCGGCGGTCATGAATGACTGGACGTGGAATCTCGATGACGGTGGCACGTTCCTCCAGACCATCGCTCAGCTCACGATTGATGCCAATGGCAACAACGGCCTCAGCCCCGACTTTGACCCGAACAACGTGACCCAGTACGGTTTCGTGCCGGATGGCATGGGCGGCGCTTACGGTCAGACTCAGTGGAGCGCGTTGGCAGCCAGCACCGGTTGGACGTTCAACGAAGGCCCGTGGGCGACCTCGTACAACTATGGTGACGAGCGCTTCATCAACACCGTGCAGTGGTGGGCAGATCTGGCGCTGGTGCATCACTTCGCGCCGGCCTACGCCGATGTCACCTCGATCGGCTCCTCGACTCTGTTCCAAGCGGGCAACATCGCCATGACGATGAACGGCTCGTGGATGATCGGTACGTTCCTCGCCAGCGACTTCAATGTTGGCTTCGGTCGTCTGCCGATTGGCCCCGAAGGCCGCAAGAGCATGTTCAACGGTCTCGCGGACTCGATTTGGGTTGGCACGCAGCACCTTGAAGAATCGTGGGCATGGGTCAAGTTCCTCGGTTCGGCGGACTGCCAGAATATCATCGGCGCGTCGGGCGTGGTCTTCCCGGCGATCCCTGAAGCCGCCGCTGCTTCGCAGCAGATGCGCGCGGATGCGGGTGTGGATGTGAGCGCGTTCGTCGATCAGGCGAATGAAGAAGGCGGTACGTTCCTGTTCCCGATCGCCGACTACGCGGGCGAAATCAGCACGATCATGAATGAAGCGATGGATCAGATTTCGCTGGGTACGGCGACCGCTGCGGATGTACTCCCCGCTGCGAACACGGAAATTAACGACCTGTTCTAGAGTAAGTCTCTGAAATGCCGGTGGGGGCGTGTCTAGGATGCGCCCCCATCCTGCCCAACGCAAGTCAGCTACCTGTATCATGAAACCAACACTGTCTATCCGCACCCTGATCCGGCGTTTTACCAAAGCAGCTCTCCCGATCACGATGTGCGTAGGGTTCGTGTTGATTTCGATCGCCGTGACAAGGCCCTTGGCGGCTCAAACGGGCGGGCAGGACTGCGGCCCTTTTATCGCTCACGATCTTCCGCACACGACCCAATCACGGGGATCGACGGTGCGGTTTTACGAGAGCAACGGTTCCGGGGTCGCGTTGAACGACCTCAATAACGATGGGCTGCTCGACATCGTTTTGGGCAACCTGAACGGCGCGAATCGCATCCTGTGGAATCAAGGCGGGCTGACCTTTCGCGTATACGAGTTTCCGCGTCCGACCGGTCGCACGCACGCTGTGCAAACCGTCGATGTGGACGCGGACGGCTGGTTAGATATTCTGTTCACCAGCCAAATCGGATCGCCGCAGTTCTGGCGAAACGATCACGATGAAACTTTTACGCTCACGCCGCTCAACAATGTGCTGCGTCCGGCTTACACAATGGCGTGGGCGGATGTCGATCACGATGGGGACTTGGATGTAGTGACCGCTTCGTATGACGCGGAACTGATGCAGCTGCTGCGCGACGGCTTCCTGAACAGCGGCGGCGCAGGCGTGATCGCCTATGAAAATGAAGCCGGAATATTCCAGCCAACGCGCCTTGCCGATGACTCGCAGGCGCTGGCACTCGCCCTCACCGATGTGAATGGTGATGGCACGACCGATCTGGTCGTGGGTAACGATTTCAGTATGCCGGATCAAAGCTGGTCGTGGAGCGACAGCATGTGGCAGCCCGCCGCGCTGTTCGAGCGCATGACCTTCAGCACGATGAGTTTTGACACGGGCGACATCAACAACGATGGCGCGCTCGACTTTTTCGCCGCCGATATGTACCCGGTTGAGCAAACGCCCGATGTGCTGGCGGCATGGCGCTACGTTTTGCAAGGCTTGCAGCGGCGTCCACGTGCGCCGGGCGATCGACAGGCCAGCCAGAATATGCTGTTCGTGGCCGATCCGGCAGCGCCGCCGGGTGCCGAACTGCACGATCAAGCGGCAGCCTTCGGCGTCGGGGCGGCAGGTTGGGCATGGTCAAGCAAGTTTGGTGACTTGGACAGCGACGGTTATCTCGATCTGTTCATCGTCAACGGGATGGCAGCGGTCGAATTATTCGGGCATTTACCCGGCGATGAACTGGTGGAGCCGGACGCCGCTTTTCACAACGACGGCGGCGTGCGATTTGTCCCCGCGCCCGAATGGGGGTTGGACAGCCTGCGCGGGGGTCGAGGCATGAGCATGGGCGACCTCGACAACGACGGCGATCTGGATATCGTCGTCAACAACCTGAACGCCCCCGCACAGCTCTTCGAAAATCGCCTATGCGGCGGAGCAAGCTTACAGGTTGAGCTGCGCTGGCCGGGATCGCCTAATCCGTTCGGGATCGGCGCGCGGCTGGTGCTGATCACCTCATCCGGTACCTATACCCGCGAGATGCAGGCGGCCAGCGGCTATATCTCTGGCGATCCTGCGCGCGTACACTTTGGTTTTCCTGCTGGCACTCAGCTTGAGCGCTTGACCGTTCACTGGACGGATGGCGTGGTCACTGAGATCAGCCAGTTTAATCAAGAAACACCCACATTAATCGTCAATCGTTGAACCATGAAAGGATCATCGACTCATGCCCAAGATCACGTTCATCGGCGCGGGCAGCACCGTATTCGCCAAGAACCTGCTCGGAGACATCCTTGCGTTCCCCGAACTGGCGGAATCGGAAATTTCGCTGTTTGACATCGATCAGACCCGCCTTAGCACATCGGAAATCGTCGCCCACCGTGTCGCAGACGCGCTCGGCGCGAAGCCGAAGATCAGCGCCACCACCGACCGCCGCGCCGCGCTCGATGGGGCAGACTATGCCATCTGCATGATTCAGGTGGCAGGGTACAAGCCCGGCACCGTCGTGGATTTCGAAATCCCGAAGAAATACGGCCTGCGTCAAACGATCGCTGACACGCTCGGCATCGGCGGCATTATGCGTGGGCTGCGCACGATCCCCGTGCTGCTGGATATGTGCCGTGACATGGAAGAACTGTGCCCGGATGTAACGTTCTTGCAGTACGTCAACCCGATGGCGATGAACTGCTGGGCGATCAGCCGTGCCACCAAGATCAAGACGGTTGGCCTGTGCCACAGCGTGCAGCATACCGCCCATGAGCTGTCGTTCGATATTGGCGTGCCGATCGACGAGATCAACTACACCGTCGCGGGCATCAATCACATGGCGTTCTACCTGAACTTTGAGCGCAACGGCGAAGACCTGTACCCATTGATCCGCAAAGTGGTGGAAGAAAAGCGCGTCCCGGATTACAACCGCGTTCGCTATGAAATGTTTACGCGCTTGGGCTATTTCGTCACCGAAAGCAGCGAACACTTCAGCGAATACGTGCCGTGGTTCATCAAGCGCGATCGTCCTGAAATGATCGAAGAATTCAATATCCCGCTGGATGAATACATCCGCCGCTGCGAAGTGCAGATCGCGGAATGGGAGCGGCAGCGGTTGGCGCTCGAAGGCGGCGCGCCGATCGAAGTGAATCGCAGCGTCGAATACGGCTCCGGGATCATTCACAGCATCGAAACCGGGACGCCGCGCGTCGTCTATGGCAACGTCGCCAATCGCGGCTTGATCGACAATCTGCCGCAGGGCTGCTGCGTCGAAGTCCCGTGCGTGGTCGATAAAAACGGCGTGCAGCCAACCAAGATTGGCTCAATTCCGCCGCACCTTGCCGCGCTGATGCAGACCAATGTCAACGTGCAGTCGCTCACCGTCGAAGCGGCGCTGACGGGCAAGCGTGAACACATCTATCACGCGGCCATGCTCGATCCGCACACGGCGGCAGAACTCAGCCTCGATCAAATTTGGGCGCTGGTCGATGATCTGATTGAAGCACACGGCGATTGGATGCCGGAATACCACTAAAAACGTGTTCAGGCGGGCGATCTTACGAGTAGATCGCCCGTCTCATCCATCAGGGGAAGTGGCGGAAGGGGCAGGCTCTGGTACCGGCTGCCACGTCACCGTGATCTGGGTGCCGTCGCCCGGTATGCTGACCACCTCCACATGACCTTGGATCGCTTCCACGCGCTCGTGGATATTAGTCAGCCCAAAACCCACGCTCTCTGATTTCACATCGAAGCCGCGTCCGTTATCGCGCACCCACAGCGTAATGCCCTCGCCTTCATACGTCAGTGTGATCCAGAACTGCGGCGCTTCGCTGTGTTTGAGGATGTTGTTGATACATTCTTGTGCGATGCGATAAAACGCTTCGTGAACAGGAACGGGCACACGGGTTTCAGTCCCTTTCACCTCAAGCGCCGCCTCGATCTCGCGGCGGCCTTTGGCGATGTCGATCAACTGGTGCAGCAGCGCTTTCAAATCGGTGCGGGCAATCGCTTCCGGGCGCAGTTCCAGCAGCAGAGTCCGCATTTCCGCCATCACCGCGCGGTTGAGCATGCGAATTTGATGCAGCAGGCGGATCCCCGTCACCGGGTCGCGCTGCCATTGATCGGGGAGCGCTTCGGCCATCGATGAGGCAGCGAACAAGGTTTGGCTCACGGCGTCATGCAAATCACGCGCAAGCCGGTGACGCTCTTGCAGTTTCGCCGCGTCCTGCGCTTCTTCGGCCAGCCGCACCCGCTCAAAGACCTGCGCACACTGATACAGCAGCGCCTGCAAAAGCTGATCAAGGTCTTCCGTTCGCTCGATCGGCTGCGTGAAGACGTAGTTGATCACGCCGATCGTGCGCCGCTGGAGCGTGATCGGCAGAATGATGCAGGCATGCGACGGATCGTGGCCGTCACTGCTAGCACTGTCAAGGCCGCCGCCTTTCGGGAACCATGTCTGCACCTCGCGCGGGGACATTAACCAAACCGGGGACTGTTCGATCAAGGCCCGTCGAATCGGCATCTCTGGCGTAAGCGGTGTCACGACCACGGGGTATTTTTCGCGGTACGAGCCGGGATACACCGCTGTGCGGATCAAGGCGTTTTCCACTTCCGACCACAGATAAATCGTGCCGCTGGTCGCCTTCAGGTAGGCCGCTCCATATTCCAGCACGCTTTCTGCGACCTGTTCCGTCGTCACGGCCTGCGCCAATTCAGCGCTGAGGAGTTGAAGGAAGCGCGTTTGCTGCTGCGCCTTCGAACGCTCGGAAATTTCGCGCCGAAGCTGATCGTTCACGCTTTCCAAGTCTTCCAACTGCCGCTTATTCTTGGTGTTGATGTGAGCGATCAGCGCGTCAAAGGCGTTGATCAGCGCGCGGAGTTCGTCAATGTGCGTTTGAAGCTGTAAACTGCCGCGCAGCTTAGGCCCCGGCGGCGCGCCCTCGCGCCCGCCGATCAAACTGTAAATCGCCTCGGTGAGATGCCGAAGCGGCAGGATCATCACGCCGCTGCTCACCCATGTCACGCCCATCACCAACACGCTGAGCACAAAGAATGTCAAAATGGTGCGCGCCTGCGCCTCATTGGCCGGGGCGAACAGGATAGGTTCCGAAAAGCCGACCAGCACATAGGGATTTCCGTTTGCTTCCCCCAGTGCCGCAAAGTTGTACAGATACGGAACCCCCGCCGCGTTCGGCGCTTCCAGCGTTTGCGTATTCCCGCTGAGGATGGCCGTGCGCAGCCCGTCGTCGGGGTAGGGTTCGCCCACGTTCAGCGATCCCAGCGGCTGGTTGTGCGCCAAGACCTTGCCCTGTGCGTCCATCACGACGACCAGCGTATCAGGCGGCAGTATTACATTTCCGATCAAACTGCTGAACCAATCGAGCGACAGCCCCAGCCCAACAGCGGCGATCAACTGGTTGTTGTCATCAAAAACCGGCATGGCGAGTGTCACACCGGGCCGCCCGCTTGTCGCTCCGATGCGATAGTTGCTTACGACAAAACTTTGAGTCGCAAGCAGACGTTGATACCATTCAAAGGGGGTGTTATCGGTATGCGGATTCGGCTGCCTTGACGCGCAAAATCCAAGGTTCGTACTCGTATCGACCGCGTAAATGCCGGTGAAAAGAGTGTACTGCTGAAGCAGATTGGCAAAGAAGGGGGAACAGGCTTCATTCACACGGCTTTTGACCGAAGGCAGGGTCGCCAGCGCGGTGAGGAGCATCCGCGCGGAGTCGATTCGGTTGGCATTTTCGGTGGCAATGGCACGTGTGAGCGCGGCGGCGTCCTCTTGTGCGCGTTGAAAGGTAGCGACGCGCTGCTGATCGATGACGAGCAGGCTTAACACCAGAAACGGGAGCAGAAGAAGAAACAACAGGGCAGCAGTTCGGACACGAAGCCGGTTGAACAAACGCGCTGTTGTTGACAAGACCTAATCTCCTTCCATAAATTCACCCCTGCCGCACCAATAAAGACGACGAGGGGATTAAGGAAGGCGTGCAGCAGCGTTTCACAGTATACCGAGGCTGAGCTTTTTTCACTATAGTCTTTCAGAAAATGAGGGGGCAGCACACATGAGCGATCATTTCTTGGTGACCGGCGCGATGGGATTCATCGGTGCGTGGGTCATTCGCAACCTAGTCCGCGAAGGCGCACAAGTCACCGCCTTTGATCTCTCCAACAATCCGCATCGCCTGAGGTTGGTGATGAGCGACGAAGAACTCCAGCACGTGCGCTTCATCGCCGGAGAGGGCGGCGGCGACATCACCGACACGCGCGCTGTCGCCGCTGTGATGCACGACGGCATCACCCATGTGATCCATTTAGCATCGCTGCAAGTTCCCTTCTGCAAGGCCGATCCGGTTTTAGGCGCGCGGGTGAATGTGGTGGGGACGGTCAACATTTTTGAAGGGGCGAAAGCCGCCGGGATCAAACACATCACCTATGCCAGCAGCATTGCTGTGTTCGGCGGCAGTGAGGAATATGGCGACTCGCCGCTGGCGGATGACGCGCCGCTCAAACCACAGACGCTCTATGGGGTGTATAAGCAGGCCAACGAGGGGACGGCACGCGTCTACTGGCATGACGAGGGGATCAGCAGTATCGCGCTGCGCCCGTATACCGTCTACGGGATCGGGCGCGATCAAGGCTTAACGTCTGCACCGACCAAAGCCATGCTCGCCGCCGCGCAGGGGAGCGGGTATCACATCCCGTTCGGCGGGCGCTCGGTATACCAATATGCCGATGACACCGCCCGTTTGTTCATCCGCGCTGCCCGCACGCCCATTCAAGGTGCGGAAGTCTTCAATCTGCGCGGCACTGCCGTTCACATGCGCGAAATCGTTACAGCCATCGAAGCCGCCGCGCCGGAGGTAGTGGGAAAAATCACCTTTGACGAAAAATCGCTGCCATTCCCCGCCGATACCGACGACTCACGGCTGATCGCGCTGCTCGGTATGCCGGGGTATCGCCCGCTCGATGATGGGGTGCGCGAAACGGTGGCCTTATTCCGGCAGGCACTCGCGACAGGGCGGTTGAAACCGAATTAGGAATAACCGAACCGCAGAGGGCTCAAGAGTAAGACGCGCAAAGAAAACAAAAGAGTCAACGCAAAGACGCTAAGGTTTGCTTCCTTGCGTCTTTGCGTTAAGTTGTTCATTTTCTTTCTTCTTCCTACATGTGATCTCTTGTCGAAACCGCTTAAAAGACCGGGAATGGGAGGAAACTCCCGTTAGGCAGGTTTCGGGTGACATCTCAGGCCCTAGGTCACTCCAACTCGATCTTGATAACGAGCATCGTTTTTGCTGCACGTTCACAGTCCGCGAAAACTGGGGTACCTGCTGCGTCCAAACTGACCTGTGCAAACCTCGCGCGTTTTGGGTCTTTCTTAAGATTCTCAAACAACTGTTGCGCAACAGCCCATTCGTCTTCGATCACTGACCCGTGCCCCGTTAAAGTTTTGCCAGCCACAAGAACCTGAGCAGCGGCACCACCTCGAAGGTTACGCCACCATTTACTTTCGCGCCGGCTGACCACCCACAATGTGCGGCCATCGCGAAGGTAAGCCGTCGGTGTCGAAATGGATCTTCCGCTTTTCCGCCCCGTTACGGTAACCAACATGATCCCTTTGCTAACTAAAGCGTGAAGCGGCGATTTCAAAACCCAACTCATGATCGGATCAACCCACATGGTAACCTCTTTCATCCTTGGCAAATTCAGCGTTTCGATCTTTGTTCACTCCCAAGCGCATTTCAGAGACTTGGGTTAACTGCGGTACCCTGCATGTAATGAGACGCAATATCGTTTGCATACACATGATTAGCAACCTAAGGGTGTGGTCAAAAAAACTACCTTCCGTTAAGGATATTTTGAATTATCTGCTGCAAGCAGCGGCGCAGCAGATCGCGATCTTCACTGCTTAATCCGTTAAAAGCCAAGTCCTGCATTGTGCCCCACTGTTCATTGATTCGCTGTTCTTTTTGAAGCCCTGTCTCTGTGATATAGACCCGAACGAGTCGGTTATCGTCTGTATCGCGACGGCGAATGACCAAACCGGCCTCTTCCATCTTCTGAAGCATGGTCGTAATCGTTGCGCCTTGCACAAACAGAGTCTCAGCAATCGCGGATTGGGTCATTCCACTTTGTCTTGCAACCACACACAAGACAGCGGCTTGCCCACGAGGGATGTCCACTTGATCGGTGAAGGCATCTGAGCAGTTACGAAAAATCTGGCAAAGCTGTGCGATCAACTGCCAATCGTCCAAATTGACGTGATCTGGGTTGGTTGGTTCACTCATGCTTGCTTAGGCTGCTAATCATTAGAGTGCTAACAGCATAATCACATCCCACGGTGCTGTCAAGCAAGTTGGTTGAAGACACCTGTACATCCTTTCATGGGCGAAAATACAGGTGTATCTTCGCCCGTCGTACTTTTAGCCGAACAGCGGCCAGCGGCGCGATCGCTGCTGCTGTTCGCGGTTACGGGAGACGAGCACGATCAGCGGCACCACCAAAGTCGGCAGCACCAGCAGCGCACGGCGCAGCCATACCGGAGCCAACTCCGCGACCGGCGTATACATACTGGGCTTGGTTAAGTGTGCAAAGTCGCCTTCGACTCGCCCGGTACCGTCCTCTTCTGCCGGGGAATACAAATTATCGCTCGTGGGTTCCGGTTGGTTCGATCGTTGCAGTTTGAAACCCAATCCCCCTTTGACCAACAGTTGATCGACCAACGCGGGGCTAATCCGCTCCAACAGCCAGAAGAGCCAGCCCGCGCCGCCCACATAAATATCTCGCTGCGGATGCTGGGCGGCATTGACGATCGCTGAGGCCACCAGTTCCGGCGGGTAGGCCGGAGGGAATGGCTGTGCCTGCGCGCCCATCCGTGAGCGCGCATGGCTGAAAAACGGCGTATTGATCCCCGACGGCAAAATCAGCGTAACTTGGATGCCGGGATGTTCGTGCATCAGCTCCATGCGCAGCGCTTCGGTATAGCCTTTGACGGCGTGTTTGGACGCCGAATAGACCGCGTGATAGGGCAGCGCTCGCTGTGACTCAACCGAGCCAATATTGATCAAGGTGCCTTCACCCTGCTGGCGCATATACGGCAGAGCCGCCTGCACGCCATGCACCACGCCTAGAAAATTCGTCCGCATGATCTGCTCGACTTCATCGATGTTCATTTCTTCAGCGGTGGCATAGACGCTCACCCCGGCATCATTCACCCATGTATCGATGCGCCCGTAGGTCGTCACCGCCGCCGCCGCTAAATGGCGCACCTCATCCCAGTCACCCACATCAGTCGATACTGCGATCGCCCGCCCGCCGAGCGCCAACACATCTGCCGCCACTTCGTTGAGGGCGTTCAAATTCCGCGCTGCCAGAACCAGCGACGCGCCCTGCTTGGCAAATTCGAGTGCCGCCGCGCGTCCGATCCCCGAAGAAGCACCGGTGATTACAACAACCTGTTCATTTAACGGTCGGGTCATCTGCTTTGACCTTTCTACTATGGTCTAACATAGCGACAATGCCTTACCTCATTGCACCATACCCGCCCGCTGATGAGATGGGTCATGCGAGGGGATTTCCATAGTCAGATCGATAGGAAAAAGCTGGGTGTTTCAGCCGAAAGCACTTCTCCTAAAGTAGAGCCCTCTGCAAGAGGCATCATCCAGTAACAACCGGGTATCTCATCACCAGAACTGCGTTCCGCGCGGTGGAACGCGCACGCGCAGGATCACCCCTAGTGGGGAGGCAAACAAAAAGCGCCTCCCGGTTTGGGAAGCGCTTTTTGTTTCGGCTGGTGATACGGAGTTGAGTCGCGAACTATTGAACCTGAATCGTGTCGTTGGCGATCAATTCAGGCGTGTTCGGAACGGCTGCGTAATAGCGTAGGAACGCGGTGACTTCTGGTGCTTCCGGATTATTTTCGTAGACGCGCAGGTTTTCCGCCCAGCGATAGCTGAGGGTCTGGTAAACCATCTCAACCTCGATTGTCAGCCCGGTTGCGCCAGTCACCGGGACTTGGTACGTCACGCGATCGCTGCCGCCGATGAAGTCGGTATCCGTCGCGGCATCGCCCCACGGCACAATCTCGATCGGTGCGGTGGCGGCGTTGTAGCCCTGCGGCAGAATGCGGTTGTCTTTGAGATACTGCGATGCCAGCAAAAGCGTTGTCGTCACATTTCCCGCTGTGTCCCCCATAATCGGCTCGTAGATCTGTACCTGATCGGGCGCGGTAATGACATCGTAATGCGGCTCAAAGGCCTGAGGATCATCGTCGTTCGCGTTGCCAGAAATCCGACCATAATTGTCGTAACTACCCGATTCAAACACCACTGCGCCGCTGGCATCGCGCACGATCACGTGCAACCACGAACGCCGGGAAGGATAAGCCGTCGGGAATTTGTGACCGACAAGGCTTTGCACGTACACATCGAAGTTCAGGACACCGTCGGTGACCGATGCGTTTTGCAGTGTGACACGCGCCGTATCGTTCTGAAGCTGCTGGCGGGTGAGATCGATATACTGTTGGAACTGCGCATCGGTAGAGGTGACTTCCAGTTCTTCCCCGAACTGCTGAAGGATACGCGGCAGATACACATTCCCGCCCAAGAGCGTGTGCTGCGACACGCCCGTCCGCATCGGCGGAATCGGATTGCCGACGCTGGCCGCAGAAGCAAGGCCGTCAACGATCGGCATATGGCAGGCTTGGCAGGTTTGGCTGTTGCGATAATCGCTGTTCAACCATTCGGTGTAGGGGGTTTGTTCTTGGAATTCAACCGGAGCCAGTGCGCGCGTTTCGACGTTGAAATACGGCGTATACAGCTCGTGACAGCTTGCGCATAGTTCCGAGGTGGAAATGTGATCGCTCTGTGTCTGCGTGAAGTTCGTAGACGCCTGCATCAAGGCCACTTGAGCAGAATCCGGCGTGAAAGGCCCATACGCCACGCGGGAAAGCGAGAATTCATTCGTCGAGCCGTCGATAGTGTAGTGTCCGCTTTCGCCCGCACGTTCGCCAAGGTGAATATTCGAAATCTGGTGGCACAGTGCACAGGACACGCTGTCCAACGCGAGGGTGTGATATTCGGTTCCCGCTTGAATGGCACCCCCTTCGCCCAGCACTTGTAAAACTTGGCCGGTCGAAAGATTGGCCGTCGTGCGCGCCATCGGCATGTGGCAGGTCGCGCACTTGTCTTGAATGAAGGCCGAGAAATCCGGGTTGGTCAGCACTTCGCGGCGCAGCCCGGCCCGCCAATACGGATCGCGCCCGGAATTCGCCATCATGGTTGCGCGCCACGCCGTGTCAAACGAGATGTTGTTCCCGTTTTCGTCAAACATGTTGGCATGACAGGTCGCGCAAAGCCCCGATGTGGCGAAGTAGCGACCCCGTTCAACGGGCAGCATCGTCGTCAGGGCAGGATCAGGGGTAGCGGTCGCGTCTTGTGCTGCCACAGCACTACTAATCAGCGCCATGACGAGGAGCGTAACCCCCAATAGGAAGAAGGAAAATATGGATCGGCGAAGGGGTGGCATAAAGGATTCCTTTCAATAGGCAAAACAAAAGTAAGCGGAAAGCGGATGCTTTCCACGTAATGCGCGCTTTGGGGACAAATGCTAGGCAAAATCAAAACTTTGTTATATTTTTTAATATAACAGCGATACTTAAACGCAATATGTCTTTTGCAGGTTCGTGCTGTTTTTCACTATACCTCTACTCATCTTTTGAGGGCTATAAGCCGTTCAGCGTAAAGATGTGCTGCACCTGAGACGCAAATCCTGACTAATTCACCGAACCCCTTGCGCGAATAGCGGAAGCGTGTGACAATCGCACTTATGAATCACATCAATGCTGTCATTTGCGCCGTTTGTACCGTTTGTTGTTGTACCTGTTCCCCTCCTTCCCCTGAAGGTTGAGGTCGCATTCGGCTGCATCGGCACATTTCACGTTCTGGTGAACACCGCGAGCCCCTCAATCGAGGGGCTCGCTTTTTATTTTGGGAAATTGGAGACCCTATGCACATCGCGAACAATGTCACGGAATTGATTGGCAATACTCCGCTCGTCCGTCTCAATCGGGTCACACATGGCGCGGTGGCGACGGTTGCCGCCAAGCTGGAATATTTCAACCCTGCTCACAGCGTCAAAGACCGTATCGGCGTCGCCATGATCGAAGCGGGCGAAAAAGCCGGGAAGATCACCAAAGACACCATCATCGTCGAGCCGACGAGCGGCAACACCGGGATCGCGCTGGCGATGGTATGCGCGCAGCGCGGCTATAAGCTCGTGCTCATCATGCCGGAAACCATGAGTCAGGAGCGGCGCAAGCTGCTGCGCGCCTACGGCGCGGAACTGATCCTCACCCCCGGCCCCGGTGGCATGGGCGCTGCGATCGCCAAAGCCAACGAACTCGCCGCCGCTGACCCGAACGTGTGGATTCCGCAGCAGTTTGAAAACCCGGCCAATCCTGAAATTCACCGCCGCACCACCGCTGAAGAAATTTGGCGTGACACCGACGGCGCGATTGATTTCGTCGTGTCGGGTATCGGCACGGGCGGCACGATCACCGGGGTAGGTGAAGTGCTGAAGGCGCGCAAGCCGTCGGTCAAGCTGATCGCCGTCGAGCCTGCCGCATCGCCAGTGCTGTCGGGCGGTCAAAAAGGCCCGCACCCCATTCAAGGCATCGGCGCGGGATTTGTGCCGGGGGTGCTGAATACGCAGATTTACGATGAAATCGTCACCGTGCAGGCCGATGATGCCTTCGCAATTGCGCGCCGTATGGCAACCGAAGAAGGCTTGCTCGTCGGTATTTCGTCCGGCGCGGCGACATGGGCCGCTTTGCAAGTCGCCAAGCGACCGGAAAACGCGGGCAAGCTGATCGTCGTGATCATCCCTTCGTTCGGTGAACGTTATCTTTCAACCGCGCTGTATGCGCATCTTGAGGGCTAATGATGTTTTCGACCGTGCGTGACGATGTGCGCGCCGTTCTGGAGCGCGACCCGGCGGCGCACAGTGCACTTCAAGTGCTCTTGTTCTATCCCGGCTTGCATGCGATCTGGCTGCACCGGGTCGCGTCGGCGTTGTGGCATGCGCATCTGCGCTTCTTCGCCCACCTAATCGCCTCACTCGCACGCTGGTGGACGGGAATCGAGATTCACCCCGCCGCGACGATCGGACGGCGGCTGTTCATCGATCACGGCATGGGTGTCGTGATCGGTGAAACGGCGGAGATCGGCGACGATGTGACGATCTATCACGGGGTAACGCTCGGCGGCGTCAGTTTGTCGCATGGCAAGCGCCATCCCACGCTGGAAGATCATGTCGTGGTCGGTGCCGGGGCCAAGCTGCTCGGCGCGATCACCATTGGGCGGCACAGCCGCATCGGGGCCAATGCCGTCGTGATCAAGGATGTGGAACCGGAAAAAGTGGTCGTTGGCATCCCCGGCAAAGTCGTCACACGCGGCAGGCAGGCCAGCCCGGTCGATTTGCAGCATGATCAACTGCCGGATGTGCTGGCGGAACGGTTTGATCTGCTGCTGGCGCGGTTGGCCCGCGTAGAAGATCAACTGCGCGCGGAACAGGCCGATCTTGAAGAAGCGGCGATGGAAGACGCGCTCGATTACACGATCTAGCGCATCATCGCGATCCGCATATCGTCACTGCGGATCGCGATGATGATCAGCCGCCCCGTGTGAGACGGCGGATGAGCGAATAATCGGAAAAGTTCGCGTCCTCGCGTCCGAAGCGCACCACCACCATATTCAGAGAGGGGAAGAGGTAAAGGCGCTGATCCTCGCGCCCGCCGCGTAGATCACTTCTGGCGCGGTGACGCCGAGTTCGATTCCATCGTTGGCGGTATCGTGCTGCGGGTAGATGGCGTTCACCACCTGCGTATTCTCGTAGAACAGCCAAAACGTCAGCCCATAAACGACATTCGCTTGTGAGCCGATGAAACACTCGGAGAGTATCGCCGGATCAAGGAGCGCCTCCCCATTCCACATCCCACTTTGCAGAATCAACTGGCCGTAACGCGCCCAATCGCGGGCGGTGATCCTTCCGCCGCTGGCAAGTGCCGGGGTATTGGCGGAATCGCGCGTGATGCTGACCTGTATGCCCAACGGATCGAGGACGCGCCCGGTAAGATAGTCCCAAACATCGCCGCCGCCCAGTTTGCGGCGCATCAGTTCGGCAAAGACATAATACCCAGATGGGCCATAATGAAAGTCCTCACCGGGATCGCTTATGAACGCCGTTTCGTTGATGTTCAGGGCGGCATTGTCTGCGCCACGGCGAAAGCTGCCCCCTTGTAAGCCGCTCGTCAAGCTGAGCAGTTGGCGCACCGTGACGCGGCGCTTAATGGGATCCGCCGCCCATTCGGTGATCGTATCGGCGACCGGCTCATCAAAGCTGAGCAGTCCATCTTGAATGGCCAGATTGGCAATGGCGCACGAGAAGCTCTTGGTGCCGCTGGCGAGCAGGTGCGGTTCTGACGGATCATAGGTGTTCTGGTATTCCTCAAAGACCAGCACCCCATCGCGGTACACCAGCAGCGCATCGCCGCTGATTTCAGCGCTGTAGTCTGCCGCAGCCTGATACGCCGGATCGTTGACGACAGGTTCAGGTTCGCTGACTTGTGCGACGACAGGGGAGATCGTCATAACCAGTGTGAACGCCGCCACAGCGATGGCGGAAACGCGGCGGTTTTTGAAACGCGTGCTGATCGACAAACAACCACCTCCTAAAACAGGGAGAGCAGCGTCAATCATAACGCGCTGGCGTGCTTATCAGCCCGAAGGTGAAGATTGGCTGTTTCCTCGCATGACATCCATCGCGCCGCCGGATCGCCGCTTGGGGATACAATACCCATAGATCTATACGGTGTTAGGCAAGGGCCTGCGCCGAAGTTTGCGGGAAGCATGCACGAACTTTCGGTCACACAAAGTATCCTCGAAATCGCGCTCCGTTACGCCCATCAGCAAAGCGACGATTCGCAGGGAGCGCGCATCACCGATCTTTATCTCGTCGTCGGCGATCTGTCGTCGATCATCGATGACTCGGTACAGTTCTATTGGGACATCATCAGCCGGGGAACCCTCGCCGAAGGCGCGCAGCTCCACTTTGAGCGCATTCCAACGCAAATGCAGTGCGGGGACTGCGGGCACAGCTACCCGCCAAACGCCGAAATGCTGGCGTGTCCCGCCTGTAACAGCACGCAGGTACAGGTGATCGCCGGGGATGAGTTCCGGCTCGACGCCATCGAAATCGAAACCGGCTCGTAAAAAACGAAGCATAGAATCGAGTAAATACCGATGAAAACCATCCGCGTTCCGGTCGTAGAACAAATCCTATCGGCCAACGATCAGCTTGCCGAGATGAACCGCCGCGTCTTTGACGACGCGGGCGTATTCGCCATCAACATCATGTCGTCGCCCGGATCAGGCAAGACCAGCACCATCGTCGCAACGCAAAATCTGCTGAAAGACCGACTGCGCATTGGCATGATCAACGGCGACATCGCCACCAGCCTTGATGCCGATCGCGCCGCCGCCGCTGGCATGCAAGCCGTGCAGATCAATACGGGCGGCGACTGCCACCTTGACGCGGTCATGATCTCGTCGGCGCTCAAAGAAATGGATTTATCGGCGATCGATTTGATGATCGTCGAGAATGTCGGCAACTTGATCTGCCCGTCGAGCTTCAAACTGGGCACGCATCTCAGCGTCCTCATCGCCAGCGTACCCGAAGGCGATGATAAGCCGTACAAGTATCCGGGGATGTATCGCGGCGTCAACGCGCTCCTCATCAATAAGATCGATCTGCTGCCGTATGTGAAATTCGACATGGAGCGCTTTAAGCAGGGCGTGGAGATGCTCAATCCCGGCGTGATCACCTTCCCGATCTCCTGCACGACCGGGGAAGGCTTGCAAGCGTGGGCCGATTGGCTCGTCGCGCAGGTTAAAGCGCACCAGCGCCAGCCCACCTAAACGCCGGATGCCCGCTGTTCATCTTCATATCACAGGAGTGGTGCAAGGGGTGGGATTCCGCCCCTTCGTCTATCGACTTGCACAGCAGCACGCGATCACCGGGTGGGTGCGCAATACCTCCGCCGGGGTGGATATTCACGCCGAAGGGATGCCCGCGGATCTGGAAGCCTTCACCGCCGCGATTACTGCCGATCCGCCGCCGCTGGCACGGATTCACAGCCTAGCAGTCCACGAGGCCGCGCCGGAAGGTCACACGGCCTTCACCATCTACGAGAGCGCCCCCGTCGCCAATGCTTTTCAGCCAATTTCGCCGGACATCGCCCTCTGTCCCGATTGTCTGCGCGAACTGCGCGATCCCGCCGATCGCCGCTACCGCTACCCCTTCATCAACTGCACCAACTGCGGCCCGCGCTTCACCTTGATCCGCGATGTGCCCTATGACCGCCCGCTGACCACCATGGCGGGTTTTACGCTGTGCGAGGCGTGTGCCGCCGAATACCACGATCCCGCCGATCGACGATTTCACGCCCAGCCGGTCGCCTGCCCGGTGTGCGGCCCGCATGTTTGGCTGGAAATTGGCGGCGTTGAAACCGCATCGCACGACGAGGCGATCCGCGCGGCGGTTGATCTGCTGCGAGCGGGGAAAATCGTCGCCATCAAGGGCTTGGGCGGTTTTCACCTTGCCTGTGATGCGACCCATCCCACCGCCGTCGCGGAGCTGCGCCGCCGCAAAGGACGCGCCGCCAAGCCGTTCGCGCTCATGATGAACGACGTAGACGCGATCCGCCAGTACTGCAACGTCTCGGAAACGGAAATCCGGCTGTTGGAATCGACCGCCAGCCCGATTGTGCTGCTCGATCGTCGTCAAGATGGTCAGCCGCTTGCATCTGAGATTGCGCCGGGGCAGCGATCGCTCGGCGTGATGCTGCCCTATACGCCGCTCCATGTGCTGCTCATGGACGATCTGCGCGGGCCGTTGGTGATGACGAGCGGCAACCGCTCGGAAACGCCGATCGTCACCGGAAACGACGAAGCACGTGAACAGTTGAGCACGATCGCGGACGCATTTCTGATGCACAACCGCGATATTCACATCCGCACCGATGATTCGGTGATGCGCGTATTCGAAGGCGTCGATCTCCCCGTGCGGCGGTCACGCGGCTATGCGCCCTATCCCGTGCGCTTACCCTTCCCGCTGCCGCCGATCCTCGCGGTGGGCGGCGAACTGAAGAATACCTTCTGCGTCACCCGCGACAACTACGCTTTTATGAGCCATCACATCGGCGACATGGAGAATTATGAGACGGTGCAGTCATTCGAAAGCGGGATCACCCACTTCGAGCGGCTGTTTCGCATCCGTCCACAGGCGATCGGTTACGATCTGCACCCCGGCTATCGCGCGACCCATTATGCCCGCGCCCGTGCCGAGGCGGAACCCCTTCCGGCGATCGGCGTGCAGCACCATCACGCTCACATCGCGGCGGTGATGGCCGAACATGGAATTGGCGTTGAAGGGCGCGTGATCGGCGTGTGCTTTGATGGGACAGGCTATGGAACAGATGGCACCATCTGGGGCGGCGAATTTTTGATCGCCGGTTACGCGGATTTCGAGCACGCGGCCTACCTCAAACCGATTCGCCTGCCGGGGGGTGACGCGGCGACGCGCAAACCCGCCCGCATCGCCTTGAGTCATCTGCTGGCGGCGGGGATGCCGTTGGGTGATGATCTGTTGGGCGACGATCTGCCGCCCGTGCAAGCGCTGGGCAAACTGGAGCGCCGCACGGTGATCACCCAGATCGAGCGCGGGCTGAATGCGCCGTACACCTCAAGTATGGGGCGGCTGTTCGATGCCGTCGCCGCGCTGATCGGCGTGTGCCAAACGGTGAGTTATGAAGGACAGGCGGCGATTGAACTGGAATCCGCCGCGCATCAAGCTCCTGATGAACGGGGCGCATACGCCTTCGCAATCGAAGGGGCAACCCTCGACGCCGCACCCGTGATCCGGGCGCTGGTGGCGGATTGGCGTGCAGGGCTGCCCGTGCCGATCCTTGCTGCACGCTTTCATCAGGCTGTCGCCGCCCTGATCTGCGAGGTGTGCGTGCGGCTGTCTGCACAAACCGGGATCAGCACCATCGCGCTGAGCGGCGGCGTGTTCCAAAATGTGACGCTGCTCGGTCAAACGCTGCCGCTGCTGCGTGCCGCCGGGTTGCAGCCGATCACGCATACCCTGGTGCCGCCCAACGACGGCGGACTCGCGCTCGGTCAGGCGGTGATCGCCGGGGTACGGCTGGAGCGCGATCGAAGCGGCATGGCGTAATGTGTGTGTGGGTAACCTCGTCTGATCCACGAATTGACCATTGAGAAGGAACCCACCGATGACACAATCACAACCGCCGTTTGAAATTGGCCTCTACTCGTTCGCCGAACTGACGGCGAACCCGGCGAACGGCGAAAAACTCAGCCCGGCGCAGCGGATGCGCAACCTACTTGAAGAAATCGAACTGGCCGATCAGCTCGGCTTGGATGTGTTCGGCCTCGGCGAACATCACCGCGAGGAATACATTTCTTCCGCGCCGGATGTGATCCTCGCTGCCGCCGCCGCGCGCACCAAAACGATCCGCCTCAGCAGTGCCGTCACCGTGTTGAGTTCAGACGATCCCGTGCGCGTGTTTCAGCGTTTTTCCACGCTCGACTTGATCTCGAATGGACGCGCTGAAATCATGGCCGGGCGCGGATCTTTCATCGAATCGTTCCCGCTGTTCGGCTATGGCCTGAACGAGTACGACGATCTGTTCACCGAAAAGCTCGATCTGCTGCTGAAGCTGAACGAAAGCGAGCGAATCACATGGAGCGGTCAGCACCGCGCCCGCTTGGATAACCTCGGCATTTACCCGCGCCCGGTGCAAAATCCGCTGCCCGTGTGGATCGCCGTCGGCGGCACGCCTGAATCGGTGGTGCGGGCGGCGCAGCGCGGCCTGCCGATGGCGCTGGCGATCATCGGCGGCATGCCGGAACGCTTCGCCCCGTTCGCGCAGTTGTTCCGCCAAGCGGCACAGGCGAACGGTTATGCCTCGCTGCCGCTGAGCATCAATTCGCACGGGTTCATCGCGGATACCCGTCAGGAAGCGCTCGATATTTCGTATCCCGCCGTCAAGCCGGTGATGGACAAGATCGGACGTGAGCGCGGTTGGCCTCCCATGCGGCGCGAGCAGTACGACGCGGCGGCGACCCTGCGCGGCGCGAATTTCGTCGGCAGCCCGGACGATGTGATCGAGAAGATCCTGTTCCAGCACGAAATCTTCGGGCACCAGCGGTTCGGCCTTCAGTTGAGCGTGGGTTCGGTGCCGCACGACAAGCTGATGCACGCGATCGAACTGCTCGGCACGAAAGTCGCACCCGTCGTCCGCGCCGAAATCGCGCGCCGTGTGACCGCTGCGAATCCTCAGTCCTAGCGGCGGGAATCCGTAGGGAAATGAGCGCGGGACAACGCGAACAAATCCCCGTTCCTCAGCGTCTTAGTGACCGTATCTCGTGCGCATCTTTCTGATGAAGGTGAGGCGCGCACGAGTACCCAAGTCATTCGATTGCAAAGGAGCGCCAGACATGTATCGACGTTTTCCTCGTTGGTTCGTCACCTCATTTTTGTTGAGTCTCACGCTAACCGCGTTTGCCGTCCATGCCCAGCAGCTTACCCAAGGCGAGGCACCCGCTGTCCCGCAGGTACAAATCGCCGGGATGCCGCTGGCGGGCACCTTGGATAACCGCCTGATCGTCTATGACGGATTCGGCAGCCCGACCGAAATTGAACTCCCCGGCACCGTGCGCGGCTACCGGTGGAACGCCGCCGCCGATACGATCGCAATCCTTGCCAGCGGTGAAAACGGGCTTGAGTTATGGGTCTCCGTGCCCGCCGATGGCCGCACCTTCAAGCTGAATACCGGTGCCCTCGAATCCTTCGTCCCGCTGTTTGATGCCGATGGCAATCTGATCTATGTGGAGCAGGGCGATAACCGCGCCCTCAGCGATGCGCCGTATTTCGCCCGTGTGATGCGCATCGAGCCGCAGGACTGGGCAGCACCGGAACAAATCGGCACGCTTCCGCTGGTGCTGGAATGCGATGGCTCCGGCCTCGACATTGACACAGCGCTGCTGAACGGCGGTGAAGAAGGTTTCCTACTCGCGGCGGCGACGCAGGTCAGCGCCGATACCGGATTCGCCGGGAACGCGCAGATGTTTGAACTCACCCCTTACGGCATTCTGCACAGCCTCTCGTGCGGCGGGATGGGCTACGGCCTGTTCGATCCGCAAACCGGGAACAGCACACCGATTCCCGGTGCCGAAACGCTCATACGCGGCGCACTCACGCCGGACGGTGAGGCGCTGATCGCGATCCGCTGGACGTTTGATCCGCCGCAGCACGAACATACGCTGGTGCGGCTCGACCTCGCCACCGGGGCGATCACCGACCTGCCGACCGCGCACCGCCCGGAACAGCTCACCGTCGCCCCCGATGGCATCGTCTACTATACGAGCTATGCCGATCCAGCGGCAGCCGAGCGCACCACGTCGATCTATCGCTACGATCCCGCCAGCGGGGGCGAACAGCTTGTGATCGAGCGTCCGGACTGGTTCGGCGTCACGCGGTTAACCGCCCCGGAAACGACCTATCTGGTGTTCAACGCGATCCCGAATGCCTCGGCGATGGCGGCAGATCAGGTTTCGCAGGTGGTTCTGCTCGCCACCGATGGCAGCGAAGCACCGCAGCCGATCGTCAGCCAGTTGAGTTTGTTCACGCTACCGCCGGTTCCGGCGATACCGTAAGGACTGCCTCACATTTTCGTAGGGGCGCAGCATGCTTGCTGCGCCCCTACCGGTTCCTTGTCTGCGAAGATTCGCTCTATAAAGTCTTCAAATTGAGTCCTCTTACAGAACATTTGTATCATATCCCCCTTCAGGTTATACTCGACGGTGAGAGTTGACCCTTGATGATCTGTGCGCTGATAACCCCAATGGGTGAGGAGTCCTTGCGATGGAACCCGCGCTGAAAACAAGTATTTGGCAGCAGTTTGGGGCCGCCATTGATACGCTGAACGAGGCGATCGACCTGTGCCCTGATCCCCTGTGGACGGTTGCGCTCTGGAAAGATGAAGAGAACGCAGCGTATGGGCAGTTCTGGTTTATCGCCTACCACACCTTGTATTGGCTCGATCTCTTCCTCACCGGCTCTAGAGAAGGCTTTGCGCCGCCGCCGCCGTTTGTCAGAGGACGGCTGCCCGATCAGCCGTATTCGAAAGAACAAATTTCGAGCTATCTCAAGCAGTGTCGCCAGAAAGCACAGGCCGCCATCGACTCCTTGACCGATGAGAAAGCCTATCAAATTTGCACGTTCGAATGGATGGAACCGACCTATTTGGAGCTTCAGCTCTACAGCATGCGCCATGTGCAGGAGCACGCCGCACAGTTGAATCTTGCGCTTGGGCAGCGCGATCTTCCGGCTTCAGACTGGATTCCGAAAGCCCGCGATGAAGGCTCACAGAGGTCGTAAAAAGACCATCACGAGTTATTAAAAACGTATAGCGGTTTCACGAATCCCGGAACCATCGCGCACCCCGCCATCGTCAAGCCCTCATCGCTTATCATGACCTATGAGGGTTTCATTTTGACGACACAACAGAACACACGCGAACATGCTATCGTCTTAGGGGGAAGCCTAGGCGGATTGTTCGCGGCTGTCGTGCTGGCGAAGCACTACCAGCGGGTGACGATCATCGAACGGGATCTGGTTCATGATGAACCGGAAAGTCGCAAAGGGCAGCCGCAAAATCAGCACCTGCATGGCATGTTGGAACCGGTGCTACGTTTCATTCAGGCCCGAATGCCCGGCGTGGAACAAGCGCTGATCGACGGGGGAGCTATCTATGGCGACTGGACGGATGTGGTTCGCTGGTATTATGTCGGCGGCTACAAAGTAGAATCGCCGGTCGGTATTCACGGGATGGCGATCAGCCGCCCGTTCCTCGAATGGCAGGTGCGCCGCTACGTCACCCAACTGCCGAACGTAACCCTGTGCGATGGGACGACCGTTGAGGGATTGATCACGGACGAGAGCCGTTCCTGTGTGACCGGTGTTCGCATCTCGGCGGCGGGGATTGCCGATACACTGACCGGTGATCTTGTGATCGACACCACAGGGCGTGGATCGCAGTCGCCTAAGTGGCTGACGGCGATTGGCTATGACGCGCCCGAAGTCGAAGAAGTCAAAATCCGCTTGAGCTACGCCACCCGCGAATACAAGCGCGATCCCAAACTAGATCCCGGTCGTGGGTTGATCGCGCTCTTTCATGAGCCGCCTGCCGCCTATGGTGGCGGCTACTTGGCTGCGATCGAAGCGGATCGCTGGATTGTGACCGGCAGCACCTATGGGGCCCCGTTCACGACCGATGAGCAGGATTACCTCGACCACATGCAGCACCTGCCCACCCCAGACATCTATAACATCGTCAGCCGTGCCGAGCCGATCTCGGACGTGCGGGTGTTTCGCTTCCCGGCGGATCGCCGTCTGCGCTACGAAAGGCTGAAGCGGTTCCCCGCCGGGTATTTGGTGATGGGCGATGCCGTCGCCATCGTGAACCCGGTCTACGGGCAGGGGATGAGCGGTGCCGCTTTGCAAGCCGAAGTGCTTGACCGTGTGATGAGCCGCAAACCGCGCCCGGATCTGTGGCGGGCTTATTTCCGGGGCATCAGCAAAGTGATCGATCGCCCTTGGCGGCTCACGGTGGGCGAAGATTTTCGCAATCCCATCACGGAAGGGAAAATGCCGATAGGGACGCGCCTGTTGAACCGCTATGTGACGATGGTGCAGCGCGCCACCACGCGCGATCCGATGGTGTACCGCCAATTCCTGAAAGTGATGCACCTGTTGGAACCCGCAACCATCCTCATTCAGCCTCAAATCGTGTGGCGTGTGCTGCGCGCGAACCGCCAGCATTGATCGTCGAGCGGGGCACGGAAAAACCTGTGCCCCGCTCTCTAATGGCTCACATGTGCCTTTAGAAACTGCGCGATGTCGTTCAGCGATTGAACGGCTTGCGGCAGGGTGGGATAAAGCTGCCAGACGTGCCACATACGTGGATAAACCTCTAACCGAACGTCTACCCCGGCAGCTTTCGCCAACGCTTCGACATGAATAGCATCCACGCGCAAAATTTCATCCTCTCCGGCGTGAATCAGCAGCGGCGGCAGGCCCTTCCAATCGCCAAACACGGGCGAAATCAGCGAAGTGCGCGCCTCCGTCTGCGCAATGTACGATCGAGTCGCAAACTGCATGGCGCGGGGATTCAGCAGCGGATCGCGATCGTGATCGGCTCTTTCGGTCAGATCAGCAACCGGGGAAAGACAGGCCGCCGCCGCGGGCAGTGGATCGCCGCTGTCACGCAGTTTCATCAAGGTCGTGAGCGTCAAATTGCCGCCTGCTGAATCACCCGCGATCACGATCTGAGACGCAGAAATTCCCTGTTCCAACAGCCAGCGGTACGTCGTCACACAGTCGTCCAGCGCCGCCGGAAAGGGGTGTTCCGGTGCAAGCCGGTAATCGACCATCAAGGCACGAATCCCCATCGTTTGCGCCAACCGCGCGACCATCTGCCGGTGCATCGACGTTAGCCCGAAGATGAACGCGCCGCCGTGCAGGTAGAGGAGCACCTGATCGTGAGGGCTGTTGTCCGGGATATACCATTCACAAGCCACGCCGCGCGCGGACACGATTTCGCGGGTGACGCCCACAGGCAAAACCACCCGCCCACGGCTTCGCCGCTCAATCCAGCGCACGAGAGGGAGCGGTATATACGCCTGTAGGAATCTCACAAAAGGCAGGGTGGCGCGGACACGTTGTTCAGCAGAGGATGGGGACATAGAAAGACCTTTTCAATGGAGGCAGCCGTTTGTCTTCATTGATCATACGCCCCGTCATCGAAAATGGTCTATCCCGCACCCCCAAGGGATTGGGGGGCATTTCCCCTTATCACCCTCATTGACTTAATCTATACACCGGGTGTATAGTTTTCTCTGTGAAAACTAGCATCACAGTGTATAGGTTTTATGTCGCTGAAACACGCTCTTCTAGCATTGCTCTACCAACGCCCGCTGCACGGCTATGAACTGGGCAAACAGCTCAACACCGTCGTCAGCGCGGAATGGGATGTCAAACCGGGACAGATCGCCAGCACGCTGACGCGCCTGAATGAGGCGAACCTCGTTAGCTATGAGATCGAGCCGACCGACGACGCCCCCGACCGCAAGGTGTACTGCATCACCGAAGAGGGGATCGAGGAGCTTCAGAGCTGGTATCTCAGCCCGGAAGTCCGCGATTATCGTTTGGGCGACACCTTTTACATCAAGTTGGTGCTCAGTCTCACCGGCGGCCCGGTCAGCCCCGAACAAGTCCTGATCACGCAGCGGCGCGAGCTGTACCAACAGCTCCACGAAGTGACCGCACTGCGGCGACAGGCCGACGCGCGTACACAGCTCCCGTGGGTGCTGCTGCTGGAAAGCGCGACGATGCATCTGGAAGCGGATCTGCGTTGGATCGAAATGTGCGAAGCCCGGCTGCCGGAGCTGAAGCACTATTCGCCGCCCAAACCCGCCCCCAAGCTGCGCGGTAGACCACGTAAAACAACGCCCACGAATGAAACACAGCCAGCCAGTCCTTCAGAGGACTAAGCGAAGTTGATGGGAAGGGAAAACATGTCCATCGTTCATACCGATTCACTCACGAAGGTTTACGGCGACAGCAGCCACCCAATTCATGCCGTGGATGGCGTATCACTAGCGGTCGAAGAAGGGGAATTCGTCGCGGTGATGGGGCCGAGCGGCTCTGGCAAAAGCACACTCCTGTATTTGATTGGCGGGTTGGAGAAACCGAGCAGCGGCAAAGTGTGGCTGCGCGAGTCCGACATCAGCGCCATGGATGACAACGCCCTGTCGCGCCTGCGCCGTGAATCGCTTGGGTTCGTGTTCCAGTTCTTCAATCTGGTGCCGGTGCTGACCGCAGCAGAAAATGTCGCCATCCCGTTGATCCTTGACGGTGTGCCGCGCGCCGAAGCGCTCAAACGCGCGGGCGAAGCCTTGACCCGTGTTGGGCTGTCTGATCGCACGACGCATCTGCCATCGCAGCTTTCCGGCGGTCAGCAGCAGCGGGCGGCGCTTGCCCGTGCACTCGTCGCCAAGCCCGCCGTCGTGCTGGCGGACGAACCAACCGGCAATCTTGACTCGCGTTCCAGCGATGAAGTCGTGCAAATGCTGCGCCAAACGGTCGATCAGTATCACCAGACGATGATTCTCGTGACGCATGATCCGCGCGTCGCCGCCTATGCCGACCGGATCGTGTTCCTGAAAGACGGAAAGGTCGTCGATGACAACCGTCTGAAGGGGCAGGGCAACGCCGAACAAATCCGCGAGCAGTTGAGCAAAGTGGCGCTCAGCTAGGAGTGATCGATGACAACCTCCACCCAAACAACCCGTAACAGCAGTTTTACCGCATCGGTGACGCAGATGACCGTCATGGCGATGCGCTACCTCAGCGGGCGCAAACTGCGCACAGCGCTGACCACCTTGGCGATCGTGCTGGGTGTGGCGCTGATTTTTGCCATGAATATCGTTCTGCCGTCCGTGCGTGACGCCTTCAAGCAGACGCTCACCACGTTTACCGGCGCGGATATGACGATCACCACTGTGGCGGGCGAATCGTTTACGCCAGACAGCGTGATCCCGCAAATGATGGGCGTTGATGGGGTGCGATCAGCGACCGGGATTCTGCGCCGCCAGTTCACGCTGCCGACGATCAGCGACACCAATCTGACCGGCACTCCACAGATCACGCTGGTGGGCGTTGATCCTGCAACCGTGCAGGATGTCCATCAATTCGTCGTCAGCGAAGGCCGCTTCTTAGAAGCAGGTGATACCAACGCCGTCGTCATCCCGGCAGGGCTGGCTGCGCTATCGCCGGAGCTGCATGTCGGCACCACCTTCCCGCTGATCACGGCGGGCGGGCTGCGCATTTATACCGTCGTTGGGCTGCTGGCCGAACAGGGCAATCCGTCGGCGCCGGAACTCTATGTCACGCTGGAAAATGCGCAGTCGGCCTTCAATCAGGCTGGGTTGATCAACACGGTCGAAGCCTCGGTCAACAGTGATGCCGATGTCGCGGCAGTCAAATCCGCCGTGCAGAATGTGCTCGGTACGAACTATGTGCTGAACGCCGACACCAGCGGTGAAGACGCGACTGCGCAGGCCTTCCAGATCGGCATGGCGATGTTCAGCGTGTTGGGGTTCTTGGCGCTGTTCCTTGGAGCCTTCCTGATCTTCAACACGTTCCGCACCGTCATCGTAGAGCGCCGCCGCGATCTCGGTCTGCTGCGCGCCGTCGGTGCAACCCGCCGCCAGATCACGACGATGATCCTAATCGAAAGTGTCGTGCAGGGCGTGCTCGGCAGTGTGATCGGCGTGCTGCTTGGCTTATTGATGGCGCAGGGATTCTCCGGACTGCTTAACAACATCTGGGGAACCTACATGCATCGCGGCACCATCCAGTTTCACTTTGATGTCTCAGCAGGCTTGATCGCGATCGTGCTCGGCGTGGCGACGGCGGTCATCGCCGGATATTTCCCGGCGCGGTCGGCGGGCAAGACTTCGCCGCTGGATGCGCTGCGCCCGGAAAATAGTGCACAGGTGCATCGCGCCGCCCGCTCCAGTTTGATCATCGGCGCGATCGTGATCGCCCTGTCCGTCGTGATGCTGCTGATGGGCAGCAAGGGATCGATCGGCGGTGCGATGCTGTTCCTTATCGGCATGATCATCGCCGCGCCGGGGCTGGTGCTGCCTGCTTCGCGGCTGTTCAGCCCGCTGCTGACGCTGTGGTATGCCCGCGAAGGCGATTTGGCGCGCGGCAATCTGATCCGCCAACCGGGGCGGGCAGCCATCACCGGCAGCACGCTCATGATCGGCTTGGCGACGCTGGTGCTGATGGCGGCGCTGGTCTTGTCGTTTGGCGACCTGCTGACGAACTTGGCAAACATCAATTTCTCCAGTGACATCCTGCTGATGCCGCAGACGATCAGCATCTACAATCAGGTGATCGGGGCCGATCCGGCGCTCGCAGAGCGCGTGCGTGCAGTATCCGGCGTCGATACGGTTGGGACGATTCGCTACGCCAACGGCTCGATCAACGGGCAGGGGCTGCAAATTCTGGGCATCGACCCACAGGATTACCCGCGTGTGGCGTCCTTCCAGTTCAACAGCGGCGATGCAGAGGGCGCGTTCACGGCACTCGGCACGGGGCGTAACGCGATCGTGACTCCGCTCGTGCTGTCCACCTATCACCTAGAAATGGGCAGCGATTTCGTCATGGAGACGGCGGATGGCCCACAGACCTATCACATCGTCGGCGTCGCCAATGACCTGTTCAGCTTCAAGATCGCAACGATGTTCGTCTCGCAAGAGAACTTGTCGGCGGATTTCCATAAGAACGAAGATGTGCTGCTGATGGTCAAGCTGACACCGGGTGCTGATGCAGCCGCCGTGATGACACAGGTGCAGCAGATCGCGCAGGATTATCCGCAGTTCACCGTCAACGAGACGGGGCAGTACCGCGACGAACTGCTGAAAACCAGCAGCGGCGCGTTCAGCCTGTTCTATCTGCTCGCCTTCCTGATTCTGATCCCGGCGGCGCTCGGCCTGCTCAACACGCTGACGATCAACATTTTGGAACGCACCCGTGAGATCGGCGTGGTGCGGGCGGTCGGCGGCAGTCGTCGTCAGGTACAGCGAATCGTCACCGCTGAAGCGCTCCTGCTCGGAATCTTCGGGTCGGCGCTTGGCGTGCTGGCGGGCGTGGCGATGAGCTACGGGTTCATTCTCGGCTTCGGGTCGGTAGGCTGGCAGATGCCGTCCTACTTCCCGCTGGCGGGCGTGATCGCGGCGATCGTCGTCGGCGTGATCCTCGCGTTGTTCGCGGCGATTTTGCCCGCGCGCAGCGTCGCCAAACTCGACATCATCCGCGCGCTGCAATACGAATAACGCACCCTAAAACCCAAATTCTTCTCTCCCCACCCGATCATAGATCGGGCGGGGAGCAGTCAGCGCGGGCGCATATGAATGGTGGAGTCATCCCCGCCTTTGATGGGCAGACGGATGGTAAAGGTTGTCCCCTCGTTCACCACCGATTCCACCAAAATCTTCCCACTGTGCTGCTCAATCGCCTGCTTGGTGATGCTCAATCCTAAGCCGGTGCCGGAAACCGAGGAGGCGTTCGAGGCACGGTGGAACGGTTCGAACAGCTTGGGTATGTCCGCTTCCGGAATGCCGATTCCTTCGTCGCGTACCTGAAAGGTCACACAGTCCAATTCATCGCGGAGCGTTACCATCACCGGTTTTTCCGGCGAGGAATACTTCAAGGCGTTGCTGATCAGGTTATCTATCGATTGCCGGATTAAGGTCGCGTCTACGGGGATAATCAGTGGGGTGCCGGGGCCGCGATAGCGAATCCGATCGCTGTATTCTGGCTGGCGGTTCCAATCGGCGATCACCTCATGGCACAGCGCATTCAGATCGGTATCCGCGGGCTGGAATTCGATCTGCCCGGACTGCATCCGCCCCAACTGAAGCACATCTTCCATGATGGCCGTCATGTGCTTGACCTGACGCTGAATATTTTGCAGCCGTCGTTCAACATCCGCTTCCTGCATCTTAGCACGATAGTAGAGCAGGGTTTCACTGGAAGCGAGGATACCAGCCAAGGGCGTGCGGAACTCGTGCGACGCCATCGACACGAAGCGCGTTTTAAGCTCTCCCAGTTCCCGTTCCTGTGCCAATGCTTGTTTGAGCGCGTTTTCGGCGCGCTTTCGATCGGTCACATCGCGGATGGAACCGACGAATCCATCTTCTTGAATCGCCGTTAGGATCAGTTCCGCATCAAATTCGGTACGATCGAGGCGAACGGCGCGCGCTTCCAAGCGAAACGGTGGGCAGCCTGCCTCGTGCAGCCGAAGCGTCTCCACATCGGGCAGCGGTGTCGATTCGTGCAGCAGATCATTCATGGGGCGGCGCAGATAGTCGGCTTCGGCACAGGCGAACATGTGCTGAAAGGTGTGGTTGGTTTGCCGGATGGTGAAATCGCGTTCGATGAGCAGAATGGCATCCACGCTGTTATTGAGGATGGCTTCCAGCCGTTCTTTCGACTGCTCAAGCTGGCTGGTGCGCTCGCGTACGCGCAGTTCAAGTCCCGCTGTGTATTCTTCTAGTTTCTGGTTCAACTGCATCTGGTGGATGGCGATGGCGAGCTGACTGGCGATTTCGACGGCCATCGTCTGATATTCGGGAGTAAAGAAGGCCGGAGTCGTCGCGTTCAACTGCAAGGTGCCCAGTTTGCGCCCCTGTGCCACCAGCATCACATTCAACATTGAGCGCATGCCATCGCGAAAACATGTGGGATGACCCGCGAAGTTCCGGCTTTTCCAGCAGATCATCAATACAGCGTATCGTTTCCAACCCAAGACTTTCGAGAAACGTCGGGGAAATTGGCTTATTCTTCCGACGACGAAGCAGGTCGGTAGGCGTTTCATTGTTCGCTGCAAAGACGGTTCCTACAGTCAGCGTTTCGTTAAACAGCGTGACCCGGATCTGCTGGCAGGGGATGAGCTGGCGCAAATGCTTGACTGTGACTGCCACCAGCACGGGAATCGAATCACCATGCAGCAGCCCCAGATCAATCGCGTGTAGCACTTCCAAACGGCGGGCATCGCGCTGCTGCTGCTCCGCCTGTTCACCGAATTCCATCGCGAATGCGATGTCTCCGGCCATTTCGTCCAGCAGACGGATTTCGTCCGCGCTGAAGCTGTCCGTGGTTGGCGAATACAGCGTGAACGTCCCGCGGACGATTCCCTTAATGATGAGCGGAAATACCGCGCCGGATCGCGCGCCCAGCTTAGTAAGAAGTTCGCGGCTGGTAGAGGTGATCCCCGGATAGTTCTCAATGTTTTGCAGGATGACGCGTTGCTTTGTACGGGCCGCGATAAATACCGGAACATCGGGGGCGTCTGCCATGCGCAGCGCGGCTGCTGATCGCTCTAAAACATCGCGCGGGAGTCCGTTGACAGCGTAAGGAAACACCTGCTGCCCGTCATTCGATAACCGCCCGATCCACGCGGCGACATACCCGCCTTTTTCAACGGCCAGATCGCAGATATGCTGGTACAGGATTGGAAGATCGCGCGTGCGTACGATCGACTGGTTGACATCGCTGAGCAGCGTCAGCGTCCGCATCAAGCGGTGAAGGTGTTGTTGATCGCGATCTCGCGCCGCCACATCCACCGAGTCACGCAGCCGTTCCAGTTCCGCCGCCAGTTGAGCATTGTGTGCCTGTGTCTGTCGAAGAGCTTCGCGCGCTTGCTCAAGCGACAAGCGAAGCTGTGTGGCGTCATCGGCCATACGTACACCTAATATCAATCTGAGGGCTTGACCCTTATGTTCCCCCCTCCATCATACTCCCGCATAGTGCTCGTAAGAGGGTTAAGTTTCAATACAGTTTTCGACGCCCCTGCCAATATCGGGCATCGCGGTCAGCACAGGTTCCGGCTGTACAAGCGGTGTGCAATAGCTTGACCCGGCGCAGCTTTGGCACAAAATTTCCCCTCCCATCACGACCTCACGCTGATTGAGAATTTCTTCCCCACAGTGGGCGCAGGTCACGCGCACCCCCGGACGGCTGATCAGCGCCTTTAGGGAAACCGTGATCAGTACGGGTTCGGCGTGGAAGAGTACGCTCAGCGGCATCACTTGATAGGCGGCAAGCTGCGCATGCCAGCGGCTTTTCGCGTCCGGCTCATGTTCGGCGGCCCGTGCCCGCGAAAGCACATGCGGCGCGATGCGAAACGCCCGCTCGGTCTGCGTATCGACAAACGTCGCCGCCACTTTGCCAAAATCCATCAGGTGCATCGTCCGGTGTCCCAGCGCGCAGCCGGTCGCCACCATCACGCCGTCAGCGAAACACCCATCGGTTTCCACAAACGTATACACGCGCTTGTCGTGCTGGGGCAGATCAAGGCCGAGCAGTTCCGCCGCGTAGATCCCCATGCGCACACCGAGCACCTGTCGCGGGCAGATGTGATCGTGCAGATCGTTCAACCGTTCCAGAAAAGCCGCCAAGTCCGTCATGAAAAATCTCCAGTCCGATTCAACACCTATCGCGTCATGCCATCAGCCGGTCACGCGGATCGACGGTGCGAGCGCGCACGATGAGCAAATCGCCGTTTGCGCTCAAATCTAGGTAAAAAAAGCGCAGCCCGCGCGGGGCAGGGCCGCTGATACGACCGCCGAGCGCATCGAAGCGGCTGCGATGACAGCGGCAGGTAAAGCCATCGTCGCCGTCTAGCGGTCGCACATCCCCGCCAAGGTGCGGGCAGATCGCATCGACCGCATAGAAACCGCCATCATCACGGCACAACCACGCGTGCGCATCCTGCACCAACACGCACGATCCGCGCGGGTACTGGCGCGGCGATCCCGCCGTCGCCACCACTTGAATCGGGCGCAGGGCAGCAGGCGCGGGCGGATCGGAAGGCGTCGTATCGATGTCTGGGATCAGCGAAGTCAGCAGGTCGCGGCGGTTTTGGCGGTTCATGGCGTGCTGCTCCGGTCATACGTGTGGCATTGGTGACACGACGCGCTCGATTGGTCGTTCGGGTCTTGCTGGCAGGTCGATCCCTGTACGAGCGGGATCGGATACGAAATCCCGGTGACTTTGCCCGTCAGCACCCATTGATCGTCCACGTGCTGAATGTGGTAAAGCGGTTCGCCGCGATCGGTCACCATGATCGTATCGCCGACGGCAAGGCTGATATTCGGGTTCAGGTTGGCGCGTGTCATCGCGATCTCGTCCTCCGACGCGACCACCGCTTCACGCGGCAGTTCGGTCGGCGTCCCGTGACAGGTGCGGCATTCGACATAGCGGGATTGTGTCTGCTGGCTGTAGATCACGGCGTCGCCCATCACTTCATGCGAAGTGTGGCAGTCCACACAGTCGAGTTCCCACTCGCAGAGGGTGAACTGCGCGATCGGCTGGTAGTAGTCGTGGGCGCGCTGTTCCAAGACCGTCGCCGCCGTGTACGGCATATCGGCGCGCGGCACAAACGTCATCGTGCGCAGATCGTAGTTGCCGCGATTGTGGCAGTGATTGCACTGGGTATATGGGATTGCAGTCGTGAACTGGTGCGTTTGCGCGTGACCGGACTCATCGCGCGAAATCGTCGGATCGCCGCCTGTGTAGCGTCCGTCGGATGCATACAGCACATGACAGGTCGCGCAGCCGGTACTGCGATAGCGATCGGTGACGGGTTCCGGCTGCCCGGTGATATGACAGGTCAGGCAGTTCTGCGCGAACTGCTGCACCGGATGGGGATCGGCGTCGGTGACGGTGAACGCCTGCAAGTGATCGACGGCTTGAATCGCATATTGAGCGGTGCCATCCGGCTGCTGTCCAAAACTGCGCCGGATCAGCGTGATCGCCCCCGCATAGGTCGTCATCAGCGTGCGCTGAACGGTCGCGATCTGTCCCGCATGGCATTCGCCGCAGTACTGCTGCGCGGCGTCAAGCGCGGCGGGATTGCGCACCATACCTTCGTGCGCACGGTCGGCTTCGAGCGCCAGCCGGTCGCCGCCGTGACACGACACACAGCCGAAGTCCTCGATGCTGTGCGATGGGCTGATCGGCTCGATACCGCTGTGGCAGGAAAGGCAGCGTTCGACCTCGCCCGTGCGCGTGGGCGTCAGCGAGACGATCGTTTGAAGCGCGGCATCACGGCGGGCGATGAACACCCCCAGCGCGATCCCGATCACCGCGATCCCGATCACGAAACCCATCAGGGCGCGGGGAAAAAGAGACTCGTTTGAACTCGACGGCAGGGTCATGGTGATAACCGGAAAACTGAATCAGTGGGCAACCGCGCCTAACCAGCGAACGACTGCCCCCGATGATGGGCGTAAGGAGTCCCTCACGCTTAAAGTGCGGCGCTGTCAGACGCTCCCGTGATTTCGGCATGTCGGCGTACGCGATCGGTCATGATGCCGCGCAGCAGATCGAGTGACTGAATCACACGCCGATCGGTCAGTTCGTAATAGACCGACATGCCTTCGCGGCGAGGCGATACCAGCCCGCGATCGCGCAGCACCTTCAAATGGCGTGACACCGACGACTGCGGTACGCCGAGATCATCGGCCAAATCCGTCACATAGCGGGGCTGATCGGCCAGTGAATACAGGATCAGCAGGCGGAGCGGATTGCTGAGAGCATCGCAGACCTGATCATGCAGCAGCGTGATCTCTTTCACGAGTTTGGCGTCCATTCAATGAGGCTCCTTGTTGGCCGGGTTATATGATTCTACGCACATGGCCTATTGAATGCTATTCACACTTCAGCGCATTAGGCTATTCGCATTATCGAATAAGCGACAATCCGCAAATAGTGTGACACAGCACACGCCTCGTATGTCGTTTATCACATGGGTGGCCTTCTCCGTTCTCAAAGTCGCACCCGTTTTGCTTGTGACAAAATGCACATAACCTCCGTGACAGGGTGTACTAGGGAATTCGTAAAGGCGCGCGTTACGCTTGGTTTACAAGGGTATTCACTTTTCCGCATAAGCGGTTTATCGACTTATCGAAAAACCGAAAAAGTATCACTTTCTTCGAGGGGAAGGATATGCACCACAAAAGATTAATGTTCTTTCTGCCCACCAGCGGGCTGCTCATGATCACGCTTGGGCTGCTGCTGGTATTGGGCCAGCCTGTTGATGCCCAATGTGGTTCGCAGGCGTCGTCGTGCAAAAACTGCCACGAAGTCCAAGCGCAAGACCCGGTCAACGCCGATGGAACGGGCTGGCATGAATCGCACGCCTTCGGTGATTTCTGCTACATCTGCCACGCGGGTAATCCGCAGGCCGCCGACGAAGCCGCAGCGCACGAAGGCATGGTGCCGCCGCTCTCCGATGTGCAGGCGGGCTGCCAAAGCTGCCACCCGGATGATTTGGAAGCACGCGCACAGGTCTACGCGACGACGCTCGGCGTCAGCTTCAGCCTCACGGGTGATGACAGTTCCGGCGGATCTTCTGGCGATTCTTCTTCCAGTGGTTCGGATAGCACGTCTGATACCAGCAGCCCCTCATCCGACACCAGCAGCACCGACAGCAGCGCCGATAGCAGCGCCAACAGCAGCGCCGATACCGCCGCGCCAGTCGATGCAGCGACCTCCCTGAGCGCCCCCACAGACCGCGAAATCGCGCTCGATGATCCGAATATGGTCGATTATGTGCAGCGCTACAACGAAATCGTGCTCGGTGAACGCCCTGTCAATATGGGCAATATCGTCCTCGTCGTTCTGATCGGCGTGGTCGTGCTGGGCGGCGGTGTGTTCATCATCCTCAACGAAATGCGGCGGATGGTCGTCGCGACCGAAACCAAGCAGGCGCAGGGCGAATATCCCGCCGATGTGGTCGATATGCTGCCGCTGCTGTCCCGCCTCTCGCTCGATACGCGCAAAGCCTTAGGCAAGCTGCTGCAAAACCCGAAGAAAACCGAAGCGGTCGTCAACGTCGTCAAGTCGGTCGATCCGATCGATGACAGTCAGGGGAGCTGAACGTCATGAAATCGATCATTGCCTACATTCGCCGCGATGAATGGTCGCCCTACGTCGCAGGAATTCTGCTCGGCATCGTCGGCATTATGGCCGTTTGGATGGCGAACAGTCTGCTTGGCGCGTCCGGCGCGTTTGAAAATCTGGCCGGGATGATCGGCAAAGCGCTGACGCCCGATCTGTTCAGCAACATGTACTTCAACTACATCATGCCGCCGGGAATCACCTTCAGCGTGATCCTGCTGGTCGGCATTTTCTTCGGCGGAATGCTCGGCGCGGCCAGCAGCGGCACGCTCAAATGGGGTAAGAAAGACGCCGCCAACAGCGATGTGCAGTGGAAGCAGATCTTCGGCGCGCAAACGTGGAAGCGCTGGTTGATCGCTTTCGTCGGTGCAATCGTGCTGGAATACGCCGCTGGGATCGCCGGGGGCTGCACGAGCGGTCTCGCCATCTCCGGTGGGATGCTGCTCGCGCCCGCCGCGTTCCTCTTCATCGCCGGGATGTTCGCTTCCGGCATCGTCACCGCCATGATCGTCTACCGGAAGAGGTACTAACGCCATGACTGACTATTTGATCGCCTTATTCCTCGGCGTGTTCTTCGGCTTCGCCCTCAACAAGGCCGGGCTGACCAAATATCACAAGATCGTCAATGTGTTCCGCTTAGTTGATCTTGCCGTGCTGAAATTCATGATGACTGCGCTCGTTGTCTCCATGAGCGGGCTGTATCTGATGCGCGCGCTTGGCCTCGTCACCTTCCCCAGCGTCCCGGCGACCTACATCGCAGGCAACGTCATCGGCGGGTTGATCTTCGGCATCGGCATGTCGCTCAGCGGCTTCTGCCCCGGCACCTGCGCCGCGGGCGCGGGCGAAGGCAAGCTCGACTATCTGATCCCCGGCATGCTCGGCTTTTTGGTCGGCGCGGCGGTGTACGGACTGACCTACCCGCAGGTGTTCCCGGCCATCTCGCAGATCGCCAACATCGGGAACGTCGTGCTGCCGGATCTGTGGAACTTGAGTCCGTTCCTGACCGTCGCCCTGTTCGCCGTGCTTTCGGTCTTCCTGTTCTACCTGATCGACCGCGCAGGCTTGCACCGTAAGGAACGCGGGTAAATCTCGACACGGGATGTATTGGCGCTGTTTCGGGGCAGGTTCTAAGACCCGCCCCACTCCAGAACCAATCCCCCGATCGGATACCAACCACCCGCTCAACAGGAGCTGTTTTAATGACTATTGAACTTACAAGACGCCGGTTTATTCAGATCGGCGCGGCGGGCGCGGGCGCAGTGGCGCTTGGCGAACTGCTGCCGCCGGGAGTGGCGCAGGCCGCCCAAGATGCCGGAATGCTCAACGCCAACGGGGATGGCTATGTCCCCAGCATGTGCGAAATGTGCGTGTGGCGCTGCGGCTTGATCGCCAAAGTGCGTGATGGGCGCGTCGTCAAATTGGACGGCAACCCGGAACATCCGCACTCCAAAGGCCATTTGTGCGTGCGCGGCCAATCCGGTCTCTACAACACTTATGATCCCGACCGTCTGCTCAACCCGTTGATCCGCGTGGGGCAGCGCGGCGAAGGGCGTTTTCGCAAAGCGTCGTGGGATGAAGCGCTCGATCTGGTCGCCAGCCGCATGCTCGCCATCAAGGAGCAGTACGGGCCGGAAGCGATGGTGTTTTCATCGACGCACAACTTAAGCCAAGTGCAGTTTGAGAACCTGCTGTACGCCTTCGGTTCCCCGAACTACGGCACGCAGCGGAGTTTATGCTTCAACGCCATGATCGTCGCCAACCTGATGACGTACGGCATGGAAGAACCCGCCCGCATCTACGATGATCAACTGCAATACATTTTGCTCACCGGGCGCAACCTAATGGAAGCCGTTTCCACCTCGGAAACCGGCGATCTCAGCGCAGCGATCGCGCGCGGCGCGAAAGTCGTCTATCTCGATCCGCGCTTCACCAAAACCGCCGCCAAAGCGACCGAATGGCTGCCGATCAAGCCGGGGACGGACTTAGCTTTCCATCTGGCACTGCTCCACGTGATCATCACCGAAGACCTGTACGATCATGCCTTTGTCGAACGCTACACCATCGGTTTCGATCAGCTTGCCGAGGAAGTCCAGTCGTATACGCCGGAATGGGCCGCCGCGATCACCGAGATCGACGCCGAGCGCATCCGCCGCATCGCCCGTGAATTTGCCGCCGCCGCGCCGCACGCCCTCGCGCATAACGGCTGGCGCACGTCGAACTTCCTGAACTCGTTCCAGACGCAGCGCGCCATCACCCTTTTGAACACGCTAATCGGCAACTGGAATGTCACCCTGACTGCCGCCGCCGGGGAAGGGGCCGGGGGATTGGGCACCATACCGCAGCCCGCCTATCCGCGCGTCTCGGCACAGCGGTTGGATCACGTCCCGGCGCGCTTCCCGGTCGTCCCGCTGAAACTGGGCGTGTTTCAAGAACTGCGCGACTCCATCCTCACGGGCGATCCGTATCAGGCGCATGGCTGGTTCATCTCCCGCCAGAACCCGATCCAATCGCTCCCCGATCGCGCCAAGACGATCCGCGCCTTCGAAAAGATGGATTTCATCGTCACCGTTGATATTTTCGTCAATGACACGGGCTGGTTCTCAGATGTGATCCTGCCGGAAGCCTCATACCTCGAACGCTATGACCCGCTCAACGTCGTCGGCAGCCGCGCGTATCTGCGCCAACCGGTCATCGAACCGCAGGGCGAAGGCCGCTCGGCGCTGTGGATTTACAAGCAGTTGGGCGAACGCCTTGGCTTGGGCGATTACTTCCAGTACACCGACGAAGTCGATTACATCAACCAGCAGCTTGCCCCGCTCGGCGTCACGGTTGAGGATATCCGTTCACGCGGCTATGTCGATCTGCCTGCTGCTGAAGGAGAGGGCGAAACCGAACTGCGCTGGAATACCCCCAGCGGCAAGGTCGAAATTTTCTCCGATACGCTGGCGCGCGTCGGCTTCGATGGCGTCCCCACGTGGCAGGCTCCGCCGGAACCACCGAGCGGTCAGTTCTATCTGCTCACCGGCAAAGTCGCACAGGCGACACAGTTCGCCACGCAGAACAATCAAATGCTGCACAAAGTCGCCGATGAACCGCGCCTGTGGCTGAACGATACCGTCGCCGCCGACCGCGATATGCACGATGGCGATTGGGTCGAAGTCAGCAGCGAAGTTGGCACTGTTCACATTCGCCTGCACGTCACCCCCGGCATCCGCCCGGACTGTGTATATCTCACCCCCGGTTACGGACATTTATCCAGAGGGTTGACGACGGCGTTTGGCGTCGGCGCGAGCGATTCGGCGCTGCATGTGACGTACACCGATCCGGTCAGCGGCAGTCAGGCGCTCTCTCAGACCTTTGTCACGGTTCGAAAGGTGTAAGTCGTGTCTCATCAGCCCAATAACCCACGCTACGGCTTCCTGATCGACGCGTCCTACTGCATCGACTGCCGCACCTGTATGGTGGCCTGCAATGTGCAGAACGACGTGCCGATGGACAGCACGCGCATCTGGATCGAAGATACGGGCGTCACCGGAGCCTACCCGGATCTGAAGCGGTTCACCGCCCCGTTCCACTGTATGCATTGTAAAGACCCGTCGTGCGTCTCTGCCTGTACGGTGAGCGCGCTGACGCGCAATGAAGATGGGATCGTCGTCTACGATCAGGATATTTGCATCGGCTGCCGTTACTGCATGTATGCCTGTCCGTTCGGCGTGCCGAATTATGAGTGGAACAACCCGTTCCCGCTGGTCGTGAAGTGCAATATGTGCGCCGAACGCTTGAGCGAAGGCCAGCAGCCCGCTTGCGCGGCCACCTGTCCGACCGGCGCGATCCAATTCGGACGCTATGAAGACATGCTCGCGCTGGCTCACCAAAAAATCAACGACCACCCGGAAAAATACGTCCCGCATGTCTACGGCGAAACCGAAAACGGCGGCACCGCCACGCTGTATATCTCTCCGGTTCCCTTTGACGAACTCGGCTTCCCGGATGCAGGGACGACCTCCCCGGCTTACTCGAACCGTCTGGTGACGGAAGGTACGCCGATGGTCGCCGGAGCTATGTTGGTCGCGCTCTCCGGTGCGTACCTCACCATCAAGCATGTCCGTGAGGAAGCGGCGGCAGAGGCGGCGGAAAAGGCACAAGCGGGTCAGGCAGCGCATGAAGAAACGGCGCACGCCGTAGAGGAAGAAGGCTAATTCATCATGCTGCGAAAAATGCTGCACGAACTTCGCACAATGCCGAAGTATCTCTATGTGACGACCGCCCTCACCCTATTCGGGTTAGGGATCGGCGTCTACCGCATGATTGTCGGGTTAGGCCCGACCACCAACCTGAGCAAAGAATTCCCGTGGGGGGTCTGGATCAGCTTCGACTTGGCGACGGTCGCCCTGTCAGGCGGTGCCTTCACGCTGGCCGCGCTCGTCTACGTGCTCCAATTTGAAGACCTGCACGCCGCCACACGTCCCACCGTGCTGGCGGGTCTGCTCGGTTACAGTTCGGTCATGGTGGTTCTGCTGTTCGACCTTGGGCGCTGGGATCGGTTCTACAACGTGTTCCTGCACCCTAACGTAAGCTCGGCGCTGCTCGAAGTGAGCTGGTGTATCACCGCCTATTCGCTCATCTTGGTCTACGAGCTCAGCCCGGTGCTGCTGTCCAAAACACGCTTCAAGTGGCTGCTGCCCACCATCAAGAAATACACGGTGCCGATCGTGATCGCGGGCGTCACCCTTTCGACCATGCACCAATCGTCGCTTGGCACCATGTTCATCATCATGTCGCCGCGCTTGCATCCGCTGTGGTCGTCGATGCTGCTGCCCGTGTTCTTCCTGATCAGCTCGTTGGCGTCCGGCATCTCGCTCGTCATCGCCGGGGCCTCGTTGAGCTACTGGTTGTTCGGGCGCAGCCTGAAAACCAAGACAATGGCGAAACTGAGCTGGTTCATCCCGTGGATTCTGGCGTTCTATCTCGTCATCAAGTTCGGTGAACTCGTGATTACGAGCGAGTGGGATCTGCTGACGACCAGCGGCACCTATGGCACCTTGTTCTGGGCCGAAATCATCATCGGCTGCCTCATTCCGATCGGGTTGTTCGCGTCGCGTCGTGTACGGTTCAGCCGTTCGGCCTCGTTGATCGGCGCGCTGTTCATCATCGCCGGGACGATCCTCAACCGCTTCGATGTGACGTGGTTCGCAATTGCGCCCCGAAACGGCGAGTCGTATTCCCCGCACTGGATGGAGATCGCCATCCTTGTCGGCATTGTCGCGGGCTTGATCACCGTCTACAGCCTCGTCGCCCGTTACCTGCCCGTGTATGAAGAAACCGCCGTCTATAAGGGGAAGTCCAAGCCAACAGATCTGCCATCCCCAACAGTCTCCACCTTACCCCGCGAATCACACGCGGCGGGAGACTGAAAATTGCTGAGTCCTTGCCGCCCGCAGGAAGCGAAAAGCGCCTGTATGGCGGCAAGATTTTCATCGCACTGCGATAGGAGTTGCAAGACCATGAAAAAATTGTTCGTTTTACTCGCTGTACTGCTTCTCGCTTTTCCTGCCTTCGGCATTGCCGCGCAGGATCAAGCCGTTGTCGATCGCGTAGTGGAATTTGGCAACAATCTGCCCCGGGGTTACGGCCTTACCGATGTCGAAACCCTGAATGCGCTGCTTAGCGCGCAGCCGAATATCGTTCTGCTCGATGTCCGTGAAGCAGAAGAATATGCGGCAGGGCACATTCCGGGATCGTTCAATATTCCCATCCGCACCCTCTCTCAAAATCTCAATCTGCTGCCCAACCTCAGCGCCCAGATCGTCGTGATCTGCAAAGGCGGCGGGCGCGCGATGCTGGCAGGCACTTCGCTCGAAGTGCTCGGCTACACGGGCGTCCAAGTCCTCAAGGGTGGCAATGATGCGTGGGTCGGCGCGGAACTGCCGCAGACCACCGACGCGTTCGTGCCCGAAGCTGGAACCGCGCCGGAATTTGACTCCGCCGTGTTCGCCGCTGTCGATGCCTACCTGACCGGGATTCCCGAAGGGTATGGGCTGGTCGGTGCGGCGATGCTGGCCGGGGAAATGGCGCGCAGCGCCCCCGTGCTCATCGACGTGCGTTCGGATGATGAATGGAATTTAGGCTACATTGATGGTGCGCAGCACATTTGGATCAATGAATTTGTCGCGCGCATGAGCGAATGGCCGGTCGATAAAGACACGCCAATCGTCGTCTACTGCCAGTCTGGCTACCGGGGTGGCATCGCTTCGGTGCTGCTGCACCTGATGGGCTACACGAATGTCCGCAATTTGGCGGGCGGCGTGAACGCATGGAGCCGTGAAGGACTGCCGCTGACGGGCGTGCCGTTCAGCATGGAAACCCACTTTGCCGATACCGTCGCCGCCATGCCGGACGGCTTCAACGGCCTTAGCGTCGCTGACGCCGCGCCGGAAATCACCGCCGCCGCCGATACCGGCCTGCTGGTGGTGGATGTGCGCACCGCTGACGAATACTCGGAAGGCTTCATCCCCGGCGCGATCAATATTCCGCTAAACGAACTTACACAGCACCTTGATATGCTGCCAACGCTCGATCAACCCATGATCGTCTACTGTGGCAGCGGTCACCGCTCGGCCATCGCTATGACTTCGCTCACGCTGCTCGGCTATACCAACGTCCGCAGCATGATGGGCGGCTACAACGCATGGACAGCCGCGCTTAACCCGATCACGACAGCCGCGCCGCAGGTCACCACCGGGGCCGTACCCGCCGTCAACGCCGACGCACTGCCGCTCGTCGAGGCCTTCTTGACCTCGATCCCGCAGGGCTATTACACCGTGCGCCCGGCGGATCTGGCAACCGAACTCGCCGGAACGACCGTGCCAACCCTGATCGATGTGCGCACGCCGGAAGAATATGCGACCGGATACATCGCCGGGGCGATCAATATTCCGCTGCGCGATCTGTTCACCCAGCGTGCCCAGTGGCCGACCGATACAGCCGCCGCGATCGTGCTGTACGACAGCCCAACGCACCGCAGCTCAATCGCGATGGTCGCGCTGCGCCTGCTCGGTTACACGAATGTGCGCGTGCTCGGCGGGGGTGTCAACGGCTGGACGAGCGCAGAACAACCGCTCGTAACCCCGTAAACAGCACCTATTCTCAGCAAGTAAAGGGCGCAGCGGCAAACTGCGCCCTTTTTATTTCACTCGCTCGCTCGTTAATCCTGACCAGCAGCAGGCACCGGATCGGCTCCGGTGAGGGGTTCCGCGCCAATCGACTCGAAGTGCTGGCCCTTGTGATCACGGACGTAGCGCGCGCCGATGATGAAGGTGATCAGCGCAACGACCACCGGGAAAACCAACCCGACATACATGTAATTCGGGCCAAGCGGGGTGGTCGAAATATCCTGACCTGCCGCCGGAGCATTCGCATTGACTAACGAGGTCGCGATCACCGGCAGCAGCCCGCCGAACCAACCGTTACCGAGGTGGTAGGGCAGCGACATCGATGTGTAGCGGATGCGGGTGGGGAACAGTTCGACCAAGAAGGCCGCGATCGGCCCGTAGACCATCGTCACCAGCAGCAGTTGCAGCCAAACGAGGAACGAGAGCGCGATCGGGGAATAAGCCGGGTTATTGGCGGCATCCGCAGCGGTATGCAGCCACGGATCGGTAAACGGCCCAAAATGTGCCATCGCCATATAAATCGGCACGATCGCAATTGCGGCGATCAAACACCCGGAGAGAATGATCCATTTTCGCCCAATCCGATCCGATAATCGCCCCATGATGACGAAGAACGGCGAGCCGAACAACAGCGCCGCCGAGATAATCAGATAGGCGGGCGCGAGATCAACCTTGAGCAGGGTTTGTAAAAACACCAAGGCGTAGAACTGGCCGGTATACCACACCACACCTTGCCCGGCGGTCGCACCAAATAGAGCGATCAAGACCATGCGGCGGTTTTCCGGGTTGACGAAGCTTTCCACCAGCGGATTCTTGGAGGTCTTGCCCTCTTTCTTGAGCTTCGAATACAGCGGCGATTCCGCCATCGAGATGCGGATGTAGAGCGAAACGCCCAGCAGCAGGAAGGAGAACAGGAACGGAATGCGCCAGCCCCAATCGGCAAATGTCGTGGTACCAAGTGCGGAGCGTGTCGCCAAAATGACGAGCAGCGAAATGAAGAACCCGGCGGTCGCGGTGATTTGAATGAAACTGGTGTAGAAACCACGTTTATCGTCCGGCGCATGTTCGGCAATATAGGTTGCCGCGCCGCCATACTCACCGCCTAATGCCAAGCCCTGCGCCAGACGCAGCAGCACAAGGATCAGCGGTGCCAGCCCACCGATCACCGTTTTATCCGGCAGCAAGCCCAATAAACCGGTGCCCATCGCCATGATCGTCATGGTTACGAGGAAGGTGTATTTACGACCGATCAGATCGCCCACGCGCCCAAACACGATCGCGCCGAAGGGACGTACCAAAAAACCGGTCGCATAAGCGGCCAGCCACAGCAAAATGTCTTCATTAGGATTAGTACTGTTGAAAAACTTGCTGGCGATGACCGTGGTGAGGCTGCCAAAGAGGTAAAAATCGTACCACTCAATCATCGTGCCGAGGGAAGCCGCCGCGATGATCTTCGGGATCTGGGTGCTTTTTAAAGGAGCCGCCGCAGACGCTTGACTCATGGTAATTTTCCTTTCAACACCGGTTTTTGCAAAGAATAAATGTTGATGACCTAGCCGGAGCTTTTCCCGTCTTTGACGCTCATCCTCCTTCCCGCCGTGGCAAGCAAAGCGGCAGGTTCAGGGTTCCCCCCTTAAAACTTGTATACAAATGTCAGATGTGTGGTGATATTGATTGAGACACTAGCATTTTGTCGCAGCGGAGTATAGTGTCATAAGTAACTATTTCGAGAATCCGGGGTCATAGTAATAATTCGGCGGCGGTTTTCAACGCACAGGATCGTTAACGATCCATGCGCGCCGCTCACGGAAATCGAGGAAGGGAAGCACGAATGTCGATAAGGGCGCACAGCCATGCGCCCACCTTCTTAAAACCGGCTACAGCGCGTTTTCCGCGTGGGCTTTCCCGCACCGTTCCAGCGCACGCTGTGCCTCTCGCACATTGATCTTCGGCGCGGCATCTTGATAGAACTGCGCCGCCGTGCGCGCCGCCGCCTTTTGCCCCGCATCGCCGGTATCGCTGGTGTTGAGGGCGTAGGTTTCTTCGTGCAGGTCGTTGATCGGTTCGAGCTTGATTTCGGTCACATTTTCGCGGCGTACCCGCTCAAGGGTTTGGCGGCGCTTCTCGCTGGCCGCTGATTTTTCCGCACTGCCCGCCGCCTGATAATAGTCGCGCAGCTTACTTTCCAGTTCGATGGCGAAGCTCATCACCGCGCCGAAGGTGTTGATGTCTGTCATGGTGGTATGTTCCTATCGGTGTCGTCAATGCCGTCTATTCAGGAGTCCCTGATTGGCGGTCGTAGTTCCGCTTGATCATGCCGGTGTAGCGTATCATCCCCAACCGCTCATAGAAGGGTTGCACCTCCACATCGCAGATCAAGTCGATCATATAGATCGCGCGCAGTTTTTCCAGCATGAGCCTCACCAGCTCACTCCCAATTCCCTGCCCTTGATACGAGTCGAGGACTTCAAGATGCGGGATGTAAGCGGCCAGCACGCCGTCGGTGATTGCCGTGATGTAACCCACCACGTTCGCCCCGTCTTTCGCCACAACCACATGAGCGCTGCCTTGCAGCACGCGCAGATGGGTTTCCGGCGTGGGCGGGTTGGGCCATCCCTTATAGAACCCGCCGCGCAGATGATCGGCAGTAAGGCCATCGAGTGAATCGGTATAGGTGATCGGCATCCCGGACTCAAGCGACATTTAGGGCCTCACCGCCGCAATTTCCGCTTCGGTGATCGGCGTCCATTCCTCATCATCCTTCGGCGCGAACAGCTTGCCGAGCAGCGTGATCTTGTTGATCCCGCCGTTGGTCTTGATCTTGCTCAAAGCCAGCGCGCGCAGCGGATGCAGCATGTGGAAGCCCGTCGATTTCAAATGCACTTCAATCGATCGTTCCATCCGCACATCAGGTTTCTCACCTTCCAACCGCCCAACCTGCACCCGCCCATCGCCGTTTTCGACAATGAACGTCCACACGCCGCCTCCATTCCCCGTCAGCGTCAGTTCCCATGTGAAACGCTCTTTCGCAGCCGTGTGGTTGAGCGCGCCAGCGGTGAGTTCCATGTGGAGATCGAGCGCGTGGTGCATTAGCTCCGCATCGAGCGGGGGGAGATCATCGTGGTAGCGCAGGTACGACTCGGTGAAATGCAGCCAGTTGTGCCACAGATTGTAGTCCAGCATGAAGCGCGTCGTGTGCCAACCACGCGCACGTAATACCCCATACCAAACCTCATGATCAAGATCGGGGTGATCGTCCCCTAAGCCGCGTATCGACTGCCGGAGCGCGTCTTGAGATCGCCTGAACAGCGAAAACGACTGCACGCCGGTTTGGTTGGCGGGGCGCGCCGCGAAACGCGAATTGTTGAAAGCGTTCAGCTCACGCAGGGTGCGGATTTCATCATGCGGCTCGTCGGTGTGGCCTTTTTTGATCGCCTCGGCGGCCAGCGTTTGAAAGTACATGAGATGATAGGGCACATCGCCGAACGTCCAATCTTTGCCGTGCGGGCGCATCCAGTCGGCGGTCGTGAAGCGGGCGAAGAAGGTATTGATCGCATTCCACAGCACGTCCGTATGCGCGAGTAATCGTGCATCTTGGGGGGTGTACGACATCGAGTGTTTGACCCGTAACCTTTGTGACTGATGTTCTTTGAACACTAGAGGGGCAGGTGTGTGTCACCTGCCCCTACTGACGCGCACGGTATGGAGAAACTTACACAGCCTAGATCCAGCGCTCGATGACGATCTTGCGATCCATGAAGAAATCGATCGCATCCGGCCCTTGACCGTGCAGGTCACCGAAGAAGGATTCTTTCTGGCCGCCGAACGGGAACGACGCGGTCGCCGCCGCAACGCCGACATTCACGCCGATGTTGCCCGCATTGACGCGATACTTGAATTCACGGGCGTACTTGCCATTGTTGGTGAAGATGCTGGCGGCGTTTCCGTAGCGGCTCTGGTTGATCACTTCAACCGCGCTGTCAAAATCCGGCACATGGATGATGGACAGCACCGGGCCAAAGATTTCATCGCGGGCGACCGACATGTCTGCCGTCACACCGTCGAGGATGGTCGGGCCGACAAACGCGCCTTGATCGAACCCGCTGACCTTCTTGCTGCGGCCATCGAGGACGATCTGCGCACCTTCGCTCACGCCCGCCGCGATCATCTTCTCGATGCGTTCGCGGGCGGTCGGGCTGATGACGGTGCCCATCTGCGTAGTTTCGTCGAGTCCATAGCCGACGCGCAGGGTGGCCGAGCGGCTGACCAATTCTGCCTTGAGCGGTTCATAAGCATCACCGACCGCCACGACGACCGACCCGGCCAAGCAGCGCTGCCCCGCACAGCCAAATGCCGAACCGACGATATTGGCGACCGACGCCGCCATGTTCGCGTCGGGCATGACAGCGATATAGTTCTTCGCGCCGCCCTGTGCCTGTACGCGCTTACCACTCTTGGCGCACGTCTCATAGACGATCTTGGCGACCGGGGTGCTGCCGACGAAGCTCACGCCGCGCACATCCGGGTGTTCCATGACGGCGGTCGAGGTGTCTTTGCCGCCGTGCACCAGATTGACCACCCCTTCGGGCAAGCCGAGTTCATCAAGCACCTGAAAGAGCAGATCCATGCTGATGGGCGTCTGGGGGGAAGGCTTAACGACATAAGTGTTGCCGCAGGTGATGGCGGTAGGCAGGAACCACAGCGGCACCATGAATGGGAAGTTGAAAGGGGTGATGGCGGCGAACACACCGATCGGCTGGCGTTCGGCGGTTTCGTCGATGCCGCTGCTGACATCTTCCAGCTTGTAGCCGCGCATCAGTGACGGGACGTGAGTCGCGAAATCGACGCTTTCGATGCCGCGTCGGACTTCACCACGGGCTTCGTCCTTGGTCTTACCGTTTTCCATGACGACCATGCGGGTGATGTCCTCGAAGCGGTCTTCGAGCAGGGTCTTGAGGCGGTACATATACTGGACGCGGCTGAGAACGGGCGTGGTGCGCCATTCCTCAAAAGCCGCCTTTGCCGCCTGCACAGCCTTATCGACATCGCCGAGGGTGCCGACCGGCACATGACCGAGGGTTTCGCAGGTCGCGGGATTGATCACCGGGGTGGTCTGATCGCTTTCGGACGCGACCCATGCCCCGCCGATGTAATTTTTCAAAATCTTGGCCGTCATGATGTCTATGCTCCTAGAAATATTGCCTTTGGCGACGGGTAGTGTAACACATCATGCGCACCAACTTAAGGATTTTCACCCACACAGTCGTAGTGGATCGCCCCATAGAAACGGATGAGGGGTGGTTATATCCATTCAACAAAAACGTTTCAGTATTCAGCTTGAATACATTCCGTTATCGCGATAGGATCGATCTACCTTCAGTTTTTAGCCATTGGGATTCATGCTGTGCCATACGAAGTTGGATGGTTAATCAACACGCGTGTAATTTCCTGCCGTTTTTTCGGGGATATTGTCGAAGCGGACGGGATTGACCTGTTGAAAGAAATGGCCCGCATGATTGATGCGGGGACGGCCCCTGTGTTCGTTGTGATCGATGCGCTTGAAATTACCCGCGTTCCTAAAAGCTTGATTCCGCTCGTGCAGGCCATTACCGAACTACAGTTGGATAAAGCAAAGCTCAGGTACCTGCTCGTTCTATCCAATAACCCGCTGCACAGTTTTATCGGCACGATAGCAGCGAAGTTCGCCGGAATTCATCTTCGCCTGCTGACGGACATGAACAGCGCGATCGATTTCATCCGCACGCATGACGCGGAACTGAATACCGAGATCAGCAAAATCGTCGGTCAATAACCCCCAAGCCACGCCGCAGCCTCGCTTCAAAGACGCTTGACGAGAAAATCTTCGTTTCGAGTCCATGGTTGATTCCGCGCCGCCTTGCCAACGGCGGCGCGAAACATGGCTCATTGAGACTGCTGCGAACCTGCTAAGCAGGTAAGGCCAGCATATCCTGTGCGACTTCAGATAAGTCCTCATGGAGTTGGTGGCCCCTGTATCAAGTTCCCTGATCGTCGCGTGTGGCAGAGTTTGCGCGTAGAGAGCGAGGTGTTCAAATAGGACGACTTCATCATCGCGGGAATGGTAAAGAAAAATGGGCACGCCTTCGGGAGCCGCAAACCCTTCCGGCAGGGCAAGTGTCTCGTAGCCTTCATACCGCCAGCCCCAAAACGGCGCAGCCATCAGAAACACCCCGGCAACCGGCTGCTTGAAGCCGGTTTCGCTCAGAACCTTGATGAGCACCGAAGCGCCCACCGAATGACCGGCGAGTAAGACCGGCCCCTGCATCGCAGACAGTTCGTTCTCGATTTGCTGCGTCCACCATCGCCGGGTAATGGACGTTGTAGTCGGTTCCAAGCGCTTTTCGAAGGCTGGCGGCCAGTCGTTTATCGGCATCGTAAGCGCCTTCCCCCGCCCCTTGAATGAACAAGACATGTTTCGTCATCCGGCACAGTCTCCCCTCTCAACGCGTCTGCCATTGAGCACAGGTGCATAGATTGTGATGGGAAGTTGTGCCCTCTAGTGCACAATGTCCGGCCCATGCTTGATTGTGAAGGTGCTGCCCGTGACCCGCACCACATCCTCAGGGCGAAAACTTGCTACCCCGCTATCGCCTCATTCGCCGCCCGCGTGATCGCCCCGCTGGCGACCATCTGCCGCACTGTTTCCATGTAGGGGTACAGCACCGTGTCCTGCTCAATGAACGGCACCTGCTCGCGGATCAGCGCATAAACGGGTCGCGTCCCTTGTCCCAAGACCCGATCCGCCCCTAAAACCTCCTTGCGAAAATCGATCCCCTGTGCCGCCGCCATCAGCTCGATTCCGAGGATGCGCTCGACATTGGCGTTGATGCGCCGCGCTTTGAGCGCCGCCGTACACCCCATGCTGACGTGATCCTCGACGTTGGCTGAGGTGGGGATCGTATCCACGCTGGCGGGATGCGACAGGACTTTGCTTTCGGTCGCCAATGCTGCCGCCGTGTACTGGACGATCATGAACCCGGAGTTGAGTCCGCCATGCCGGGTGAGGAAGGCGGGCAGCACATGGGTATTCACCGATTCATCGATCAGCCGGGCGATCCGCCGCTCCGAGATATTGCCCAGTTCGCTCATCGCCAAGCCGAGGTAATCCATCGCGATCGCCAGCGGTTCGCCGTGAAAATTGCCGCCGCTCAGCACCGTGATCGTCGGATCGGGACCATCGCCTTCAAGGAAAATCAGCGGATTGTCGGTCACGGCATTCAATTCGATCTCGATCGCCCAGCGGCAGTAAGCGACCGCATCGCGTACTGCGCCGTGTACCTGCGGAATGCAGCGCAGGGTGTAGGCGTCCTGCACATTCAGCGGATCATACCCGCGCGTGAACTGGCTCCCGTTCAGCAGCGCCCGCAGATAAGCGGCACATGCCTGTTGGCGCGGGAACGGTCGCAGTCGCTGAATCCGCTCGTCAAAGGCGAGAGGCGTCCCGTGCAGTGCTTCCAAGCTCAAGCACCCGGCGATGTCGCCCGCCTGCATCAGGATTTCGGCGCGATAGGTTTCCAGCACGCCCAACGCACACATGATCGAGGTGCCGTTGGTGAGCGCCAACCCTTCTTTCGCCGCCAGCGTGACCGGGCCAGCTAATCCCGCCCGCGCCATGCCTCCGCGCCGGGGATCATCTGCCCTTCGTAATCTGCTTCACCGAGGCCGATCAACACCAGACTCATATGGGCCAGCGGCGCGAGGTCGCCCGATGCACCCAGCGATCCCTTTTCCGGGATGCGCGGATGCACCCCGCGATTGAGCAGATCGATCAAGCGCTGAAGCGTGCTTAAGCGGATGCCCGAATAGCCGCTCGCCAGCGTGTTCGCGCGGATCAGCATGATGGCGCGCGTGGTCGGAATGTCGAATACATCACCGACGCCGACGGCGTGGCTGACGATGATATTTCGCTGCAAGGTTTCCACATCTTCGGGCGAAATCAGCCGGTCTTTGAAGGCTCCAAACCCGGTCGTGATTCCGTAGGCGATCTCCCCGCGTGCGATCAGTGTTTGCACGGCGTCGGCGCAGCGCGTGACGGCGGCTTTCGCGTCCTCGCTCAGTACCACTTCCGGCGATCCCGGTTTCCCATACGCGACGGCGATCACCTGCTCAATCGTCAAGTGCCCGCCATCGATGACAATTCGATCCATCGCTCATCCTGCCATTTTTATACGCTTGTCAGGGGTTCCCCATGACATCGTTTGAGTACAGTGGAATTGATCGCGCTCGTCTTTCATGGCGATCGAAAACGCTTATTCGCTGAAACACTTCATAAGGATCAGGCTCATGTCCACAAATCTACCTGAAGATCCCGAAAAAGGGCCGGGACTCGCCGCCTATATTTTCATTTTGGTCATCATCGCCGTCCGTCGGAAACATTTTTTCATCCGTAGGGGGCACCTTGTAAGTGCGGATCTGAGATCCGCACTTACAGGATCGCGCCCCGTTTGATCACCCGCTCGACCGGATTGCCGCCCAACGTATACACGATCTCCCGGTAGTCGGGCGCATCCACGATCAGCAGATCCGCCTGCTTGCCCACTTCGATCGATCCGACCCGATCGCCCATGCCGATCGCGTGGGCGGCGTTGATCGTGGATGCATTGAGCGCTTCGGCGGGCAGCAGCTTTTGATAGCGGCAGGCGATCGCCATCACCAGCGGCATCGACGGGCACGGCGCGGAACCGGGGTTGAGATCGGTCGCCAGTGCGATCGCCGCCCCGGCGTCGATCATGCCGCGCGCGTTGGCGTAGTGGTGGCTGCCGAGGTTGAAATTCACCGCTGGGAGCACCACGCCGATCGTATTCGACGCTGCCAACACACGGATTTCGGCATCGGTCGTCACATCAAGGTGATCGACCGACACCGCGCCCGCCTGCACCGCCGCCGTCACGCCGCCGAGGGACTTGAATTCATCGACGTGCGCGCGAATGCCCAATCCGTGCTGTTTCGCCGCCGCCCAGATGCGCTGCGACTGCTCGACCGAAAACACGCCCTCCTCACAGAACACATCGACCGTCAGCGCCTTACCGACAAACGATGGCGGCACACGCGGCGGGCGGGGAACCGCGAATACATCGTGGGGGGAGAGCCGCGTCGGGTCGATGCCCATATCCCCATAGCCCATGCGCGCGAAGCTGAACCAACTCCCCACACTGGGGATCATCTCGCGGCATACCAGATCGACATACTCGTCCGTGCGGCCTTTGTATTCCGGCGGGACGGCATGCGCGGCCAGAAACGTCGGCACAATGTCCACGCGATGCCGCTGCATCAGGTCAAAAATCACCATGAGCAGTTGAATCTCGGTCGAGGTATTTAGGCCATAGCCGGTCTTGATCTCGACCGTCGTGCTGCCGAGCCGCAGCATTTGATCGAGCCGCAGGATCGCTTCCATGAGCAGCACTTCACGGGGTGCGGCACGCGTCGCCTGCACGGTGCGGTTGATCCCCCCGCCCGCCGCCATGATCTGCATATACGTCGCCCCGCCGATGCGCTGCTCGAATTCGTCCAGCCGGTCGCCCGCCCACACCGCGTGCGTGTGCGGATCGACAAAGCCGGGGCACACGACTTTCCCCGATGCGTCGATCTCGTGATCGACGTTCGGATACTGTTCGCGGATCTCGAACGTTTTGCCCACGGCGATAATCGTCTCCCCATCGATCACGACCGCCCCGTCTTCGATCATCCCGACGTCGCACATCGCCGCACCGCGCTTGGGTTTTCCATCCGGTGCCGCGCACGTGATCAACTGTCTCGCGCTGTGGAGGAGGGTTTTCATGATTTCATCATCGGGATTTGCACCCCGTTCGCCTTCGCAAAGGCGATCGCTTCGGGGTAGCCCGCGTCGGCGTGCCGGACGACGCCCATGCCCGGATCGGTCGTCAGCACGCGCTCCAGCCGTTTGGCAGCCGCTTCGGTGCCATCGGCGACGATCACCTGCCCGGCGTGGATGCTGTAGCCGATGCCCACGCCGCCGCCGTGATGCAGACTGACCCACGTCGCCCCGCCGATCGCGTTCACGAGCGCATTCAGCAGCGGCCAGTCGGCGATCGCGTCCGATCCGTCGCGCATGGCTTCGGTTTCGCGGTTCGGGCTGGCGACTGATCCGCTGTCCAAGTGATCGCGCCCGATCACGATCGGCGCTTTGACTTCCCCGCGGGCGACCATCTCGTTGAAGCGCAGCCCGGCTTTGGCCCGCTCGCCGTAGCCCAGCCAGCAGATCCGCGCAGGCAAGCCCTGAAACGTGATCTTCTCGCGCGCCATCGTCAGCCAGCGGCGCAGATGCTCATTTTCGGGGAACAGTTCCAGAATGGCGCGGTCGGTCGCGTAAATATCTTCTGGATCGCCGGACAGGGCGACCCAACGGAACGGGCCTTTGCCTTCACAGAACAGCGGACGGATATAGGCCGGGACGAAGCCGGGATAATCGAACGCATTGGCGACACCCGCATCCAGCGCACGCTGGCGCAGATTGTTCCCATAATCGAACACGATCGCGCCCTTCGCCTTCCAGTCGAGCATGGTTTGCACGTGACGGGCCATACTCGCCATCGCCCGCGCTTTGTACGCTTCCGGATCGGACTCACGCAGGGTGGCGGCCTGTTCAAGCGTCAAACCTGCCGGGATATACCCGTACATCACATCATGCGCTGACGTTTGATCGGTCACCACATCCGGCACCACGCCGCGCGCTGCCAGTTCGGGCAGCACCTCCGCCGCGTTGCCGATTAGCGCGACCGAGAGCGGCACCTGATCGCGGATGGCTTCTTCGACCCACGTCATCGCTTCTTCAAGGCTGTCGCTGATGCGATCGACCTGCTGCAAGTTGAGACGCCGTTCCGCGCGCCAGCGATCAACCTCGACGAACAGGCCGACACCCTGATTGAGTGTCACCGCCAGCGGCTGCGCGCCGCCCATCTCGCCCAAGCCCGCCGTGACGACGAGTTTGCCTTTGAGCGTGCCCCATCCGTGCTGGCGGGCCAGCGCGCCGAACGTTTCGTAGGTGCCTTGCAGAATCCCCTGCGTGCCGATGTAAATCCAGCTTCCGGCGGTCATCTGCCCGTACATGATCAGGCCGTCGCGTTCCCATTTATCGAAGTTTTCCTGCGTTGCCCACGCCGGGACGATATTGCTGTTGGCGATCAGCACACGGGGAGCATCGGCATGCGTGCGAAACACGGCGACGGGTTTCCCGCTCTGCACCAGCAGCGTTTCGTCCGGTTCCAGCCTGCGCAGTGATTCCAAAATCGCGTCGAACGACTCCCAGTTGCGCGCCGCCCGTCCCCGCCCGCCGTACACGATCAGGTGAGCGGGATCGAACGCGACGGCAGGATCAAGGTTGTTCTGGATCATCCGGTAGGCGGCTTCGATCTGCCAATTTTTGCAGGTGAGCTGTGTCCCTTGTGGGGCATGGATTTCGCGTGCACTCATGAGCTTGCGCCTCCTAATCCACCGCGCCCGTTGAGCGCCGCCTGAATACGCGCTGTATTGAGTTCAGCGGCGGCTTCAATGCTGGCGACCCGCGCCAACAATTCATCGGCAGCGGCGCGATCGGTCAGCGTCTTGGCGTTGATTTTGACGTTCAACCCGGCGGCGTAGATCGCCGTCTGTGCTAGCGATCCCGCCGAACCGGCATCGCTGATGGCGTTGATATTTCCCTTCTCCGCGACTTCGGCGGCCAGCGTCAGCACGCCGAGCGCAACCGTCGCCGCGTGCAGCGGGACATTCGCCGCGTTGAGCGTCGCCTTTTCGAGTGCTGCCGCCCGTTCTGGCGAGTCTTTCGGTAGTTTGAGCGCATCCATCACCTGATTAAACGCCTCGGCGTCGCGCTGCACGCCTTTTTCGAGTTCAGCGCGGAAGGATTCGGCCTGTGGGACGATTTCCATCATGCGCGCTTCCACATCGGCGTATTTTTTCTTCCCCACCGTCAGCCGCGCGACCATTGCTACCAATGCCGCCGCCATCGATCCAGCATACGCCGCCGCCGATCCGCCGCCGGGAGTCGGTTCAGCACTGGCTAATGCATTGAGGAAGGTCGAATCGGTGGCCGATCCGCCGCTGAGACGATTCTCCAGCACTTGATCCGGCGTGAAGTTGTCGATCTGAAGATACCACTGCGCCGCATCGAACAGCGCACGCTGCGGGATCAAGCCGATCAGTTCGGTGCTCTGAATACCAACGCCATAGCGCGCGGCTTCCCGCCGCACCATCTCGACAGCACGGAAAATCGACGTTTGGGTGTAGTCGGTCAGGTTCATCGAGACCTGCGCCTTGCCATCGACGAGCAAACCGAGCGCCTTGACAAAGCGCAGCCCGCCCGTCTGGTGACGGATCGCTTTGGCGATCTTTTTGGCAATTTCGACATCAGTCGTCGTCAAATAGGCGTTGAAGGCGATCAGGGGCGCCCGCGCGCCGATCACGGTGGCACCTGCTTTGCCGAGTTCAGCTTTGCCGAAATCCGGGCGGCGGTTGGGATCGGTTTGGATCGCTTCTTTCAGCCCTTCATACTCGCCTTTGCGGATGTCAGCGAGATTGGTATTTTCGGGGCGGGTGGCCGCTGCTTCGTACAAGTACACCGGAATATCGAGTTCCTCGGCGACGCGCTTGCCCAACGCTTTCGCCAGTCCCACGCAGTCGGCCATCGTCACCCCTTCGATCGGGATGAACGGCACCACATCGGTCGCGCCGATGCGGGGATGCGCCCCCTGATGGTGATCGAGGTCGATCAGGTCGGCGGCCATTTTGATCGCGCGGAAAGCGGCTTCACTCACCGCCTGCGGTGTGCCGACGAACGTCAGCACGGTGCGGTTGTGATCGGCATCGCTTTCACGGTCAAGGAGCTGCACATCAGCGATAGCGGTAATTTCCCCGGCGATGCGGTCGATCACGTCCGCGCGCCGTCCTTCAGAAAAGTTTGGAACACACTCTACAAGTTGTCGCATGAAATAATCATCTTTCGGGGTGCTGCTGTTTTCAGTGCGGCAACTATAGCAAAAAACGGCTAAACCCTCATCCCATCGACAATTGGGCAGGGTGAGGAAATTGATGAATGGCGACAAAAAACCGTCTAGAGTTATGACCACATTCTCAAGGGGATATTGAAAAAAGCGAAAAGAGTCTCTTAGAAAATGCCTGAACTGTAGGCAATCAGCGAACCATCAGGCGACCATGCGGCATAAAAATCATCTTGCGAATTATTGGTGAGGCGCTGCTGCCCGCTTCCATCGGTGTTCATTACGAAAAGCTCACGATTACCCATGTGGGTTGAGTAGTACACGATTTTGGTGCCGTCCGGTGACCACACAGGAAAAGCATCGATTTCCGGGTTCCGTGTCAATCGCTGAAGATGGCTCCCATCATTACCCATCACAAAAATACCGACTCTCCATCGCGGTAAGTAGAAAATGCGATGAGATTTCCGTTTGGTGACCAAGAAGCCCCAAAATCATCGGCATCATTGGTCGTTAAGTTGCGGGAGATCGGTCCTGTTCGCTGTCATAACGTAAACTTCACGGTTCCCATCACGGTAAGAATCGAAGGTGATTTGGCTGCCGTCTGCGCCCAAGCAGGGTTATTGTCATCAGCGGGATGATTTGTCAGGTTGCGCTGGCCACTGCCATCTGCGTTCATCAGATAGATTTCGTAGTTGCTATCCCGGTTTGAAACAAATGCAATCTGTGAACCATCAGGCGACCACCAGAGCAAATTCGCTGCTAACAGGGCTGTTGGTCAAATTGTGCGGATGAGTACCATCTGCGTTCATCACGTAAATTTCGGCATTACCATCTCGGTAGGTCTCAAACGCAATTTCGCCATCGTTGATCGGGGTAGGGGTAGGCGACTGAGAAACGGAGATGCTCAAATCGCACTCCGGCGCACCGACTGGGCAAATATCCAACCAATCGCCGCGCCGCACCGTGATCAACGCAAACAGGTTCGTCGTCGTGTCATACCAGAACATACCGCTCGCCGCGAGCTGCTGGAATATTGATCCGGTTGCGGGCGATTGACTGGCATTCCATCGGCAGCGGCTGAGCGCTTCCCGCCCGCACCAAGCGAAAGCAGATCGCGTGGTAGTGTATCGAACGGCAGCCCTTGAAACGAAGGATAGCTTTCCAACGGAAAATCGCCGCTTGTCGTCGCGAAGGTGAGGCTGTTCACTGGAACTGTACTGCCCGCGTTAGGGATGAAAATCGTCAGGCTGTCTTCGTCGCGGAACAGGCGGAGTTCGTATGTCGCATCTTGGGCACGCGCGGCGCGCATCTGTACACCCAGCGCAATCGTGATCACGAGGACAGGCATCAAACGGCGAATCATGGCCAGCGCACTCAAAAATTGGCTCTACAGTCCCAAGGAGTATAGCCCGCGAAGACTTGACTCTGCGTGTTTGGATCTCATACCGTGTTTCCGCCGACAGAATTCTTTCACCGGCTGCTAGTCCAGAATTTCGGTAATCACGCCTGCGCCGATGGTCAGCTGTGTTCGCTGATGGCGAATCGCGTACCTTTTTCCAGCGCGATCGGCCTGTCGAGTTCCACATGCAGGCTCACGATGTCTCCGGATTCACCATCTCGACCCTTCAGGCAGTGTGATCGTGCCGTTATCTGCCCGGCCGCGTAGCAATAAAACAGCGGACGATAGCCGCTGAAAAAGGGTTCGAGCTTCCAGTCTCGACAGCGTGATTTCGGCCAAGCTCATGCGCGTGCAGGATCCACACACGCCGGATGAACTTCCGGTGCGGCTCAATGCTGTCAGGTGTGGCAAGCATCATCCCGCGTTCAATTTCGCTCCCGGGTCGTGCCCCGCAGAATCAGCCCTACATTATCCCCAGCGAAGCAGTATCCAGTTCCTTGTGGAAGCTGATACCCTTCACCGTCGTCATTCGGATGTCGTCGCGCAGCCCGATGACGGCGAGTTCAACCCCAATTTTCACCTGACCGCGTGCGATCTGCCCGCTCACCATCGTGCCCCGCTCCTTCGACGGTGGACACTTCCTCGACAGGAAGCAGAAACGGTTTTTCCAGAGCGCCTGCGCGTGAAGCCATGTCCATCACTATCCAGCAGCTTCAGAATGGCTGATATTCCGGCGCGCTGAGATCGGTGCTGCTCGACTGGTAGGCACGCAGCGCCGAACCGCGCACGATCGGCGTGTTGGGGTAGCCGTTGGTGTTGAGCAGCGAAGTTACGTCCTGTTCGACCAGTTCGAGCAGATCCGGGTCTTCCATCTGATCGACTTTATTGAGGAAAGCAACCATCGCCGGGATTCGTCACCTGCCGCGCCAACTGCACCTGTTCGCGAGTTTGCGTCGAGTCCTCGGTTGCACTCACGACAAGGATGGCACCTTCCATTTGTACCGCGCCAATGATCAGCTTCGATGTAATCGCGATGAGCTGGATCATATCTATAGTAATAATGGCGGTTTTCCGTCTCGTACTCTACATGCCCGAAGATGTTGAGGCAATTCTGCTTCCGAGCTCGTCCCGGCCCATCCACCGAGGCATCATCCACTTCTTCATAGGCGTTCGCGCCCATCCCAGCCATCTCGCGTCAGAACTTTCAGAATCGCGGCGGTGAGCATGGTCTTGCCGTGCCCGTGCTGGCCGAGGGTACCGATATTCACGTTTCGGCGAATCATGGCCAGCGCACTCCAAAAATTGGCTTCACAGTCCTAAGTATGAGTATAGCCCGCGAAGACTTGACTTTGTGCCTTCCATTCTTAGGGGCTTTGCGTTAAATCTGTGATTCATTCGAAGGAGCAGCTATGAAAATCTACACCAAGACGGGCGACGGCGGCGAAACCAGCCTGTTCGCCGGGGGACGGGTGCTGAAAAGTCACCTGCGCGTCGAAGCGTACGGCACAGTCGATGAATTGAACTCGCTGCTGGGGCTGGCGCGCGCGCACGGCGTTCCGGCAGAAGCCGACGAATGGCTGGCGCGTATTCAAAGCGATCTGTTCAGCGTGGGCGCGGACTTAGCGACGCCGATGGATGCGAAAGCCGATTGGCTGGCCCGCGTCACCACCGCGCCGATCGACTGGATGGAAACGATCATCGATCGCATGACGGACGAACTGCCCGAACTCAAGAATTTCATTCTGCCGGGGGGAACCGCCTCCGCCGCAACCATCCACGTCGCGCGGACGGTGTGCCGCCGTGCGGAGCGGGTCTGCGTCGCGCTGTCGCAGCACGAACCGATCAACGAGGTGCTGATCGCGTACCTCAACCGCCTGTCGGATCTGCTGTTCACGCTCGCCCGCTGGATCAACCTGCAAGCGGGTGAGAGCGAAACCAAGTGGTCGGTGCGCTCGTAAGCCCGCCCTTACGCCTGAGATGATACCGTGCCGGAGACTGTCTCAGGCAATCATTACGAAGCATTCCGAACTCGTTAAGGCTTGCAAAAATCCATTGACAGGGCGTGATCGTCTGCATCTATAATGTAGACGTTGCCAATGTTCATGTCTAGTTGATGGATTTTTTCCAAGTGGCCCCGCGATCCGTTCCGTGAAAGGCCGATCGGTTCGTCATGCCTTGCCTTGGCCCCGTCCATGACTCATTTGCAGCGAACACTGTGTACGCTTCCATTATTCCTTGAAGGGTAGGCCTATGAAACGCAGTCTTATAATCGGTTTGTCGATGACAGTTCTGCTTGTGCTGTTGAGCGCAGCCGGGGTGTTCGCTCAGTCGGACACGCAGGCGGAAGGCGGCGATTACTGGGTGACCGGTACCGACGCCGCTGGCACGGAATATTCCGCAGGGCTGGAAATTCTGGCCAGCAGTATCCCCGGCGTGCTCACCCTAAGCTGGGAATTTGATAACCCGCTGTATGGCTACGGAATCATCAATGGGAATGTGGTGTCTTCCGCATGGGGCGGGCCGGGCTGCGCCGTGGGTACCTATCAGATGGCGGACAATGGCGACCTAAGCGGCGCCTATTACACCGTGGGATCAGCGGGTCTGGGCACCGAAACAGCCGTTTTCCAAGGCGGCACCGATACCAGCGCGGCCTATATCCTCAGTGGTCAAACCACTGATGGGGTCACCTATACCGGCACGATGGCCTTCAGTTTCACGGGCATGACCGGGCAGGTTGCACAGGAAATCAACGGGCAGACGGTCACCGGCACGAGCATCCGTCAGGGCGCGGTCGTGACGGTCGTGTTCGGCGGCGACGGCTGCGGATTGACCGCTTTCGAAATCGGCGAAAACAGCAGCCTCAGCGGTTACTGGACGACGTTCGGTTCGGATACGGCTTACGCTCAAGAAGCACTGCCGATCAACATCGCGGGCACGCACAATGTCACCGGCACCAACCCGGATGGCACCGAATACACCGGCACACTTGAAGTCAGCGCCGATAATCAGGTGCACACCTTCGTTTGGAATCTCAACGGCACGCAGATCCCCGGCGTGGGCATCATGCGCGGTAATCATGTCGCGGTCGGTTTCGGCGGTGAAACCTGCTCGGTCGGGTCGTATTTCCTCTACCCGAATGGCACCCTGAGCGGGCAGTGGACGATCGTCGGGCGGAACACCGTCGGCGGTGAAGTCGCGATCCCAAACTTTGAACCGACGTTCGCGGATGGCGCGGCGCTCCCGGACATCGCCGGGAATTACAACATCACCGGCTCTAATCCCACCGATCCCAATGCCGCTGCGTATCAGGGCACCCTTGACATCATTCCGCAGGGCGAAGTCTACCAGCTCGTCTGGACGTTCGCCGATGGCAGCACCGCCGATGGTATTGGCATCCTCGTCGGCAATACGCTGATCGTCGGTTACGGCGGCGAAACTTGCGCTGTCAACAGCTACCGCGTCCTCCCGGATCAGATGGTTGGGGTGTGGGGCGTGTACGGGCGTAACGAACTCGGCACCGAAACGGCAACTCGCTAGCCGTCCGTTCTGAAACATTCCTATTCGGTCGCTTGGCAACCTCCATTCGACCGAATAGGAATGAAGCAAAGCTCACAACCTCTGCTTGATAAACACCGGAAACATGACGCTTTCCCTACGTTTCATCGGTGTAATAGAAAAGCCTAGTTGGCGCATAAATTCACCCTATGCTATGGTGAACATCGGCCATCCGGCTGATTTCTCTCACATTGTAGGAGTTCTTAGATGAAACATCGTGCCTTTTTTCCGACACTGATTTTGGCGTTGGTACTCGCCTCGAGTCTTCTGCTGACGGTGGGTGCCGTAAGCGCCCAACTGAACACGCTTGCCTACGGGCAAACTGTCAGCGGGGCTATTTCTGCGACAGCGCCGCTCAATATCTACTCCTTCCAAGGGAACCCCGGCGATCTGGCGATCATCGAAATCACGGCCCTTTCGCAGGGCTTTGAGCCGACGATCGGCGTGACCAATCCCCGACAAGAGGGAATCGGCAGCAGCACCAGCGACGTGAGCCGCTTTGGCAGCGGCGATGCATCGGTCGCCGTGGTGCTGCCGGAAACCGGCGTCTATACCGTGCTGATAGGCTCAGAAAACGGGACGACGGGCGATTACCTCCTCCGTCTATATGGGATGGTATCGCGCGATGCGGGGGCGCTCGGCGGAACGGCCTTGTCGATCCGCTTCGATACCCCCGGCGCGACCGTCTTCAGCGTCAACGGCGATCCAAACCTTGCCATGCGCCTCACCGTCGATGTGGACACTCCGAATGCCTTGGTGCGCGCGCTGCTGGTCACTTCAACCGGGCAGGTCGTGAGCAGTGCATCGGGGAATACCTCGCTGGGGCTGTCCCTGCCGCCAACGGCGGGCAGCTTCCGCTTGATCGTGATCTTCGTCGGCGGCAGCCCGGCCTCCGTGATGGTATCGCTGAATGGGGCAGGTGGCGTCCCCGGTGTGGTTGCGACGCAGGATGTGGCCGCACCGGTGTCGTCGAGCGGACAGTGTGTGATCAGCCCGGCGAACCCCGGCGGCGCGAATATCCGCAGCGGCCCCGGCGAAGCCTTCAATGTGATCGGCATGTTGGCGGCGGGTCAGCAGATCGCCCCGAACGGCCAGAACAGCGGTTGGTACGCGGTGCCGTTCAACGGCGTGCAGGGCTGGATCTTCAGCGGCGTGGTCAATTCGGGCGGCGACTGCTCGACACTGCCGTTGGTGCAGGCTCCGGCAGCTCCGCAGCAGCCCCAGCAGCCCGCCCAGCCGACACAGGCTCCGCAGCAGCCGGTACAGCCAACCGCGACCACCGCTCAACAGCAGGTGCAGCCGACGGCGACGACCGCCGCGCAGGTAGCCCCGACCGATGGCGGCAGCAACGGCGTACTGCTCGTCCCGCTCGATGGATCGGCGCAGGTGAGCGATTACGTCTCCTTCCCCGGCGGCGATACGCAGGATCAGATTGCGTACGATGTGAGCGGACTGAACCCGAACGTGGCCTTCTCCGGCGGGCAGGCGACGCTGACGATCACGGCGGTGTGTACGGGAACGGGCACCGAAAATATCCGCTTCAGCGCCGATGGTGGACAGCAGTTCGGCTGCGGTCAAACGGTGCTGACGCGCATCGTCAACAACGACAGCCGCAACGGTGGCGTGCGCATCACGGCGATTGGCGGGACGAACACCTATGTTCAGTGGACGCTGATCGGCAACGCGCCACGCGTGAACTAGGCGGATATTCAAAGCAAGAGGGCGGGTCTGAGACCCGCCCTTACGAGGACGCACTGAGAATGGCAGCGCACAAAACTATTGGGGGCCTTTGATCAATCCCTGTGTACCAACCGCATGATCAAGTCCCCGTGCCCTTGAAAGGCGCCTGCACTCAGCGAGGTGATGTCCACCCAAAGCGGCTCATCAAGTCCCTCGTCCGGCTCATAATGTACATCCCCGACTTGAGTCGATAACGGTTCACAGCGATAGAAAAATAGGAATCCGTGAATGGCGAGATCCGCCGGGTCGTAGTAGAAAAAATCGGTCTCGAAGTGTAGAAATTCGGCTACGCTGACCGGAATTCCGGCCTCTTCCCTGATTTCCCGGATCAAGGCATCGTGTATCGGCTCCCCCTTTTCAATGCCGCCGCCGGGGAGCACATAGCGCTGCGTGTAATGCGCCCGCACGACCAGCAGTTTCCCGTCATGGATCACGATCCCGTACACCGAAGGCCGCTGGATCAGCGTTTCAGCCTCGACGATCTTTTCGCCATTGAACAGCGTTCGGCATTTCACTTGCATGGGTGCTCTTCCTCGTTGAGGTGGTTCACTGTGTTCGTTGTAAGGCAAGCAGGGTTTTCAATGCCTCCTATGAGGTCACTTTATGGCGGCATAGGCAAATTGCTATGACGACGCTCCAGCGAACTGCGGGCAGGTCGGTGTCATGTCGAGGCTGCCGTCGGGGTTCCGGATACCGTACTGCTGGCGCTCATCCTCGGTCAAATCAGCGCGGGTGATGCGGCTGCACATCTCAGCAATCAAGTCCGACAAATTCGCGAACCAGACGCGGGCGGTGCGGTCGCTGCTGGCGGTGACGATGCGGGTTCCATCCGGGCTATAGGCTGCACTGTATATAAAGTCCGTATGGCCACGGAGGGTGCGCAGCAGCGTGCCCGTCTCAAAATCCCAGATGATTACGGTGCCATTTCCACCAGCAACGCTGTCTCCGCTGACGGTAATGAGGCGTATCCCATCCGGGCTAAACGCCGCGCTGAATACAAAACCCGAATACTCATGGAACGTGCGGATCTGCTCCCCCGTGTCCGCATCCCAGACTATCACCCTCCCGTCTTGGCTGGCAGTGACAATTTGCGCACTATCCGGGCTGTAGGCCGCACTGAACACGATATCCGTATGCCCACTGAGAGTATGGAGGGGCTCACCCGTCTCAGCATCCCAGATCACCGCTTTGCCGTCCCAACCTGCCGTGACGACATGTGCCCCATCTGGGCTGTAGGCTGCGTTCCACACGGGATCGGTATGCCCACGGAGGGTGAGCAGTGAGTTACCGGTCGTCGCATCCCAGATGATCGCGGTATGGTCATCACTGGCCGTCACAATGCGCATCCCATCTGGGCTAAACGACGCATTGTTTATCCGATCGGTATGCCCACGGAGGGTGAGCAGTAAGTTACCGGTCGTCGCATCCCAAACGATTGCAGTATGGTCATCACTGGCCGTCACAATGCGCATCCCATCCGGGCTAAACGACGCACTTCTCACCCAATTCGTATGTCCTCTCAGGGTAATGAGCGGTGCTTCCGTAGCAGCATTCCAGACGATCGCCGTACGATCCGCACTGGCTGTGACGATACGCCTTCCATCCGGGCTGTAGGCGGCGCTGTAGACCCAATCGGTATGCCCACTCAGGGTGTGGAGTGGTGCGTCCGTCGTGGCATTCCAGACGATCGCCGTGTGATCGATACTGGTGGTGACAATGTGCATCCCATCTGGGCTGTAGGCGGCGCTGTTGATGCCAGCGGTATGTCCGCTGAGGGTGTGCACCGATTCACCCGACTCGACATCCCAAATAACAGCCGTACCATCCCAACTCGCGGTAACAATGCGCGTTCCATCCGGGCTAAACGATGCACTGTTCACAACACCGGCATGTCCGCTGAATGTGCGCAACCGGTCGCCCGATACGGCATCCCAAAGGTCAGCCGTTCCATCAGCCCTCGCCGTGACAATACGCATTCCATCCGGGCTGTAGGCAGCATCCAGCATCCCTTCTGAACTGCCAGACAGGGTGTGCAGAAGGTCGCCGGTCGTCGCATTCCAGACAACAGCAGTACCATCGATACTGGAGGTAACAATAGATCTTCCGTCTGGGCTGTAAGCGGCGCTGCTGAGAGGGTTGTTTTGCCCGCGCAGGATAAGCAGCGGGTTGCCGGTCGTCGCATCCCAGACAACAGCAGTACCATCCGCACTGGCCGTAACGACTCGCATCCCATCCGGGCTAAAAACTGCGTTCCTCACCAAATCTCGATGTCGGTTGAGAATGTGCAGTGGGTCGCCAGTCGTCGCATCCCACACGATGGCGGTGTGATCTCGACTGGCCGTGACGACCTGCATTCCATCGGGACTGTACGCGGCGCTGATTACATGATCCGTGTGCCCCCGCAGTGTGAGCAGCACGGCTCCTGTTGCTACATCCCAAATGATCGCCTTATTGTCATCCCCAGCGGTGACAATATGTGCTCCATCAGGGCTATAGCTCGCACTGTTTACGATATTCGTGTGCCCACGCAGGGCAATATTCATATCATTCCGATTGCTGGCGAGGATTAACGCAGCGTCTGCCTGTGTCGTATAGGTACGGTTAAGGGCGCGGATCGCCAATAATCCTGCGGTCTGCACATTTCCTTGTGGATCACCCAAAATCATTTGCGCCTGCGAGGCAATATTGAGCGATTCAATGCGCGCTTCGCCCTCGGCAATCTGATCGGCGACACGGGTGAGGGTAGGAGGGATGGGTGTAAGGGTTGCGCCTATTACAGCCGCTTGCGTCCCGGCAGCGGCTTCACGGGATTGGGCAGTCTGCTGTCCGGCAGCCGCTTCTGCCTCACGAGTGCCTGCATTCGCCGCCTCATGGAAGGCCTGCTGAGCGGCTGCTTCTGCCGTTTGCTGCGCCGCGACCGCGATTCCCTGTTCTGTTCGCGCAGCGTCTGCGATCTGCTGAGCTTCGGCGGCACTGCGGTTCGCACTGATCGACGCAATCACCGCCGGAATCCCGATCAGCACAGCGATGAGGGTCGCGATCATCAACGCGGCGGTGGTGCGCCGCTGACGTTTTTCGCGAACGAGGCGTGAGTCTTCGGCTTTTCGGCTTTCGGCGATGAATTCGCGCTGATCGGCGGTAGGCGCGGGGGTTTTGCCTTCGGCGTCGCGCAGCCATACCTCCGCCGCGCTGATCTGATCGGCTTGCAGGAGCAGGCTGGCTTTGCGGCCTTCGCTCTGCCAGTCGCGCGCTTCCAGTCCATAGCGGGTATGCAGCCGCACATGCGGGCGATCGGTGTCGATCTCGGTCAGCAGGAGGGCGAATTCGGTTTCGAAGTCGAGATCGGGTGTGAAGATTGACCAGTTGATCTTCTTGAGCACATCCCAATTGTCGCGGGCATCGGTTTCCCACGATTTCTGAAACCAACCGGCGACCACGGCGTTGAACACGTCACCTTCGGGTTTTTCGACGACGACGGGGATAATCTTCTTGTGGCGGCGGCGGGCATGGCGGACTTCGAGATTGCAGATTTCGCTGGTGAGAGAATCGCGGCTGACGACAAAAAGGAACACATCGGCGGCATCAATGCCTGCGTAGATTTCCTTGAGAAATTCCTCGCCGCGCGGAATCGACTCCCAGTCAATCCAGATGTCGCGTCCGTTTCGGTCGAGGGCGTCGTAGAGGCGGCGGACAAAATCGGCATTCTGGCGCGAGTACGAAATGAAGATGTCCGTCATCGCTGCTGTGCCTATGATATTGGAAAATGCGGTATCCGTGTATCATGCGTCAAGATGACCTTATTTGCAAGTTTCCCTGTACATGTTTATGCGTCGTATAAGCGGCGGTCAAAAGTGTGCCAAGAGTGTGAGTGTCGTCTCTCAGTCGTCGGTGGGATCGCCTATGATCGCTAGCAGAGTGAATGCGCGGTTGTTTAGGGGAGGCGAGATGATGACACGAACTATCAGACGTTTGGCGGGGGTGGCAGGGCTGGCGCTGGTGCTGCTGGCCGCCGCGTTCAGTCAATTACAGGCACAAACAGAGACGATTTACGGATTGGTCACAGTCGATGAAGCCGAAGTGCGCATCGGGCCGGATTTCGCATATGACACCATCGGACGGATGCCGCGCGATACATCGGTGGTGGTGCTGGGGCGCGCAGGCGATTTTTATGCGCGTTGGGATGGCCGCCAATGGGTACAAATCGAATATGGTAGCTCCCCGGCGTGGGTGTATGCGCGCCTGCTGCGGACGAGCGTCGCCTTCAACAGTATCCCGCCGACCGGTCGTTTGCTGCCGCGCAACCGTGATGGGCGCGTGCCGGATGGGTTCGACCTTTCGACGGATGTGTGTTCGCAGTGGCAGGGCGACTATACGCTGACGGGAAATTTCATGGCGGGCGAAAACCGGCTCACCGTAACGTACCCGGGGCTAACGGGCGCCAATGTCTACAGCGTGATCGTGATCTCGCCATCGGGCGTACGGCGCGCGTTCGACAGCACGACGACGACATCGGTGATCGATATTGGGTTCCTGCCGCAGGAAAGCGGCACATACACATGGCGCGTCGCGCCGTACTGGACGTATTCGAACTATCGCCCCGAATGGCAGCAGGTATGTCTGCTGCACACGGGCGGCACCTTCGAAAAGCCATATACCGGTTGGGCGACGCCGACGCCGACGGGGGCACCCGCCTCGTAAAAAGATACAGACTCAACGCAAAGACTCATGGAAAGCCACTAACCAATGCTTTAACCACAGAGATCACGGAGATCACAGAGATTCTGAGGGAAAACCCTCTTTCTCTGTGTACTCTGTGATCTCTGTGGTTTGATCTTTCCCTGCGCCTTTGCGTTAAGTTCTTGTCTAGCGGTTATACTGCACGACATTTTCTTCCAGATTGCGCAGGGTTTGCAGCGTCGCGTCGAAGATCAGGCGGGCGTTGATTCCCGCATCACGCGCATCGATCACGGTAGCGGGGCGAACGATGCCGCAGTCGAGGAACGGCGCACGCGACTCCTGCAAATAGGCGATCGCTTCATTCAAGCGCGGGACATAGCGCCCCAGTTCGGGGAGCTGCTGCACATCGGCGTCGGTGTAGGGATAGGTCGTGAATTCGGGCGGCGCATCGCACGGCATGATTTCGCCCCGAAAGACGCGCCACCAGAACTGTTCCAGCGAAACAGCATAGCCGCGCCGTTCGTTGATGAACGCCCGCAGCCGATCGATCTGCGCCTGCTGAAGCTCAACCGGGATGATCACGGTGGGCACATCTTCCAGCGGCGGCAAATTGACGGCCTGCGGGATCGCCATCAGGTTTGGCAGATCCCGTCCCGCGAAGGCGACCACCCAGCCCTGAAAGCCGAGATAGTTGATATACAGCCACGAGCCGTTTTGATTGCGCGCGATCACGGGTACAGTGATCGACGGCGGCAGATCGACATAGGGCTGCATCGGGGCGGATCGACGGAGCGGCTGCGAGCGCAGAATCGGTTGTTCACCTAAAAATACGGCGAATTCCGGCGGCGTGATCAGCGTGTTGGGGCCGATCACCCCGGTGGTGATGTCGCCGAGCGGGAGCAGTTCCGGGTAGAACGCCCAATCGAGCGTGCCTTCGAACACCCATCCCAAATTGTTGTAGCGCCCCGGTCGGCGCACCTCGAACCATGTTCCATCAAGGTTGCGCGCGACGACTTCGAGCGGTTCTTCCTCAAAGATCGAGGCGGTCGCTTCAGCGTCGAAATCGGGTAGGGCGCGGGCGAAGGCACTTTCGACGCGCACCGTGCCGACGAATCGATCAGGTGCGCTTTCCTGCGCGGAAACAGAGCGCGACGCGCAGGCGAGAATCCCCGCGAACAACAGCAGCGAAAGCAGTGATTTGAGTCTCATCGTGTCACCACCCAATCGGCGATATTCCAGAGCGGTTCACCGGGCAGCGGGGCGAAGTGGGTAATTCCCCGTGCGACGTAGAAATCATGGCGGGCGTAGAGCGCCGTGAACGGCAGGTCTTCGTTGATCAAGCGCTGCACATCCGCGTAGACAGCGGCACGATCGGCGGGGGCACAGGTGGAGACGGTGCGCGCCTGTTCCAGCAGATCGGTCATGGTTGGGTTGGTGTACGAGCCGATATTGCTATCCGGTAGACCGAGGACATCATATTCCGGCGTCAGTTGTTCGGTGAAATCGGGATCGCGCTCCCACGAAGAGGTTCCACTGGAGCCAACCAGATACAGATCGAAATCCTGCTGGCTGACGCCGGAACCGATCGACGATATGCTGACAGACACGCCTACCCGCGCAAGCTGATTCTGAATCATGTCGGCGACACGCAGCCGCACCCGATTGGTATCGTCCACGCCAAGCGAGAGTTCGAGCGTGAAGCGTAGATCGGGGTAAGCGCATCTCACGCAGTGACGGATGTCGTCCCCGCCGCCACGCCGCCACCCCGCTTCATTCAGCAGGCGATCGGCTTCGATGGGGTCATATTCCCAGACGGGCAGCGACGGATCAAACGCCCACGACGCGGGTGAGTACATCCCGCCGAGCGCGATCCCATCCCCATAGAGCGCACCTTCGATGAGCGCCGGAACGTTGATCGCCAGCCGGATGGCGCGGCGAACACGTACATCCGAGAGAAACGGATTGGGAAGCTGCTCCAGCGGATCGCCGCCGGGAATGCCATCGACGGTTGAACTACGCGGATAGTACGGATCAGACAAGTTGAACACCAACCGATCGACGGCGTACCCCGGCGCTTCGTAAAACTGCACATCGCCTAACTGCTGCAAATTGAGTCGATCCGCGACGGGCGGATCGAGAAGGAGATTGAGATCCCCCTGTATGAATGCTTGTGTGTCAAACTGATCGGTATAGCGCACAATCAGATCCGCACCGACCGATTCGAGCGCCTCGATGGCCTCGTTATGGACGAATGCGCCGCCGAACACCTCCAGTTGATTGATCGATGGATCGTGCCAACCGCCATAGTTATAGGCGGATTGGTAAGCGCCCATCCAGTCCTCAAGGGTGGGAATGTCTGCCCGATTGGCTTGGACATCGTCGGCCAAGTTATGGAAACCACGAAAAAGCTGCCCCACCGGATAAATGCCCGTGTTCAGCCGCACCTGCGAGGTACAGTCGGCATGGGCATAGGCGACGGTGAATCCTGTGTCGCTGTCAACGCGCACCCCATCGATCGTGCGTTTTGATGGCCCAAGCGACCATTCCCGGTCGATCATACTGAACACAGCATCATAAGCGGTGATGGGGGTGCCATCGCTCCACGTCAGCCCCGGTTGAAGGGTGTAGGACTGTTCGGCGGCGGGCATGACAGGCGGATCGGCGATGAGCACGCGTTCGCCTGCTTGGGCAGGACGGATCACATTGAAAACGGGATCGACTGAAAACAACGTCGGGAACAAAAGCGGCCCCATCCATTCGCAGTTTTCCATGCCGCAGATAAACTGGCTGTATACTCCATAGGACGATGCGTCACTTTGATCTTGCAGCGTGAGCACCCCATGCGCGATTGACGATCCAGCGGCGGGGTCATCCTGCGCGGAAACCACCCCCGCGAGGATCAACCCTGCGCAGAGAAGAAAGAGGAAGCGTTTCATCGCGCTCCCTCAGTTCCCCTGACGCATCAGCGCCAGCCAAATGTTGTAATTGCCGGTACGCAAACTGTCATCCACAGCGGCGAGCACGCTGCCGGGAGTCCCGGCGGGCAGCGCGGCAAGCTCCGAGCCGCTGGCGGCGATGAACTGCTGATAGCTCTGCGCCGCGAGCGCCGAATAGACGGCGCCCCGTGTTGCGTAGGTCGCCGGTTCATTGGGATCGATCTGAATGGCTTGCTCTAGATCGGCTAAGGCGAGATCGAAATTGCCTTCGATGGCGTTGATGATGGCGCGGTTGTTGAGGGCGGCCATGTTGTCCGGTTCCAAGGCCAGCGCCAGCGAGAAATCAGCCAGTGCCAAGCCGAAATTCCCGGCCTGCGCGTAGAACATACCGCGATTCACGTAGGCTTCGACCAGCGTTTCATCTAAAGCAATGGCTTGATCAAAGTCGGCCATCGCTGCTTCGGCGTCACCGAGGGCGATTTCACTGATGGCGCGGCGGGCATAGGCGGGCGCGTAAGTCGGGTCGGCCTGAACGGCGCACGTATAATCGACGACGGCGAGGCTGTGGCGCGCCATCGCTCCGTAGGCATCGCCTGTGCCGACGAAATAGGACGCGGGATCGGTCGTCACGCCTTCCGGGATCACACACGGATTGGGTGTCGCCGTTTGCGCGGAAACGCTCAGATTGAGGCTGACGCTCACCACAAGGGTGAGCGCCGCCAGCATAGACGTTAAGGGCTTCATGAAGCGCCTCCTAAATCCCCGAATCCGCCGGGAAGTCGGACAGCAGCATCCACGATCCATCGTCGAGTCGCAGCTCAAACGTGAAGCGCGATTGCAGCGCACCCGCCGCCGAACCAATGCGATCATCGACGTAGCTCCCGGCATTGCTGTACAGTTCCGTGTAATTTTCAAACTGAGTCAGCGCCTGCCGTTCGTAGACGATGCCGAGCAGCGCGTACAAGCGGGCATGGTCGGCTTCGAATAGGATGGGCAGCGTGCGATCGCGGTTCGGGTCGCGGTACTGCGCCAAAATGTTATCGATCTGGGTGGTGTCAATTTTCTCTTCAAGCAGTGCGATGGCCTGATCGTAATCACCGCGTAGGGTGTAAAGCACCGCCAGATTGCTGTACGCGGGCGTGTAGGTTGGGTCGATGTCAAGCGCGCGCTGGAAATCGGCACGCGCACGATCGTAATCGTGGTACTGCATGAACACATAGCCGCGATCGTTGTAAGCGGCGGTCAGGTTCGAGTCGAGCTGAATGACGGTGTTGAGATCCATGAAGGCGCGGTCGTAATCGGCCAAGCGGATATACACGCGGGCGCGCCCCATCCACGCCGGGACATATGACGGATCGATGACGCGGGCGATGCAGGCAAAGCTGACGCGGGCTGCATCCAACTGGTTGTTGCCGAGGTAGGCGAGGCCTTGTCCCATGTAGTAACCCACACGGTTCGCGGTCGGCTGTCCTTGATATTCCGGGCAGTTGGGCGGCGGATCAGGCAGCGGCGTGGCGGTAGGCGGTGGAATCGTGGGCTGGGCGTCCTGTGCGACAGGCAGCGCTGACGGTTGCGCCATCGCTGCTCCTGCAATCCCTACGAGCATGAGTACCCCGATCAAAACCAGTGAGAACATGTGCTTCTTCATCGTCGTTCCTTTCCTCTTTTCATGAGGTTGAGTCGTTTGTTGTGTAGACCTGTGTTTCTTCCGCCCCCATGCGCAGGGGGTTTCGTCTCAAACGGGCTTCGTTTTTCATCCCCATCGAGCCCTATGCATGTTTGTGCACTGCTCCCGTGTTAGTACCCTCCTGTCCAGCGGCTCGTATTCCCTCGGTCGAGCAGTGGGTTGCGATCGCGGAGGGGTTCGAGGAACGATCCGGCGATGAGCAAATTGCGTTCCGCATCGTCGAGCAGGGCGCGCTGTGCTTGCACAAAATCAAGGGTGAGGGTGAAACCGGGTGCGCAGGCATCCTCAAAGGCGCTGATCGCGGCGTTGACATTGGCGATGGCGGTGCTGAGAGCGGTGACAGCGGGCATGAACAGTGGTTCGCGCAGCGCGTCGGCATCGGTTAGGCTGCGCTCAACATGCGGCGGAATGGGGCTGCACGCGACGAACTCGCCATTTTGAACGCGCGACCACACGCCGTCGATTTGGCGGAAACCGCTGACCGTGAGCGCGATATCACTTTGCAGGCTCAAAATCAACCGTCCGTACGGGTAGAGATAGGCGAGATCGAGCAACCGCAGGTAATCGCCGTCGGTGATGCGGATATTCCAGTTGCCGACCCAGTAGAGCGCATCGTTATAGCGCACTTGAAATTGGAAGAAGCCGCGTTCGCCTAAACGCCCGGTCAATTCGACTTCGGTATCAATGGGGATAGTCCCGACCGGTGCTTCCGTCAAGTTGGGGGTGGCGAAGATCGGCGTGTCACGGGTGGTCATGCCCAGCGCGGCGGCGCGCCGGATGAACGGATACGGATCAACCCCATCCACCGGAAGATCAATGATGTCGCCGCTCCAGACGAGAAAGCGAGACGAAATCCAGCCGCGTTGATCGTTGTACAGGACTTGAATCCATTGGGTGTCTTGGCTGCGCCCATAAGCGGGCAGCGTCACCGCCGCAGGCACGACGGTAATCCGCCCGAAGGCGGTGCCCGGCCCCAAGCGCAGCGAGACAAAATCCTGTGTGGTGACGTAGACGGTTGTCTCCTGTGCGCTGGCGGGGAGCGTCACCCCGACCATGAGCAAGCAGAGGATAAGCAGGGCGTACCATCTCCCCAGTATGCGGAAAGATGAGGGGGTAGGAGCATTTTGCGTGTTCATGGGGGAGTAGTGCTGTGTGCGGTTCATTGCTCACCTCCCTGCGAACCGACCCACGCCGACAAATGGCTTGTCTGCTGGCTGATTTCGGTGACGTAACCCGTGACCGTATCGAGAATGTAGAGGTGCGGGAACTGGGATTGATATTGAAGTTCCAGCGGGACTTCAGTGGAACCGGGCTGCGGCGTATACGGCACGGCGGTTGGCCCCGGCGTCGGGAAAAAGTCCCCTTCGATGGGCGGATAAGCGATGAATGCCAGATAGCGCCCATCCGGCGACCAGAGGATCGAATCGGCTTCGATCGAATCCCATCCCATGCCGGGGACACAGTAGGCTCGGGTCTCGCCTGTCTGCCGATTCCAGACTTGCAGCTTGAACGGCAGTTCACCCTGATCGATCCGTGTATAGTTTTCGTCGAGATAATCGACATAGTCGGCCAAGAAGTTCCCATCTGGCGATGCGTCACCAATGCCTAGCCCACTGGGGATGACGGCATGCTGGCCGGTTGTAACCTCGTAGACATAGGTCATACCGCGAGAGCCGTAATACAGCGCGCGACCGAACGGCTCCCACTCCGCCCAGTCGAGGTTTTGAGCGAAGTACACCGCCTCGCCGGTTTCGCGGTTGTACAGCCAATATTTTTCACCGCCGCCGACAACGGGCGTGGTGACCAACGCCAGCATGCCGCCGGGCTGTGAAGTGACGGACTGAATAGGCAGTTCGCCAATTTCAACCGGATGCGTCCGGTCGAACGGCAGGATCGGATCGCCCAACTGCCCGGTGAGTAGATCGACGGGATAGAAGAGCATCTGGGGGTTGGGATTCCCATTCAGGTAGCCCTGATAGGCTAAATAGAGGGTATTGTCCGGGTCCCAGCTTAAATCAAACTGCGGCTGATGCGGCAGATGAGGCGGGACGACCGTCACGCGCTGCGATCCGTCTAATCGTGAGACGAACACGCCGCCATCCTCTATATAGGCCATCCACTGATGATCGAGCGAATAGGCGATGCCGCCGTACGGTTGTGGGATGCTGGCATCCCCATACTGCCGCCCGGTTGCCGGTTCAACAACCCACGTCGTATCGACGCCATGCAGGAAGTTTTCGCCCAGAATACGCCCACTTGCCGCATAGTCCGGCGGCGGATTGTCGAGGGTGTAGATCGTACGCGAGGGGCAAATCGCCGTGTTGGTGATACCATCGCCCACCCAACCGACCGCCGTCGCAGAGACGAGCGTCGGAGCGGCAATCGTCGCCGTAGGGGTGATGGTGGGTCGAATACCGCCCAGTGCTTCAAACGGCACGGTCGCGGTCGGGTCAAGGCCGATGCTGTGCCGACTCTGCGCCGATTGGGTTGCGGCGGCTTCACGCTGCGCGGCCATGTCGTTGAAGTTACGCCCCAAGCGGTACACGGTGATGAACCCGTAGTCATCGCGTTCGGCAGCCAGCCACCCATCCGGGCTGATCACGAGCGAATTGGGCGACGTGTTGAATTGGCTGCGATAGGCCGCTTGCAAATCGCTGAAGGCCAGCGATGCGCCAAAATCCGAATCAATGGGCGGGGGGAGGTAATTCCCGCGTGAACGCTGACCGGTTTCGATGTCGATAGCAACCACGTCAAGGGCGGCTTGATCGCCGCCGCCCGTCGTCACCGGCGCGGCATCGACCGGGGTAGGCGTGGCAGGGACGTTCAGGTTCGGGTTGATGGTGGGCGTGGGTTGAATGCCGCCGACCGATCTCAGCAGCCCTTCGCAGATCATGGTTTCGAGTTCGGCAAGCTGTTCGGGCGTCGCATTGGCCGAGATTTCACGCCAAATCGCCGCATAGCGAGTCGCCTCAGAGGGGAAACTGGAAGTCAGGCAGGCAGGCACATCGGGAATCGTGTAGGGGAGCGGGTTGCATTGCTGCGATAGAAAAAGGACGGCGTTCCGGTCAGCGAAGGGATCACCTCGTCAGCGCGATCCGGCAGTGAAGCGCACAAACGCTGGGTTAGCCAGTTGAGCGTTGCTCCGTCACGCGTCAAGCTGATCGCTTCCCAAACCTGCACCCATGCGGTGTAGTCGTCGGGGAAGGCTTGCACCAAGCAGGCGGGCAGCCCTGTGGCGGGATCATAATCCAAACCGTAGACGCGACTATTCTGCGCGCCGGATGGGTAGCCACTGCTGTAGATCGTTCGATCATCGAGCCAGCCATACTGACGGTTGTCCGAATGAGCCAGATCATCATCGGTCGCGAACAGGCGCAGCCCTTCGCCAAAGGTGTAGACGGCAGCAGCATCACTGCCATTGGTGCCGGGGCTGTAGACGACCAGCAGGCTTTCCCATGTTGAATTGGGGATGATCTGGGCGACATCACGCTGATCGATACCGGGAATTTCCATGCTGCGGCTTGTTCCCTGCCGCAGATCCACGATTTCGATGGTATTCGTGCCATCATAGCTGCGGCGAAGCTGGCGCATACCGTCGTCGGTCTGGGCGAGAATATCGCTCGCGCCGTCATAGCTCATCCAGTGGGTTTCGACGGGCCGTACGGTTTCGAGATCCCAACGCTGCCACTCCCCGCCGCGCACCGCCGCGATCGAAGCGCTGTCGGCGGTGAAGGTGAAACTGTCAAACGGACGGGTGTAATCGACCACATGCGCGAGTTCTTCACCTGTCAGCGCGTTGAAGCGCTGAAAATCGCTGACGATGACACTGCCATCGGCGTTGTAGGCCAGCACATGATCGGCACTGCCATCCGGTTCGGCGGGCGTGATAGTGAGATCGAGGGCGCAGGTTTGCAGGTCATAAATTTCGATCGACTGATCCCCTGCTTGGCGGCGGATCATCAATTTCGTGTGATCCGGGCTGAGCATCATCTGCATCACACCCGGCGGGCGGATCAGGTCGAGCGTGCCGACTCCGCGCTGCTCGTAGAAGCTGTACACCAGCAGTCCGCCTCGTTCTTGCCCCATTGTGAGCGGGCTCAGCACATCGAATAACATGGAGGTGATCGGCTGATCGTTTTGGCGAGCAATATATCCGTCGCCATAGAGAAGAGTCAGCAGTGGAACTTCGCGAATGCCCGCGCCGGGGCAGATCACGCGCGACATATCGGCAAGCCGCATGCCCGCAAGCTGATCGATCGTGCGGTAATTGACATCGCGCCCCAGTGGGAGCGTCGTCTGTTCACCGGTTTCGGTGTTCACCTGCACAATGCCGCCTGTCCCCGGATCGGTGTAGAGCATGGTATCGGTCGCGCTCTCCCACACGGTGATCGGATCGCGCTCGTAGCGGTTGGCGGGAATCTCCGCGATAACCGGGAAGTTTCGGCCTGAGCCGTCGATCACCATCAGGCGGTTGGGGATGCCGCCGATCAGCACCGTGTTCGCCCCGACGACCAAGCCGTTGCGATATTCGAAGAAGGGGTAGCCGTCTTCAGCGGAGACGTATCGAGAAGAACGATCACCGCGTGCCGCTTCCAAGTCCCACAGCCACGGGATGATGCTGGTGTCATTTTCGCTGCGACGGGTTTCCTGTGGGGCGGGGACGACGGTGTCAAGGAGGAGAAAGCGGTCGTCGGGCGTGAAATGGAGCGGCCCCTGTACGAGGTTCGCGCCGTTCGGCTCGAACATGGCGGCCCGCTCTCCGGTTTGGGTATCCCATAGTTCGATCCGCCGGTCAAGTGCGATCGCCAGCCAGCGGCCATCATGACTAAAACGGTAGGCGTTATACGCGCCTCCTTCATAGAGGACATGCTGAAGCTGATACGTCGCGGCATCGACCAACAGCAGCCGCCCCTGCAAATCGACCCAGACGAACCGATCAAAATTCGGGTCGTACTGAATGCCCTGCGGACGAACCAAACCTATTTGACGGAAAGGGGTAAACATAGGGGTTCCAGAGGTGGTTTGCGCAACGACAATGCCGCCGATGCTGATACACACCCCCAAAACGACGAGCACCAGGAACCATGCACGCTTCATTACGATCACTTCCCCGGTTGTAAGTAGATGCTTCTATCGTAGGGCAAAGCGCCCTGTTGTAACCTGCGTATTGCCTTTCGCTCGGCTACCGTTCCCCCCACGCGCAAACGACGGGCAGCCTACGCCGCCTTGAATCACGTTATGCTGACGATAAAACCCTTATTGTCCGCTGGTTGAACACAGGAGTGGTTATTCAGCATGTACAGGCGCACCGCACTCCGTTTGGGCGGGTTTCCCGCGCGGCTTTTTTTGAGGATTGCTTCGATTGCGGCGGCGGGGCTGCTGATCGCTGCCCCCATTTTGGCACAGCAGGGGAATACCTGCCCAACATCGGTTCTGCTCGATATTTCGCGGGCGGCCAGCACCTGTTACGGCACGGATCGCGATGAAATTTGCGCCGGGAATGGCAGCGTGAGCGGCCTGTCGTTCGACGGTTCCACTTCGATCACCCAACCGGGCGATCGCGCGCTCAACAGCGCGATCCAATCGCTTACACTCAGTACGTCTACAAGTGCAGAAGAGGATCTGGCGATCGCCGTGATCAGCGCGCAGGGAGGACTGCCGACGACGAGCGAACGCCGCGCGACGATCCTCGCGTTTGGCGATGTGCAGATCACCAACCTGTCCGCCCCGCTGCCGCAGATCAACGCGTTCGTGACCGGGATCGCCACCCTGCGCAGCACGCCGAACCCCGATGCCGAGATTCTAGCGCGGGTGAACGTCAACGACGGGCTGATTTTGAACGGACGGACGGGGGACAATACATGGGTGCGCGCACTGGTGCCGGACGGATTGGAAGTCGGCTGGGTGACGACCGATGTGTTGAATATTGCCGGCAATGTGTACACGCTCAACATTGCCGCTGCGGGCGATCCCGTAAGCGCGCCTTTTGATGTGCTGGAATTGCAAACGGGCGGCCCTACCGTCTGCGGAGATCTGCTGCCAAGCGGCGTCCTCGTCCAATCGCTGAGCGACGATCAGCCTGCCGCTTTTCAGATCAACGGGGTGTCTGTTGAAATTCGGGGCACCGCCTTGATCACCCGTCAGATCGATGTGCTTACGGTCGCCACGCTGGCGGGCTACAGCCTGATTACACGTGCCGACGGTGACGAGATGTATATTCCAGCGGGAGCGGTGGGAGACGATAACAGTTCAACTGCCACACCGTTCGATCCGGCCTCACTCGCGGCACTGCCGCTGATGCTGCTGCCCGCGAGTGTCCGTCTGCCAGAAACGATCACCGATGCGGAGATTGTGCGGCTGACGGCGGCGTATCATGCGGCACAAGCCGCGGCAGCCGCGACGCGTGTGCCACCGCCAACCCCTGATGCGACGGTATGCCGCCGTGTTACGCTGCGGGCAGTGAGCTTGTATGCAGGCCCCGGCGATTTCTACGAAGCGATCAACGAAATGCCCGCCGGAGAATCGGTCGCGCCGATCCTGCAAACGAACGATCCCGATGGCGGCGTATGGTGGCAGCTTCCCAACAGTAATTGGATCGCGACGCGCTTTGTTCGCGTCACCGGGGAATGCCCGGAAGTGCCGCTGGCGTCCATTATCGCGCCGCCGGGGAACAATACGCTGTCGTTGGAAACCTGCGAGACGACCAACGGGCCGCTGCGTTCCGGTCAGCGTGTGACGATCCAATTCACGCCGCCCGCCTTCCAGAGCTACGGGGAAGCCCGCGATGCCCTGACGATCGACCGGGGGCGCATCACCATCAACGCGAACACCTACCGCACGAGCGCTACCGATCCCGTCCGCTTGGGAACGGTGGGGGTCGATGACCGGTATCTGCGGCGGTTCTATATCACATGGACGGCAGAGCCGGGGACGTTCCGCATTGGCGGGGATCGGCTGTCGTATGAACCAATTTGTACCATCACGGTGCCTGTAGGGTAGCGTACATATGGGCAGGGCGCACGGTTGTGTGCGCCCTTATGATCAAACGCCGGGAACTGCGCTTATACCTGATCGAGATGTTGAGCGGGAAGGGTGGGAACGGGCGGCGCGGGGGCGGTGAACAAACCGTAAAACTCGTAGGCCAGCAGCGCGATTAAGGCGGCGATGATGAGCAGATTGAGCAGTTTGCGCGGCAGATAAAACACCGGTTTGCCGTCGTCGTATTCCATTTCGAGTTGATCGGCTTGATCTTTAAGGCGCAGGGCTTCCAGATCGCGACGATCGGGCAGCATGCGCCGCCACTCCGCCGATCCTTCGACAAAACCGGGATCCGCCGCTATTCCATCTTCATCGACTTCTACGATGGGGATTTTCAGCCTGTTGGGGAGAAAATGCCGCCACTCGGCGCGCATGTCCCTATAGATCGCCTCTCCCCAGCGCAGGCGATAAGGCAGCGCCGCCCTCAGAGAACCAGAAGACTCACGGCTGTCGTTCATGCGATCGTTCACTTCCTATTGATATTGCCTACGGTCGATACTTCCCCCACCAGCAAACGCCCACAAACAAGGAAACCGGCTTTTTCGAGCGTCCGTCGAGAAGCAAGATTGTCCGGGCCGCACCGGGCGGCGGGCTTTTTCCCGGCTTCGTAGCAGATGCGTTTCAATTCCTGCACCAGATAGCTGCCCACTCCCTGCCGCCGGGCGCTTTCCGCTACTTCCATAAAAATGTCGGCGTAAGGCGGGTTATAGTGCGTCAAGAAACCGCCGGTCGCCACGATAGCACCGTTCGCTTCGATCCCCCACTCGCCAACGGGTTCTTGCGTATGTTCGAAGATCAAAGGCTTTTCGCTGGCCGTGATGGGTCGAAATGTCGCCTGTGGGCAGTCTAAACGGCTGGTCAAGGTATCCTGAAACAGGATGGCGTCGGTGGTGATGTTGTGCGCGCAGTCGTAGAGCATCATCAGCATCAGCGGCATGTTGGTCTGCGCCTGTATATGCGTCGCGTGACTGGCATCCAAGAGTTCGCGGAAAATCGTCATTGCATGGGAGCGAACGTGCGGAACGGTGTAAAATTCCAGCACGTTTCCGGTATTGTAGCGGGTACCGACCGCGCCATACCCGGCCAGATGCCCCTCTACCCGAATGAGATAGGCTTGGGCAAAACCACGCACGAGGGCGGAATCGCGGACAATTTGGACATTGGCCTCTTGGCGATAGAGGTCTCGCAAGCCCTGAACTTCTGCATATTCAGCAGGACGAATTTCGAAGTGAGGCATTCCATCCCTGAGACGGATAAGCGAACGCTAAACCCATTATAGTATGAGCGGAAACAGCCCGCGCCAGCCGAAGTCAGCATAACCCTTGCGATCCGGTAAAGGTGTCATCTGTCACGGTTTACGTCCATTATGTTTGAGGCTGATGCGCCGCGTGCTATAATCAAGAGAGCAAATAGAGCTATTACTCTTCAATTCTTCTCTGCACGTCAGCAATGCCACCACGTGACATCCGGCGCGCATTCGCATGATTTTTTAGGAGTAACCGACTTGACTTCGCTCGTCACCACGATCACCGAAACGCTCCGCTATCGCGGCGCGCTGGGTCAGTGGAGCTGGGTGCTGCACCGCGTCACTGGTCTGGGCGTTGTGCTGTTCCTCACGCTCCATGTCATCGATACGTCTTGGTCTGTGTTTTACCCCAGCTTATATGTTGAAGCCATCGCCGTCTACCAGACGCCGCTGTTCACGCTGGGGGAGTTTGGGCTGGTCGCCTGTGTGGTATACCACGCACTGAATGGTCTGCGCATCGCAATCTTCGATTTCCGCCCGGAATGGTGGCGGCATCAGGCGAAGGCGGCCCGGATCGTCCTGCTGGGTACCGTGGTTCTGCTCATCCCCGTCTTCCTGATCATGTTTGGTCATGTGCTGGCGTTCTACAATGAATCCCCGCAGATTTTGGGCATTGCCGAAGTGCTGTCTTCGCAGCTTCGCTTCGTCGTCGGCATTGGCGCGGCGATTGTAGTCGCGGTGATCCTTGCCATCCTGACGCAGCCTCTCCTCGGCGGCATGGACAAATCAAAGTCCGGGCGTCCGAAGGCCAGCAAGATTGAACGGTTCTGGTGGTCGTTCATGCGCGTGAGCGGCATCGCGATCGTCCCGCTTGTATTCGGTCACCTTGCGATGATCCACCTTGTGCAAGGCGTGTTCGACATCACGGCGCAAAACTTTGTCACCGTCGGCACCAACCTCGCGAATGCGAGTGGTACCTCGGTCGAATTCGTCGCCAACCGCTGGAACTTCCTGTTCGCGGGCGTGGCGGTGTGGAAGATTTACGACATTCTGCTGCTGCTGTTCGTCGTGCTGCACGGTTTCAACGGGCTGCGCTATGTGCTGACCGACTACACAAGCAGCAATGCGATCGCCAAGCGCGCCGCCGTTTATACGGTGACGATTGGCGCGGCGGTGCTGTTGGCCGTGGGCGGTGGCGCACTCGTCAGCACAATCCCGCAGGATGCAATCAGCATGGCACAGGATGCGATCACCCGTCTGCATGGCGGTGAGGCCGCTGGAAGCACTGCTGGAGAATCCACGGGTGAAGCAGGTGGAGAAGCAGGCGAAGCCGGTGAAGCGGGCGAAACCGCACCGGCGAATCAAGAAGCACCCGCCGTTGAACCGACCGCAGAAGCCACAAGCGGCAGCTAACCTAAGAAATCTGGATCGTAGGGACGACGCAGGCGTCGTCCGTGGCGTCGCCCCTACGAGTATCTGATCATCCGGTGAAACTCATTGACCTGCGCAGGTTGGGGTCAAAAAAACGCAAGCTTACACACGAGTTCGTTGTTACATAAAGGGTTCGAGAATGCAGACGCATCAATACGAAGCGATTGTCGTCGGCGCAGGCGGTGCGGGCTTGATGGCGGCGTTGTACGCCAGCAAGGGGGGTGCGAAAGTCGCCGTGGTCAGTAAACTGTACCCCACCCGCAGCCACACCGGAACCGCGCAGGGCGGCATCGGTGCAGCGCTGGGCAATTTGGAGGAAGACAGCCCGCTGTGGCACTCCTTCGATACCGTCAAGGGTGGCGATTATCTGGTCGATCAAAACGCGGCGAAAGTGCTGGCAGAAAACGCCATCGACGCCGTGATTGAATTGGAACACATGGGTCTGCCGTTCGACCGCACGCCGGAAGGGCGCATCAGCCAGCGTCGGTTCGGCGGTCACACCAGCAATTTTGGTGAGAAACCCGTTCGCCGCGCGTGCCACGCCGCCGACCGCACGGGGCACATGATCCTGCAAACCCTGTACCAGCAGTGCATCAAACACAACGTCACGTTCTTCGACGAATTTCAGGTCGTGGACGTGATCATGAACAAGGGCGTCTGCGTGGGCGTGATCGCGATCGCGATCACCACCGGCGAAATTCACGTGTTCCACTCCAAAGGCGTGCTGTTCGCGACCGGCGGATGGGGGCGTGTGTGGACGGTCACCAGCAACGCACACAGCCTGACCGGTGACGGTGCCTCGGTGGCCTACCGTCGCGGGGTGCCGATGCAGGATATGGAGTTCTACCAGTTCCACCCCACCGGCATTTACAAGATGGGCATTTTGATCACCGAAGGCGTGCGCGGTGAAGGCGGCGTGCTGATCAACGGGCGCGGCGAACGCTTCATGGAAAAGTACGCCCCAAAGATCAAAGACCTTGCCAGCCGTGACGTGGTGAGCCGTGCCATCTATCAGGAAATCCGTGCGGGGAACGGCGTCAAGGGCAAGGATTATGTCTACCTTGATGTGACCCCGGCGACGGTCAACCGCTATTTGGCGGAAGCGGGCGAAACCCGGCGCATCACCGCGGAAGATGTGGAAAAGAAACTCCCCGACATCCTCGATTTCTGCCGCACGTACCTCGGTGTCGATCCGGTCAAGGAACCGATGCCGATTCAGCCGACAGCGCACTACGCGATGGGCGGCATTCCCACCAACATCGACGCGGAAGTGACGATCGACGCGCAAGGCACCGTGCTGCGGGGCATGTACGCGGCGGGTGAAGTCGCCTGCGTGAGCGTCCACGGCGCGAACCGGTTGGGCACGAATTCGCTGGTGGACTTGGTGGTGTTCGGTCGGCGCGGCGGCATGAAGATGGCGGAATACGTCAAGCAGGCCGATTTTGTCCCGCTGCCCGATAACCCGGCTGCCGAAGTCATCGCGGAACTGGAACGCATCCGTAACAGCAGCGGCAAGTCACGTCCCGGTGTGCTGCGCAAAGAAATGCAGAAAACCATGTCCGAAGGCGTGGGCATGTACCGCAACGACAAGGACATGAAAGCATCGCTGGAAACGGTGCGCGGACTGCGCGAACGCTTCTACAACGATCTTTCGATTGATGACAAGGGACAAAAGTTCAACACCGACCTGTTGGAAGCGTGGGAACTGGGTTCGCTGCTGGAACTGGCGGAAGCGACCGCCGTCAGCGCGATCAACCGCACCGAAAGCCGTGGCGCGCATGCGCGTGAAGACTTCGAGAAGCGCGACGACGAAAAGTGGCTGGTTCACTCGCTGATCTATCGCCCGTCGGTCGGAATCAGCGCGGCGAAGGTGGGTACCCCGACCATCAATACCGAAAAGAAGGTCGATATGTCGCTGGCCGAAGCCGATCCGCGTTTCGTGCCGAAGGTGCGTTCGTACTAAAAATATTCACCGCAAAGAGCGCAGAGATTGAACTTTAGGCTCCGCGCTCTCTGCGGTTCAAGGTGTTGTCTCATTTTTTCGTTCGTTGAACGCGTTCGTTGAACGTGAGTGAGTATAGGGGACACGATCCACGATGGACGTTACATTCCGCATCCGGCGGTTTAATCCGGAAGTGCAGGGGAAGAATAAGCCCCACTGGGAGACGTTTACACTGTCCGATGTAGACGAAACCGATCGCGTATTGGAGCTGCTCCACCGCATCAAGTGGGAGCAGGACGGCACCCTGACCCTGCGCCGCGCCTGCGCGCACGGGATCTGCGGCAGCGATGCCATGCGCATCAACGGCGTGAACCGGCTGGCGTGTAAAGTGCTGGTGCGCGATGTCGGCACGACGATTCAGGTCGAGCCGATCCTTGGGCTGCCCGTGCTGAAAGACCTTGTGGTCGATATGGAGCCGTTCTTCGCCCATTACCGTCAGGTGATGCCGTACTTCGTCAATGATACGGCACTGCCCGCCGATGGACGCGAACGGCTGCAATCGCAGGAAGACAAAGACAAGTTCGACGATACGACGAAGTGCATTTTGTGCGCGTGCTGCACAACTTCATGCCCGTCGTACTGGGCAAACGGTGAATACGTTGGCCCGGCAGCGATCGTACAGGCGCACCGCTTCGTCTTCGACACGCGCGATCAAGCCCTGCCGGAACGCCTTGACGTGCTGGCGGAGCCGAACGGCGTGTGGCGCTGCCGCACGATCTACAACTGCACGCCCGCCTGCCCGCGCGGCATCAGCGTGACGCGCGCGATCGGCGAAGTCAAGCTGGCGATTCAGCGCAATTCCCGCGACGGGATCATTTTGCACCCGCCGGAACACGGGGAATTGGGCGGCGGCTGATCGGCTGTACAGAAAGCAAAAAATAAACCGCAGAGAACGCAGAGACTCAACATTCCCTCTGCGCTCTCTGCCGTTTTCGTTTGTTGTTCTGCTCTACAGCTCGCGCACGCGGTGGAGTGTGCCCACCAGTGCCAGCACGCCGATCAACGCGAACCCGGCGAATGCGAACAAGATCTGATTCGCCCGCAGTCCCACCCCTTCTTCATCCCAAATTTGATCGAACGCCGTGCGGTTCACCTGACTGATGTCGTTCATGGCGGTCGTGAAGCGATCGAAGGCCGCTTGGCTGGTGCCCGGTTCCTGCTGGGTATTGAGCGTCACCGCACTGGCGACATCGCCGGTTTGCAGCAGGCCGACGATCTGGTTATGCACCGCGCGATATTCTTTCAGCGCCACGCGCGCTTCTTCGAGCGCCTGACGTTCGCGATCGTTCGATACATTGGCGGCCAACGGTGCGATCGAGTCGATCGAGGTGCTGTCGGCTGACGAGATGTTTTGCGCCCGGTTAATGGTCGTCGTCGTTAGGTTGGAAGTATTGCCAACGACGAACGTTTCTTGGGTGCAGTCCGCCTGCCCGCACAGGCGCAGTTCAATCCGGTTAATCAGATCATCAAAGCGTGTATTCCACGCATCCAACCGGCTCAAGTCGATCATGGCGCTGCTTTCGGCACGGTTGGCGAGGTTGGCATCGACCAGCGTGCGCGAACTGGCGCTGACATTCTGATAGTAGCGCTGCGTCATCGCTTCCAGTTTCGACGGGGCGCCGAGCAGTTGCAGCAAAATCACGACCGTGACGATGATGCTGAGGACGAGCGCGGCATCGATCCCCGGCGTGATGTAGCGGCGGACGGTTTGACGGATACGAATGGAGTGGAAAACCAGCATCAGAATCAGCGCGAAAGCGGGCACGGCGAACAAGAACACCTGCGTGCGAATATTTCCGCCCGCATTATTCGCGGCATCGATCATTTGCTGAAAGTTCAGTAATTCAAGGCGTTCCAGCGCCGGGTTGATCCAACTGCGAACGTGGTTATCGGCTTCCAAATATTCACCGCGCGCGACTTCCTCATTGGTGCGCTGGGCGACGAGGTTGCTCACATGCCGCCAGAAACGGCTGTAGGTGATCGTCTCGGCCACGATAAAAGCCGATCGTTCGGCGTCGGTTTGCAGGTGATCGCCAACGATGGCAAGCTCATCGCGAAAGCTGCTGAAATCGCGGAAGATGTTGTTCTGCGCCTGCTCAAACAGCGGCGTATCAGACGACAGCAGCGCGTAATCGGCGGCGGCTTGGCTGGCCTGTGCGATGTACTGAAGCGCGCGCTCAGAGGCATCGACGGTGGTGCTGTTGACTTCGACAATGCCGCGAAACAGATTATACGAGGTCTGATAGGCGTTGACGGCTTGCAGCAGCGTAATCACGGCGATGGCGGCGATGACAAGTCCATAAGCCGCAAACTGATAACGTGTTTGCGACATGATGCCGCGTTTCGGGCGCGAAAGTTCGCCATACACCACATTGTACGGGCTGGGGGGCGGCGTGCCGACTGGGGGGCGGTGGGTGGGCGTTTTCGTAGTCGTTTGGGTACTCATGAAAAGACTTCTCCGCTTCTGCTACCGGCCAACTGCCGCGCGAACGCGATCCCACGCCGCTGAATAGAGCTGTTCCAACGTCGAATCCGAGACATTGTAGAATAAGTTGTCCATCACGTTTGGCGGGGGATAAATCCCCGGATTGGTCAGGTATGCCTCGTTGATCAAGCCTTGGTCAATAGCGGCCTGATTCGGTGACGCATAGGCGGTGTAATTGCTGATGTCCGCGCCCACCTGAGGATTCAAAATGTAGTTGATGAACGCTTCCGCCAGCGGTCGATTTGGGGCATTGACCGGGATGGCGAGGTTATCCGTCCACAACTGCGCGCCTTCGTCGGGGATGGCATAGCGGTAGTCGTCGCAGTTACAGCTTCCGATGATCTGGAAAATATCGCCGCTGTATTCGATGGCAATATCCGCCTGCCCTGCGATCAGCAAATCCTGTCCGGTATCCGGCGCGATGCTGACGACATTCGCGCTGTGGTCGATCAAATACTGGGCGGCGGCATCGACCTGCGCCGGATCGCTGGTATTCGGATCATCGCCGAGCATGAGCAGCGCAAAACCGAGCATGGCGCGATTTTCATCCAGCCATGCGACGCGCGCCGTGCCGTTGAACACTTCTTCCCAACTGGTGATGTCATGCCCTATCGTGGTGCGGTTGTAGCCGATGCCGATTGTCCCCCACTGATACGGGACGGTATAGCCGTTCCCCACGTCATACGGCGGATCAATAAACTGAGGGGCGATGTTGTCGAAATTCGGGATCGAGCTGTGGTTGAACCTGAAACCGAACTGCTGAAGCAGTCCTTCTTCAAGCATCAGCGAGACATTGGAATTCGATGGTACCACAATGTCGTAGCCGGGGTTGCCCTGCCGCAGTTCTTCCAGCATATCGCTGTCGCTGGCATACGTGTTATAAACGACGGTGACGCCGCACATACGCTCAAAGTTGGAAATGGTATCTTCAGCGATGTAGGTCGTCCAGTTGTACACGTTCAGCGTTTGCCCTGCGAATTCGGCTGGACACGACCAGAAGTTGTTTTGCGCGGAGACCGTCCATGTCCCCAAAACAAGCAGACTGATCACCAACATCCAAACAAAAAGTTTGGGAAACAGCCTAAAAGGTCGAATATGCATGGGGGAGTCCTGAAGTTGAAAATGCCAGAACAAGAACACTATACCGGAGAAATTTGCCGCCGCAACTGATTTGCTGCACACTACCCCTAAGCATTGGGGGAAGCCAGACGCAAAATCTGCATAAGATGAAAACTGGAGGAAACCCATCACTATGGAATGTCCAAACTGCCATCACTGGAACGAGCCGGGATCGCGTTTCTGTGAGGAATGTGGCGTCGAACTGCCTCAAACGGGGACGGTGGCGGCACAAGTGAGCGTGCGCACCATCACGGATGAGGATGCTGGCCTTGCGGGACAAAGTGTACCCGCTGATGCAAACCCCGTCCCGGAGGGGCAGGTTCCCGCCGTTCCCCTGCAAACGCTGATTCCCATCCACGAACCCGCCGCGATCCCGTATGTAGGGCCGCATCTCGTC
>JAXLWG010000019.1:0-95021 GCA_046328615.1 Anaerolineae bacterium | reverse complement strand
ATGTACAGGATAAGCCGGGCGCGTGTGTCGAAACGCCAGCACGTTTGCCGTTTCATGAACTTGTTCCACCACCGTTTTTCCGCTCAAGACTTCATCACAATAGAAATCACTCATCGTTCGAATTTCCATTCATACAGGAGAAGAATCCCATGCCTGCTCAATCACCGCTGTGACATTACCGAATTCCGCTGAGGTGTCCAAGTCCGGCAGCCTATCGCTGATCCGCAATACCGTCACAGACTCCCCGCACCCTGCCCACACCAGCATCACTTCCGCTTCTTGTCCCGGCAGCAGATCAAACGGGGGATTCTCTTTGCCGGGACAGGTGCCTCAACCGGATTAGCGCTGTAACCGCTCTCCCTCTCCGTTGACTCACCGTGCTGGCGACGTTACAATTCACTGTCATATGATGAACTCAACAGCGCAAGTCCTCTAGCCGGAACCTCCGGCACCCCCGATAGTCCGTACGATCGCGTTTCGGTTGCGCCGTAAACGCACGGTTTTTGCATACTCAGCCTCATCCAACTCTATAACAAAGGAAAACGACGCCGTGTTTACGCCGTCTACCCCGTATATCAAGCCTTTGAGTCCCGGTTTTGTCCTCAAGTCGGTTGCCACTCGTGACGATGTGGATCGCATCGGCGCATTCAACGCCATCATTTTCGGCGCGGATGTCGATGCGATGGCGCGTTCGCTCATTCTGCACCATCCGCACACCCGCCCGGAACACTGGCTGTACGTCGAAGAAAAAGCGACGGGTCAGGTGATCTCATCCCTATGCCTGATCCCGTGGCGCTGGCGCTATGATGGGATCGAACTGCGTTCCGGTGAAATGGGAATCTGCGGCACGCGCGAAGGCTACCGCAATCACGGATTCGTCCGCGCACTGATGGTGCGGCATCAGGAACTGCTGGCCGAAACCGGCTGTCACCTCAGCCATATCCAAGGTATCCCCTATTTCTACCGTCAGTTCGGTTACGAATACGCCCTGCCGTTGATCGGCGGATGGGAAATCGAACTGCGCCGGATCGCGGACGCGCCGCTGCCGGGCATCACCTTTCGCCCCGCTGCAAGCGAGGACATCCCTGCGCTGATGCGCCTGTACGCCGACAGCGTGCGCGATCTAGATATTCATGCCGACCGCGATGCGGACGAATGGCGGTATCTGCTGACGCACACGCACGGCACCGGAACAGCGGTCGATGTCGTGGTCATGGTGGCCGATGATGGACAGATCGCCGGTTATTGTGTCATCGAACACGGGGGATTCAGCGATGGGCTGAACGTGAGCGAGGCGTCGCGTCTAACCCATATCGGCGCACAGGCCATGCTGCGTCACCTGAAAACGCTGGCGATCGCCAAAGGAAAGCCGTTTATACGCCTGTGGATGGCGGAAAATAATCCGCTGCTGCGCACGGCGGTGGGCATGGGCGCGGAAAATCGTGGGCGCTACCAGTGGCAGATCAACATCCTGAACGTGCCGCGCCTGCTCATGGCCATCGCACCGGCGTTGGAACGGCGTCTCGCACAAAGTATGTTCGCCGGACTACCGAAACGGTGATTTTCAACCTGTACCGCGAAGCGTTTGCGCTGCACTTTGCGAACGGCACGCTGACCCGTGTGGATTCGCTTGGATTCAGCGATCAGGGCGCGATTCGGATTCCTCCGCTGTTGTTCGCGCCGCTGATGCTGGGCTGGAAGTCACGCGCCGAACTGAGCGACATCTATCCTGATTTCAGCATTGGCGGAGCCATGCACGCGTTGGTGGATGTACTGTTCCCTTCGATGAGCAGTTTTATTTACTCCATTTACTGATCGACTGTCGTCCGCTTGAAATCCCGCAGCCTCAGGAGTATCGTGCGGTTGCGGGGTTTCAGGTCGTGGAAACCACCGCTGACACACTCAGCGTAGTAGCATCTGAAACAAGCGAGCGAATGGGGTGCGCCGAATCGCTTCAGCTTGACCTATCCACACCCATTTCCAAGTCGCCACCGATCAAGAAGCGGCAGCCGTACTGCTCTATGATGGATTTTGTAGCGCAAAAATCGATAACCATGAGGAATGAAAGACGATAAGCCGCTCATCTGAGCAATTGCAGGTGCAGACATTGCTCGCTGGTTTACGGGTGCAGGGCTGATCGACATTTCTGTGACGAGTATCGGCTCAAACTGCTGTACTGATTCCGCCTGCGGCATGCAAAGGGCAGCGATCCGGCGACCGGCATCTATCCTCCAATCCCAAATCCTTGAATTGCTTGACAGATCGCCATTTTCTGCGGTATCGCTAGGTACGGGTGATGGGACAAACCAGCCATCACCCTTTGTCTTTCTCACACTCAGCCATCCGGATGGTGATTGAATGCGCGCAGGCAAACCCACGCCTTACTACGGTTGGTATCTTGCGATCACTCTAGCGGTGACTGAGACAATTTCATGGGGCATCATCTACTATTCGTTTTCTGTTTTCCTGACGCCGATGGAACAGGATCTCGGCTGGTCGCGTACCACGCTGACCGGCGGTTTCTCGCTGATGTGGCTCATCACAGGTGTGATGGCATTTCCCATCGGCGCATGGATCGACAAACACGGCGCGCGAGCGCTGATGACCGCCGGATCAGTGGGAGCGTCACTGCTGGTGATCCTCTGGTCGCAGGTCACCACACAGACGGCTTTTTACCTGATCTGGGCGGGGTTAGGGGTGTGTGCCGCCGCGGTTCTGTACGAACCTGCGTTTGCCGTTATCGCACAGTGGTTTCATCAGCGCCGAAGTGTCGCACTGGCGATTGTGACCTTTGCGGCTGGGCTGGCAAGCACGATCTTTCTTCCCCTGTCGGATGCACTCTTGCGTGGGTTTGGCTGGCGAACAGCAGTGCTGCTGCTCGGCCTATTCCTCGCCTGCATCACCATTCCACTGCATGCGCTCCGGCTCCGTCGCAGTCCCGCCGATCTCGGTTTGCAGCCGGATGGTAAGCCGCACTCCGGTGAATCCCTGCCGCATGCCTTGCACGGCGTATCTCTGCGAACGGCGTTGAGCGGGCGCGCCTTTTGGCTGCTGACGCTGGCATTCGGTTTGATTTCCCTTTCCGCCGCTGCCATTCGCATTCACTTCATCCCCTTCCTAACCGCAACAGGGATCGACTCTAGTACCGCCGCATTTGCCACGGGTGCGATTGGGATCATGCAGGTCATCGGACGCATCATTTTCGCTCCGCTCGATCACCGGTTTTCGACCCGTACCCTCGTGATCGGCGTATTTGCGCTGCACATCGTGGCGCTGTCGATTCTGCTGTTAGGGCAGTCGATGTTCCTGATCGGTGCGTTCATCCTGATCTTTGGCGCGGCGCAGGGAGCCGCTACCCTTTCACGCCCTTCCTTGGTTGCTGAGCTTTACGGCGTTTCTCATTATGGACGAATATCGAGCATCATGGCGTTGTTTCTCACACTGACCAGCACCGCCGCTCCCTTGATCGCTAGTCTGTTGTATGAGCAGGCGAACAGCTACCAACCCGTTTTATGGATGGTCGTTACTCTGGCGGGTGCCGCGACCGGTGTCGTGATTCTTGCCGGACGTGAAAGGGGCGGCACAATGCAAGCCGGGTCGATGAGCAGCCCTGAACCCGCTTTGGAGTCGTGATCAAGCTCAATCGACGAGAGACTGCGGTGCGTGCTGTACAGATCAGCGACGCCTCTGAAAATGTCCAAATTTATAACCGAGGAATTGAGTCACCACTGTTGAAACCTGACTGTCGTAGGATATCGAACCGTGAACCGCCTGAAGTTTCTCAAATGACAGAGGTTCGGTCGCGCGATCTTCACACTGATGCGGTTTAAAGTTTGCTCATAGCTTATTTGATTCATTCACCAACTTCGCCACATAACATCAAATGAGGAGATGTGGTCTGCGATATGATGGGGGTATCGACTTTCGAAGCCAAGGCTCAATTCGCTACAGGGAACCGTTGCGAATCGAGCCTTTCATCGCATTTGTCTTGTTGGGAGGCTCATCCATATTTCGCGATAAAGCTCGGCACATCGAATAGATCGTCGAAGCGGGTCTTCAGCGTCTCGTGATCCCAGTCCCACCACGCGATTTTGAGCAGTGCGGTGATTACCTCATCGGAGAATCGCTTGCGGATGGTTTTCGCCGCCACACCGCCGACAATCGTATACGGTTCGACATCTTTGGTGACGACTGCGCCTGATCCGATCACTGCGCCTGTGCCTATGCTGACTCCCGGCATAATGATCGCCGCGTGGCCGATCCAGACATCGTGGCCAATGGTGCAGCGGTGCGCACGCCGCCAATTGAAGAACTCCTGATCATCCTCACCAAAGCCGAACTGCTTACGCCGGTATGTCATGTGATGCTGTGTCACCCGGTGCATGGGATGGTTGCCGGGATTGATGCGTACATGCGATGCGATCGAGCAGAATTTGCCGACATCGGCATAAATAATGTCGTTATCCCCGGCGCAATAACTGTAATCGCCGAACGTCGACTCCATGATCAGGCTGTTTGCGCCAATTTCAGTGTACGGCCCGATCGACGCTTGAAAAACCCGTACCCCGGCGTGCAGGGTCGGCTGTTCACCAAGCGTTTTTGGCCCGTGTCTGCCGACGAGGTCTTCAGGATAGGCTGCAATATAAGTCATGCTCATGCGAGTAACTCATCCTGCTGCTGCATTGTCAGTGTGTGGCTGATCAGCCGGTTGATCTGTGAATCTTGATAGATGAAATGGCCTTGACGCAGCGACGCACGCACGCGGGCTGGTGTGCCGGGGATGTGTTCGACCAGTGCGAGATCGGCAAGCTTGCCAACCGCAATCTGACCGCGATCACTAAGTTTCGCGGCATCGGCGGCATACTGGCTGGTGAGCTTGATACTTTCGTGCAGCGGCAGCACACCATTATCGGCCAGCTTGAAGGTCACGCCGAGCTGTGCTGCCGGGAAGTAATCGGTCGCCAACACATCGACGATCCCCTGACGAATGGCATTAAGCGCGCTCAGGTTGCCACCGGTCGATTCGCCGCGATAGGCATTCGGCGCGCCCATAATCACATGCATACCCAACCGCCGCGCCTCCCGCGCTGCTTCTTCAGTGACCGGGAATTCGCTGATCGTCACGCCCAACGACGCCATTTGGGCCACTTTTTCGATCGTGTCGTCGTCATGGCTGGCGATCGGGATACCGCGCGCGTTGGCAAGGCGGGCGACTTCTTCGACCACCGTCCAATCGCGCGGGGCTTCCGTTTGTGTTTCGATCGCCCCTGAAATGCGCTCCATCAGATCGCTGCCGACTTTTTCAGGCTCAAAGCCGAGCCAGCGCGTCATGAAATCGACATACTTGGGAATGTTCTTGTATTGTCCCTGCCCCGGTGTGTGATCCATCACCGAAACCAGATCGATCGCGCCTTCTTCGAGCAGCGCTTCGAGGATCGGCGCGGTATCGCCGTTCGTGATTTCGAAGCGGGCGTGAATACGCATGTCGATGTTCAAGTGCGGGCGCATCTGCCGGATCGTGCGAATAATCTCGGTCGCTTTTTCCTGCGTGCGCAGATCATTCGACCGCCACGCGAAACCCACCGCCGCGAATGCGGTCGTAATCCCCGCGCCCGCCAGCCGCTTATCCAGTTCATACAGCGCCATATCCGTTGGGAAAAATGCCCCCGGTCGCGGTTGAATATCCCGCTCTAGCATATCGCCGTGCAGGTCAATCAAGCCGGGGATCGCGGTGAGACCGCTTAACCGCAGCCCTTCGGCGGGCGCACTCCCGGTCACGATCGCGGCGAATTTGCCGTCGATGATTTGCAGTGCACCCCGTTCGATCACGCCCTCTGGCGTGACAATTCGCAGATCAGTCAGCCACATGGGGAACCGCTTCTCCTTGCAGATGAATTTCGCCGTCAATTAATGTCCGAATCTCGTCCGGGTAGTGGAAAATGCCGATCATTGTCACCCCTTCGGCTTTCAGCTCGCGCAGCCGCTTGGTCAGTGAGGCCCGTGCGCCTGCATCCAACGAGGCCGTTGGCTCGTCCAGCAGCAGCAGGCGGCGTGGGGCGATCAGCGCGCGGGCAAGGTTGACTCGCTGCTGTTCGCCGCCGCTGAACGTCGTTGGGTACGCACCCCATAAGTCCGGCTTGACGCCAAAATCGCTCAGCAGCCGCTCGGCGACCGCGCGCCCATCTTCCAGCGGTACGCCCGCCAGCATCAGCGGTTCGGCTACCAAATCCAGCGCGCTCACACGTGGGCGGGGGCGCAGGAATTGGGTTACGAACCCCAATTCTTCACGGCGCAGCAGCATCATGTCGGCATCGGCGGCGCGGGCGAGGTCGATGTCGCCGTGCTTGCTGGAATAGATCGCGCTGCCGCTGGTTGGTAGATAAGTACGATACAGGCAGCGCAGCAGCGTCGATTTGCCCGCGCCGTTCTGCCCGCTAATGAGTAGAAACTGCCCTTCATCCAGCGTGAAGCTCAGCCGCTGGAAGGCCGGGATCGCGCGCGCCAGATGATGCACATAAAAGTTTTTCGTGTAATCGCTGACGGTTAGCAGCCGCATAAACACCTCATCCTTTAGAGTTTGGCATGGACAAGCTGCTGGGTATACGCATCCTGCGGATCGTCCAGCACTTGATCCGCGAGTCCGGCTTCCACGACACGCCCACCGCGCATGACCATCACGCGGTCTGCCAGTGCGCGGATCACACCGAGATCGTGGCTGACGATGATCGTCGCCATGTGACGTTCGCGCTGTAAGCGCTTGAGCGTATCCAACACCGCCGCTTGCACACTCACATCGAGGCCGGTCGTTGGCTCATCGAGCAGAAGGACATGCGGCTGTAGGGCGATCGCCTTCGCCAGTTGGACGCGCTGCTGCATCCCGCCGCTCAATACGCGCGGCGGATCGTCCATGCGATCCAGCGGAAACTCGCTGGCGCTCAACGACGTGCGGGCTGCCTGTCGCAGCGTTTTGAATTCGCGCTCGCCCGTCACCAGCAGCCGTTCGGCGACGTTGCCGCTGCTCGTATAGCGCATACGCAGCCCCAAATGGGGGTTCTGGTACACAATGCCGATGTCCAAGAGTGAGACTTCACGCCGTGCGAACCGGTCGAGCGTGAACAGATTCACCCCGGCCAGCTTAGGCAGGTTGATCCGGTAATCGCCCTCATCCGGCAGTTCTTCAAGGTTCAGCAGCCGCAGTACGCTCGACTTGCCCGAACCCGATTCACCGACGATGCCGAGCACTTCCCCGGCGTACACATCGAGGCTGACTTCCTCGACGGCGGTGATCCGCCCATAGCGCTTCGTCAGCCCTGTCACGCTCACCAACGGCTGTTCGCGGGTCAGTCGCGGCGCGTCAAGTAGGGGGCGCGCCGAAGCATGCCCATTGATCCCATGCGCGCCGTTATTCGGGTCGGACGGGGGGTTTAAGGTAGCCATCTTTATAGAAGTTCCCTTCGTCGTCAAAATACGTCGTGCCGATCGTGGCCGGTTCGCCGCGCAGTTGGGTAATCAGCTTTTGCAGATACCCGCTGTCGCTGATCTCGTAGTGGCTCGAACCGTCGGCCTGCGGCAGTTCATTCATGAATTTGTTCAGCACGCGCGTGACTTTGTCTTCCCACCCGCGCTGATCCTCGACTTGGAACGGCACATCGTCGAATTCCAGCGGGTAGACGTCGGTGTAGGGCGGCACGGCATACAGGCGTTTCTCGCGCCCCGCGCTGAACAGCGACAAATGCGCGGCTTGGTGCAGTTTTGGCGTGTCCCAACGCGGGATCGGGCTGGGGCTGATCACATAGCGCCCGTTGATCATGCTCGGGTAGCTTGCCCCTTGTAAATACTGCTTGTAGCGGACGAGTTGTTCATACAGCACCAGCCATAGCTGGCCGTAATCCGCATCCGCGTGCATTTGATGCGCCACACTGCTGTCACTTTGCACGGCACGCAGTGGTTCGGGATCAGGGACTTGCAGCACCAGCGCTTGCCCCTCACGCATGATTTCTTCGGGGATGCGGTGGCGCGTTTGCAGGATGGTCGCGTGCAGCGTATCGGTCGTGGTGTCCGCGCCGCTCATGCGCGTGATAAACCGGCGCAAATTGGCGGCGTTGACGCTGTCATCCGCGCCTTGATCGATCACCTTGACAATGCTGTCCGGCCCGACGAGGCTCAATGTGACCTGCAAGCCGCCCGTTCCCCAGCCGCGCGCGATTGGCAGTTCGCGGCTGGCATATGGCACTTGATAGCCGGGGATTGCGATCGCTTTTAGCGTTCGGCGGCGTAGTTCGCGCTTGGCAAACGGATCGAGGAATGCATATGCATAATCTTCGCGTGGGATCGCCAGCGCATCGAGTCCGCCGGTCGGTTGAATAGTCGTGGTCACGGTGTCCTCTGGGTCATAGGCGCGAGTTCAGCACTCTGTTTGTCCTGATCGGACGAGTAAAAGGTAGAGATCACCTTACGCAAATTGTCGAGGCTGCTGGCGAAGGTCACATAGTGGGGCAGCTTGAAGTGAATGCAAAAGCCCGATGCCTCCACCGGTTCGGTGTGGTACAACACGAATTCTTCGGTGTGCGCCGGGTGCGGATCGGCTTGATTCATTTCTAAGTCGAGCGTGGCGGCGGCGATCAGCTTGACCTCGTTCCAGCCAAGCGTTGCCGCGAAGCCGAGCGACAGCCCGGTTTTATCGCCTGTCGTCACGACTTCAGCTTGGCTGACGCGTGCCCGCCCCGCGCTGAACACTTCCCCTGTGACAGGATGTTTGACTTCGATTTCCGCCTGCGCCAGCCGCAGTTCATTCACTGTCGGGTGAATCAGCCCATAGCCGCGCATACTCGCGTAGCCGAGCGCCAGCACGCCGCCCGTATCGGCGCGGGCGAGTGCCTGCAAGCGGTGTTCGCGCGGTGCGGGAAACAGCGCCGGGTCGCGCGTGACATCGGGGATATCGGCGGGTTCGCGTTCGGCGTGCGTGGGCGTCGCTTTCAATAGACCGGCTTCGCGCTGCCATTCTGCCACGAACGGATAGGTTGGCGCGGCAGCCTTTTCCGGCAGCGCGTCGCTCTCCTCGTCACCGGACTCCGACGCGTCGTTTTTGTCGATCCCATCCAAAATGTCGAGATTTAGGATGCGGTGACTGTAATCAAGTGACGGGCCAAGCACCTGCCCGCCCGGAATATCCTTGAAGGCGGCGGAGATGCGCCGCAGGGTGAACAGCTTTTCTGGCGTCACCGGTACGGCATAGGCGAGGCGCGGCTGCGTCGAACGATAGGCGCGCAGCAGCAGCACCGCTTCATACAGATCGCCGCCCGCTTGTGCAATCGCCAATGCGGCTAATTCCGGCGCATACAGCGAGGCTTCGCCCATCACCCGGTCGATTAAGTAAGGCAAAAAACTGCTCGATCGCCTTGACCAGTTCGCGCGTGGGTGCGCCTTTCAATCGATGAAATACTTGATTCTGAATGGCAGCTTCGCCGCCTTTTGCTGCGACATACATGGCTGCGTCCTTCAGTTATCGTGCGTCATGGGCGACCGAGAGCATTTTCTGTGCTGCGCGGCAGTCCGATCACACGGGATCGATCAAGTAAACATCCCAACCCAGCGGGAAACGGCATCGCTGTTCACGGATTGCCCAGAACTCACGTGGCAGTCCGGCAACTCGTACCCGCGTTTCCCCATTAATCCTCTCGGCCCGGTCAAGATAAACAGGTCGCCGTCATCGGCATTCAGCGTGCAATCTACAAACAGTGTCGCCGGAGCGATCGGGGTAGAGCAGTGTTCCTACACTCGCCGCACGGATGGATGCAAGATCGGTTACAGCCGGGTAAAAGTGATAGGCGGCGGTTTCCAGGGAGCGCCCGTGCGCCGTTATGCGCCAGCACGGTAGCGAGTGCCGCCTCAGGCGTGTAGAAGGTTGTCTCTAAATCGAGCAGCGCGTGCGGGCAATTGGACTCAAACGGCGGGCCGCTGTCGGGAAGCGTGTGAATCCTCCCCCGGGTAGCTGAGTGACCACATCAGTGTGAGAAATGTCTCTGGCGAGCGAAAGGCCTCAGAGGGTGTGTAGGCAGAGATGCGCCGCAGGGTGAAGAGTTTTTCTGGCGTCACCGGTACGGCATAGGCGAGGCGCGGCTGCGTCGAACGATAGGCGCGCAGCAGCAGCACCGCTTCGTATAAGTCGCCGCCCGCTTGTGCAATCGCCAATGCGGCTAATTCCGGCGCATACAGCGAGGCTTCGCCCATCACCCGGTCGATTAAGTAAGGCAAAAACTGCTCGATCGCCTTGACCAGTTCGCGCGTGGGTGCGCCTTTCAATCGATGAAATAAAGCTTCTGATTCTTGAATGGCAGCTTCGCCGCCTTTTGCTGCGACATACATGGCTGCGTCCTTCAGTTATCGTGCGTCATGGGCGACCGAGAGCATTTTCGTGCTGCGCGGCAGTCCGATCACACGGGATTGATCGATCAAGTAAACATCCCAACCCAGCGGGAAACGGCATCGCTGTTCACGGATTGCCCAGAACTCACGTGGCAGTCCGGCAACTCGTACCCGCGTTTCCCCATTAATCCCCGGCCCGGTCAAGATAAACAGGTCGCCGTCATCGGCATTCAGCGTGCAGTCTACAAACAGTGTCGCCGAGCGATCCGGGTAGAGCAGTGTTCCTACACTCGCCGCACGGATGGATGCAAGATCGGTTACAGCCGGGTAAAAGTGATAGGCGGCGGTTTCCGGTGGAAACGCCCGTGCGCCGTTATGCGCCAGCACGTTAGCGAGTGCCGCCTCAGGCGTGTAGAAGGTTGTCTCTAAATCGAGCAGCGCGTGGGCAATTGACTCAAACGGCGGGCCGCTGTCGGGAAGCGTGTGAATCCTCCCCGGGTAGCTGAGTGACCACATCAGTGCGAGAAATGTCTCGCGAGCGAGCGCTTCAGAGGGTGTGTAGGGGGGATGGGTAGGCATCAGAATGTCTCCATTTCGATGCGGGTGGCTTCCACCTGCTTGAGCAGATGGTCATCGGCGGCGGCTTGATCAGCGTGCGCCTGCACCAGAAAGGCAGTGATAGTTTCAGTGTGGATGCCCGTCTGCATTGCGGCATCAAGGACAGCGATGCCAACCGCCAACACCAGATCGCGCCCGGTGACGAGTGCATAGCCTTCGGTACCGTTTTCGAGCTGTATGTGGGCTTCGCTGACGAGGATTTCGCCTAAGTGAAAGGTTACGCCACCTGCGCTGTCACTGTAGGGCAGCATAACCAGCCCTGTGCGATTCTTGAGCACTTGAATGGCCCCTAAATCGGGAAGAATCGCTTCGGCAAGCGCTTTGACAGCTTCAGCGGGGGCGTGCGTGAAAATAGATAAATAGTCGGACTGTGAAAAGGCGGTCACAAGCGTTTCTCTTTGGCTATTGGTCGCATTGAGAAAGGGATAAGGGCAGAGCGCGCTCTGCCCTTATCGCGATTGTACTACGAAAGTACCTACATCGATGGGCGCCCACCGGGCTTGGGAGCGGTTAGCGCGCGCTCAAATCCATGCGCAGCAGGGTGGCGGTGTCGCGGAGCGGGTTGTAATACGCATCCAGCGAGTCCAAACCCAGCAGCGTGCTCGGATCAACATAGTAGCGGGCGAGTGCCACCGTCAGTTCAGGGTGATTGACCACATCGAGCAGGGCAGCCTTCACCGCGTCCTTGAACGACTGAGGCAGCGCGCTGTTGATGGCGAAGGGGGTCTGAGGGATGAGGGGCGACTGGTGGAAGACGACGATGCTGCCATCGGGGCAGTCGTTATAGATAGCGTCGATTTCGTCCTGCGTCATCGCAGCGAGGTAGGGGAATTCGTTCGTATCCGGGTTGTAGCCGCAAAGCTGGATTTGACCGGCCTGTGCCTGCGCCACGAGGTTGCCATCGAAAGTCGCGCCTGCATCGGTGGTGCCGTTCTGAACCGCGAGCACTGCCGCCGGGTGATTGCCCGCGAACACGGGGCTGACGAACGTTTCGATCTGTGCCGGGTCAGTGAAGCCCATGGACGTCATCAAGTCTGTGGCCGGGATCAGGTAACCGCTGGTCGAGGCCGGGTCGGTAAAGGCGAAGCTGTGACCTTCCAGATCGGCGACACTGGCGATCCCGCTGCCCTTGAGGGTGAACATCACGCTGAAGTAACCGGGGGCGAAGTCCGTCGGCAGGTTCGCAACCGATTCCAACGTGGGGCTGTTCAGCGACGAGGCGACAACCAGCGCTTCGGCGTTGGCTTCCTGAGCAGCGAGGACATAGGAGAACGGACCGACTTCGAAGCCGTCTGCGCGGCCAGCGCGCATCGCTTCGATAACAGCGGTGTAGCTGGTGCCGGTGATGATGACCGTGCGAACGCCGAGAGTCTCGGTCAGATAATCTGCGAGAGGCTGGTTCGACGCGATCGCGGCTTCCAAATTATCACCGGGGTACACACCAATGATGAAGGTTTCCGGCCAACCAGTGCGATCGACTGCTTCGGGCGTCGCGTCTTGCGCGAATACCATGCTGATGCTGAACAGAGCGAAAACGAGGGCGAGGACGAGACCGATCTTCTTCATGGGTTCCCTTTCAAGAAACAGGTTTTGCCAATGCAATACAACTGCATACGCCCGCTAGATAAAGCGGCTGCGGATGTAGTTACTGAGACGGTCGATGACCGTGACAGCCAAGATGAGGATGATCGTCGCTCCCAACATGTAGTTGTACTGAAAGAGCGACATATAGGTGAAAATCGTCAGGCCTACGCCGCCCGCGCCAACGAGACCAACAATGGTTGCGTTGCGGACGTTGTGTTCGAAGTAGACCAGCGAATAGGAAATCAAGAGAGGAAGCGCCTGCGGCACCATCGCATACATAAAGGTTTGCGCACCACCCGCACCGGTTGCCCGCAGCGCGAGCACCTGCTGTGGATCGATCTGTTCGAGAGCTTCAGCGAACAGGCGCGAAAGTGACCCGACCGATCCGAACATAATCGCCAGCACGCCTGCAAACGGCCCAAGCCCGACAGCGGCAACGAAGATCAGGCCATAGATCAGTTCGGGGACAGAGCGCAGGGTATTGAGGATTAGGCGTGTGGTCTGGTAGATGATGGGGCTGGGAGAGACATTGTGCGCAGCGAGCAGCGCAAAGGGCAGCGCCAGCAGTACCGCCCCAATCGTGCCGATGACGGCCATTTGAAGTGTGACAACGATGTCATCAATCACTTTCGGCCATCCAACCGTGAAACCGCTGGCACCGACGACGTAGCGAATAGTGTCAAGTCCATCGGCGCGGAGGAAAGAGATGCGCTGTGCTAATTGGCGTTGAAGGGTGGAGATTGGGACGCCATCTTTATCGTGGATGTAAATAATGTCGGTGCCGCCGGGGATGTAGTGTGCCCGAATTTCTGCTTCTGCCGAGGCAATGGGTGCAGTGTATTCGGTACCACCGTTTAGAAAGGTGGAAACAGTGCCCGGTTTTAGCTCAAACGATGGCGGGAGCAGACGCAAGATGAAATTCCATACCTGCGGTAGCCCGTCCACGAGGGTGGTTAAACTGGTTTGCGTGCCACTTATGCTCCACGACAGTATCCCTACGATCGCCAACCCGATCACGATCGCTTTCCAGCTAATTCGGGGGAAGGGACGTAAAAGTTGTTCGCGCAGAGTTTCAGGCGAGAGGGGAGCGGCGGGCGATTTAGGAGTGATCTGCGCCATGTGTCCTCAGGGAAGCATTACGCGCTGGGCGATGGGATTGGTTGGGTGGGATTGGCGGTGTGGCACGGGGATTGTTTCTTGTTTGTCGAAGCGGTAAATGCTGTCCAGCACCTCGTCGGTTAGCCCCTCCGGCGCTCCATCGTAGACGACAACACCCTGCGCGATGCCAATCAAGCGATCGGCAAATTGCCTTGCCAGTTCAACCTGATGAATATTGATCAGTGTGAGTACGCCATCTTCGCGGGCTACACGAGAAAGGTCGGTCATTACCTGCACGCTAAGTTCGGGGTCAAGGCTGGCTACGGGTTCATCTGCGAGGATGATTTTGGGCTGCTGGCTGATGGCGCGGGCAATGGCAACGCGCTGCTTTTCCCCTCCGGAAAGACGGTCGGAGCGGAACTTTGCACGGTGCAGCAGACCAACTCGATCGAGGCTGCGCAGAGCGATTTCGCGGTGAGTCGTATCAAAGTAATAAGCAAGGCTGCCGATATTGCGGTTGTAGCCAAGCCGCCCACTGAGCACATTGGTGATAGCGGGTAGACGTTCGACGAGGTTGTATTCCTGCCAGATGAAGCCGATGTAACGGCGTGTGGTGCGTAGTTCGCTGGGGCTCATGGTGGTGATGTTTTCACCATCAAGGACAACACTGCCGCCGGTCGGTTTTTGCAAGCCATTGATGCAGCGCAGCAGAGTCGATTTTCCGGCCCCGGAACGCCCGATGATGGCGATGATTTCTCCTGCATTGGCGCTCACAGAAATTGACTTGAGCGCTTCATTGCCATTCGCATAGACGACCCGTAGATCGGAAATTTCGAGCATATGTGTCTCGCTCCTCATCAGGGATGTACCCCACAAGAGTAGTCGAGCGCCGATTAAATCATCTGAAGCTTTCTTTTAAGAATGCGACTACGGTTTTACGCAGGAGTCATAACACCCGCCTCAACTTTTAAACTACAGGCTAGGCTTCAAGCCAAAGAATGTTTCTCAACAGCATGACAACCGGACGGAAGCGAATTGCGCGCTGACAAAAATGAAGTGCGTTTCGGGCTGGAGGTGAATCTCGGTGTACCCGGACTCCTCATGCGTAAGAATCCGGTTGGATAAAGCTCTCCCCTCTATGAAACGCGAATACGACTGTCCCCAAGGGCTGCCGCTTTACATGCAGAAGCGGCGAAGCCCCGGTTCATCACCGGGGTTTTTATCAGTAGCAGACCCACTGAATTATTCCGTTTTGATGTGCGGAGATCGTTAGCGGGGTTACTGCCCATACAGCCCGTAGTGATTGACTACGGGGCGACCGAGCACTTCGGCGCGCGGCGTATCATCACCGAGCATCCGCTGACCCCCGTTGGTATGACATCCGCTGCAATAGTCAATTTGCTCACCATGGGAGATGTGGCAGGTACTGCAAGCGAACGTCCCCATGCGCGTGCCGTGTGGGTTGTAGTAGAGGAAGTCTGTCGACCGCGCGACATTTTCCAAACTTACGTGGCACTGCGTACAGATTTCGTCACCGAAGTCACGCTTCAATAGTTCGCCATTGTCGTCCACCACATAGCTGCTGGTGAGATAGTTGATGCCAGCGCTGATTTCTTCCTGCAGCGGATAATCATGGCAGTCTTTACACTCCACCCCGGCTTGTTGATGTACATTGTCGAGGTTGCCACTGGTGTAGTAAGACGTAACATGCGACTGCATGAGATGACAACTGCCGCAGAAGTTCGGGTTGGTGTCTGATTGGTAGACGACAGCAGAGACCGCGCCAACCGTACCGACCACAATGATAAACGCGATATTGAGGACCAGACTGATCTTGAGCCAGTCACGACGTTTGCGTACGCTTGGCACCGAGGTCTCAGCCGCGTTTTGGTTCTTGGGTTTACGCTTAAACATGCAGTCTTCCTGATGAACAGATCGGGCGATGAAGGGGGAACAGCACGGTCGAGGTATGCGCACCGCGCGCATACCTCGGGTTGCGGGCTGTTTTACGCTTCTTCCATGATGTTTGAGCCGACCAAATAACCCCAGGTCAGGCAGCGACCGTGGCTGATGCCGGGGATCTGGATTGGGTAATCCTGACCGAAGATGCTGCCGGAAACGTTCCCAATCGCATACAAGCCGGGAACCGGGTTGTGGTTGTCATCGAGGACGCGCAGCTTGGTATCTACTTCCAGCCCGCCGACAACTGTCAGCAGCGCCGGACCGAACTTGAAGGCATAGAACGGCCCCTGTTCGACCTTGGCGAAGAACTGCTCGGCGCGCTTGCCGTAATCCAGGTCTTTACCGCCGTCAACCAATTCGTTGTAGCGCATCACGGTCTCGACGAAGGTTTCCGCTGGTACGCCGATTTGCGCAGCCAATTCTTCCAGCGTGTCCGCTCGCCATGCCCAGTTACCGGCAGTCAGGTAGCTTTCAATAAGTCCTTGGAAATAGCCGGGGTCGAAGTCACTACCATAGGCGCGGAACGAGTCCCAGAACATGCCGCCGCCCGTTTGTACCGACTGTGTGAGCACGGTCGGCCAATTGGAGTCGACGACCGAGAACGCCCACGCATGTTCCGGCTGCATCATGCATTGCAGCGATTTTGCCTGCACCCAACTGTCTTCATTCATGTAGCGTTCGCCGCGTACGTTGACATAGGGGTAGCAGCCGGGTGAGAACCATGAATACGCCTGCGGGTGGATCATGGTTGGGAACGGTGTGTCTTGCAGCGCGCCACCTGCCCACTTGCCCATCCGGTGACCGTCGCCCGTGTTCTGACCGATGGGCGTATAGTCCGATTCGTTTGCGCGGAGGGCGAGCGGTGCGAGTTCAGCACACATCTCCGGGTTTCCGCCGATATCGCCGGTTGCCAAAACAACGCCTTTGGCCGCGTTGAAGCGTTTGTAGCCATCCGGTGTATTGGCGATGACGGCCACCACGCGATCGCCATCCTTCACCAACTGTTCACCCGGAGCGCGGAAATAGTATGTCGCGCCAAGTCTGAGGGATTCCTCGTACATGAGGTTGGCGAGTTCCGCACCGGGGTCCAAGCCCTGCTGGGACGCTGGGCCGCCGAAGAACATGTGGTAGCAGGGATACTCGGTGTAGTTCGGCCCCTTGTACACACCGCCCCACAGCATGCCCGTCAAACCGATCGCATCCGCTTTTTCGAGCCACCAATCCATCGCATTGCCGCTCTCGTTCAGGAACAGCCACACGAGCGATTCTTTGGAGCGGTTGCCGCACATCTCGATCAATTCGCGCGCAAGGACTTCTTTGTCGAGTTCAATCCCTGCATCTCGCATCATGCGTGAGGTAAACACGCCGATGCCGCCGCCACGACCGCTCCACGTCGCGCCCTTTTCCAGCACCACCACGCGTGCGCCGTTTTCGGCAGCGCGACAGGCGCTCGTGGTTCCGGCAAAGCCTGCACCAACGACGACCACGTCGGCGTCAATGGTTTCGACGATCTGTGAATCCGGAATGGGGGCGGGCGGCGTGTCCCAAGTGCTGCTTTCCTGGGCCGATGCCTGCTGCGGATTAAATAAACTTGCTCCAGCCGCCGCTGCGACGACCGTCATGCCTGTACCTTTAAGGAACGTGCGCCGTGAAAATCCTTTTGGTTCCTGTTTATGACTCATGTTGGATACCCTCTAGTTTGTGTGCTTCGCCATAGACATCAGCGGCGAAGCGATGGGCACAAACTTACCCCGCCGGGGCAGCATGCATTACGTCAAGGTTGAGGATTTTGAGGCGCTAAACGGAGGATTTTCGATACAGGGTGGCTCCTCCAAGAGGAGGAGGCGGAGTGTGCTCTATCCCCCACATGGAGGATAGAGCATAGGCGCGATCAGCTATGTGCGGTCGGTGGATAAGGGGTCGGCACCAGCCCTTGACTTACCGCATAGACAGCGGCTTGAATGCGATTTTGCAAGTGGAGTTTGGCGAGGATGTTGCCGAGATAGGTCTTCACGGTGTTTTCGGCAATGAACAGGTCGTCCGCAATCTCTTTGTTCGTTTTGCCCGCGACGATGAGTTCCAAAACGCCGCGCTCGCGTTCGGACAATTCCTCGCGGATCGGCTGGCTGGCATCGGTGACCGGATGGGAAAACTCACTCAGGATTTTGGCGGCGATGCTGCCGGACAGCGGTGCGTCACCGCGTCGCAGCCCTTCCAGCATGTCATACAGTTGATGCGCTTCGATCGACTTGAGGAGATATCCTTGCGCGCCGCATTTGATCGCCTCGAAGATGGTATCTTCATCATCCGCAACGGTCAGGACGACGATTTTGATGCTCGGAAACTCGCGTTTGATCTGTCGTGTGGCCTCTAAACCGCCACAGCGCGGCATCTCAATATCCATGAGGATCACATCGGGCAGCGTGGATCGCGCTAGATCCACCGCTTCGCACCCATCTGCCGCGCAGCCAACCACGGTGATATTCGAGCGGCTGTCCAAGAGTGACTTCACGCCCTGCCGGAACAACGCGTGATCATCGACAAGCAGTACCCGCAGCATCTCCATCATTCCCTCTCCTTGCCATTGATTAATGGAATCTCCGCCCGGATGCGCGTTCCCCGGCCAATCAGGGTATCGACCTGAAGCTGTCCACCGAGGGAAACCATACGCTCCTGCATGATTTGCAGCCCAAAACGACTGCCTTCTAACTGCGCACCGGCAGCGGCGTCAAACCCTATCCCATCATCTTCAACGACGACGGTAAAGCGATCATCGGTGCGACCTAGGCAGACACGCACTGCGTGCGCATGCGCATGTTTGCGCACATTCGCTAGGGCTTCCTGAATGACGCGCGTTAGCTGGAGCACTGCTGCGGACGTGAGCGCTGGCGGCGTGGTCTCCAAGACAAGGTGTGTGTCAATCCCGTAGGTCTTGCCGTATTTATCAAGGTAGCTGCGGAGTTTCGGGATGAAGTCATCATTTGATGAAGCGCTCGTCCGCAAGTTGGTGATGGCTTCTCGCGCGTCCACATGGGCTTCCGAAGCCGTCCGGTTCATCTCGGTGATGCGGGCGAGCGCCTGTTCCACTGCCCCGATTCGCACTAATTCAGCGATATTCGACGCCTGCAATTTGAGGATGCTCAACGCTTGGGCGAGGTTATCGTGAATTTCGCGCGCCAATCGTTCACGTTCTTCGAGCGCTGCCATCTGCTGATTCTGCTGCTGCAAGCGTGCATTATCAATGACCAGCGCCGCCGCCCGTGCCACTGACCACGCCAGCTCGATCTGTTCTTCGGTGAAGGCGCGATAGTTATCGAAGGTGCCAGTGACCGCAATAGCGATCACGCGGTCACTGGCGACGAGCGGCACCGCCAGAACCGTTTTTGCTCCCAATGCATTGACCACCGGATTGCTCACGCGCGGATCCGTTTGGGCGTTGTAGGAAACGACGGGCGCTTTGCGCTGCATGAGTTCTTTGTAAAACGGATCGATGGCGAGGTTCAGCGGATTGCTCAGAAAGAGCGCCAGACTCGTTGGGGTGAGTGGTCGCTTCCTGAAGCCTTCTTTGGGCGTGGTGTGCCGCTGATCTTCTGCCACGAGGTAAAAATCGCAGTGTTCGGTCTCTACCGCCGCCATGATGCCCTTGGCCACCTGATCGAGCACCTCTGCCATCGGTACCGCTGTGGCGCTTCGCTCACCAAGGCGCAGCATGACCGCGAGGTGCTCGTGCTGCTCCCGCATGCAGCGGTTATGCTCAGCGGTGTACTGCTCGTTAAAGCGGACGATCATCCAGTGCAGCGCCGTATCCAGCGCGGTGTTGAACGCCCAGACATCCGCTATCGCGATGCTGTAGCGCTGGAGCACCCCGATCATCGCCAGTTTGCACAGCAATAACGACTGCGTAACTTCGCTTAAAGCGAAACCCGTGCGTAAACATTCCAACGCCAGCTCGCCCAAATAGCCGTCGAGCGCGGCGGAATCCCCGGTCTGTAACAAGGTGATGAAGGCGGCAATCCCACGCGCCGTTGACATACGAAGGATGGTCAGCCAGCTATCACCGGGGCGAAAAGTTGCTTGAGCAAAGATTGTATTTGCCCAGAGATCGGCAATTTCAGTTTGATGTTGGTGCAATATCTCGATTGGTAAATGCAGTGTATCGCGCTGAAGAATCATTGAGGCTCAATTGGCAGCACATTCGACTGGAAGGCCAATATTACGCTTCCCCGGAGGGGTAGCAAAAGGACATCCAGCATGCGCAGTCCAGACGAGCGTCACCTTGGAAACGCAAAAATCATCCGCGCAATCGCGCACAGAGCAGCCAGCGAGGTTGACTTAAGTGTGTCCTCGCTGAAAAGATAAACACCTACACTTTTTGGCTCGTAAGGGGATGTATATTTGCTAGACGCTGTGGTCAATCATTGCAGACTGTCTTGTTGCATTGATAAGCCGAGTGCTTAGAATCTCGAAGGGCTATCTATAAGAATTGTAATCTTTTAGTCCAAGACGACCTTGTCAGAAGTGGTGGTGGATTGAGCCTGAATGACGTGCTGAAACGCATTCAATAAAGCTAATGCTCTTTGAACTGCTACGGATAAGCCCATCGCTTTTCCCGCTTGGTAATGGGCTTTGAACTGATCCTTAAGGGCGATTTGGAGATTGCGTAAATGTGCACTGTGCTCGGCCTGATTATGAGGGCTGATCGACAAACCGACCTGTTCACGAAGGGCATCGGCGAACCCCACCAACTGAGCAGCGCTGTCGTACCAACCGAAAGATGCGCCCAATCGCGATATATGATCGAGCGCATGGGTAATGCTCACTTTCCGGTCAATCTGAACGGCGATTAGGAGTGCCTCTTCATGCAGAGCGCAGGCCAGCGGTATATCTCCGAGCGCGACAGCCGCAATGCCCAGATGCACCGAAAAAACGGCGATCAGTGTTTGGTTTTGCGCTGTACGCGCATGATTCAGCACATCGACAAAGATCCTGAAAGCCTCTTCATGCTGATTCTGTTTCAGCGCGATCAGACCCACATAGTTTCGCGTCACCGCTTGTCGCAGCGGGTCGTTCAATTTCACCCATTGGCGATGGGCGATGTCGAGGTACATGCGCGCCGCGTCGTACTGTCCCTGCGCGATCAGCATCCCGCCGAGATCCTCATACGCCAGCGTGATTAACCGCTCGAACTGCGGCGACATTTGCGTAGAAGTCTGCGGTTCCATGGCGATGATCGCACGCGAATAGGTTTCCGCTTCTGCGTAACGGCCCTGTCGCACACAAATCTCCGACATGACGCGCAGCACCCGCGCCCGAAAATCCGACATGTGCAGACCGTCTTCCAAGGCTAGTGCTTCCTTGCAGGTTTGCCACGCTTTTTCGTACTGGCTGGTGCGTTCGAACAGGCGCGCCAGCGTCGTCAGACCACGAACCCGCGTTTGTGGCTCGATGGACGGGTGATGTCCTCCCTCATCAAGCAGTGAGAGGAGACCTTTCGCATGGTAACCACGATTCACCCAGTATTCGTGCATGGCGGGCGAAATGTGCAGCAGAAATCGCTGACGCTCCAGCGTGGACAGCCCCATGACATCCCACAAATTATGCGCTTCGATGTCGAGTGTGTGCATGATGTCATGCAGCGGTACGCCGCGTTCGAAAAAGGCATCGCACCAGCCCTGAAAATGGGCCGCAAACCGTTGGGCGATCTGGGGAAGTTCCGGGGAATGTTCGAGCTGCGTCCGGAAGGCTGTCCGCACCACGCGGTGCACGTTGTAGCGGAAGCCCTCGACCGATTGCACGAGCGATTTATCCGTCAGCACCTTGAAGCTTTTCATGTTCAGGGCTGCGACCGCGAGCGCCGCCTTGACATCGAAGCTGCCTTCGAATATCGACAGGCACATCAGCGCGTGCTGCTCGTTGGGCGACAAGTGCGCCAGCATCGCGTTCATCAGGCCGTAGAAGCTCTGGTGGCGCGGCAGAAGATCGTGATGGATGGCTTCTACTTGCAGCAGATCCTGCTCCATCATGGTGAGGATGTCGGCAGGCGCAATGTACTGAACCCACCCAGCGGCGATGATAATGCCAAGCGGCAGGCAGTCCACAAGCTGGCAGATGCGAATCACTTCGGGGAGCGCATCGCTCACCTGAAAATGCGGATTGATCCGCTGTGCCGTCAGTTGAAAAAGCTGAATCGCCTCATATTCCTCTGGATCGGGGTCGTTGATACGCGGTACGCGCAGTCCCCGCAGTGGCAGCAGCCATTCCCGGTACATCCCCAGCGGCATGTGGGACGTGACGATGAGCTGCACCGACGGCGTCGTATCCAGCACCTGCTGAACAAAGCGCGTCTCCGGCAGGAGCTGCTCGTAATTGTCCAGCACGATCAACAATTCTCGCGTTTTTAGGTGATCGAGTAGGTGATGCAGCAGCGTCTCTGACTCGATACTACCGCCAAACTGCACATTGAGCGCGCTGGCGACATGCTCCAGCAGATCGCGTTCCGTCTGAGCGGTACCCAGAGAGATGAAGCACGCGCCATCGCGATAACGGTGCTGCCGATGAAACGCCAGTTGAGTCACCAGCGCCGTTTTGCCAATGCCACCGATACCGTACACGGTGAGCAGGCGGCAGTGCGGCGTATTCAACATGCGCTGTGCCAGTTCAATATCGTCGGCGGGTTCGACGTACGGAACGTCGGGCAGTACCAGCGCCGGAACAGCCGCCGCCTTCGGCGGAGTGATAGACCGATCACGGATGCGTTCTGCGAGTTCGGTGGTTTCGGTTTCCGGTTCAGCGTCCAGTTCTTGCTGCAACCGCTCGCAGAACTGCCGGTACTGCACGAGCGCTTCGTTAAAGCGGTCGGTGTAGGCCAGCAGCAGCATCAACTGGCGCTGCGCGGCATCCCACAAACCATCCAACTGGATCAACTTCCGGGCATAGCCCAGCCCGGTTTCATAACTCCCCTGCTGAATCGACAGCTCGGTGAGTTCATACAACAGGTGACGGTACTGTTCTTGATACTGCCGCTGGCAGGCCTCGATCCACTCGTTCAGGGCGTCCGCATCGCGGATCACCAGTGCCGCAAGAAAGTCACCTTGGTAAATCGCTTCCAACGACTGCATAGCACGCAGTCGATCCAGCGGCGCGGCTGCCGAAAAGACCGAGTTGAAACCGCGTTCGAATTGAATTGCATCCACTTCGAGGAGCACGTCGGGATCGATCGAGATGTCCTCGTGGGAGGTCAGCAGCGCATCCCCCAGCAGTTGGCGCAGATTGGACAGTACTGTGCGCAGGTTCTTCAGCGCTTGCTCGTCGGTGGTTTCAGCCCAGAAAAGCGCTGCCAACTTCTTACGAGGATGATCACCCGGATGCAGGGCGAGATACACGAACAGCAGCATCGCTTTCAGCGAAACAAAGCGATCCACGACCCTGCCATCGCGCTCAATAACCAGTTTGCCAAACGTGGTGACTTTGATCGCCGACTTCATGAGCTTCGCGTCTGCGCTTCCTCAAACTACCTCAACGTCGTGCTACGATGGCGTTCCAGCCGAGCGATCGTCATGCCGATACGATTTCAGAGCGTCTGCCAGTTCCGGGTACATATAGCTGACGACGGTCAGCGCTTCTTCGACCGTGCCCACCGTCGTCATCGGCTGTGATGACAGCCGTATCACGAGCGATAACAACATTTTGGCCGTTTCGCTGGCGGTGATCAGGATGATGAATCCCGGTTTAGCCTTCCACAAACGCGGGTCGATTACCGACGCGATTTCATCCACCGTGGTCGTCACAACCGATCGCATCAGACGGCTGAGATCAGCGTGGCTCACATTCAAAATGCCGATAATGAGTGCGGCACCACTTTGGTAGGCTTCATCCATGGCAGCGGCGGTTTCCCGTGTGGACAACCGAATGTCCTCAAGCGTGATCTGTTCACTCTCGTCGATATACAGCACCCGGTGCTCGACAATCCAGAAGACGTTATACGCCATGATCAGACTTTCAACTTCTAATGCTGATGCGGCCAGCGTCTAAATATCTTTTCACTATACTTCGCTTTCTGAAAAGCGCTCCGCGTGGCACCGTGCCACGCGGAGCGCCAAAGAGGATCGCCCGTCTCGTGTTCTAATCTCACGGGGATAGGTTATACGCACCAGAAACCGTTTCCGCGACCCAGCCCTGAACCTCAACGTAATTTTGCCCAATCCGCCCAACTCGTGCCGATCCTGTGACGAGCCACCACCATTCGCCGCCCGTGCATTCCGGCCCGGCATTGACGGCGACTACCGTTCCTGATTGGAAGAACCGCTGGGCGAGTGCCTCGCCGCCCGGCCCATTATACGGACGCAGATTATCTTGGACGACCGTTGCGCTGCTCCCTACACTTAAGCGGGAAGGAAGCGCGCTTCCGCAAACTGGAACGACCGGCGGTGCAGGCGGAACGGGCGTATCGGTCGGGTCGGTACTCATCGGCCCTGCGTAGGGTTCAATGAGATAGAGTCCATTTAGGCTTTCCGCGACCCACCCCACGATGCCGAAGCGCTCGATCTGCCACCACATCAAATCTTGCACACACTGGAATCCACTGGTCACATAGAAAGTCGTGCCTGCGCCAAAGGTGGTGACAATGGCACCGCCGGGCTGCTGACGCACGTTGAGGGTCGGCGTATCCAGCGTCACACGTCCCATGCCGCCTACGAACACCCGCGGACTCAACGCGGCGGTGCAGGAAGCAACGACTACCGAGGGGGTGTTAGTGGCGGGAGTCACAGGTGGCATATTGGAGGGAGTGGTATCGATTATGGAACCGCTTGTGTTGGGAAGCGGTGCGATCCCACCGGCTGCGCCTGACGGCGTGAGATATGCAATCCGGCTGTTCGGTGTGAGCTGCGCAAGGCTCACCATCATTTCGGGCGCGAAATTGCTGCTGAAGAACAGCCCATCCGTGTTGGTGATGAGCAGGTAGCCATCCGGAGTCCCGTAAGCGCGCACAAAATTGGGATTCAGGGCGATGACTTCACCTGCTGGTGTCCCGTTGGAACGGGCAATGTTCCACGTCCGGCTGCCCAGCCCATCCTGCGAGACGAACAGCAGCCAGTCGCCGCCATGTGCCCAGCGGGCCTCTTCATGCTGATCGGCAGTGAAAAGTGTATCCTGACCGAGTGAAATCGAGCTGCCCGGGGCCGCCATCTGCACAGCGGTAAACATGCTTGCGTTCAGGTCATAGATCCCCAGCGCTTCGACGCCCGTATTCAATCGCGCCGCGATGAGCAGGGTTGTACCGCTCGGCGCGAAACGCAGATCGAGGAATGCGGCTTCATCGGGGAGGTGAGGGCGGTTCATCTGCCGCTGTACGCCTTGGGCATTGATCCAGTACAGCGCATCGTTTTCCGGTTGGTATACGACCAGATCCCACCCACTGGTAATTAGCGGCTGCTGCGCACTGACCGGGATCGCCACCAGTAGACCGATCACCAGCAGCATACTGAGAACGCGCAGTGTCCGGATCATGAAAGATCTCCTTCGTCAACAGGCGCGGCAGCCAGTGCAGTTTCGGTGATCAGCGCATACGTCGCCTCCCATGCGCTGTGAACTTCTGACGTGTAGGCGGTGCCGAATGTCTCCTGAAGCGCCCACAGCAGCGCCGCGCCAACGCTTGACCAATGCGCGTTGTTCACCCCATACCCGATGTGACGGCGTGCGAGGCTTTGAATGGCCGGGACGAGGCTGTCGAAGTCCTCCAGTCCGTGGACGACGACGGCCAAGGTTTGCACCAGTTTCATCCGCTGGGCGGCCATGTCATGCTTGAACAGCACCTGCGTAGTCGGGTCAATTTCGAACAAACGGGTGTAGAAGCGTGCGGCCAGTTGATCGGCATTTGGGATTTGCCCAAACGTCGTCTGGACAATCTGTTTCTGTTCACTCGTGAGGCTCATGTCTGGTTCCCTTCCCTTGTGGGAGTTGTGTTGTCTGATAGAAAATGTGCTGAGGAGGTGTTCACCTCCTCAGGCTGAAAAGATGAGTGTGTTAATCGTCGCAGGTCGCGTCGGTCACGACTTCGTCGCCATCGGCATCGATTTCGGTCGCCATGATCCAGCCGCCGGGGCAGGTTAGATCCAAGACCTGCTGCCACCACGAAACATGTTCTTTGTCGGCATTGCGGGTAAGCATACAGTCAGGCGTTGGGGTCTGGAATGCATCGATCTCGCCGTTGGCGTCACAGTCCGCGATCGAGGCTTCACCGGTCAGGTTATTGATGCCGGGGCGCGGCAGCCGGGCAATCATGCGGGCGGCTCCGCTGGGGCGAGACATGCTCGGCAGTTGATCAAACCCATCGTTGCAGTTCCCATGACCGAGATCGTGCAGCACAAACGGATCGTTCGTCGGGCGCGGCAGATCAATCCACCACACGCTCAGGTCATCCTCGCAGACTTGTCCCAGTTGGTAGGACACCGCAAGGATCAGCCGTCCCGGACGATTCGCCGCGGCTGCCGGGGCTGGCTCGTACCAGCAGGCCGTCATATCCGGCCCACTTTCGACATACGCGCCGCCGCCATAGCAGATGCTGGTGAGGAAATCAACGCACGCCGAGTCGCTCGTCTGGCACCAGCACGACTCGACAATCGTCGTGCCCGGATGGGTGAAACACTGAAGTGCCTGTGGATCACCTCCATCGTCTTCCGGGCGGCTGACCAGATCGTCAATCGCGACGATCGGCCCGCAGTTCCCCACGTGTTCGGGATCGCTGAGGCGGTAGAAAATCGTTCCGTTGGCCGCCTGCACGCCGCCGTTCGGGTTCGGATACGCCATATTGAACGCGGTTCCGAGTCCGCCGCTCACAGCCGCATCAATGTCGGATTGATCACTGGCAACAGCGACCGCATGATCCGGGTCTTGGAAATACAGGGGTGAGTCCGGCGGGAGTTCGTGGTAGCCATCCATCGAGACGACGCCCCATACCGGGGTGCCTTCGAAGATCGGCTGACCGGGCTGGCGTTCGAAGTAGAAGGCCGCATAGACGATTGGATCATCGCCCAACTGCGCATCATAATCGCTGCCCCAGAAGGCGGGATCATAGCCCACCGACAAATAGCACAGATCCGGTTGGTCGGGGGGATTGCTCGTAAAGCCATCGGCAGCATCGCCCATCGTGATGTCAATGCGCGGGCAGAATGAGCTGCTCATCACGACCGACTGCGCGGCATAGCCTACCGTGCCGTCGCTGCCTTCATAGTTGGTCAACTGCATCCAGACTTCGGCGTTATTCACCACGTAGCCGAGTGCTGGGTACACCAAACCGGGCATCAACACGCCAAGTACCTCCGCATCCATGCTCGGTGAACGCCGCACGTTGACACGATTGTCGCGGGCGGGCGTCACTGAACACTGGTCAGGCGGCAGCGAAGGCGGATTGAAGGGAGGTTGGTTGACGACGTCACCACTGGGCTGGGGGTTATCTCCGCCTGATGCAGGTGGTAGGTTGTTCGGTGGTGGGTTGTCCGGCGGTGCGTTCGGCGGTGGGAACGTCTGCGGGCAACCATTATTTTCGCGCGGCCCCGGTTCTGTCGGGCATAGATCGCGAGTGTTCGGCAGGCCGTCTCCATCGGTATCGGAATTCGGCGTTGCGGTGGGTAGGGTTGTGAAACCCTGTCCCAAGGTGAGGGTCGCACTGCTCAAAGCAAACAGTGCGATCAAACATAAGCTCAGGATGATGACACGTCGCATGACGTCGCTGCTCCTTAGAAAATGGTGGACGAAGCATCACGGTGTAGAGGTGATGTTGTCGCCATCCTAAGGACACAGCGCTTAATGAACGCTTATTACACGCGATTTGGGGCAAATGTAACGAAGTTTATATCGGTTTTTTGCAGCTAAGGGGGATTAGCTCGTCATTTCGTAAGCCCGCATGGCTGCTGCGGCAATCAAATCATAAGCGGCGCCCCAAGCATCATGCATCGCTGGTGTGAAATCACGCTCAAGGCACTGCTCCAGCATGCGCAATAAGGCGAGCTTGACGAGCGCATAGTGTGCTTTGCTCACGCCGTAGCGGATGTGCCGTGCGCCTAAATCAACCAGATAGGCATCGATGCTGGGCAGGTCATGCAGCGCTCGCACCGCGACGCCGAGCGTTTGCATCAGTTTCAAGCCCTGTGCGCCCATATCGATGGCGGCGAACATCGTCCGCGTTTCCGGGGCGATTTCCCACAGCGCCTCATAAAACAGCCCTGCGACATGGTCGGCTTCGGGAACAAGGCGGGCAAAACTGGTCGTGACAAGTTCGCGTTGTGCATCATTCAACGAATTCATAGATAAACGCTTTTCATCCTCATACGATCTTCTTTATGCTACCGAATTTCGGATGATTTGTCGTGTGTAGGGCGGCGGAAAAAATGGAAAACCCAATAAGAGAGTGTCATACAGCCAACGAGTCCAGCATTCGACCCTGACACCCACCACGATGAAAAGCGCTAGGATCTCTTCCTTCGCTCAGTGAGATTTCCAAAAATCCATCTCCCACTCGTCCATCGGCGGTGGCAGCTCCACCGATCTGCACATACCCCATTTCGCGTAAGATTTTGGCAATCGTGCTGTGTGCTTGGACAGCGTAAAACGGAATCGTATGCTGTTTCTGGCACTTCACCAGCCTATAGTGGATCGTCTTCGGCACGGCGCAGTGCTTTCCCGGAGCATCTTTGTATTTCCACTCATCGAACAAGCTGTAACGATCCGTCGATCTCAGGGCGTCTATCTTAGTTTAATGGTGTTGTACGTGAAATTTTGATGGGATATGAATTGCTGCCTTTTGTCCTACAGGGCGCGATTCTCTACCCTGAGGACATGCGTCGTCAATGCGAAATTCTAGTCGTTTGGCGACGCACATCCAGTCAACCTACCCGTGTCTACTGAAAGTCAGCGCAGTGGTCGATCGCCCATTGGCGGAAAGTGCGGGCAGGCTTGCCGGTCACCTTTTCAATGGTATTCGAAACAAAGGCGGGTTTACCCACCGACTCCGCCCAAATGGTGAACAGTGCGTCGACAATTGGCACTGGGACATGCTGCACCATTTGCGCCCGTGCTGCATCCGGTGCCACTTCTTCTACATCGATCGGATGGCCCAGAACCTCAGCAAGAATCTGAATCTGCTCAATCGGTGTGAGCGATTCAGGCCCTGTAACCTGATACTTGGCGCCGTCGTGCTGATCATCGATCAGCGCTTGGACAGCAACGGCGGCAATATCCGCTTCGTGAACCGGTGCGCTCGTCGATTGCGCAAATGGAAGACTTACACGCTTAGTCGAGCGGATCGACCACTGCCATTGCAGGGCATTGGCTGCAAAGGTGCTGGGACGAATAATGATCCAGCGCAACCCTGACGCTTCGAGTGTCTGTTCAATCTGGGCATGGAAGGCAGCAATCGGATCGCGCTGCTTTGGGACACCGTCCTCAACCCCATTCGAGGAAAGAAAGACCACTCGCCTCACTTCAGCGCGCTGAGCTGCTGCCACAAAGCCTTCGGCGGATTTCGGAACGGCGAGCAGGAACGCTGTCGTCACCCCTTTCAGCGCGGGTGCGAGCGTTTCCGGTTGGGAGAGATCACCCGTCACCGCTTCAATATCCTCCGGTAGCGACAGTTTTTCCGGAGTACGACTCAGGACACGAACCGGTAGCCTTTGGGCATGTAACTGGGCGACGATATGACGACCGACATTGCCAGAAGCGCCAGTGATGAGATACATGGTGCGACTCCTTGATCCTGTAGATCAGGCAAAGCTATTCACAGTCAAAGCGGAGAACTGGAATTACAGCATCCGTGCAAAAGCACGGAGATCCTCACTATAGACGGTTGGTGCTTCTAAGGCCGCGAAATGTCCGCCGCGCTCCATCTCCGTCCAACGGCGTATCTGTAAGAAGCGATCGGCGATTTCTCGCGGAGGGTGGGTGAAATCCTTGGGGAAAAGCGCCAGCGCCGCCGGAACTTCGATCCGTGTGCCCGCTGCAATCTGTGAGCTGGTGCGTCCATCTTCGAAATACAAGCGGATAGAAGAGGAAATGGTTTCTGTGAGCCAGTAGATCATGATATTGGTAAGCAGCTCATCTTTGCTGTAGCACTGCTCGATATCGCCTTGACAATCGCTCCAAGCGCGGAACTTGTCGATGATCCAAGCTGCCAGACCCACAGGGCTGTCATTCAATGCGAATGCCAGCGTTTGAGGGCAGCTCGATTGCACGGCTGCGTAAGCCCCTTCCATGATGAACCAGAACTGAGCAGCCCCCATGAACTGCTGCTCGACAGGCAGCGGATCAGGGACAGCCGCCGGAAAACTGATGTCGCGGGGAAAACCAATATCGGTTAGGTGAATCCCGGCGACGCGTTCCGGGTATGCTAGCGCCAGCAAGCGTGTGATTCGTGCGCCGATGTCACCGCCCGCTACCAAATACCGATCATATCCCAGTTTATCGGTCATCAACTTGACCATCAGTTCAGTCGTCCGGGTCGATTTCATGCTGCCCGGTGCAGTGGGGCGGCTGGAAAAGCCGAAGCCCGGCAGAGACGGGATGATGACATCGAATGATTCTTCGGCACTGCCGCCAAAACGCGCCGGATCAGTCAGAAGAGGTATTACTTTATGAAAGCGATAAAACGAATCGGGCCAGCCGTGAAGCAGGAGCAGCGGCTTCGGATTCGGGCCTTTCCCGTACTCGTGGATGAAGTGGATTTTGCTGTCATCGATTTCCGCAACAAACTGGTTGAATTGGTTAAGGCTCGCTTCGTGTGTGCGCCAATCGTACTGAGTCTGCCAGTATTCAGTTAGCGCTTTGAGATAGTCGAGGCTGGCACCCATTACCCAGTCAGCGTTTTGCTCCGCATCCGGCCAACGGACTTGGCGCAGCCGCTGCTGAAGATCATCAAGGGCAGCTTGCGGAATATCGATCCGAAAAGGGGTAACCGACATCGCAGGAAACTCCCGGTTGAGTGAGCGATGAGGGCATTTTAGTGGTCGGAGCGGCTGAACTCTTGTATAAAAACGACAGTTATCTGGATTGATTCAAGCGGGCAAGCTGACCGGGTGTAAGCCCGATAAACTGCTTCATCGCCTTGGTCATGTGGGGCTGGTCGGTAAATCCGGCTGCAAAGACTGTCTCGAGGATGGACTTTCCTTCCAACAGCAGTGTTTGCGCGTAACGAGCGCGTTCGATTTGTCGAATCATCGCCTGTGTGATACCAGTGGCATTCACAAAATGCCGCTGTATCGAGCGTAAGGACATGTCATGATCGCCCTGAAGCGATGCTTCGATAATGGGGTCGAAGGTCACGAGATGTTTACGCACCAGCTTTTCGATAAACGTTTCTACATTCTCGAAGGTGGGGATTTCGAGCATCGCGTCATGCAGCCAAAAGGAATGTTGGGTCGCCTTGGGCAACTGCACCATATTGTCGAGAAAGTCAGAGGCTGGCCACTGAGGCATAAAAGCACCGATCTTCATTCGTATGCCAACATACTCGATACCCGGTTCGTAGGGAATCGGTGCCGCCTGTGTGGAAGCCCCGGCCACAAACATACTGGTTTGATCCCCCATGCGGATAACGATGAAATCCCAGCTTCCGTCGGCAATGGCCAGATGACAGCCGGTGCTTTCTCCTCGTGTATGCCAGATGGACTCGATGAGCGGTGAGGATGACAGGCGATCCTCATAGAAGAAGCTCACAGTTCAATCCCCTCCATCGATACTCCTAACCGTCCATTTTATCTCAGGAATGATCCATGTCACGGGAACCAGCAAGAAGTCGCTTCTTGGCTTCCAGCCTTAGCTTCTGAAATCAGGACACATCGATCTGCCTGTGCACGTCAACCGGGAATTCTCAACGATTTATCTCACCACTACCCTATATCCCTGTCGCTTTGACATTTTATATCGCAAGCGATACAATCATGCAAGATGTATATTAACCATGGAGAGTCATGATGGAGTCGAAGGCTTCCGTAAGTCTCGTTCAAACCCTGTTCAGATGGCTGTTAGGAGCCAGCCTGCTCTTTGCCGGAGCCTCACACCTCACTTTCGCACGCACTGAATTTCTGGCGCAGGTTCCTCATTGGATACCGTTGGATGGCGATCTAGTGGTCGTTTTATCCGGTCTAGTCGAATTAACGCTCGGCGTATCCTTGATTATGCTCGAACGTTATCGGGTAATCGTCGGCTGGGCTGCGGCTGCATTCTTCGTACTGGTCTTCCCCGGCAACATCGCGCAGTATCTCAATCATGTCAATGCCTTCATGCTGAATACGGATGAAGCTCGCGCGATCCGGCTCCTGTTTCAACCGGTACTGGTGATCTGGGCCCTCTGGTCTACAGGAGCATGGCAAGCATGGCGTACTCGCCGCACAGCGGAGGCGAATGCAGCAGACCAGAAACGCGCTGGGGTATAAACCTCCTGCATCACTTTTCGGTTGCCGCAAAAGGTCATACAATAACCAACACTTGTTTGTATGACCTTTCCTGTGAAGTGAACGCCTATGGCTTATGAACAGCTTCGGTTGAAAAACCAGATCTGCTTTCCCATCTATGCGGCATCGCGTCTGTTTGTGCGCGAATATCAGCCCTATCTGGATGCACTAGAGATTACCTATCCGCAATATCTGGTGCTGTTGGTGCTGTGGGAAAAGGATCGTGTCACGGTTGGCGAGATAGCCGAACGCTTGTTGCTCAATACTAATACCATCACGCCGCTGCTCAAGCGCATGGAAGCGCAGGGACTGATCGAACGGCGTCGTTCCGAAGATGATGAACGCAAGGTCATCGTTGCTCTGACCGAAAAGGGCAATCAGCTTCAGGCAGATGCGGTCAAAATTCCGGAACAATTCGTCTCCGGGTTGGTGTCCGATCAGGTGAACCTAGAGGAATTGATCCATCTGCGTGATAAGCTGACCTTTCTCATCGATCAATTAAGCAAGCATGATGCGGATCTCCCGTGACCACTACCGACACGCCCTTTTTGACTCCTCATCCGCGAAACGTCAGTATGCCGGTGATACCGGTAATCATCAGGCTGGGCGTTCTTCAAGGAGAATCCAGCCCATCTCTAATCGGCACTGTAAACATGAACGTTACCTGATTATCACAGGTTTCAACCGTCATCAATCCGCCGTGCAGCGCGACAATCTCCCGGCTGATCGCCAAGCCGAGTCCGCTGCCGCCGCTGTCCCGTTCGCGGGCGGCGGCAGCCCGCCAGAACGGTTGAAAAACCTGCGCCGCTTCGGTATCGCTGAGATGACTCCCGGTATTCGACACACTGAAGCACACCGAGCCGTTCTCACGCTTCACGCTGACGGCGATTTCGCCTCCGGTTGGAGTGTGGCGCAGCGCATTGGTGAGCAGATTCGAGATCACCTGACGGATGCGAGTCACATCCACATGGATCGCGGGCAAATCGGGTGCGATCTCCCGGATGAAGTGAATTTCGCCGTCAAGTGCCAGCGGCTCGAAGGCATCCAGAAGTTGACTCACCAGCGCCGCCGGGTCGATCTGCGTCCGTTCGAGCGGCAGCCGCTTGGCCTCCGCAAGGGTCAGCACGCGCAAATCTTCGACGAGCCGCGCAAGGTGAATCGTCTGATCATGGGCGACGGCGACATGCCCACTGTCGAGGGGATACACGCCGTCCAACATGGCTTCGAGGTGTCCGCGCAGGACGCTCACCGGGGTGCGAAGTTCGTGCGCCACATCTGCCGCCATACGCTGACGTAGCGATTCCGCTTCTGCGAGGGCTTGTGACATCGTATTGAATTCTGCCGCCAGCGCGTTGACTTCAACCGTGCCCCGTACGCTGACCTGTCGCCCCAACTGACCCACGGAGAGATCGCGTGCGGCGGTCGTGAGTTCGCGCAGCGGGCGCGCCAGCGAATAGGCAAGGATCACGCCGACGAGCAGCGCCAGCGCTGTCGCGCCGAGTCCTGCAGCAGTCAGCCAGCGGTTTGACTCATCCAAGAAGGCGACTTCTGCCGCGCCGAGCGCCTGTATTCCCGGCGATTGACGGTAGAGCCATCCGACTTGCACGCCGTCCACGATGAGCGCTGTGTCAAGCAGCACCGCATCAACTGCGGTTCCTTCGAGCGCTCGGTCTGTTGAGGCGATGATCCTATGATCCAGCCCGACGATGGAGAACGTCGCACCGCGCCCGGTTTCGCCGCCGCCTGCACCATTGCCCGCCGATCCCCGTCCGCTCAGGAGTGACCTTGCTCCATCCCAAGTGACGTTGGCGGCGTAATAGGCTTCCAGTCGCGCTAATAGATCGGAGTTCACAGCATTGTCGCGGCTGATGACGTATTGTCGAAAGCCCGCGTCGAGCGTGCGCTGCACCACCAGCACCATCGCCGCAATGCCGATCCACACAGAGAGCAAAAACGCCAGCGACAGCCGAACGGACAGACGATTGAACATGCTACGCTTCTCTCATGCGGTAGCCAACACCGAATACGGTTTCGATGTACTGCGGGTCATGCGGATCGGTTTCGATCTTGGCGCGCAGATTCTTGATGTGGACATCAATCGCGCGCTCGAAGGCGGCGAAACTTTGCCCCTGCAAGCGGTCGAGCAGTTCGGCGCGGGTGAACACGCGCCCCGGTCGGGCGATGAGCGCCGCCAAGAGTTCAAATTCGGTCGGCGTGAGGTCGATGTGCTCCCCGGCACGGGTGACCGTGTGCGTCTCGCTGTTGACTTCCAGATCACCAGCACGCCACACCGGAGTGACCGTTCCCAAATCCCCATACACCCGGCGGAGCAAAGCGCGCACATGGGCAACCAGCACACGCGGGCTGAATGGCTTGGTGATGTACTCATCCGCGCCAATCTCCAACCCGGTCACATGATCGATGTCATCGACGCGGGCGGTCAGGAACAGCAGCGGGATTTGACTCTCCTTGCGGATCAAGCGCGCCGCTTCCCAACCGTCCATCTCCGGCATCATCACATCAAGGATGACCAGCGCAGGCTGCTCGTGACGGAAGGTGTAGACCGCCTCCCGTCCGTTTTTCGCCGTCACGACTTGCATTCCCGCTTCGATCAAATACGCCCGCACCGTATCGAGGATCGCCTGTTCATCATCTGCGATAAGTATTTTGTGCGCCATGCGTCCGCCTTTCTTCGTTCACGCGATTATAGTCACGGCTGCGCGGGCGCGACAATCGGCGCGGTGGGCTGCAAACTGCGCAGATACGCCGTAACTGCCGCGATGTCGGCATCGGTCAAATAGCCGCTCCACGCGGGCATGACCGTGCCCGTCACGCCGCCCGCGATGATTGCCTGAATTGCCGCGTCGGGCGTCGTGCTCAGGAATGTTTGATTATTCAGCGCAGGCGCAATCGGTGAGCCGTAGCCGTCGATGCCGTGACACTGCGTACACAGCAGATCAAATAAGTGCTGCCCAGTCGCCACTGATTGCGGACTCATGTCGAGCGGTGCGGCTTCAATCGTGGGCAGGCTGACTCCGGCGGCGTTCAGTTCGCCCCAACGGCTGATCAGCGTCACGACGGCTTGCTGTTGCGCCGCATCCAGCGCGTTTGACCATGATGTCATGAGCGTTCCGGGCACGCCTTCGCTGATGATACGCTGAATATCCGCGTCGCTTAGGCGGACGCGCAGTTCATCCGTATTCAGTGCGGGCGCGAGGGTCGAGCCTTCGCCGTTCGCGCCGTGACACGCCGCGCAGTTTTCCGCGTACACGGTCAAGCCTGCCGAGAGCGCCACGCCATCGGGCAGCGTTTGAACCACTGCCAGCGTTTCGGCGGGAATCTCTGCGACGATGATCTGCGGCGGCGTCAAGCCGAGCTCCGCCACACGCACGGCGACGCTATCCCATGTACCGGCTTGCAGCATGGTGACGAGGCTTTCAATCTGCATTCCAGTCAGCACGCCACCTTCATCGACGCCGAATGCCGCCATTCCTGTATTGTAGCGCCCGCGGTCAATCGTGTTGTAGATTGTCTGCGTATCCATGCTGACCGCTGTCGTCAGCGGGGGATAGGCGGCGATGCCTTCGCCGCTTGACCCGTGACAGGCGACGCAGTTTTCCGCGTATAAGTCCGTCCCTTCAGCGATCAGCGCCGTATTAAGCGCCGCTGCCGCTTCTGCCTGCCGTGCGGGTTCGCGGATCACGGCGATCCCGAATGCCGCCGCGATCATGAAGGTACCGATCAAGGCGATCCAACTCATTTGACGGGTCATGGCTGCACCTCCGCGTAGACCAAATCGGCATCGCTGGCGCGATCGCGCTGGATCGGCGTGCCGGTATCGACTTTGACGATTCCGTTTTCAATCGTGATGGCAAAGCGATCCAGCGGACGCGGCGCGGGCGCGTTGATCACCTGCCCATCCTGCTCAAACTGGGAGCCGTGACACGGGCAAATGAACTTGCTTTCCGCCGGATTCCACGGGACAGCGCAGCCGAGATGCGTGCATTTGCGGTAGAGCGCCACAAAACCGCCGTCGGGCATCCGTACCAAGTAGAAGCGCCCCTGTGTGAACGGAGTCACACTGCCGAGCGGGAACGACTCGACCGTGCCCGCGTCGATCATCCCACCGAACTCGCCTTCCACAATGCGGGGCGAGAAGAAGCTCAAGACTACGCCGCCCGCTTCGGCGGCTGCCAGCGCACCAGCCGCGCCCCACGCGATCTTTAGAAAGTCGCGGCGCGATACGTTATTTTCAGTCATCACAGCACCTCCCACGGGAGCATCAACGCCATTCCTTCACCCCGAAACGCCACACCAATCACGGTCAGCACGATGAACGTCACCACCAGCAGCACGAACACGCTTTGTCGGGTTTCACACGCCGTCGCCTTGAACAGCCGCTTCATCCCGTCGTAGTAGCCGATCACCAGCAGCAGCAGCGCTGCCAGCGGAATCCATCCGTTGCTGATGATCGTCGGCAGGCTCGGCAGCATCCCCGGCAGATCGATCACGTACTCGTCGAGGATGACCAGCAGCGGCACGGCGATCAACGCCATCAGCGCGCCGACCAGTGCCATCTGCCGCCCTTTTTTTGAGCGGAACCACACGCCCTCGGCGCTCAAGTCGAAGCGTTGATAGGGCAGCAGTGCTAGCGCGCCGAGTCCCAATGCCGGGATGATGATCGCGCCGAACACGGGATGAAAATGCAGCAGGAGTTCCTGTAAGCCCATGAAATACCACGCGGCTTTAGCGGGGTTGGGGCTGAGATCGGGGTTGGCAGCGGCTTCGAGTGGGGCATTCACCCACACCGACCAGAGCAGGATCGCGCCTGCCATCACCAGTGCGAAGACGAATTCGCGCGAAACCAGATGCGGCAGCGTGGTCACTTTCTCAACCTGAGTCGAGTCTGAGCCGTCCACTGAGCCATCAAGTTTGTGCGGGATTGTGAGGCTGTCTTTGCGCACACGCCAAATATGAAACGAGACAATTCCCATCAGCGTGAGCGGAATGATCGCCACGTGCAGCCCGTAGAAGTTGGTCAGGGTTGCCGCGCCGACTTCGGGACCGCCAAGCAGGAAATTGCGCAGCGGCTCCCCGATCAATGGGACATAGCTGAGCAAACTGGAACCGACGGTCACCGCCCAGTACGCCAGTTGATCCCACGGCAGTAGGTAGCCGGTGAAATTCGCGCCGACGACCAACAGCAGCAGCGCGATCCCTAAAATCCAGTTGAACTCACGCGGCGTTTTGAACCCACCCGTGAAGAATACGCGCAGCAGATGAAAGAACGCGACGATTACGAGCAGGTTGCCGCTCCAGTGGTGCAGGTTGCGGATCAACTGCCCGAACCAGACTTCGGTTTGCAGGGCGAGCATGTCCTGATAGGCGAATTCGGGCGAGGGCGTGTAGACGAACATCAGCATCACCCCTGTGAGCGAGAGGATTGTCACCAGCAGCAGCGCCAGCCCGCCGAGTCCCCATGTGTAGGTGAATTTGAGCGTCGGTTTGGCAACTTTACTGGGATGCAGATGCAGGATCAGGTTGTTCATCACCACGCGCATCCGCCCGCGATCATCTTTGGGCGGGAGTTCATCCCGTTGGATGGACTCCCACATACGCTGTTTTAGGTCATCAGGTCGGGGGTCAAGGTTGTCGGTCATGATCAATAGTCTCCGGTTTGTCAGTTTAGGCGGAAGGCGTCGCGGTCGCTTCCGGCGTGACATGCGTTCCCTGTCCGCCGTTCCCGTTGCCCTGACCACGACCGGGCCCCGCCCACAATGGACGTCCGTTCGGATCACGGAGCAGAATGCGCTCGCCCGTCGCCGTCTTCGTCACCTGACCGGGGCTGAACTGCTCACCCTGCCAGAAGCCGAGCATCGAGATCGCATCGCCAACCGCAAACGTGACCGTTTGCTGCGGCCAGAAATCCGCGCGCCCGAACGACACCGTAAGTGCTGTACCGTCGCTCATTTGAAGGATCAAACCGTTGTTGGTGAGTGCGGTCACCGTACCTTCGACCGTCACCCATTGATCCGCCGGGATTTGCACTTCGCCCTGACCGCCGTTTGAACCACCGCTGTTTCCGCCTGACCACAGCGGCGATCCGGCTGCGTCGCGCACGGTCAGCACTGCGCCGCCGCTCGTCGTGACCGCACGGGCGTGATAATCCGTCCCGTTAAAGAAGCCGTCCACCGTGACCTGTGCGCCCGCCAGCAGCGTCACGCCCTGTGCGCTCCAGTAGCTTTCCGGCCCCAGTTCGACGAAGACTTCGCTGCCGTCCGTAAGTTGCAGCGTCATGCCGACCGCTGTCAGTTCGAGGATGGTGCCGCTGCCGCTCCACATGTCACCGACACTGCTTGCGGCTGCGTTGACCGGTTCGCGGGAGGCTTCAGGCTGCCCACCCTGTCCATTTTGCCCGCCTTGCGGGATGTGCGTCGCGGTGACCGCCGCTGTATCCGTCGTGAGCGTGTTGGGCTGACTGAGAATGGCGATCCCCACGCTGCCGATCACAGTGATGAGCAGTAGTCCGACGATGAGTTTTTTGACCATGATGTGCATCCTTGTTCGCTAAGTTCTTGTTCAATGCGCTTAGGATGCCGGGAAGTTGTGTAGAGGTTGTGTGGGTCGCATGTCGTGGTTGTGTAGCGTGAACCACAGCACACGCAAAAAGCGCAGAGGATGGTTTTCCCTCTGCGCTCTTCGCGTTCTCTGCGGTGAATGTACTTGTTTTGCTCTAGCCCGCGCAGTTCTCGAAGGCGGGGAGGTGGCTGAATTCTGACGCATCGCGCAGATTTTGTGCCACATACAACAGATCGGGGTATGCTTCGAAAGTTGCAAGCATCGTGTCGTAGAGATCGAAGTTGGCAATTTCCGCCGCTGCGCCCACCGAACACGCTTCGCTCACGATGGTGAATGACGGCAGATCGAACGTAGGAATTTCCGGCACAGCGATCCCGTAACGGGCGAACAGCGTCTCCCACGCGGTGATATGTTGTGCTTCACTCTGCTGAATATTCGAGAACGGGCGTAGCGCGCCGAATTGGTCGATCACCGCTTGGTAGACCGCGTAAGCGTGCTGTTCATCCGTCCACCCGTCGATCATCAGGTCGATCACGTCGTCAGGCAGCACGGTTGCTGAGGTAGGCGGCAGATTGAGCATGAAACCACCGCCGTTCATCGTAGCATTGGTATTCCCGCGCGGTGCGTCACCGTTCCGTCCACCCTGATAACCGTTTCCCTGTCCGCCACCGACTCCGCCGCCCGTGCCGCCGTTCCCGTTTCCACTTTGCGCCGCCGCTGTCGAAATGCTGAGGGCAAAAATCGCCGTCAGCGCCAGAACGATGATGAAATATCGTTTCGTGTTCATGGGGTTACTCCTCTATCGTAGAACCTGTCAAACTGTCCCTACGATAAGGCGAAGATGTGTAGAAGTGATGTGCGCGGCATGTCGTGGTTGTGTGTCTGGATGACGAGCAACAGGGGTGTGCTTGTAGGGTTACAAGTGCGCGGCTTAAACGATCATGGGCTTCTTCTGCGATGGGTTGGAGCGCATTTGTGTCTGCAACGCTCACCATCAGTGGATGGACAATCTGCTGACTCGCCTTGAAGTTCTGCGAAGCGGAGATGCAAGCACAAGCTGAAATATGAGCCTATGTCAATACAGCGCGAGATAGTATCGTCAGTGGAAATAGTGGTTAGGTGTTCGGAGCAGGTTGCGCCAATCCGGTTTCGATGTATTGGGTAAGCTGAGAGGGAGTGAGTCCACCGCTGTGGGTTGCATAGACTTGACCGTCACGTCCGATGAATAGACTGGTGGGATAGCCCTGAATGGCAAACGCCGACTGCAAGTGCATATCGGTATCCAGCACGACCGGAAAACGCAGCCCCAGCATAGACGCGAATGGGGAAATCTGCTGCGCGCTTTCACCGTTATTGAGCGCCAGAACGATAAATCCCTGCGATTGGTAACGTTCGTAGGCGGCTTCGATACTTGGCATTTCGGCGCGGCAGGGCGGGCACCAAGTCGCCCAGAAATTAAGCATCACCACTTGGCCTCGATAGCTGCTCAGGTGGACGGTATCGCCGGACAGTGTGGACGCCGTGAAATCAGGCGTCGATCCCACCCCTGTATCTTGGCGCATGGATGCGAAGACGACCATGAGGCTTAGAACCATCATGCCAATCATGACCCACACGATCGAGGCGGGATTCGAGCTTTTGTGGCTGCGGCGGTTCGTTACGGATTTGGAGTTTGTGCGAGTGCTCATGATGTCACTTGTTGTTTTGGGACTTCAAAAAACTTCTTCACTTAAAGATAGTGAAACGTGGCTCTGTGTGGGTACAGCCGAGTCCTAATGTACAGGTATAAGGATGGCTTATGCATATTCAAAACGGCTGCGGTGATCGGCTAGAGTTCAGTGTGCGCGTGATTTGTAACTTGTGCCGCTTCGCGTGATTGAAAGACCAGCAGAATTACCGCAGGAGTATCGGTCAAATTGAGGCAGCGATGAGGTTGATCGGCCTCAAAAAGTAGGCTGTCCCCCGGCTCAAGTAGATAGCGTTCACCTGCGATTTCATAGTGAGCCTCCCCTTGCAAACAGTAGACGAATTCTTGCCCAACATGTGTGATGGGACGTGCATCGCCTCCGGCTTGTGCGGAAATAGTGAGTAAGAAGGGTTCTAGCTGTTGATTGCGAAGTCCGTTGCCCAAGCTCTCTAGCATGGGTTCGCTGTGAATGCCACCTGATCGCTGGCCTCGTTTGACGACGACCACACTTTGAGCGGAACCTTCCTGAAAAAATGCGGTGATAGGGACATTCAGCGCCGTCGCTAAAAGATGCAGCGATGCCACCGTGGGGGAGTTTTCACCTCGCTCGATCTTACTAATCGCATTGCTGGATAATCCACAGCGCTCTGCCAGCCCCCGCAAAGAGAGACCACGCTGTTCACGTAGTACCCGCACGCGCTGACCAACAATCTGCTGAGCTCGTTTCTCGGGTTCATTCGCTGATGGATCTGTCATACTCAATCCTGATATTGCTCATGGTTAGGACAACGGAAGTATAGGGACGCGCACTAAAGTGTGAAAGTGATGAAGATCATATCGCATAAATCGCATACTTTAGTGATCATATGCGCACTATAGTTGTACAACGACAAGAAGTATATGTGTTTATACATGCATAAGACTCCATAAGTAGATTGGCGTATGTATCCGGTGTAAACGGCGCAGTACACTGAGCCGCATGTCTGTAAAAATTCTCACAAAGTCCCCCAGTGCAACCGTGCTCTCTCATTTCATATGGACTGGGGAGATAGTTATAGAATGGATCACTCTATGGATGCCCTCACTCTGGCACAACTGCAATTTGGCATTACCACGGTCTATCATTTCTTTTTTGTCCCCTTAAGCTTGGGTCTCTCGATCCTCGTTGCGGTGATGCAAACCCTGTACTGTCTGCGCAGCGACGAAAAATACAAGCAGATGGCGAAATTCTGGGGCAAACTGCTGCTCATCAACTTTGCCATGGGCGTGGTTACGGGGATTGTGCAGGAATTTCAGTTCGGTATGAACTGGTCGGAATACTCGCGCTTTGTCGGCGATATTTTCGGCGCGCCGCTGGCGGTCGAAGCGCTGGTCGCCTTCTTCATCGAATCGACCTTTTTGGGCGTCTGGATCTTTGGCTGGGATAAGCTCCCCAAACGGGTGCATCTCCTATCGATTTGGCTGGTGGCGTTGTCATCGAATGTTTCTGCCTTTTGGATTCTGGTTGCCACCTGAAACCGATGGTGCACCCCGTTGGCTATGAGATCGTCAACGGGCGCGCGCAGATGACCGACTTTTTCGCGCTTATCCGTAACCCGCATGTGTGGCTTGAAATCTCCGCATGTCGCGCTCGGTGGTCTGACAACGGCGGCATTCTTCGTTCTGGGATTAGCGCTTCCACCTGCTGCGCAGTCAGAAAACCGTGATCCTTCATGGCTTCGGCGCGGATCGCATCAGTGGTCGGGACGGTTGCCGTGTTGGCAACGATGATCGTTGCCCTGTAGGTCAGCAGATGGCCGACGATCAACCGATGAAGCTCGCTTCTGTTGAAGGCTTATGGAACGCCGAAGATCCAGCAGGACTGTCGATGTTCCAGATCGGCAATGAAGCGGATCGCACGTCATCAATCAACATTCGCATTCCCTCGCTCCTCAGTTTCCTGTCGTACAACACGCCGAATGGGATGGTACAGGGGATCAACGACTTGCAGGCGCAGTACGAGCAGCAGTACGGCCCCGGTGATTATGTGCCTCCGGCCATCTGGCTCACGTATTGAGCTTCCGTGCAATGGTCGGCGCTGGCGTGTTGATGTTCGTATTGGGGATCGCAGGCTGGTTCCTGAGTGGAAAATTCGCAGCGGGCAAAGCCAAGTGGCTGCTGCGCGTTTTCATGCTCGCAATTTTCTTACCCTATCTAGCGAACAGCACTGGGTGGATGCTCACTGAAGTGGGCCGCCAGCCGTGGATCGTTCAAGGGTTGATGACGATCGATCAGGCCGTTTCTCCTAATGTTACACCGGAGATGCTGTTGATCTCGCTAATCGGGTTTACGCTGCTGTACGGCGCATTGATGGTGGCAGATATTTACCTGCTGCAAAAATTCGCACGTCAGGACATGGATGGAAATACCCCTATCCCTTGGAATGGCTCCCCGGATGTGCCAGCAACCCCTAAATCGACCTCGCAGTACAAGGGTGCTTACTAAAGGAGGATGATCATGGATCTGCAAACCCTGTGGTTTATTCTAATTGCGGTGCTGTTCACTGGCTTCCTCTTTCTGGAAGGCTTCGATTATGGTGTGGGCATTCTGCTCCCGTTTGTCGGCAAAAGTGATGGGGAACGGCGCTTGGTCATTAACGCGATTGGCCCGGTGTGGGATGGCAACGAAGTGTGGCTACTCACGGCAGGCGGCGCGATGTTCGCCGCGTTCCCCAACTGGTACGCAACGCTGTTCAGCGGCTTCTATCTGGCTCTGTTCCTGATCCTGATGGCATTGATTCTACGCGGTGTCGCGTTCGAGTTTCGCAGTAAAGATGCCAGCCCGCGCTGGCGTGCGCTGTGGGATGGCGCAATTTTCCTCGGCAGTTTCCTCCCGGCGCTGCTGTGGGGCGTCGCCTTCGGCAACATCCTGCGCGGCGTGGCGATTGATGCCAGCATGACGTATGTCGGCAGTTTCTTCGATCTGCTCAACCCGTACGCGCTGCTTGGTGGGTTGGTCACGCTGACTCTGTTCATCCTGCACGGTGCGTTGTTCCTAGAAATGAAAACCGATGGCGATGTACGCGCACGCGTCACGAAGGCTGCCCGTCAAATGTGGCTGCCGGTCGTGCTTCTGGCGGTGGCGTTCGTCGCGTACAGCCTCGCAGAGACAGATATTCTTCAGCGGCTCAACGTCGCCAACATTGGTGGATTGGTGCTCGCGGTCGGTGGATTGCTGGCTGCCGGTTATTTCATCTTCAACAAGCGGTTGGGACTGTCCTTCGTCAGCACGGGTATCGTGATCGTCGGCGTGGTTGCGCTGATTTTCGGGACGCTGTTCCCGCGCGTCATGCCCTCCAGTCTGGGCGAAGCCTTTGACCTGACGATCTACAATGCGTCGTCGAGCCAGTATACGCTGCAAGTGATGACCGTGATCGCACTGACGATGGTGCCGATCGTGCTGCTCTATCAAGCTTGGTCGTACTGGGTGTTCCGTAAACGTCTAACGGCAGAAGCACACCTCGAATACTAATTAAGTGGTTACTGACGCGATCTCTGCCTGTACTCCCTGCGGGCAGAGATCGCGTTTTTGTTCACCTAGCCCGAATGACCACCTAATGACATCCCATAAAACACGCAGCCTTGACGCCCGCTTGATGGCTGAAGTAGGCATTCATCGTTCTGCTCGCACGACCTTCCTGATCAGCCTAATCGCGCAGGCGATTACCGGAATACTGATCATTGGGCAGGCGATTCTCCTCAGCAGCATCATCGATCGGGTGTTTCGTGGACAGCAGCATTTAGCAGATGTATCGCCGCTGCTGCTCGATGCCGCCGGGGTGGTGATCGCGAGGGCAATCCTCACGTATATCAGCGCGCAGGCTGCCTCTAGTACGGCAGTGACCATCAAGCACTCGCTGCTCACCCGCGCCATCGAACATCTGCACGCTTTAGGGCCAGCCTTCACCCACACCGAACGGAGCGGTGATCTGGCGCTCACGCTGACCGATGGCATCGAAAAGCTCGACGGCTACTATCATGAGTACCTACCGTCGATCTTCAATGCGTTGTACCTACCACTGCTGATTCTGCTGTTTGTACTGCCCGTCGATGCGTTGACGTTTGTGATCCTGCTGATTACTGCACCGCTGATTCCGCTGTTCATGGCGCTGATTGGCATGGCGGCGGGCTCGCTGGCAAGGCAGCAGTTCTCGCAGATGCGGCTGCTCGGTGCGCATTTTCTCGATGTCATGCAGGGCTTAGTCACGCTTAAGCTCTTCAACCGCAGCGCCCACCAAACCGAAACGATCCGACGGATCACGAGCGAATTCCGGCAGGCAACCATGCGTGTACTAAGGGTGGCCTTCTTGTCTGCTTTCATGCTTGAACTACTGGCGACCTTGAGTGTGGCTATCGTCGCTGTTGAAATCGGTGTACGGCTGATTGATGGGAGGATTGGTTTTCAGCCCGCCCTATTCCTGCTCATGATCGCGCCGGAGTTCTACCTACCGCTGCGTACCTTGGGCGCACGCTTCCATAACGCGACCGAAGGCAAAGCTGCTGCTGAGCGGCTGTATCAGGTGCTAGACGCACCGATTCTCATGCGACTCACCGATACGATCCCAATCCCAACACGAATGTATATTCGGTTTGATCAAGTACACCTCGATTATGAAGCCGGGAAACGACCCGCGCTGAACGGCGTGACGTTTGAGCTTCAGCCGGGAGCAATCACAGCCTTAATCGGGGCCAGCGGCGGCGGCAAAACGACGATCGCTCAGCTTCTTCTGCGTTTCATTGAGCCGGATGGGGGGAGTATCACGGTGGATGATGTTGATCTCGCCTCCCTCATTCCAGAGGAATGGCGGCGGCAGATCGGGTGGGTGTCCCAACAGCCGTATCTTTTCAATGGGACGATCGCAGAAAACATTCGTTTCAGTCAGCCCGATGCGCCGATGCAAACTATTATTCAGGCGGCGCAGCGCGCCAACGCACACGGATTTATCATGCAGTTTCCGCAGGGCTACGATACCCCATGCGGCGAACGTGGACTGCGCCTGAGCGGTGGACAAGCCCAGCGGATCGCGCTGGCACGGGCATTTTTGCGCGATGCACCGCTGCTGATCCTCGATGAGCCGACCTCACAGTTAGATACTGACACCGAAGCGGAAATCATCCAGACTTTAGATGCGCTCATGAGTGGGCGCACAGTGCTGCTCATCGCGCATCGCTTATCGACTGTGCGGCATGCCGATCACATTGTGGTGATTGAACAGGGGCAGGTGATCGAACAGGGGACGCACGAGTCGCTGATGGCGAGCGGTGGCCTCTATTGCCGTTTGATCCAGCAGCACGAGGAGGAAACCCTTGTCTCGTGATCCGCTGGTGCGTGTCCTGAAATTGCTCCTTCCGTTCTGGCGCGGCGTGCTGCTCGCGATCCTGCTCGGCACACTGACGATCGTCAGCAGCATCAGCTTAATGGCTCTTTCGGCATGGTTGATTTCGACCGCCAGTTTGCAGCCTTCGATCGCGGAACTCAGTGTCGCGGTAGTGGGGGTGCGTTTTTTCGGCATCGCTCGCGCGGTGTTTCGCTATCTCGAACGGCTTGTCTCGCACGAAACCACGTTTCGCCTGCTCGCCGAGATGCGCGTCGCCTTCTATCAGCGGATCGAACCGCTGGCACCTGCCCGGTTGACTTCTCGGCGCAGCGGCGATTTGCTCAGCCGCGCGGTCAGCGACATCGAAAGCCTGCAAAGTCTTCTGCTGCGAGGCGCAGGGCCGCCGCTCACCGCGCTGATAACGGTTGTGCTGCTCACCCTGTTTTTGTGCGCATTCGATCCGCTGATTGCCGCTGTTGCGTTGGCATTTATGCTAGCGGCAGGGATCGTGCTGCCGCTTCTGACGGTGTTCGCCGGTGGAAGGGCAGGCGCTCAGCGGGTGCAGGCACGTGCTGACCTGAATGCAGCGCTGGTCGATGCGGTGCAGGGCATGGCGGAAACGCTCGTGTACGGGCAGCAGCGCGCGCAACAGCAGCAGATCGCGAAACTCAGCGCGAAAGTGGCGCAGGCGGAACGGCAGATTAGCCGTATCGATGCCCTGCAAGCTGCGCTGATGGCCTTGTTCACCAACGGCGCGGCAGTGATCGTGCTGGCGGCGGCTGTGCCGCGCATTGATGGCGTGTTTCTCGCAACCGTGACGTTGGCGACGATAGCGGTATTTGAAGCGTTCATGCCGCTCTCGCAGGCTGCCCTTCAGCTTGGGGCAGCACGCAGCGCCGCCGCTCGACTGTTCGAGATCGGCGATCTGCCGCCCGCTGTGAACGATCCGCCTGCTGCCTCAGCACCGATTTCTGCATCACCGATGCTGAGCCTCAGCCGGGTGAGCTTTCGCTATGCACCAGATAGCCCACCGGTACTCGACAATGTCTCGCTGACCTTAGCGCCGGGGCAGCGGATCGCCATCCTCGGCGAGAGCGGATCGGGGAAGTCTACGCTGGTGACTCTGCTGCTGCGCTTCTGGGATTACAACGAAGGATCGATCCGCTTGGGCGATCATGAACTGCGGGAATATGCGCAGGAGGATGTCCGCGCGGTTTTGGGGGTGATGTCGCAGCGCACGCATCTGTTCAATACCACCATCCGCGACAATATACACATCGCCCGCACCAGCGCATCGCTTGACGAAGTCGAAATTGCGGCGCAGCAGGCGCAAATTCATGATTTTATTCTCTCGCTCCCACTGGGGTACGATACGATCGTAGGCGAAGATGGATACCAGTTGAGCGGTGGCGAACGCCAGCGCATCGCCTTGGCGCGAGTGCTGCTCAAGGACGCGCCGATCCTCATCCTCGATGAACCGACAGCGAACCTCGACGTGATCACCGAGCGTGCCGTGCTGGAATCGATTTTCGGCGCAACACAGGGGAAAAGCCTGCTGATGTTTACACATCGACGGGTGCTGCTCGATCATATGAACGAGGTGTACCAATTGCAGTACAGGCGGTTGATCAGGTTGGAAATAGCGGAAAAGTGAGCGTTATGTAGCGGAGGGCGTTTGCGAATCCCTAGGATAAAGGCGGCGTCCTAGCCAGAGGGACAAGTCCGATCAGCGCAGGCGCTTCGATGAGGAGCCTCACCACCGTTGCCAATGCTTCCCCGGACGCCAAAGTCAAGGGGCGAGGCGCCCCTCGCCCGTTTTTAGAGATTTGACCGCTAGTTCAGATGACAAGATTAAACAAATATCCGGTCAACATGATGCCGAATGCTACAACCCCAATATAGACTGCAATCAAACGCGGTTTCAGGACACGGCGCAGAATGATCATTTCCGGCAAACTCAGGGCGACGACAGACATCATGAAGGCCAGCACCGTCCCTAACGCTGCGCCCTTGTCGAGCAGGACACTGACGACTGGCATCACCCCGGCGGCGTTGGAGTAAAGCGGTACACCGATTAGGACGGCAATCGGAACCGACCACCACGCATTAGCTCCCATGATATTGACGAGGGCGTCTTCAGGGACAAATCCATGCAGAAAAGCCCCCAGCGCGATCCCGATGACGACGAACAGCCAAACTTTGCCGACAATTTCACGGGTCTTGTCAATGGCTTCCTGAACACGATCTGACCATGTAAGTTTGGTATCAAGCTGTCCTATTTTTTTAGATTTCACCTGATACACAAAGGCTTCAACCTCATTCTCCAGATGCAACCGCCCGATGATCACGCCTGCAACGATGGCGACGACCAACCCAGACACTAGGTACAGCGCCGCGATGCTTGCGCCGAACATTCCCATCAGCATCACAAGCGCGACCTCGTTGACCATTGGCGCTGCGATCAAAAAGGACAGTGTGACACCCAAAGGGATTCCAGACTCGACAAATCCAATGAACAGCGGTACAGCGGAGCACGAGCAGAACGGTGTGATAACGCCGACCAGCGCTGCCAGAATGTTACCGACTCCCTCGCGCTTACCGCCTAGAAGCCGCCGCGTTTGTTCAGGCGTGACGAATGTTCGCAGAAGCGTGATCAGGAAGATCATGCCAGAGAGCAGCAGCAGGATTTTCGGCACATCGTACAGGAAGAAATTAAGAGCGGTGCCGAGGTGACTTTCGGGGTCTAGTCCGAGGAGCGTGTATGTGAGCCAATCGGCGACTGCTTGGAGATTGGAATAGACAAAAACCCACAAGCCTGCGAGCAGCACAACCAAAACAGCATCGCGCTGCGCCGCGTGTTCCTGCCAAGGCAGGCGGAGATGAGACAGCATAATCGATCAAGCGCTTTCGGTCTGTCGTGCCCACGTCACGATCTGGTCACGTTTAGGGATGCGTCCCGCCGACTTGACTGCTTCATTCATCACCAGCCCCGGCGTGCTCAAAATGCCATAAGCGGCGATGTCAGCAAATTCTGTTACTTTTTCGAGCGTGTACGGAATGCCTTCTGCATCCAGCGCGGCGCGCGTTTCCGCCTCCAGACGTTTACAGTTCGCGCAGCCCGACCCTAAGACTTTTACTTGCAGCATTATCAATCCCTTCAGCGAATGCTTTCCACAACGATCATCGAACAGAGCGGGCAGGTGCACCCCGCAAGTTTTTGGATGGGCGTAAACTCCCGTTCAAGCAGCAGGTCTAGCCAGCGGTGGATCTGCGGATCAGCCAGACGATAGAAAACTTGCAGACCATCCTTGCGGCTTTCGACCAGCCCTGCGTCGCGCAAGACCATCAACTGCTGCGAGATATACGCCTGCCGTCGATCGAGCGCTCGCTCTATATGGCAGACACACAGTTCTCCGCCGCGCAGCATATCGAGGATTTGCAGCCGGACGGGATGCGCCAATCCTTTGAGTTTTTCCGCGAGCTCACTGAAATTCACAGGAGTTTCCACTTTATATTCGTGTTATTGAATGTAGTTTATGCCTCATCAACCCAATGCAGCAGTGATCAACATCACCTTCCAGAGGTGTAACGAAGCAGTGGGGAGCGTTTCTAGGTTTTAGGGAGCGGCTCCCCAAACAGAATTTGAATACTGCTCGCTTAAAACAACTCAACTGCGAGTCGTATCTTCTGTAGCAGATGATTTGAGAGAAGGGGGTTTGACCGGATACATCGACCTCACATTTGAGCAAACACCAAGAAGGGTTTATTCGTTAAATGTGAGGTCGATGTCATGAGTCTTCTTTGACACTAATTTTCAAAGTCAGGATACAACGGGGCGTTGATCTGCACCCACGTATTCAGATCGCGCTTGTCAAGCGTCCCAACCTAGCCCGACGCACGTGGTCGTATGCGCAAACCGAGCGTGCCTTGTGGTTCCACTGTGCATGGTTTGGCCTTTCCTACTACCTCGTCCGTCCACACGAGTCGGCTGAGCATCTGTTTTCACCCCGTTGCAGCCGTTTGTCTTCGGCTGACCGCCTCAAATTTCGGCGGCTGGCGGCCAACCCTCCCTCTCCTGAAGTCTATGATGCCTTAGGGGATCAGGCGCACTTACGAAGGGTCAAAGGCGCTCTGATTATCTTCCCTGAATCGGATTGACGGAGATCAATGTGATCCCAAGGTCTCGCAGTCGGCTTAGCAGCCCATGAAGAGCAGCCTGATCGCTAATCGAAACTTGCAGCAGAGTCTCTCCATTATCCTGATGATGAATGATCATGCTGCCCAACCACTCCGCCCACGAAACATCCAGATGCCCTTTGAGTCGGATTTCGTAAACTTGTGCCATTCCACTGCCTTTGAGTTTAGGCGCTAGCAACACCAGCTTGCGGCACAACACTTACGACATCCCGCGCATAGCCCTTCCGATAGGCGCGCACACATAGAATGATGGAAAGCCCGATGCCAAATAGGAAATACAAAGAACTGGTTGTCGCCTGAATGGCTTCAGGGAAGACGAACAGCATGAAGAGTGCATTGTTGGCCGCGTGCAGCAGCGCCGGGCCCCAGATCGTGTTGGTCCCACGTTCGTAGGCGTATGCTGTGAGGAATCCAAGTGGTATGGCAACAACAACAGCCATAATGCCAACGACAAGGCCTAAACTTAGGATTATTGGCAGGTGGTATATCGCGAAAAATAGGGTTGAGAGTGCGGCAGCTCGCCAGAAGGTACGGCCCGTGCGCAAATGCCGGAACACGAAGCCGCGCATCATGATTTCTTCAGCGAACCCGTTCACCAAGAGGATGTTTACAAGTCGCCACTCCCAGTGAGGTTGCAGCGCTACCGTTGAGTTTGTGAGAATGGCAAGTAAAGGGAGGAAGATCGTGAGCGGCGCCACATATCCCAAGGCGACGCGGATTCCTGCCCAATTGAAGCGAATAATCCCGATGTCATTCAAGGCTTGCGCCAGATTCTTGCGATACCCCACCATTTCCAGCACGATGGGCAGTGCGATAAATGATAGTGGAAGCGCAAACGAGACTGCGATCTCACCTGTAGTGAAGCCGCATTCCCCATCCATACAGGTGCCAACAATCTGAGGCAGGTAAGTCAACCCCAAGTAAAAGCCGATCACGATGAGCGCCAGCCAAGCGAAAAACTTCGGTGTCTTTGACATGACATTCTCCCCAATTGAGTAGATACGCTAAAAACCAGATAGATCGATAGGTGGAATTTCGACACATCGATTGCCAGCCAAAAGCCGCCAATCCCGACTACGGCGCCAGCGGTTCGCCTGTTTCTACTGCTTCGATCATGTCGAGGAGTGCATCGCTGACCTGCCGGGCGTACTGTTCACTTCCGAGGATGGAACCGTGATTTGCGCCGTCCACAATGCGGGTGACGCTGTTAGAGGAATAGGTGGAGATTTCGTCGTGAGGCTCACGAAGTGCAGGGACAGTCTCCATCAGTGTATTGGTTTCTGATGCCCATAAGACGATTATGGGCAAATTGCCCAAGTTTTCAGCCGCCGCAGAGGCGACTCTCATTTCCCATCCAGCCGCTACTTGCTCGGCATAGTCAGCTTCAAACACACTGACGCGGGAACGGAGCGCGACCATCTCCGGAACCCTATCCGCTGGATAGCCCGCCCGCTCAAAATCACCCGCTGCGGTAGCTCGTATGGCTCCGAATTCATACGCTGCTCGTTCAATCGCCTTGAGGGCATCATTCGAGCTTCTCCATTGAAGAAACTCATTTTGGTTGGCAAATCCTTCGGGGGCGAGCACAGTGCTATCTACCAGAACAAGCCCAACCACATCACTGGAATGCTGGGCCGCATAAATTCGCGCCCAGACAGCGCCGAAGGAATGTCCTGCCATCACATACGGTGGGAGAACACCTGCTGCAGCAAGGAGATCTTGAAGATCGGACGCAATCGCCTGCGGATCGCGCGATCCGGAAGCGGATTCGCTCCAACCATGCCCGGCGCGATCATAGGCGCAGACACGCGTGTGTTCGGCAAGCTGCTGCTGAACCCAGTACCACCACAACGAATCAGCCGCGCCGCCGGCTTCGAGGATAACCGCCGGGCTTCCCTCGCCAGCGCACAGTATGTGCATCTGGCGATTATTGACGGTATAAAGCTGACCACGCGGTGGGTAGTTCTCCTCATCGGCTGCTGTCGAGATGCGTTGAAACGCAAACCCGGCGGCAAGAAGTACCACAACGCCGATGGCCAGCCATTTCAATGCCCGTGGGACATAAAACCAGAGACGATGCCGATATTCCGGAATTGCCTCTGATGCAGTGCACGCCCATGTGCTACCCATAATTTTCACCTTTCTGTTAGAGAAGGACGTTTTCAACGGGACGGCGCAGCGATCGTGGCATTGGATTCCCATAGCCGATGCGTAACAGCAGCTGCGGGTGGGCATCGCCTAGCGCCATCGCGGTCTGAAATTCCGAGCGAAGGTTCGGGACCTCAATCGGCTGGTTGAGAAATGCGGATTGGATACCTAGAGAGGTCATGGTCAGCGCCAAGCGTTCGTAAACCTGCCCTGTGCGAACCCGGGCAGTTTTGTTTTCTGTATCCGACGCAATGACGAAGGCATGGGGTGAACTGCGCAGTTTTCGCGCATCAATGTCTGCCTGCTGCTCTGGCGTTGTGCTCGACACAAACATCTGTCCGAGCCAGCGTGGCACTTCGGGATTACCAGAACTCTGCGTGTACAGTCCATCGAGCGAACCTAAGGCTTCTTTGCGCGTGAAGCGAAGCCATGCGATCAATTCATCTAGGAAAGCTTGATCTGCATACTGGCTCAGGTTGCCTTGATTGACGTACTCCAAGATCGTGTCCATGTCGGTGGGATGCGTTACAAGGCGCAGCATGACACCGGGTTCTTGAGGCATCCTTGCCAGTCGATCCAGAATCGCCATATCGACGGAACGCCCATCATATTCGGAGCGCGTGGTCTGACGCTGCGGGATTGCTTCGAAAAGTGGGCTCTCGAGGGCAGTGTCCGCTGCCAGCTCAACCCGAATGACATCCTCCTCATCCGGATAGGTCACTTCAGCGGCGAAGCCGATTGCACGTGCAGCAATCAACAGATTCTCCAGCGCACAGCCAAGACTGATCCACAGCTCACGGTCATCAGGATCAACAATTGGCAAACGACGGGAATAATCCGGATGTATTTCGATGGCATTTTCCCGAATGGCGAATTTCCACGGTTGGGTATTGTGTCCATTGGCGGCCAGTGTTGCATAGCGGATTAGTTCCCGTATATGTGCCGACGCTGTTGAATGCTGATCGAACGGCCTTCTGGCATATTGGGCTTGTTGGTCATAATTCAGCCACGGCGCATATTCGAAAAGAACATAGCCGCCTGCCACCGTGACTCCCGCAGCTCCGGCAAGTTTCAGAAAATCCCGACGATTCATCTTTCGACGAGCAAACTGCGCTGTGTCCATGTCGTTTTCTCATTTGAATTGGACTGTGCTTCTCACTCTATGGGAGATTGGAGTTGAGCATGGGTAGCCAAAATGCGTATTGAGGGGTTTATTTTTCTGATTGGCTCTGTTTGCCTGCTAACATATCTGGTGCTAAACTTTTCCGAATTCATGGATTTAGGGTAAATCTAAAGTGACATCGGCATCGGTCATTCTCCAAACGAAACTGATGCTTCCTCCTGTCCGCGTTGATTGCATCCCTCGCCCTCGCCTTTCACAGCAATTCGGCGCGAGTTTGAGCTACCCTCTCACGCTGGTGTGTGCGCCGGCTGGCTACGGCAAAAGCACACTACTGGCTGAATGGTTTGGTACTCAGGCACGGGGCGAGGTTGCATTTGGCTGGTTGTCGCTCGATGAAGACGACAGCGACCCGGTGCGATTCCTCACTTACCTGATCACCGTATGCGCACATTCCGGTAGTATCGACGCTAAGGAACTGCTGTCCTCATTGCATTCCCCTCAACCGCCGCCCCCAAAAGCGATCCTGAGCGATCTTCTTCGCTACCTCGAAAATTCTCCTCACAGATTCGCCCTCGTTCTGGATGATTATCACCGCATTCAGAGCCAAGCAATTCATGAAGGCATGAGCTATCTGATCGATCACTTGCCATCGCGCGTCCGACTCGTGATCACCAGCCGAGAAGACCCGCCTTTCCCGCTGGCTCGTTTGCGCGGTAAGGGGCAGTTGGCAGAGATACGCGCGGACAATTTACGGTTTACCCTAGAGGAAACCGGACAGTTTCTGGTTCAGATGCTAGGCGTTCAGTTGAACCCAAGTCAGATCGGTGGTCTCGATGAGCGTACTGAAGGCTGGATTGCGGGGTTGCAACTCGCAGCGCTGGCGATGAAAGGGCGGGAAAACCTTACCGATTTCATCTCCGCATTCACGGGCAGCCATCGCTATATCCTTGATTATTTGTCCGAGGAGGTATTGAGTCAGCAGTCAGAAACGACTCGTGCCTTCCTCCTGAAAACTTCGATCCTTCCCCAACTCAACGGTTCACTCTGCGATGCCGTGATGGGCCGAAGTGATGGGCAGTTGATCTTGGAGCAAATCGAGCGGAGCAACCTCTTTCTAATCCCCTTGGATGAGGAACGCTCTTGGTTTCGGTATCACCAGTTGTTTCGTGACATGCTTAAACGGCATTTGCAGAAGACAATGCCGGAAAGCATTACCGAGTTGCATCGCCGTTCCAGTGTATGGTTTGAACAAAATGGATGGACAGGCGAAGCTATTGATCATGCGCTCCTTGGGGAAGCTTACGACCGTGCGGCAGGGTTGATCGAGCGGCGCTTTGAACACAATTTCATGTTGGATGGTGTGCTGACATTTCTGCGATGGATGCACACACTCCCTGATGAGGTTTTACGAACCTACCCAAAGTTGCAGTTGGACTATGCCTTCACGCTTACAACGATGGATCGCTACGACGAGGCTGAGCATCATTTAGTGCTGGCTGAGCATCGGCTTTCGCAAAACGGCCTCGATGATGATAGCAAACACAAGCGGCTCATCGGATATGCCGCAACCATACGCATGACACTTGCTTTCTATAGGGAACAGGAAGCGGACACGATCATCTCATCTGGTCGCCATGCGCTTGCACTGCTCCCGGAGACTGACACGCGATGGCGGACTTGGTGCATGGTAGTTATTGCCTGTTCCTATTACGCTGCCAAAGGCCAAATGGCAGAGGCAAAGCACTGGTTTGAAACGACCTTTAACTTGATCGGATCGTCTGTTCACATTCGAGCACTTGAACCAGCACTCCATCATGTGATTCGGTTGTACATCATTCAGGGACAGCTTCGCAAAGCTCAGGATGCCGCAAACAGGCTGCTGCACAACAAAACACAGGTGTATCGCGGGGTCGCTCATCTGGAACTTAGTAAGCTCTACTATGAGCGCAATGAACTGGATGATGCGCAGCGTCACGCAGCCGAAGGATGGGAAAGCGTCAAGGAATATGCACTTATCCGCTTAGCATTGGACGGTTATATCATATTGGCACGACTTAAGAACTTACAAGGTGCTGATGCGGAGGCCCGTGAATTGATGCAGGAAGCTGTCCAGCTCGTAGAGAAGGCAAATCTGAAGCAGACATTTCTACCTGTTACAGCATGGCAGGCGTGGCTGTGGGTTGTGCAAGGCGACATCGCGGCGGCGGGCGAATGGGCAGAAAAAATCGAGCCAACCGTTCATAATGATTATCTGAATCCAGCCATTGAATTCGAGCATATGATCTTAGCCCGTGTCTATATCGCACTTGGACGGGCGGACGACGCACAAGCCCTGTTGCTGCGTCTGCTCTCTGCGGCGCGTGCTGAGGAAAGAACTGGGCGAGTGATAAGCCTCAGCGTTTTGCTGGCATTGGCGGCCAAATTACAAGGAAATATTGGTGTGGCTCTGGATGCTCTGAATAATGCACTTGCTTTGGCTGAACCTGAAGGTTACGTTCGCACCTTCGTTGACGAGGGAGTGCCTATGAGGGAACTACTCCGTGAAACTCAAGCACGTGGCATTTCGGTGACCTATGTCGCAAAACTTCTATCCGCGTTCAGCTTTAAAACACCCTCACCCACTATCATTCTCCGGAAGCCGCGTACCGATAGTGAGATTGAACCTCTGAGTGAGCGGGAGCTTGAAGTGATGCGCTTACTCGCCGATGGTTTATCCAACCGGGAAATCGCGGAGCGGTTGGTCATCAGTGTAGGCACAGTGAAGAAACACCTCAACAACATTTTTCTCAAACTCGATGCTCACAGCCGCACGCAGGTGATTGCTACCGCAAGAAAGGTTGGCATTCTCTAGCTGCATCCCTGATATATGCACTTACTCTCGGTGTCGGAGAACCTCAACAAAGCACTGCCTAGACTGATCCGAATAAGCTCTCCATCATGGCATTGTCGTAGCGTAGCAGTTGCGGCTCATGCTCACTTGGATTTGTTTCTTCGCCAGCAGCTTCTGATAATCGTGGCAGGCATACTGACTGCCGCGGTCAGAGTGATGCAGCAAGCCGGTTTGCGGGCAGCGTCGTGCCAATGCCATCTGAAGGGCATCTTCGATAAACCGGTACTTCATGGGCGCTGCTCCCCTGAGAAGACCCAGATTGCTTTTTTAGGGTGCCCCGTTCCTGCGTGACGATCTCCATCTCCCGCTTCAGCCAGCGGATTTGCGCTTCGGCGTACTGTTTACTGCTCAATTGCAGCGTCGCTGTTGATTCGTCAACTGGTAGCGCTGCTGCGATTGACGAATTAATCCCTGTGATAAACCGAGATTCTTTTCCATCTCCTAGATCGGCTCCTCTGTGCCCTCTGCCATCCGCAGCGCTTCACGCTGAAATGCTTCAACTGATACTGCTTTCGTCTCTTCATCTTCCTGATTCGCTTCATTCAGTGCGGCGGACAATTCTTGTGTCACCATTTCGGGAGCAGCTGGTGATGGCGGATCGAAATCTGGCGATACTCGCTCACGACGAAAATCAGGCACATCAGAAAGTAACCCCTTCTTAGGCTATGACCACTGGAAACACAATCAGCACGGGGAGCGCGCCGACCAGCACGCCCATGATCACCTGCGGCACGGTGTGATTGCGCGTCACCACCCGCGCCCATAAGGTGAGCACAATCAATCCCAGCAGCACGAGCAAAATCACCCGGGTTCGTCCAGCTTGCCGAGCAGCAACCCGGTGAAGCAACCCGCGATTGCCATGCGCCGAAATCTTCGTCACCCAGCGGTTGATCGCCCACTGAAGCGGTGCCCACACCAGCAGCGCCCCCATGCATGCGATCAACGCGAGCGGGGATAACCTTGTACATTCAGCGAAAAACGAACTACCAGCGCGTACCGTACAAGAGAACGAGCTTACCAGAAACTTTTATTTACATTATCATTGCATGTATATTTCTTGTGCTGTAGGGATCCACTTACCATTAGTCAGGAGTAGAAAATGGACGAAAAACTATTTGCTCGCTATCTTGAATACGCCTCTACAGATCAGGCGAAGGCGATCTTGTTTGTAAAAAAGAACATGCCACAATCTACCGAAAAATGGGTAGATATTATCAGTTGCGAGCGGTATGAAGCATCTGAAGACAAATTGCATTTTCGTTTCGTCGAGTATGGTCTATACAAGAGAATCCTTAAACCCAAATACCCGCCAAAATCCGAATTTACAGACAATGGCGGGTTTGATGAGGAGAGTTACTACACAGCGGTTAGAGCCATTACTTGGGAAGTGGCTAATCTCGACATCGAACAGCAAAAAGCAAAACGAGTTGTGGGCGAGAAATATCGAATAACCGGTGTTCGATATAACAAGAACCAAGGGAAATACAGAACCAAACCACCGTGGCTCGATCCCGATTCTGCTTTTTACGGTACACCACCTCAGAGCATAAGATGGCGCGAGAGACGTTTGTACGAGTATGAACCTGAATGGGTATATGAAATAAAGTCAATAAAAAAGCTGGTTGCCGACTCTGATCGGAAACCATAACGGTTAGCCGCTTTTGCCAAAGAGGCGCTGAAACAACCGCATATCGTCAGCGCTGTCTTTTGGAGGATGATTCGACGATGGTGACGATCAGCAACATACCGCACAAAATCGTTGATCTCAAACTGGTTGATGTCGTAGCCAAGATTGTCCAGCGCCGCCTGAACTTTTGGCAGATGGTTTTTGATGTCGAACACGAAAACTCAGGATGTGAAAAGTGTGAACACTGCAATCAGAATAGGTGATAGCGGATCAGAAATCTAGGATTAGTAGCCGCATGGCCAATTTTGGGTCAAATCCCCACTGAACCGATTCCAGTCGAACGATCATGTGGCAAACGTGTTGTGCTCGTTGCCTGATCATAGGCTGTTCATGCAGCAAAGCGACAGCCAACCGGATAATGTAGAAAACAACGGAAGCACCGAGGGGAGCTGCTGCATGCAGGTGAACGAATTGAGCCTTGTGGAACACACACCGGAGTGGGCAGCACTCTTGGCTGCTGCCTTTGAGCGTCCTTATGAAGATATGCTGCAATTGCTGACATGGCTGCATCAGGGATTCAAGCTGATTGCGTGGGGCGCTTGGGTGGAGGACCGGCTCGTCGCACAGTATACCTGCCTGCTTCGCCCGCTTTACTTACCGGAGACAAACCATGTGGTGCAGGTTGGGATGAGCGTCAATATGGCTGTCCATCCGGATTATCGTGGACGCGGATTGATCAAGCAGGTGGCACAGCCTGTATATGACACTGTTTACGCTTCCGGGGGAGCGGCAGGTGTTGGGTTTTCGAATGCCAAAGGCGTGCAAGTGGATCGACACAGCACGGCTTACGGCTATCGTGTCTGTGGTCAGTTGCAGCCCATCGCCGCCCCGGTACCTTTTCGCCGCCGCTCCCAAAAGCGCCTTGAACTGAGCGATCGCATCGCCGGTCAGTTTCACTCAGATGTATTTTCGCGATGGGCTTCCATTCACTTCATGCAGACCGGGGCCGCACTTCAGCACCGCTATGAACAGCATCCCTTCCGGCGTTACCAGTTCGGCCTCTGGCGCGAAGGCGATTGTATTCTGGGGGTGGTGATCTATCGCCGCGTGCGGGTGATGGGAATGCCTGCCGCTGCTTTGTTGGGAGCGTATGGCGTGAATGTCGAGGAACTGCTGTGCCGCTGGATGGCTTCGTTGAGGGATGAGGGGATTCACATCGTTCATCTGCTGTCATCCACTCAGAGCGTCACGCGGCGCGCCTTGGCATCGATCGTTCCGCTAAGAGTGCTGCCCCATGCGCGGTCGCCGTACTATCTCACCGTGAAGCCGTTGGATGAAGAGATGCCCGCCAGTCTGCTCGACTACGCGGCATGGGACTGTACAGGCGGAGATGTGTTATGAAACCCCGTCCGTTGGAAGGCGTTACCCTTCTTGATTTCACCCGTGTTTATAGCGGCCCTTATGCGACTCTGCTGCTGGCCGATATGGGGGCGCGTGTCATCAAGGTCGAGCATCCTCAGTACGGTGACGACAGCCGATCATTCGGACCGTTTATCGGTAACACCAGCGGCTATTTTGAAACCTTGAATCGGGGAAAAGAGTCGATTGCGGTGGATTATCGCCATCCCGACGGGCAGCGCATCCTTCAGCAAATCGCTTCAACGGTCGATGGATTGATTGAAAATTTCCGCCCGGGACAGATGGCGCGCTATCACCTCGATTACGACTGCCTCGCCCAAGCGAATCCCCGCCTGATCTATGCCAGTATCAGCGGTTACGGACAAACCGGCGAACTGGCATCGCTCAAATGCTATGACGTGGTCGCGCAGGCAGTCAGCGGCCTGATGAGCATGACGGGGCTGCCGGATCTGCCGCTCAAGACCGGCCCCGCTATCGCCGATGCCATCGCTGGGCTGACGACCGCTGTCGGTCTGGTCGGTGCGCTGTGGAGCCGCGAGCGCACCGGGGAAGGTCGCTATCTCGATGTCGCGATGGTCGACTCCGTATTTGCCTGCTTGGAAAATGCGCTGGCGCAGCACAGCGTCACCGGGAACTCCTATGAGCGAACCGGCAATCAGGACGCAGTGATTGCACCGTTTGACTGTTTCCGCACCGCTGACGGATGGGTTGCGTTGGGAATTGGGAATGATCGGCTGTGGGCAGCCTTTGCCACTCATGTCGAGGAAGGCTTGCAACACGATGCGCGTTTTCGAACGAATGCCGATCGCGTGACCCATTATCCGCTGCTGCGTCCGTTGATTGCGCAGTGGTGTGAACCTCAGCTCACGCGGGATTTATTGGATCGGCTGCATGCGATCGGGATTCCGTGTGGGGCCGTTCGCGCGATCGACGAATTGGCACATGATCCACATCTGGAAGCGCGGGGCATGCTGCTGCGGTTGCCAGTCGAAGCCAATACCGAACTGCTCGTTCCGGGCAGCCCGATTCAGTTTCGAGATACGGTGCCTTATCGGGTCTGCCGCGCACCCCGGTTAGGCGAACAGACTCGCTCCGTGCTGACCGCTGCCGGATTTCCCGACTCAGAAGTGGATCACCTGCTTGATGTAGGTGTCATCAGGATGCCGGAAATCGAGTCGTGAGCGGGCTGCTGTACTAGTCCGGCAGGTGGATAATTCCCTCCACGACTTCTTGGCTGATCAGGTGCGCATTGGTGGTCACGCCGAACCGCCGTCTTAAGCTCGTCGCTGCGCACATCATTCGGAGCGAACGGGCGGAGAAAATCGCGTATAGCCTCGATGGTGTGGAATGAGAGGTAGTTCTGTCCGCACCGCCAGCGGATGCCACGGCGTAGCAAAATCCGGATGATCACAGAGTCCGAGCGCCGCGTTCTGTAAGGCGATCAGGATCTCCACAACGTTCGAATCATCCCGATCAGCGTTCAAATTGGATGCGAGATATTCTGCGATGGCGTTGTACTGCACCAACTCAAAGCGATCATGATTTTGTCCTTTGCCTAAAACAGATGGAGGTGTGAAAAACAGACAGCGGTGCGATCGGCTGTGTTTGTCCAATACCAACTTGACATGCATATAGGTTATTGATAACCTATGTATAGTGTAACCTATTTGCTGCCGCCGCTTAGGTGGATAGGGCGATCGACATGCTCATCAAACAAGTGATTCTGGGCCTGCTGAGTGGGGAACCGCTGACCGGCTATGACCTCAAGAAGCGGTTTTCCGGCTCGCTTCTGCTTCCTTGGTCGGGCAACAGTAATCAGATCTACAAGGCATTGTTGGAACTCCATGACGAGGGGTTGGTCACGGTCGAGGAGCAGCAGCAGGCGAACAAGCCGCCGCGGAAGGTCTATTCCCTTGCGGAGAAGGGACATCAGGCGCTGCGCGACTGGCTGTGCTCTCCTCCCGAACTCCCGCAGTTTGAAAATCCGCTGTTGATTCAGCTCTTGTGGGCGGATCAGGCGGAGCGCTCCGCGACACGTGCGGTGCTGGAGACCTACGAAGCCGAACTCCGTGAACATGTGATCATGCTGAGGGAGTACAGTCGTCGTCAGACGGATCTCGCTGCCGATCATCACTCCCTAGTGGAGCAGGCGATGCAGCACTGGGTCAGCCTCTATGAATTCCATCTTGCATGGGTTCACCAGCTTCGCGACACCTTGACACCACCGGAGGAAAAACCCTGATGACCACCCTTTCTCTTTACAAGTCTGCGGCAGGCGAACAGGCCGTGATGGCAACTTATGAGACTGCCCTCCAGCATTGGGCCGCCCCCTTCACAACGCGGATGATCGCCACCCGGTACGGCAGCACCTTCGTCATTGCCTCCGGAGATGAAACCGCGCCGCCGCTGGTACTGCTGCACGGTGCCGGGGGCAACTCCACCATTTGGGCGGGCGATGTCGGGCAATTCTGTCGTCGATTTCGCGTGTATGCCGTTGACTTGGTGGGCGAAGCCGGAAAAAGTGCGCCGACTCGTCCCGAATGGGACAGTCCGGCGTTCGCGGAATGGCTGGAAGACGTGCTGACCGGTCTCCAACTTCAACAAGCCGTGCTGGTGGGTGTTTCACAGGGGGCATGGACGGCGCTGAAATTTGCTGTGACGGCACCTCAGCGCGTCAGCAAATTGGTACTCATCGCCCCCGGCGGGATTATTCCGGATCGTCTGTCGTTTGCTTTGAAAGCAGTTGTGCTCATGCTGTTCGGGCAGTGGGGGATCAAAGCGCCTCGTACACGATCTCTTCGGGGGATGTCCCGGTTCTGGCGAGGTCACGGCGATTGTGGTGCAAATTACGGGAGTTTTCTGCCACGGATGGGTGCGCTGCCGATCTTCAGCGACGTAGAGTTACAGCGATTGATGATGCCGATCCTGCTGGTGGGTGGCACCAAAGACATCATGCGCGATGTGGATAAAATCGCGGCACGCCCAGCCACTGTGCCCGATCTGACCGTCCGCCGGGTTCTGTGCGGGACACGCGATGTTGGAGACGGCATCGCATCTGGCCGATTTCCTAGAGCTATAGATAAAACGTGAGTTCCTCCTCGCCAATCAACGCTCCGAACCGCGATACCCTCACATGAGACGTAGGTGAGGAACGTGCGGATGGGCTAGCGGTGGATGGGCTTGTACAAGTACTGAGCGGCGACGATGGCGCCCCACTCGTTGATGAACAAATCCTGCTCACGAGCGCGGTGGCTCCGGCGCGGGCGAGGTCTCCGGTTGGAGAAGCTGCGGAAACAGGAGCGCGGCATTAGGGAGATAGGCGTATTTCCCGTCGCGCCCGTCGAGGTGCTGCATCATCAGAGCCCGATCGCCAGTGTTGCCGATCATGACCTGACCGGAGGCGAAATGGTTGCCACAGTCGATCCAGACGGCATTTCGAACCCGGCTGAGTTCGATCCGCGCCTCGTGATTATCCACATAGCCGATCACGAGCCCGCCGCTGTGGGAGTCGAAGTTGCATTCCGCATCGACCGGTGCGGCGATGGCAACAGTTTCTAATCCGATCGCGGTATTGAAGCAACCTATCAGGACGTGCGCGATCGGCTGCCCGATCTCTGCCTTCAGAAACATCTGCCGCCCGACATTCTTCACCTCGACTGAGTCGGGATCGCTCAGCAATCCGGTATCGAAACATACCCGGGTGGCGAGCGCCACTGCAATATGAGCGGCATCGACCGGGTACTCGCTGATCCGCTCCCCCTCCTGCTTGCGCACACCCAACGGCGCACCAAGCACGACGATATAATTAGCATTGGCGGGCTTGCGCTTCACCATATCAATGCCGTGCTGAATCGCACTGGATGGGATCTGATCGATTCCGGCGACGTCGAGCAGCGTGCCGATTTCGCGGTCGCCCTCCACGCGCACCAGTTCTATCGCCTTATCGATCGACGGGTTCAGCTCGTTCCATGTGCGCGACTGCTCCAGCCGGTAGTAGAGCATTTGTGACTCTTGCCAGCGGAGATAAGCAGGCATACGTGAGAACTCCCGGTAGCGGCCGTTCGGGGATAAAAGGCATCTCTCCCGCGCAGTGCACCCCTATATTCACCCAAATACACCGCCTGAAACCCTCGCAAAACTGATCTCATAACTCTTTTTTTCATCTTCATGGGGCTTCACAAAGCTCCGTGTAAACCTCTTAGTATTTAAGCTCCAAGCAAGGTGGCCAAGGAAGCGGCGTCCATCGATTCTAGGACTGGCTCACAATCTGATGGGTCATTTTGGAGGGGGATCTTACAGCCAATTGAGCATTCCCGTTCCAAAACTACGACCTATCAATAGGCGATATACGTACCAGCCAAACCGCCTAGCAAAAGAGGTTGACTAGATCTCCTGCCATTGGGCGGTTGAACATCTTTCCAGAGCGAAAGCCTTGAGGGGAGAATCCATCCTTAGTGCCTTCAAAGGTCGCATCTTTTGCGCCACTTGTGTTAATCGTTGCTTTACATACGGTTAACGCTGAAACCCCCGATGCTCAATGTCGCAAACGTACAATCCACAGATGGATATTCCGTTGTAAAAAGACGCGGAGAAAAGTGTGAGCAATAAACCACAAACGCAACCTCTATCTACTATACCTGCTGCGATTGAAGAGCCTTATCCCGGCTTAATGTGTGAGTGGTTTCACAATCCACAAATCGTGATATATCGCCTAACCTCCATCTCCCCAAGCATTGTTACCTATTGGCAAGCGCTCGTTCTGCAAACACTGGAGAATTGGGATAAATCAAACCCCTATCTTGCCATGCATGATGTCTCTTCACCGGGGGTATCGCTCCAATATGCTACCTTAGTGAGATTTGACCTCTTGAACATCGGCATCACGGATAGCGGGCGCGAACAAGCAGAATCTTTCTTCAACCTACACCCCGGCTTTCAGGCGCGTATCGCCATCGGGTTTAATTTGTCTGTCTCAGGTCAAGTGAGCCAAACGGTCATGGATCGGTTGAAACTGAAGCACCCTGCCATTACCTATAAAACCTTTTTCAACCGTGAACGCTCGCTAAGCTGGTTGTTCGATGCAGTGCTCCCAAAATCTGCGCCAAAAACGACTGAAGAAACCCAAGAAATAAACGCGCAGAATGGTAATGGCGTAGACAACGCCGCAGTCTAGGCAAACTCACCTTTCAGCGAACGGTTACCTTTAGACAGCGACAACCAAAGGTATGTTATGGAAACCTTGGCCGGAAAAGTAGTCAAGAGCTACATTCTGCGCGACTTGGTTGGCGCTGGGGCATTCGGCGCTGTTTACCAAGCACACCAACCCGTGATTGATCGCGATGTCGCGGTCAAGATTATTTGGTCAACGTTTGCCAATCATCCTAACTTTATCCGCCGTTTTGAAGCTGAAGCCCAACTGATTGCAGGGCTAGAGCACCCCCATATTGTTCCGTTATACGATTATTGGCGCGAGCCGGATGGCGCTTATTTGATCATGCGCTATTTGCGCGGCGGTCACTTGCGCCAAGCGATGCAAGATACCCTTTGGTCAATCGCGGAAACCTCGCAGATGTTAAGTCAAATTGCTTCCGCGTTGATGCTCGCGCATCGAATGGGGGTGGTTCATCGTGACATCAAACCTGAAAACATCCTGTTGGATGAAGACCGAAATATGTACTTGGCGGACTTTGGGATCGCCAAAATTCTGAGCAATGTCCATGTGCCATCAGGTGAAATGGATGAATTTGCCGCTTTTGGGTCACCTGCTTATGCCGCACCTGAACAGGTTGCTGGCAAATTGACCACTCCACAAGCGGACATCTACAGTTTAGGGATTGTCTTGTACGAAATGCTCGCAGGCGTGCATCCTTTCCCTAGTCTTGAGTCGATGACGATGACGCAGTTAACGAGCCAGCGCATCAAAGATCCCACTCCTCCGATTCGGCTAGTTCGCCCTGATATTCCTGAAGGCATCGAAAGAATCCTCCTTAAAGCAACGGCAATCGATCCTAACGCGCGTTTCGAGAACATACTTTCGATGGCACGCGCATTTCGTGAGGTCGTAGACACTCATCAGACTTCGACAACTATTTCGTCTCCGTTAGCCATTCATCGTCTAGATCCCTCTGGGCATACTCGGCTAGACGATATGATTCCCAATCCCTACAAAGGACTTCGCACCTTTCAAGAAACCGACTCCATTCACTTTTTTGGTCGGGAAGCACTGGTACGGCAATTGATTAGAACCTTCAACCGTACCCGCAATCTATCACGTTTTATGGCGGTCGTTGGTCCCAGTGGCAGCGGTAAATCCAGTGTCGTCAAAGCGGGGTTAATCCCAGCTTTACGGCGCGGCGCAATCATGGGATCGGAACACTGGTATTACGTCGAAATGCTGCCGGGCGCGAAACCGTTTAAAGAATTGGCAGCCGCCCTCGTAAGTGTAGCCACCACCAGTCCTGATGATCTCATTGAACGGCTGGAACAGGGAGATAATGGGCTGCGGGATGTGCTAAACGATATCCTGCCTCCCGGCATGTCCAACGAACTTTGCCTGATCATTGACCAGTTTGAAGAAGTATTTACCTTAAACGACCAAGACGCGGAGATTGTCCGCTTCTTAAGCAGCTTGACCACCGCAATCAATGACCCAAACAGCCGCCTTCGGTTGGTGATTACCCTGCGCGCCGATTTTTATGACCGCCCCCTCCTCTACCCCTCGATCAGTGACTTAATGAGGCGTAATACAGAGATCGTCACCCCGATGCTGCCTGATGAGCTGGAGCGTGCTATCACTGGCCCAGCAAAACAGTTTGGCATCACACTAGAAGAAGGGCTGGTATCCGCCATCATTGCTGAAGTCAACGAGCAGCCGGGGGCGCTGCCGTTATTCCAATATTTGTTGAGCGAACTCTTCGAACGCCGTGAGCGAGATCGCATGACACTTTCGGCGTATCAGGCGATTGGCGGTGTGCGGGGGGCGCTTGCACAACGGGCGGATGAACTCTACAAAGCGTTTACATTGGATGAGCAGAAAGCAGCGCGACAGCTTTTCTTACGCTTGATCACCTTGGGCGAGGGTGCGGAAGACACGCGCCGTCGTGCGTTGCTGTCAGAGATTATGTCGATCGCGCGTCAACCTGCTGCTATGCGCTCGGTTATTGATAAGCTGGGTCGATCTCGGTTAGTGACATTTGACCGCGATCCAATAACCCATACCCCAACTGTTGAAGTGACACATGAGGCAATCATTCGTGAATGGCGCCAACTGCGCGAATGGTTGGATGATAGTCGCGGTGATATTCGTATGGAAAGAACACTGGCTGTGCTCGCAGAAGAGTGGTTGAAGTCGAACTTTGAAAACAGCTTCTTGCTGCGGGGTGTCCGTTTGGAACAGTACGAAAAATGGGCAGAGGTGACCCAAATCGCGCTTACACAAGATGAATACCGCTTTTTGCAGGCGGGCATTGAAGAAAGACTTAAGCGTGATGCACAAGCACAGGAAGATCAAGACCATGTCGAACGATTGGAGCGTCGCGCTCGTGAACGTCTGCGAACCTTGGTATACGTGCTGGTGAGCGCGATGGTTATTGCTATGGTGCTGACAGGGTTTGCGCTGGCACAAAATCAGGCAGCACAGTTTGAACGTAATCAAGCCGAACTCGCCCGTGCTACGAGCGATGTGAACGCGTCCATTTCTCAAAGTTTGGCTCTTGAAGCAAGTGCACGCCAAGCGCTGCAAGAACATAACAGCGATTTAGCCATCACGCTGGCGATGCAAGCGGTGGAGATCCCGAATGCATCCTTACAAACACAACGCACACTTTTTGAAGTTGCTTTTGAACCCAGCACCTCCCGTATTATAACTGGCTACAACGCCGGGGTTGCCGATGTCGCATTCAGCCCGGACGGTCAAACAATTCTTGCCGGGTCGACCGATGGAACGGTGCGATTGTGGGATCGACTCACTGGACAAGAGATCCGACGCTTTATCGGGCATCATGGCGATATTCAATCGGTAGCCTTCAGTACGGACGGCATGGGCGATAAGCGCCGCCGTAGACCGCGCAGCGATTATCTGGGATGTGGCGACAGGGTCGGCTCTTCATATCTTGACTGGGCATACCGAGCCTGTTCGCGATGCCGTTTTCACTCCCGACGGGCGTTTTGCCGTGACCGCTTCTAGTGATGACAACTTGATCATTTGGGATACCAGCACAGGCGAGCCTGTACATACATTGATTGGGCATCATTATTCTGTGCTGTCGGTTGCTGTTAGCCCAGATGGGAGATTCATTTTATCTGGTGCAGAAAATGGAAGTCTTATTCTATGGGATAGTGCTGCCGGGATCCTGATCCGCCAATTGGAGGGACATGATACATCGGTGCTAGATGTGGCGTTTAGTGCAGATGGACGCTTGGCGGCTTCAGCATCCAGCGATAATTCTGCGCTTGTCTGGGATGTAGAAAGCGGGCAAATTTTGCAGCGCTTCCACGGGCAAAACAGTGTCACAAGCGTGGAGTTTCTACCAGATGGGAGACTGTTGAGTGGCACGGTCGATGGAGTTGTGCACCTTTGGAATGTGGATGGCGGCTTCGAAATCGATCAATTGCGTGGACATACGGACGCCGTGAATGGACTTGCTGTGAGCCTAGATGGGAAATTCGCAGTGAGCGGCGCGTTGGATCATACAATCCGTATATGGGCGCTCCGCGATCAGCGTTGGGAGTTCACATTAGCGGGACATTCCGCGCGTATTTTGGAGACGATCTACAGCAGTGATGGCAGTCGGATTATAACCGCCAGTTTAGATAACTCCGTCCGGGTATGGGATGCCGTAAGTGGGGCATTGTTGAATACCCTTCAGATTGAAGAAGGGGATATTCGGTCGATCGCGCTGAATCCTGACAATCGCCACGTTTTGATCGGCCTGAGTGACGGTCATGCAATTTTGCGCCTAATCGAAGCTTCAGAGGAGAGCGTAACGTTTACTCTGGGGACGAGCAGTCTCAATGCCCTCGCTTTTACACCGGATGGAAGCGCGTTTTTCGCCGGGACACAAGAGGGTGAATTGCTCTACGCCGATGCACAAACCGGCAATATAATCCGGCGCTTTGTTGGGCACGAAGGAGCGGTGTTCAGTGTAGACATCAGCGCTGATGGGACGCGAGTCATCAGCGGCGGGCGTGATGCGACTGTGATCGTTTGGGAGGTATCAACTGGAAATGCGCTGTATAGGCTAACGGGGCATGCCAGTACAATTTTCGCTGTCAAGTTCAACCCGAACGGAACACAAGCTGTTTCGAGCGGACGCGACGGCAACCTCACTCTGTGGGATATGACAAACGGCGTGGAAATTCGACGTTTCATCGGTCATACCGATGCCGTCCACTCGATTCGCTTTACGCCGGATGGGCAGTTTATTGTGTCGGGTTCACTTGATCAAAAAGTCATTGTCTGGGATGTGAGCACAGGTAGTGAGGTTCAGCGGATTTCCGACTTGACCACCCCCGTGTATCGTATCAATGTTAGCCCGAATGGGGATCATATTCTGATTGGGCACGAAGACGGCATCGTCAGCCAATGGCGTTTGTTCAACGTGCAAGAACTCATTCCATGGGTACGGGAAAATCGCTATGTACGCGATTTGACCTGTGCCGAACGCCAACTTTATCGTATTGATGAGAACTGCACGGCGACAAATTGAGCGGCAAGGCAAAATGGGGTTTTGCTTCAACTTTCGAACGATGTTTGCCATCCTCCACCCTCAGTGCTGAAAACGCGACACTATGTGCTAAGGGTTCATGACGTCCTCCTGTTCGATCGTGTTCGAGCGCCTCCCAAAGTCCCAGCCAGTCCCCGCTAAACCACTCTGTATGCCGTTCAACCCCGCCGCCTCAGCCAGATAGTGCAGGAAGGCCAACTGTCCGATTTTCAGCTCATCTTCTCTCTACGTTGAAATGTTTGCTCGGCACTGCGCACGAAGGGCGAACAGCACAAGCGCTCGTCTGCCTGTTGATATTGTAAAATTGTTTTCACCATGCATTCGGCTATTGCTTCGGTTGGCGCTGAAAACGGACACGCCTCGGTTTCTTGCGATACTGCGTCACAGAGGAAGGCGCTTCTTCGCCATTTGTCTAGGCGTGCATCGCCGCGCGGATGTGATGGGCCACGCGGGGAACGCGCCAAAACCGACAGCGAGACGATGGGCTATCACTGGGGCAGCGTCGATGCCGACGAGGTGCTGCGGGCGATTGGGTAGCGCTAGGCAAAGGTAGAAACGGGCTATACCGATCAGGGAAAACTGAACCTCAACAGACCGGCATCGTCGAAGCCAACCTGAACACGCTGAGTGAGCACTTCCGGCTGCCGTACCTACCGGATCTGATCGCCCGCAAAACCTCCGGCGCGGAGCACGGCACGCTGAACGATGCCGATCTGGCCATCCACGAGCGCGAATATCAGCCCACGGTGCAAGCGTTGGAGTCGGCGCGCGATGTGAGTGCGCTGCCAGAGGCGCCTACCGCGCTCGATGCGCTCCATGATCTGCTGCTGCGGATACGCGGAGTCGCAGGTTAGAGACCTTTTTGTGAAGGGAGCAAAACCATGATCGGACGTTGGCTGTCGAAGATCCTGATCGCCTTGAGCGATCGATTGACCCCCAAATATCCCTACGCCAAGTATTTCAACCTCAAACTGGGGCAGGTAAATGACTATGGGCGCATTGTTCCCAAAGATCAGGTTCCAGAGTGGCTGGCGAAAGGCTGGGTTGAAGTACCGGGTTTTTCTACCTTCGGTTTTCGCCCAAAAGTGGATGAGGTTTTTGTATTTGGCACCCCCAAAACGCTGATGGATATTGAGCCGAGCACGCTGATTGGCATGAAGATCGCGGGGTATGGTGGGGGTGGCTGGTATGGCATGGGCAGCCCCGGTTATTTCGGACTTGTCCTCCATGACAGCGATACTGACGGCAAGGACGGTATCGCTCTCCTTTATACTGTTTGGTTCGCTAGCAGCTACATGTTGGTTGATGATCGCATAGTAGCGTGCTCCCCACAGTTGTATGACCGTTTTCATCCGTGGCTGGCACCACAGTATGTTGAAGAGCACATACCGCACTGGGATGATTTGTCGGAAATCCTGTGTGAAAGTGAGATGACAGCACTCGATCTGGCCGATGATCAGCTCACCGTACGATTCGAGAAAAACGGCAAACAGCATATCATCGAGTTCGTGAAGAACGATCCGCGGTTAGCGCCATACTGGAATGGCATTCCCCTCAGAGATGCCTTCGATACTGGCGTGATCCGCGAGCGTTTTATATTTCAAGAGCCGGGTGCCATTCTCTTTGAGGGTTAGCGGATTCACAATTGGGAATGAGTCTATGGGGATGCACACTGTGGTGGAACGCCAGCTCTACGCCGCCTATGATGACACGGGGATCTCCGTCTATCAGGCCTTCCGGCGAGACATTGTGGACGCAGCACTCCAAAAGGGGACATTCGGCGAGGGTTTCGCGCTGGATCGGATGACGTGGATTAAGCCGTCGTTCGGCTGGATGCTGTATCGATCCGGCTATGCGACCAAGCCGAATCGAAGCGATCCTCAGGATCAAGCTTTCACATGCGGGATTCCTGGCCATCCTGGTGAGTCTGTCGAGTCGACTTTCAATCCCTTCGTCTATGCCAACCCGGAAACATGGAAACGCGATCTCAGCCGAACGTCGGTGCGTCATCAATGGGATCCGGAACGGCTCCTCAACGGGCAGAAATACCCCTACCGCCGCGCTATTCAGATCGGGTTGCGGGGATCGGTGGTCGAGAACTACGTCAACAAATGGATCATCGGACTGGAGGACATGACCGATCTGGCGCATGCCCTCCTTCAAAACCCAACCGCGAACCCCGATCAAGTGCCTCATGAACGTCTCTACCCGGTCGATGCCTCGCTCGTAACCCGGTTGGGGATTACCCCGGCCAAATGACAGGTGCGGCACCGTTTCAGATCGTCGGCTCTGGCGGAAACGTGAACTGCGCCGCGCTTGCCACCAGCGGATCGGGGTCAGCGCGGTAGATATCAAGCTGAGCCAGCGCCGCCTCTGTCCAGCCTCGCCGTCCTACGCCGGTATAGGCTTGCATCGCCGCCAGCCCGGTGCGCCGCAGCATGGCGTTCGGCTGAGTTCGTAGGGCGGCTTCAAACCGTTCCATGTCGTCCGTTTGCCAGATCGTCCACGCCACCTGCGCGAGAATTTCCGCGAGGACGCCTGCGTGCAGCCGACCAGACTCCGCGACGCGAATGAGCAGCGCCGCCGCTTGATCCCACGCCAGTCCGCTGAGTGCCGTCCGCACTTGGTACCCTGTTAGAAGGGGATCGCGATCCAGTACCTCTACGGCGGCAGTCGTGGTGTCGATGAGGTACAGCGATCGTGCCCGCACCGCCGTATTCAGCGCGTTCAGGAAGATCAGCAGCGCGCGGCGGTTGGGAAGCAGACGTGTCAGCAGTTCCCGAATCGACTCCGATTGGCGGCTGGCGTAGGTCGCGAAAATCGCCGTGGAGGCGGTTTCGACTTCCTGCGGCAGCGGCGACTGTACCGCCGCGTACAGCGGTTCGAGCAGCCGCTGCTGCGGATCGGTCACGGGGAGATCGGCCATGCGCCGCAGCACATTGATCCGCACCGCCGGATCAGCATGCTGGAGCATCCGCCCAAGCAGCACGATCAAGCGCCCCTGCGAGTCGGGCGACAGCGTATCGTCGGGGGTGCGCGCGATAATCGCCAGCACCGACGGATTGGCATCCTCAATCAAGGTATCGAAAATCGCCCAAGTGCGCGCATCTTCTAGGTAATTCCACAAGGCGCGCACCAACGCCACGCGGACATCGTAGTGTAGATCACGTTCAGCCGTCGTGAGCAGTTCCGCATACGCATCCGGCGTGCGCAGATCTCCGATCAGCCGCACCACTTCTTTGGCGACCGTCACCCGCTCCATCGGCACAGTGCGCAGCGTCGCCAGCGCCCGATCCGGCGTCATTTCCAGCAGCGATCGCCGCAGGGCATAGATCGCGATGCGTCCGCGATCGTCGCCCATCGCGTCGAGCAGTACCGGAATGCCTTCACCCGCATCCAGCCGCCCCAACGCCCGCACCGCCGTATCACGCACGGCCATCCGCTCATTCGATGCCAGTTCGATCAAGCGCGTGGGCGGCACCATCATCAGCCCCACCAACTGCCGAATCACGGTCAGCAGCGCCGGAACATCGCGATCATTTTCCGCTGTCACCTGACTCAACACGCCCGCGAAAATCGCCTGCTGCGTGGGCGTCCAGCGGTAGAATCCGCGATCAATCGGCAGGATATAACGGGTTCTGCCCGTTCCAAAGCGCCCGTCGAAGGCCGTTTGACCCAGATATGGGGTCAGCAAATGCTGTGCGTGTCGATGTAGATATTGATGGATATCCGGCACGGTGATCCAGCTCGCATCCTGCTGAAGCAGGTCAATCGCCATCGCCGCAAACGTGGTGTGATCGTACCGCGCGATCAGGCTGAGCAGGCGGCGCGCCATCCCATTTTCTGCGGTTTTACGGATCACCTCCTGCAACACATCCATCAGCCCTGTGAAGGCGGGGAGTCGTTTACCGAGGGCTGACGCAAGTCCATAGATCTGAAGTTCTCGCTCAAGTGCGGCCCACGCTTGCAGCACCGGCATCAGGACAGGCGCGATCCGTTCAATATCACGCGGTGCGAGCATCGTCGTTAGTCCATAGAGGTGAATTTGCCCACGCTCCTTGACGAGCGTCGCCATCCATGCCGCCGCCCATTCCGGGTGAAGCGGCAGCAGCCGGACGACCAGCATTTCAATCACACGTCCGCTTTCAACAGAAAAGTCAGACGCATTCAGGGCATCGCGGAATATCTGGCCCAATGCTTCCAGATGCTCGGCGCGCCACACCCCCGGCGGCAGCAACGCGAGTGCGTTCAGGAAAGCTGATCGCACTGGATCCTGCTCGTTGCGCCGTGCGATCAGCATCGCCAGCAGTTCCGGCAGCCGCTCCCGCTGAAATTTCACCGCAGCGATGAGCGGTCTCCATGCGGTGGCACGCAGCTCGGCATCGGCATTGCGCAGATACGGCGTGAGTTCTTTCAGCGCTTCCGGCCACGGCAGCAGTGCTGCATAGGGGAGCCGCTGCTTTGGTTCGGTCACCAATGCAGGCAGCAACAAATGGCGGCGTCCTTCGCTTTCACGCAGGTCACGCGGCAGCAGTTCTAGGGCATCAACCGGGATCGCACCGTTGGCATCGCGCCAGCCCAGCCCAAAACGGCGAAACAGACTCGCACGTACCACCGGATCGAGGCTGGCTCCCCAATGGGCGAACGCGTGCCCGTTCAAGTAATTCGCTTCAAGCAGTGAGGCAATACGCGCTTCTGAGAGGGCCGCGGCGCGGTGACTGAAATCCACCCGTGCGCGTTCCGTGAGCGTGAGCAGAAACTCGGACAGCTCATCCGGGCGGCGATTGGCCAGATCCTGTAACTGTAGATGCCCGATCGGCAGATGGCGGCTGAGGACTTTGACCATCGCCAGCGCTTGATCGGGGACATGATCGCTCAAAACAGGCAGGACAGCATTGACGATCCACAGCAGGCGCTGATCCATCTGCGTCGCACGCTCGCCCATCCGAATCAGCGTATCGGCCAGCAGCCCGGGGTGCCGCCGGGCAATACGGCGTGCGGTGGGATAATCCGACTGCATCAGGATCGTGTCCAGCAGGCGACCAACCAGCGCTTCCGATCCAAAGCTGATCAGCGGCAGCCAGTCGGCGGGTTCACGGGTCAGCAGCTTTTCAAGGAGGGTATCAATGACGGCTTGGCGGCGCTGTTTCCTCAGCATCCCCAGCAGCGCAGCACGTCGGGAGGGCGGCACAAGGTCAAATGTGCCTGCCGCCTGATCGTCATCGCACAAAGAGGCGACCATGTTCAGCGCCATCTGCCGCACCGTACGCGACGGATCGGTGAGGGCGCGCAGCACGGCTTCACCGTCGCGGCTGCCGAAGCAGGCTTGCAGCGCCAGCACCCGTTGATACATGTCACCGTGTGCGAGCGTCGTTAGGGTGGCGCGAACTGCCGTATCCTGACGTGCCTGTGCGCCGAGGTCGACCATGCGCCGCACGCGCGCATCGTAAGGTAGTTTCTCAAGTTCTGAAAGAAGTCGATCAATGGACATGGCTGCACCCTCTTTCTTTTTAACCATCTCATTGTAAAACCGCATATAAGGGTTATAAAGGGTCAGAATGGTTTAAAGCGCAGTATATGCAGCCCGCGAGTAAGTGGCTCGATCGGAGCTATCTGCTTGGCTAGGCAGATCGTGCTCCACAGTCAGAAAGGCCTGATCGCTACCTATAACCGTTTGCACAGTGCCGATATTCAGCAGTTCCGTGACCTGCACCACGCGATGGATGAAGCGGTTGTATTTCCCTACGGTTGGGGTGATCTGGAATTTTGTCACGACTTTTACGAGACGGCACAGGGCGTTCGCTATATTATTAGTGAAACCGCTCGGCGTGAGTGAGGTGCCGTGTCGGCTGCTGGCGCTCAACTTTGAGCGCTATGCGGACGAACAGCGGCTCGGCGTGGTCGGCGGCAAGAGAACCGCAAGAAAAACGGATCACCTGCATCGTCCACGCCCGTGGACGACGATGATCCGAATGCCGAACCGCCGGATCGGATGCACTTGTGGGATGACGGATCGCTGAAGCAGGCGCGATTGTTGTAGTAACCTCATGGTTGACATCTCCAGTATAGAGGGCAGCATTAGAGTTACCTATGCCAACGGCATTTAGAGGATTAAATGAGCGAGGATGTTCAGAAACCGATTACACCTGAAATCGCGCGCATGTGCGATCTCTTGGATCTGGCCATCAAGCGCTTTTTGAAGGCGAGAGATGAAATTCCGTCGTGGGGAGGTTATGAAGCGCAGGACGAAGCACACATCATGCTTCTTTACTCGCTCCGCTGTATCGAGTCACTGATTGCTTTTGCGTGCAAGGATCTCGTTTTGCTCCCTGCTGCAATGTTAATCGCACGAACCATTCTCGACACTGGCATCAAACTCCTTTGGATGCTTCAACCCACGGATTTGTTTGCCTGTGAAGCGCGTTGGCTGACGCTGATGAACGCGGAATATACCTATTTGCGCAAGTCAGCCGACTTGTTCCAGCAAGAGATTTCCCAACTTGCCAAACATATGCACAAAGAGGCAGCCGAAATTAGAACTTTCTATGAGGACGTAAAAGCAGAATTGGAACGCCGTTCTCCCAAGCGGTACAAGGTACTCAAAGAACCTCCGACCACGCGTGAAATGCTCCGTGTTCTTGGTGATGAAACCTCCTACTTCCTGTTTATGTGTCAGGTTTCGAATTATCACCCTACAGGAAAGAGCCCTTGATACGGTTCTCACGAGCTTTTTCTAGTCTTCGATTCTGAAGGCGAAAAACGAGCATCGCTCACGAAAGAAAAGAACCTGTCAAACACAAATTGACAGACTCTCGTACCGGGAGTAGACCTGAAGAGAAGCGTGCCGAAAACGAGGCAATGGTACTACGAGTTCCCCATCCCCGTGTTTCCCCCATAACCCCATACGGATCATGAAGCGTGAAAGCAATTGAGCGCCGACTTGTGCGAGTCAGCCTGTGGCAAATATTAAAATTTGCACATAGCCATTCACTACGAATACGGCGCGATCCAAACATGAAGCATCAAGACGAGTCTGCTTTCGCGGTATATACCCTTGAAGTTTGTTTTTCGAGTACAATCTGAAGATACCACTAGGGAATTGGGAGCTGCATTCATGAATAACCTTCACGAGCCGGGAAACTCTCGGTTTCGGATGGTGATCGTTTTGTGCATGACTGTTTTTTCGATAGCTGCTTGTGGAACTGCAACTCCCGCGACTGAAACCACAGAAGCCCAAACTCAAGATCAAACGCTACAAATAACAACCCCAGAAGCATTGGACACCGTCACGGTGGGCATCTTCGGACTGAGTTCGGATGCAGCGGTGTTTATCGCGATTGATCGCGGCTACTTCCGTGATCAGGGCATTCATGTCGAAACCAGCCAGTTTACGGCGCTGTCGGACATGATCCCCGCTTTGGCCACCGGTCAGCTTGATGTTGGAAATGCAAACACAGGCGCGGCGCTGTTTAACGCACTCGGCACCGATTACGGACTGAAAATAGTGGCCGACAATGCCACTATTGAAGAAGGTAGGGATGGATCGGCATTGGTACTCCGGCAAGAGCTGGCGGATACGATCGCTAGCCCTGCTGATCTGCGAGGGTTGCGAATCGGTGCGGTGGCGAACGGCGGTACGCCCACGCATATTTGCCTAGAAGAACTGCTTGAAACGGTCGGCATGACCAGCGAAGATGTCGAGCTGACTCAACTTCCCTTCCCTGCAATGGGTGCGGCACTGGCAAACGGCGCGGTTGAAGGCGCGATCATCGTGGAACCTTTCTTGAGTGCCGGATTGAGTCAAGGCTTGTTTGTCACCTACCGGGGCATGGGAGAAATCTGCGCAGGGCGTGAAGTCAATGTGCAGGTGTACTCGGCTGATTTCGCGGCACAGACTGACCTTGCGCGGCGCTTTGCGGTGGCGCGGCTGCGCGGCGCACGTGACTTTAACGATGCCTTCTTCAAAAATATCGATCGTGACGCCATTGTGGATATCCTCACGCGCTATACAGCGCTCACCGACCCGGCGCTGTACGAAAATCTGGGGCTGACCACGATGAACCCTAATGGCATGGTCAGTATTGAGTCGCTGACCGCCGACCTTGCGTGGTACGTTGAACACGAATTTGTGCCCGAAGGCTTTGATGTTCGTCTTGGCATTGATACCAACTTTGCCGAATATGCTGTCGAAGTGTTGGGGGTGTACGAATAGGTTTACCATGCACCCTTCGCCCGAACATGCGCCCGAATGGAAAATTAAGCTGGATCAACTCACCAAGCACTTTTACGATGGGCGATTGGAAATTACAGCGCTTAGCGCGGTGAGTCTGGAGATTCCGCCCGGTCAGTTTTACGTCTTTGTTGGGCCGTCAGGGTGTGGGAAAACAACGCTTCTGGAGATCGTCGCGGGGCTGCAAACAAAATCAGCGGGCGACTTGCTCATCCACAGCCAACCGACACATGCCTCTCAGCCGCTCACCTCAATGGTGTTTCAGGCTCCGTCCATTTTTCCATGGATGAGTGTTCGGGATAATATCGCGTTCGGCTTGAAAGCACGCGGGATAGACAAAGCGAGTCAGCACCGGATCACCGCTGAGTACATCGAGACGATGAGCCTCTCCGGATTTGAGCGCGCTTTCCCACATCAGCTTTCTGGCGGCATGAAGCAGCGCGTTTCGATTGCACGGGCATTCGCGAATGACCCACAAATACTGCTCATGGATGAGCCATTTGCGTCCCTCGATGCTCAAAACCGGGTGACCCTTCAGGTTGAACTCCTTCGCATCTGGGAAGAAACCCAAAAGACCGTCTTATTCGTCACTCACAGTATTGATGAAGCGATCCTGCTGGCAGACAAGATTGTTGTCATGACGACTCGACCGGGGCGCGTTCGAGACATAATCCCGGTTGATTTTTCCCGTCCACGTCAGATCGATTTGGTACGCGGTGATCCTGAATTTGGCGTGCTCTACAACCGGGTGTGGCAGCATTTGAGGAATGGTGACTAATTGAGCGGCGACCTCAAACATGGTGTACCGAACGCGCCCCCTCCGACGATTATTTCTGCCGCGCCTGATCCGAAGAATCTGAAGCTCAATCCGGCGCGGCTGTCACGGCAGGTCGTCTCGATCCTAACTCCTGTTCTGCTGCTCCTGTTGTGGGAATTTGGCGGACGAACCGGTTGGATTGATGTGCGTTTCTTTCCGCTGCCATCAGCGATTGGTAATGTGCTGATCGATCTGTTCAGGCAGGGTGTGATTTGGCAGCATATCGGTGCCACTTTCAGCCGAATTCTTTGGGGGTTCGCTTTTGGCGCTGCCCCGGGGGTGATCATTGGACTTTTGATGGGCATCTCTCCCCTGATCCGTGCTGCCATCCAGCCCATCATCGATGCGACGTTTCCTGTGCCCAAAATCGTTGTGCTCCCGCTGTTTCTGCTCATTTTCGGCTTGGGTGAAGCATCGAAAATTGCTGTGATCGCTGTTTCGGTGTTTTATCTCGTGCTGATCAACACGGTCACAGGGGTGCTGTACATTCCCCAGATCTATCTTGCCGTCGGACGCAATTTCCAGGCGAGCGCATGGTTGGTGTTCCGCGATATTGCGCTGCCCGGAGCGCTGCCGTCGATTTTTTCCGGCTTGAAGACCGGCATGGGCGTTGCGCTGCTGGTGATCGTATCCGCTGAATTTTTGGGCGCGAACTCCGGGTTAGGTCATTTTGTGTGGAGCGCTTGGTCTGTTTTTGACGTGCTGCAAATGTACGCCGGGCTGGTGATCGTGTCGGCATTGGGGATTGTCACTACGCTGGCGATCACACTGGTTGAAAAAGCGCTGATCCGCTGGAAAATTTGACCCACTTGATTTGCAGTCACCCATACAATGGGGATTTCTTCGACAGTATAATTTTCTCCTGCCAAAGATGATTGCATCCTCCCTACATTCTCAGTTCCGTATCCCTGACCCGTTGGTTGATCCATGAAACGTTCGACATACCGTGAACAGGACTACGCATTCGGGCAAGGGCTCTTGACCTTGCGGACCGCGATGGGGCTGACCCAGCTTGAACTGGCGGATGTGCTGAAGATTTCGCGCCAGTCGGTCGTGGATTGGGAAGCCGGGCGCAAATACCCCAGCGCGCAAAACCTACAGGCGTTCATCGCGTTTGCCGTCGAAAATCAGATCTTTCCAGCCGGGCGAGAGGCTGATGCGATTCGTGCTTTGTGGAACGGTGCGCATCAAAAAGTGCTGCTTGATGAGGCTTGGCTCGCTTCTCTGCTGGGGACTCCACGGCTGAACGATGCGCCGAAGGTCGATTGGGACGCTGCGATGAGCGTGCAGATGTTCTTTGGGCGCGAGTGGGAACTAAAAGTGCTGACGGGGTGGATTATCGGGGAAACGTGCCGAGTGATCACCGTGTTAGGGTTGGGCGGCATCGGCAAATCGGCCCTCGCCGTTCACCTGATGCATCAGATCGCACCGCAGTTTGAGGTCGTGATCTGGCGATCGCTGCGCGACACTCCAACCGACGAGGATCTGTTTAGCGATCTGCTGCAAGTCCTTGCGCCCCACTCCGTGAGCGATGCGTTGGTCAGCATGGAACGCCAGCAGGCGGTGATCTTTGAGCAGTTGCGCGGTAAGCGCACGCTGCTCGTGCTGGACAACGTCGAATCGGTGCTGGAACAAGGCGAAAACGCGGGACAAATTCAATCGGCTCATGCAGGGCTGGCACGATTTTTGCAGCGCAGTGCCGAAACCCATCATCAGAGCTGCATTCTTCTCACCAGCCGCGAAAAGCCGACAGCGATCCTTCCCTTTGAGGGGAACAATGCCCCCGTGCGCACACTGCGCCTATCCCCCTTGGACGCGAAAGCGTGCGATGCCCTCTTAACCGAAAAAGGGATCACCGGCACACTGCTGGAACGTATGCGCTTGATCGACGCTTACGCGGGTAACCCGCTGGCGCTCAAGATCGTGGCTCAAACGATCATCGATTTATTTGCAGGTGATCTTGCACCGTTCCTCGATCAAGGGGAGATCATTTTTGGCGGCATCGGGTCACTCCTTGCCGAACAGTTCAACCGCTTGTCGAGCGTCGAACAAACCGTGATGGTTTGGCTGGCGATTCTGCGCGAGCCTTCCAGCATCAACGAGTTGATGGCGGCGATGAGGGTACCGCTGCCACGCCTGCAAGTATTCGAGGCGTTTGAGACGCTCTACCGGCGTTCATTGGTGGAACGCGGTCACAAACAGGGGACCTTTACCCTTCAGTCGGTCATTTTGGAATACATCACCGTTCTATTGATCACCACCATTGCGGAAGAAGCCCTGTCCGGCAAGTTCGATTGGCTCGTCGATTATGGGATCGAACTCACGCAGGTGCCGGAATATGTTCGCCAAACCCAAGAGCGCCTGCTGGCAGCCCCCATCATCACCTATCTGCAAAGCGCACTTCCTAAACACAGCCGCGTCGAAGATCGACTGCTGTCACTGCTGGAACACTTTAGAAATCAACCGCACAGCGCACAGGGGTATGCACCCTCGACCCTCATTATCCTGCTGCATGTGATCCGCCGTCACTTGCGCGGCATCGATATGTCTCACCTGCTGCTGCGCGGAATTTCGCTGCAAGGGATTGAGATGCAGGATGCGTCGTTGGCCCAAAGTCTGCTGGTGGACACCGTTTTTACCGATACGTTCGACTGCATGATTGCGGTCGCGATCAGTGCGAACGGGCAGTTTTGGTCGGCATCGAGCCGACGGGGTGAAGTTCGCATCTGGTCGTCGCAGGGGCTAACCCTCCATCGTGCATGGCAGGCGCATCTTGATTTGATCATGGCGCTGGCATTTAGCGCCGATGGTCGCAGACTGGCGACGGGCAGTTGGGATCGATCCGTGAAAGTGTGGGATGTCGCCACCGGGGAATTAATATGGATCGGCTGGCATACGGGCGAGTTGGTGCGGATCGCCTTTTCGCCCGATCAGCGGATGCTGTGCAGCTGCGGCGGCATGGAAGTGATCCTGTGGGATGCTGAAACCGGGGAGGCCTTGGATAAGCTCCCACAACGCATAACCCCGGCAGGCTTGGCCTGGAGTCGCACGGGTCACCTGTTGGCGACCAGCGATTTAGAGGGCGAAATCACCCTCTGGCAGGTGCATTTTTCAGTACCGACTACCCCTCTGTTGATCATCAATGCTTCCACCGTGCCCGTCACAGCGCTCAGTTTTTCGGCAGACGACAAAGTGCTTGTCAGCTCCGGCAACGAAACCAACGTCAAACTATGGGATGCTGAAACCGGGCGGCTGATCGACACCTTGAAAGGACACACCGATCGGGTGCGGCGCGTGGTGTGGAGTCCCGACGGTCAGGTGATCGCCAGCGCCAGCCGTGACCAGACGATCTGGTTATGGGATGCAGCAAAACGAACCTGCCGTGCCGTGCTTTATGGACACACGGATGAAGTCTGGGCGTTGGCATTCGGCGCCGACAGTCAAAGCCTGTTCACCAGCAGCGCCGACGGCACGCTGCGCGTGTGGGATACCGTGACCGGGCGATGTATCCGCGTGGTGCAAAGTTATGCTGCGGCCATTTTGGACGTAGCATGGAGTCCTGATGGGACACAGATGGTCAGCGGAGGCTCAAAAACACCGCTTACCCTCTGGGATGTAGTGGGCAGCCGCGCGCTGCGCGTGCTGAGAGACTCGACTGCTTTGATATGCAGCGTCGGTTGGAGTCATGATGGGCAGTATCTTGCAACCAGCGACCGCGATCACACAATTGCGGTATGGAATGCGGAAACTTGGAGTCCGCTTGAGGCGCTTCAGCCCCCCGATCAAAATGGTCAAGTGCTGTATAACCTCGCGTGGAGTCCTGACGATCAGCGGTTGGCATGGGGTACCTACGATAATGCGATCGTCGTTTTCGATATGGCGGCACGCCGCTATCATCGCACCGGCAGCAGTTTTCCAACACGGCTGCGCCATGTCGCCTGGAGTCCGGATGGCCGATACGTTGCCGGTTGTGGTTACAGCAGTGTCATCTATATCTGGGATGCTCACGACTTTCGACTGATCCGCGAAATCCCCGGACAAGCTGGCATGATCATGTCGCTGGTGTGGAATGCCGACAGTGTTCGCCTGATAGTGAGCGGCGCAACCCCAACAGGCGGGCAGTTGACGATTTGGAATGTCGACCACGGCGACCGGGTATGCGGTATACAGGCCCTCGACTACGCGATCTCTGCCGCCGCATGGGATCGCGATCAGGAGACGGTGATTACCGGCGACAGCGAAGGCATGGTGCGCTGGTGGGATGTATCAACCGCCATGTGTCTCGTCACACACCGCGGGCATGCCGGCATGATTCAAATGCTGCGGAAGAATCCTGATCAGCGTCTGCTGGCGACGTGTGGCAACGACGGCGCGATCATGATCTGGGATTTGAAACGGCGCGAACCTCTTCGCACACTCCGCCATGACCGTCCCTATGAACGGTTGAACATCACCGGGCTTGAAGGCTTCACCGATGGCGAAAAATCGATCCTTCACTCCCTCGGAGCCATTGAAGCCCCTTAAACGCCCCGCGTAACACGTCCTCCTTGTCAAAATGTCAACCGCCGCCGTCAAAAGTGTCAACCGTTGATGGCTGACATCCATACCCCCACTCCCATACTTCTAAGTGAACAGAACGCGCTGTACTGAGGAGTGGGGAAGGAACAGCCAATGAAACCGGTGAATGAACTCACGAGGCAAGAGGCAGTCGTCTTGGCCTTGGTTGCGCGGGGACTGCGCAATATTGAGATTGCGCAGGAACTCGTCATCACCACGAAAACTGTAGAGGCGCATCTCTCTCGCATCTTCGATAAGCTGGGAGTCTCATCCAGAACACAAGCGGCGCTGTATGCCGTTCACCATAAGCTGCTCTCCGGCGAAAATGTAGGGTAACCCCTGACGACGACAGATACAGCCTCCTCTATCCTAATTCACAAGGCACTCAGCGACCTATCCACGCTGTGCTAGATACGTGACATGGATAGACATGTTGGGGGGATTTAGTTATGGCTCAGAGTATTGTGAATGGACGGCTGTCGGGACGCGTTGTGCTGCGCGTCGTCGCCCTGTTTGTGATCGCGCTGTTGGTGGTATCAGTGCCGGTGCTGGCACAGGAGAGCGGTGAGACTGTGAAACCGAATATCGTGTTGGTGCATGGTGCGTAAAAAAGTGATTTGCCTGCTCAGCGTTCTGGTGATCGAACGTCTTCAGGCGCAGGGATACAACGTGATTGCCCTGCAGTTCCCGCTCACCTCGTTGGAAGCGCGAACAAGCGCCTTCATCAGGCACTCGCTCGCCTGACGGGTCCGACGCTGCTCGCCGGTCATTCCTATGGCGGTCGATCATCACCGCTGGCGCCGTCGATACCCAGTCATTGAATGTGGTCGGCTTGGTTTACATCGCCGCCTTCGCCCAGATTTGGTGGAATCGATCGTGGCGGGCTGCTGGCTCAGGTGAACTGACCGAAAGCGCCTTGCCGGTTGTTCTGATGGGCAGGCTTTCGGTTGATGACCTTTAGGACGCGTTCGTCAATCACTTTGCGGCGGATATCGATCCGCAGTGTCGAACGTGATGTGGCCGCGCAACAGCCGATCTTCGCCAGCGCCTGAAGCGTGATGAGCGTCCCAGCGTGGCGCAATCTGCCAAGCTGGTACATGGTGGCGACCAACGACGAAGCCATCCCGCCGGATGCTGAACGGCTGTTTGCTCAGCGCATGAGCGCGACCACCGTTGAAGTGAACTCCAGCCATATCCTGATGATTTCGCAGCCGGATGCCGTGACCGATTTGATCGTGACGGCAGCGGAAGCAGTTTCGACTGGCGAATAAGCTATTTTCGCAGGATGCAGCCGGGCGGCGTTCAACCATTCTGCTCCGCAGCAGCGCGTACATTCCGTATCTTCCGTAAGTTACCCACTTTTCTATCAGGTGAAATCATGAATGACCGTACAAGAACCGTGCGAACCTGAGGCGACGCGTTCGCTTTTGCCGAAGCGATGGCATCTTCACCGTTCGCATTCCAACTCGGCGCAGAGTGGGGACGCGCACTACAGAAGCGCAGGTCAGGTGATGCCGTCAAATTGCCCGTTGATATCGTGGATCGATGGTGACGAATGGGCCTACCGGTGATGTTTCAGTTCAGGCCAGGCGTCCGGGTATGCAGGGCGTCTCATCACCGCTGCCGGTGATCCTTACACGTGCATGGTGGCGGTTGCAGTTGGCGACAAGCATACGCATGATCGGCTGATTCGGGCGTTAGCCGTCGGCGCGAACGCAGTTGTGGTGTTGCCGCAACTATTCCCGCTCGCCCGGAAGCCAAATATCCCACTGCCATTGAAGAATGTTATACCGCGCTTTCCGCGGATCGCTTCGCAAGGCCTTCGCGAAAGCTCGACGCAAATACCTGGCGCCGCCGCCGGCGATAGTGCGGGCGGCAATATCACGGCGGCGCTCACCTGCTCAAAGAGCGCGGTGGGCCACCGATTGCGCTTCAAGTGCTGTGCCGTATCCGGTCACCGATGCAAATTTCGACACGGAGTCGTACCATCAGTTTGACGAGGGGTATTTCTCCCGCGGACGGCATGATGTGGTTCTGGGATCAATATGTGGCAACCCTGCCGATCGGCGATGATCACCGCCTCACCGCTGCGGGCGACCGGGTGAACAGTTGAAGGGGCTTCCGACGACGCTCGTCATCACGGCAGAGCAGATGTTCTCCGCGATGAAGGCGAGGCCTATGCACGCAAACTGCGGAAGCGGGTGTTCCCGTGACGGCGGTTCGCTTTCAGGCCGCGCTGCACGATTTATGATGCTGAATGCGCTCGCGAATACACGGGCGGCACGCGGCGCGATCACTACGGTGATCGCATGGTTGCGGGACAATTTTGCCGGGTAGTTTGCTGTGAAGGGCAACGGGAACAAATGATAAAGCGTTCCTGCTTTGTTTACCGCGTACCGCTAAAAAGCCTCCATCCAGTGGTGAAATCAGCTTCAGGACCAACGACCTTCAGCCTTATAAATGAGCACCTGTCGCTGTCTGTGCCTCCCGAGTCCTATGCATTGGTTCCTTCTCGCGCATTGCTTCTCGACCTTGCTCCAACTCGGCCTCTTACATCGTCAGACCGATTGCGCCAAGGATTTCCAAATCCTGCTCCTACGCCATCAACGTGCCATCATCGAACGAATGTTGGACAAACCCCTGTGGATTTCTCGTGTCGAGAAGTTCACGCTCGCTCTCCTCACTATCCATCTGAAACGCGTGACTGGATAGACGATCCAGCACTTGAGCAGCAGCCTTCGGATCTTCCGAGCCGAGACGGTGCTGAAATGACATCCTGATTTGGTGCGACGCAAGTGGACCCATCGCCATCAAGCCCGGGTAGGGCATTCGCACACCGAGGCTGAACTGGAACACCTAGTGCTTCAATTAGCTCGAAAAAATGACTGGAGCAATGGCAAGATCACGGGTGAGTTGCTGAAGTTGGGTTACACTCTCAGTGACGAAATGAAAGTTGCCCTGCTCAAACGACACAGCATTCCACCCTTACCTCAACGTTGTCTGTCTCTCAGTTAGCGTTATTTCATGTCCCATTACCGACAATATCTGCTCGCGGACGATTGCTTCACCATCGACACGCGATTTCTACAAACGCTTTACGTGCTCTTGCACCCGACGGGAGCGTGGATGACCCAGCAGGCATGGCAGTTGATTAGGCAAGTCGGTACTTGCCAGCCACCACTGCTGTTTCTCATCCACGATCGTGATAGGAATGTCACCACGTCCTTTGAGGCTGTGTTCACATCCGAGCCCATCAAAATCATTCGCACACCGTATCGCGCACCCAACGCCTATACCTACGCGGATCGGTGGGCCCACCCCATCCGCGAAGTGTGTTTGGACAAGCTGCTGATTCTGAATGAAACGCATCTGCGCCGTGTCATGTGCAATTATATCGATTACTATAACCAAGCTCGTTCGCATCAAGGAATCGCCCAACAGAGTCCCATCCAGAAACCGTCGCCAGCTCAATTGGTGGTGATCCGATGTCCCAACGTCTTTTGTATTATTAATGACTGCCATCACGACGCTGCCTAACCTCTAATTCCCTCGTAATCGAGATTTTTGGCGGTGCGGCTCCCGTCGCTTGTGCCAATGTTTCCATAGTCTCATAAATTAGGATCAATCTCGCCCTAATATCCATCTATACTGGGTAATCATGGCTGAACGAACAATTTGATAAAGGGGTTTCACCATGCCTATCGATACAGTAATAGAAGATGGACGGGCTGATTTCGATTTCTTGTTTGGAGAGTGGCATGTCCACAATCGTCGCTTGCGCGAACGGCTCAAGGGATCGAATTCCTGGGAGGAGTTTGACGGAAAGTCGAAAGCTCGTCCGATACTCGGCGGGCTGGGAAATGTTGATGAAATCGTATTTGACCGTGTGACCGGCCCGGCCCACGGCTCCACACTGCGACTGTTTGATGTCACGTCAAAACAATGGCGAATCTATTGGGCAGACGGTTCTCGCGGGGAATTGGATGTGCCAATGGTTGGATCCTTTGTCAATCGACGAGGCGAGTTCTATGCCCAAGAGATCTTCGAAAATAAAGCTGTTTTCAGCCGGTTCATTTGGACTGTAGTTTCGATGGACGTTTGCCACTGGGAGCAGGCGCTTTCGCCTGACGGAGGAAAGACTTGGGAAACCAATTGGACGATGCAATTAACCCGTCTTACTTAAACAATCCGTTTACAGATTGATAATGGCCATCTCTGGGTGAGGTTGTCTAGTTCCGACTTGGAGGCACTATGGATTTACCCATCATCGAACTGCGAAACTACCTGATAAAACCAGCACAGCGTGATCATTTTATTGATTATTTCGAGGAACACTTCATCGCTTCCCAGCAAGCTCTGAATATGTTTGTGCTCGGTCAATTCCGCGTTATTGGGCAGCCGGATCATTTTGTTTGGTTTCGCGGTTTTTCAGATATGGCGACCCGATTGGCTGGCTTACAGAATTTCTATAGTGGGCCTGTCTGGCAAAAATATCGCCGACGTGCGAATGAAATGATACTCGATTCAGATCATGTCCATTTATTCCACCAGCTTGATAAGCCCGCTGACCTGACGGGTGGACGTACTGTTGATCAAGTTCTGGCAGAACTCCAAGAGGGCACAATTTCACCTGAAACAGGCGTGGTTGCTGTCTATTTCTTCCAAACGAGCCCTGATTTGGTTTCAAGTGTCTCAAAACAGCTTGTGGAATCGTATCAGATAGCAGGGATTCACGTTCGGGGATGTCTGGCCTCTGAACTTTCTGAAAATGACTACCCACGCCTGCCCGTTATTCAAACGCCGGGAAAGTTCGTCATTATCAGTGTCTACGAAGACAAGATGCATTTTTTGGAGCGAGGCGCTCCGTCTATACCATCCACAGTGACTCCAGAACCACATCATTCACTTTTGCTTGCCCCTACTTTGCGATCCCCACTGCGCTGGTAAAATTCGTATCAACGCTGATACAGGATTGAGCATCCAACGCAATGTACCATCCAACATCCCGCGTTTTGGCAGTACTTGCCCTTTTGCAATCGCATGGACGCATGACAGGCGCACAAATGGCGCAGCGACTCGAAGTCAACATTCGAACCCTGCGTCGTTATATCACCATACTCCAAGATTTGGGCATTCCGATTGTGGCCGACCGGGGGCGGACGGGCAGCTACGAGCTGACCAAAGGCTACAAGATGCCGCCCATGATCTTCACCAATGAGGAGGCCTTGGCTTTATCGATCGGGTTATTGACCGCACGGAATCTGGGTTTGGCGGAAACGGTACGCGCTCTCGAGAGCGCCCAAGCCAAGATCGAACAGGTGATGCCTCTTGATCTTCAAGAACGAGTAAGGGCATTGACCCACACGATTGTTTTCGACCTGAATGTCACGCCAAAAGAGTTGCCCAGTGCCGTACTTCTCACGATGAGCAGTGCCGCTCAGTCACATCATCGCGTACATCTACAGTATCGATCTCACTCCAATGAAGAGACTGAACGCGATTTTGATCCCTATGGCATCACGTTTTACCAGGGGCAGTGGTATGTCATCGGCTTCTGCACTTTACGTCAGGCGCTCCGTTCGTTCCGTCTTTCTCGCGTCGTGCAGGTAAATCTAACCAACATAACATTTGAACGACCAGTGAATTTTGATCCATTGGCTTACTTTGTGCGTTCGGTCGCAACCTTACCGCGTCGATTTACCTTTGAAGTTTTCCTCAAAACGGATCTTGTCACTGCCGAGTCGGAAATTTTCGACCTCCTTGGTGTATTGGAACCCCATTCAGAGGGTGTGCTCATGCACGGCAGCACCGATGATCTTGACTGGTTGGCCCGAATGCTTGCGCGTTTCTCATTCGATTTCTCGGTCCGTAAACCTGATGAATTGCATGATGCCTTACGACGCAGGGCTGAGTCGCTGTTGAGGTTCAGCACTCGCACGTATCTGGAGTCAAAGTAAAAGCGTAAGAGTGTAGTAATATCCCCTGTATCTCAAATCTATGGACTCGTCGGCAATTCATCTATCTTCAAGCGATGAGAATAGCGCTTGGGCATGTCTGCCAGTATTTCGTGGCCGTCCATGGAACCACCTAAAGTTGCCTATACTCTAATTTGCATCGCCCGCAGCTTATCGGCCAGCACGTTCATGACGATGCCTTCACGCTGCGTGCGCACCTTGACTTCCAAGAACAGCGTTTCGCGAAGCGGTTTGCGATAGCGCGCGCCGATCTCCAGTCTCACGATCAGGCTGATGAAGCCGAATTCGTCCTCCAAAGTGACGAACTGGTAACCCTTTGCCGTCAGCGGCGACTGGCGGATGAGGAGCATTCCGGCCCAATGGATCGGATGCCGGTCGGGATAGGTCACCAAATCGCGGCTGCTGTGCAGTGCGCTGCTGTTCACACACACGCCAGATGGCACCATAAAGTGAAGATAGGCGTCCTGAGAGTGATAAGTCTCTCAGGGTTGTCTTACCGAACACGATGAGTGGAGATACAACGATGTTCAGGGATACCAAAGCGTTTTCCGGATTCTCCGTCGATGACATCGCGAAAGCCAAAGCGTTTTATAGCGAGGTCTTGGGTGTGGAAGTCACCCAAGACGATGATCTGTTGCACCTGCAGATTGCCAGTGGGAATCCGGTTCTCATCTATCCAAAACCCGACCATACACCTGCCACCTATACCATCCTCAATTTCCCCGTCGATGATATCGATCAGACCGTCGATGAGCTAACCCGGCGCGGCGTGCGTTTTCAACACTATGACGGCCCACTTCAGACGAACGCCAAAGGGATCGCCACTTGGGAAGGATCGCACCGGCAGGCATGGTTCACCGATCCCGCCGGGAACATTCTGTCGGTGATTCAGACGCTGTAGGACCCTGTTTGGAATGGGCGGATGGCTTGCTCACTGTTGACCGCTAATCTGCATCGCGCGCAGCTTATCGACTAGCACGTTCATGACTGCGCCTTCGCGCTCCGTTCGTCCCTTGACTTCCAAGACCAGGGTTTCGCGGAGGAGCTTGCGGTAACGCGCACCGATCTCCGGTCGCACGATCAGGTTGATGAAGCCGAATTCGTCTTCCAGCGTGACGAACTGGTAGCCTTTCGCGGTCGGCGGCGACTGGCGGATCAGGATCATCCCGGCCAGATGGATCGGCTGCCGATCCGGATAGGTCGTCAGTACGTGCTGCAAGCGCGCCCCATCCGACTCCGCGTAGTGGACATTGTTGGTCGCCACGATCCCCACGCCCACCTGATCGGCCAGCGCGGCAAGCTCAGCGTTGAGCCAGTCGTCCTCCGGCAGAAAATGATGCTGAAGCTCGATGTAGAAATTCTCCACGCCGAACTGATCGCGGTAGGCGGCAGCGATCCGGGCGGCTTCATCGGCACGCCTCGCTTGCAGCAGCGTCGGGATCTGTCCTCGACGGCAGCCCGACAGCGCGATCAAGCCCGCCGTGTGATCGGCCAGCAGCCCAGCAGATATTGGCTGACGATCAGCTTGATCGCTAACGGCATCCCGCCAGTGGTCGTGTAGATCCGGTGCAGTAAGTCCTGATCGGCTTCCAGTAGGCTGGTCGCGCCGCGCCGCTTGGCTTCATCGCGCAGCAGTTCGAATGTGGGCTGCTCCTCCAGTCCGCGAATGGGATAGTCCACCAGATAAGGCTCGTCAACAAGCCGCTTTCGGCTGGTGATCAACACGCGCGAGCTTGTCCGCCCACCAAGCATGCCATGCAGTTCACGGGCAACATACTCCAGTGCGGGCAGCGTTTCGAGGTTATCGAGCACAATCAGATAACGTCCGGATTGCCACGCTTCCTTGAGTGCGCCTGCCAGTTTGTCCGATTGCAGGAGCGCTTCCGGCAGACCGATCTGCCGCCCGTAGCCAAGCAGCGCTTCTCCGAAACTCGTCACCGCCTGGCGGCGGCTGATCGACGTGCTTATGAATTACTCGGATTTGACACTCTGCCACAACACCGACGCGAATCCGTCCTGCGCCATCACCCGGCGAATAACCTCATGCGCGATCGCGGTCTTGCCGATGCCGCCCAACCCACTGATCGCGATCAGTCGCGGCGCATCCGCGGCACGCAGTTGGTCGCTGACCGTCTGGACGATCGCGTCACGCCCGAACAGTTCGTGATAGGGTTTCGCCGGCACATGCGGAATGGGTCGCTCAGCGGGAAGAGCCGAGAAATCGGCTTCGATTTCGTCATCCAGCGCGGAGATCGTAGTCGCCCGCTTCATAGAGCGCGTTCACCGTCAGATGGTGAAGCCGTCGAGTACGCTAACTCGGAGAGAATCGGTAGGAGATCGGCGCGATGCGGTTTTCGAAGGTCACGCTCATAGTTGCCTAGGGTTTCAGTAGCAATGTCGTGATCCCGGCGGCTGAGGTGCTGCGCCAGCTTGCGATACGAGTCAAAGCCCGCTCGCTGACGGGCCGCTCGCAGTTGATCCCCGAAGCTGTCGGCCATGCGCATTCCGCTCCTATCGTCGTATGATAGAACATGACTATAGCGTACAAACGGGTGATCGGCATGATCGAACTGCACAACGAAGTCAAAGGCGTGTTTCAGCGGCGGCACCGGCATATCGTCGAGACGATGCTGCGTCAGCTTGCCCCGCTGACCGAGCAGGTGCAGTCCACGAATGCCGCTGCCGTGCTGGCAGAACTGGATGAGGATCTCGGCACGCTCACCGATACGCTGTCCACCCTGACCGCCAATCCCGGTGATCTTCTCGATAGGCTGTGCGAAGTGCTGCGCGTGTTCAGCCCCTATTTCGATCTGCGCGGCCTCACCGAGGAGCAGATGGACTGGGCACAAAATCTGCTGCGCTACTTTCGCGATCATGCCCAGAGCGAAGACGATGCGGTCGATCTATCGCTCATCCTGATCATTGCCAACATGATGCAGCGCTTGGGCGAACACGAGGACGCAATCGAGCTGTATGAATTCGTGCTGAGCATCGACCGGCACCGTTCGACCCATCCGGGTTTCGCAGTCGCCTATCACAACATGGCACTGGTTTATCTCGGTATCGGAGACGATGCGCGCGGTATGGAAGCCTGTCAGCGTGCTTTGGAAATCGATCAACATAACGAGAACGAGCGAGGGATCGCCGCTAACCTGATGCTGCTGGCCGATTTTCAGGATAGTCTGGGTCAGGTGCGCGCCAGCGGCGAAACGATGAAGCAGGCGCTGGCCATCTTGGAACGGATCGACAACCGGGTGCTGATGACGACGTTCAAAGGCAAAGTGGCGGCGTTCACAGCGAAATACGGCGAAACGCCAAAAGCAGATGCGTTGTTTCTCGAAGCTCTGGCCGACTGGAAAGCGATGGGCGACGATGAGCAATATGCGATCGTCCAGTTCAATTACGCGGTCGTGCTGCACGAAACCGGTCGCCCTGAAGAAGCGATGCGGCGCGCTGCTGAAAGCCTGAAACTGCCGGAGGCGGATCGTCATTACGTCGCCGATCACATCCGCGCGGCGATGCTCGCTGGACAAACGGCGAAGAAGCACCGTCCTCGAGACTCGCTACAACCAGAAGCCAAGACGTGTTCGGTTTAAGCGTTTGCCAAAGCCGTAACGGTATTTACGGCCAGGATCCGCTTGTTCCAGCGACCGTAAAGCTGGTATAGTATGAACACTTGTCCGTATCAAGCTTGCTTAAGACATGAGTGAACAATCGCTCACCTTTCGGGTGGAACGCTGGTTTTTGACGGGGATCGACCGCCGCGTGTGTTTGCGTGGATCAAGGAGAAATGGCGGTGTGAAGGCTATCACTATCCGACCCTGCTGCCTTGGCTTGCGTGAACACGGGATCAAGGATCACGTCCCGCGCTGGCAGCGGCTTACGCCCGACCCTGCACGATTTGCGCAGGCCCCATGACTATCAAGTGGCAGCGCTGGGCTTGGGAACAGGCGGAACACCGCGGCAGCATCGTTCTACCAACCGGCGCAGGCAAAACCTTTGTCGCGATTCAAGCGATCTATCGTACCGCCCGTTCCGCGCTGATCGTCGCGCCGACGATCGATCTGCTGCACCAGTGGTACGCCCGGCTGGTGAACGCTTTCGAAATCGAGGTCGGTGTGTATTACGGCGGCGAGAAACGGCTGCGCCGCGTGCCGTCACGACCTATCACTCTGCCGGTGACCTGATTGCGGAAGCAGGCAACCGGTTCAAGCTGGTGATTTACGACGAAGTGCATCACTTGCCCGCGCCCAGCTGGGGTGAAACCGCGCTCATGTCGCCCTCGCCTTTCCGGCTCCGGATTGACGGCCACTTATCCTGAAGCGCATGAGCAGACCGACGGACGCTGGCGCGTGGAGGATCTGATCGGCCCGATCGTCTTTCAGCAGCGCATCGAGGATCTGGTGGGCAGCCGTCTGGCGGAGTACCGAACGGAGCGAATGCGTGTTTCGCTAAACGCCGCAGAGCGCAAAGCGTACAACACCGATTTCGCGATCTATGCCGGCTTCTTCCGCTCACGGCAGCTCCAGAAGACGCATGGGGCAGCGTGGCTGATGGAACTGATGCGGCTGAGTGCCTTCGATCGCGAGGCACGGCGGGCACTGCTCGCTCGTCAGCGGATTCTGCGTTTACTGGCGGGGGCATCGGGTAAGCTGGCGATCTTGGAAAAACTCCTGCGTGAATACAGCCACGAGCAAATCCTGATTTTCACCGAGAACAATGAAGTGGTGTACGAGATTTCACGGCGCTATCTCATCCCTGCCCTGACCCACGAGACGAAAGCCGCCGAGCGAAAACACCTTCTCGAGGGATTTCAGATCGGGCAGTACCGGGCGATTGTGACTTCAAGAGTCCTGAATGAAGGGGTGGATGTGCCGGAGGCGAAGGTCGCGATTGTGTTAGGCGGGACATCGAGTTCGCGGGAGTACATTCAGCGCTTGGGACGCGTGCTGCGCAAAAGCGGCACCCGGCAAGCCGTGCTGTTTGAAGTGATCGTGCGCGACAGCGTCGACGAAGGCAAAGCCCAGCGGCGGCGACCGCGCCAGAAAGGTGTGTGATGCTCACCGGAGAGCTGGTGCGACCCCGCCTGAGAAACCGAAACGGTCAGCTTCAGATTGAGATGTTGGATACAGAGAATCGCCACTGGCTCAAAACCGCCGAGGACCTGATTGGGTTGTTTCGTCCGCTGGTGGGACAGCCGCAGCGGGTTTGGGAGGAATCGATTGAAACATACGAAGGCGACCGGACTGACTACCTCGTCATTCGGGGACTGGCGAAAGTCTTAGCCGACAGTGCGACCTTCGAGCCGATTCACACCCCCATCGACCCAGCAGTGCTGCGTCAACAGCTCTTTGCACACGGCCCCGTGTTTGCGCAACCCGATCTATTCCATGCCGAAATACGCGACGAAATATTGGCTGCAATTGCGGCAGACCATCAACTGGCTCCCGACCTCGTTGAGCAAGTATTGTACGCTGATCGCCCCTCTGAATACCGCCTCACCCGTATAGAAACGAACTGGACCGCGCACACGCTGATCGCCCGCTATAACTTGGAACTGGCACGGGCAGCGCTGTACTGGTCGGATGCCATGCAGGTGGAGGTCTACGACCACTTCAAGACCTTCTGGAAGTATCTCAAGCTGTTCAAGCTGATGTTCTGGGCCACCCCGATCGCGGATGGCTATCAGGTCGAACTGGACGGCCCGATTTCGCCCTTTGTCCAATCGACCACCCGCTATGGGAGGCAGTTCGCCGTGTTTCTGCCCGCGTTGTTCTTGGGCGAGCGCTGGACGATGCAGGCGACCACCCGCCCGCCCCAGTTTGAGGAAAAGCTGGTCTATCGTCTGGATCATACAACTCCGCTCACGAGTCATTTCAAGGCGACAGCACTGTACGACAGCCGGATGGAAGCAGATTTCGCGGCGGAGTTTGAGGCGAAGTTTGGCAGTGAGCGCGGCCAGTGGCAGCTTCAGCGTGAAGATGAGGTGCTGCTGCTTGGCGACACCGTGATGATCCCGGATTTCTCGCTGACCCACAAGAAGGATGGCCGGAGGGCATTAATCGAGATCGTCGGTTTCTGGCATCCTGACTATCTCCGGCGCAAGCTGGAGAAGGTGCGCGCAGCGGGGCGGCGCAATCTGCTGCTGCTGGTCTACGAGCAGGTCAACCTCACCAAGCAGATGCTGTCCGATGTGCCCGCTGAAGTCCTCTATTTCAAGACGAAACCGGTGTTGAAAGACGTGATGGCAGCGGTAGAGCATATTGCAGAAGCCCCTTAGTAAGACAGGTGTTGCCTCCGCTTCAAACACGCTCGTTTTCACGTGTATGACAGCTCCAAAAACGGGATACGGACCTCATGGCTGGCGTAGAGAGGATAGAAAGAGGCAAGAGAACCAACAAAGGTACCCTAGAGGATAACACCTCTAGTGAAAGGCATCCCGCCTTGTCCATAACTCACGTTAACAAACAAAATGGAGCGCCTGAGGCGCTCCATTTTGTAGTCTGTTCCTTCCGCCAAACGATCGCTGGTTTTACGGCAGCGGGTGCCCCAACCAAACGGAGTCATAGTTCGGGGTCATGAGGAACACCGGCACCCATACCGGCGTCGCTTCGCAGGCGAT
>JAXLWG010000018.1:0-96440 GCA_046328615.1 Anaerolineae bacterium | reverse complement strand
ATCAATGAAGCGGGCACCGGTTACACGCTCACCGCATCGGCAGCAGGTCTGACGGGCGACACGAGCAGTGCATTCAATATCAGCCCGGCGGCACCTGTACAGCTTGCCTTCGTGCAGCAGCCGACGAATGCCCTCATCAATACGACGATCGCCCCGGCAGTGACGGTGCAGATCACCGATTCGTATGGCAACCCGGTTCCGCTGGGCGGCCAGCCGATCACGCTGGCTATTGGTACCAACCCCGGCGGCGGCACGCTCGGCGGCACGACGACGCAGGTTTCTAGCGGCGCTGGTTTGGCTACGTTCAACAACCTGAGCATCAATCAGGTGGGCGTGGGCTACACGCTGACCGCATCAGCACCGGGATTGACGGGTACGACCAGCACTGTGTTCAATATTTCGTTTGCTGCGGTTGATCGTGTGACGTTCGTGCAGCAGCCGACGAACACTGCCGCAGGCAATACCATCACTCCAGCCGTGACGGTCGCAGTCCGCGACACACTCAACAACGTGATCACGACGGACAACAGCACACAGATCACGCTGGCGATTGGCACCAACCCGGTTGGTGGAACGCTCAACGGCACGCTGACGCAGACGGTGGTCAACGGCGTGGCGACCTTCAATGACCTAAGCATCAATGAGGCGGGGGTCGGCTATACGCTGACGGCTTCGTCCATCGGCTTGACGGGCGACACGAGCAGTGCATTCAATATCAGCCCGGCGGCACCCGTACAGCTTGCCTTCGTGCAGCAGCCGACGAATGCGCTCATCAACACCACGATTGCCCCGGCGGTGACGATCCAAATCGTCGATGCGTATGGCAACGCGGTTCCGCTGGGCGGCCAGCCAATCACACTGGCAATTGGCACCAACCCCGGCGGCGGCACGCTCGGCGGTACGACAACGCAGGTTTCTAGCGGCGCTGGTTTGGCAACATTCAATAACCTGAGCATCAATCAGGTGGGCGTGGGCTACACGCTGACCGCATCGGCACCCGGCTTAACCGGTACGACCAGCAGTGCGTTCAATATTTCGTTCGCTGCTGCGGATCATCTGACCTTCCTACAGCAGCCGACGAACACTGCCGCAGGCAATACCATCACCCCGGCGGTGACGGTTGAAGTGCGCGACACGCTCAACAACGTGATCACGACCGACAACAGTACGCAGATCACGCTGGCGATTGGTACCAACCCGGTTGGCGGGACGCTCAACGGCACGCTGACGCTGACGGTGGTCAACGGTGTAGCGACCTTCAACAACCTGAGCATCAATGAGGCGGGGGTCGGCTATACGCTGACGGCCTCGGCAGCAGGGCTGACGGGCGCGACGAGTAATGCGTTCAATATCAGCCCGGCAGCGCCCACGCAGCTTCTCTTCGTGCAGCAGCCGAGCAATACGGTGGTGAATTCGACCATCAGCCCGGCAGTGACGGTGCAAATTGTCGATGTGTATGGCAACACGGTTCCGTTGGGCGGCCAACCCATCACGTTGGCGATTGGCACCAACCCCAGCGGCGGCACGCTCGGCGGTACGACGACGCAGGTCTCCGATGGCACCGGGTTGGCAACGTTCAACAACCTGAGCATCGATCAGGTGGGCGTGGGCTACACACTGACCGCATCGGCACCGGGATTGACGGGGGCGCCCAGTACCGCATTCAACATCACCGCGGGCGCGCCGTCTCAGTTGGCATTCGTGCAGCAGCCGACCAATACCGTCGCGGGGAACACAATCACCCCAGCGGTGACCGTCGAGGTGCGCGACACGTTCAATAACGTGGTGACGGGTGACAACAGCACGCAGATCACGCTGGCCATTGGCACCAACCCCAGCAGCGGCACACTCAACGGCACGCTGACGCAAACCGTCGTCAACGGTGTGGCAACCTTCAACAATCTGAGCATCAATGAGGCGGGCGTCGGTTACACGCTGACGGCCTCGGCGGCGGGCTTGACCGGCGCAACCAGCAGCAGTTTCGATATTACGGCGGGCGCGGCGGCAGCGTTGAACTTCGTACAGCAGCCGACGAACACCACTGTTAACGGGATCATCACTCCGTCAGTGACGGTGCAGGTCGTGGACGCCTTCAATAACACGGTGGCCGCAGGCGGCACGAGCATCACGCTGGCCATTGGCACCAACCCCAGCGGCGGTACGCTCGGCGGCACGCTGACACAGGCGACGGATGGCACAGGTCTAGCGACCTTCAATGACCTGACGATCGATCAGGTAGGCGTGGGCTACACGCTGACCGCATCGGCGGCGGGATTGACGGGTACGACAAGCACGGCGTTCAATATCATCGCAGGCGTCCCATCGCAGATCGCGTTCAATGTCCAGCCGAGCACCACGAACATCGGCGGGACGATCACGCCAGCGGTCACGGTTGAAGTACGTGACTCGCTCAACAACGTGATCACGACGGACAACAGCACACAGATTACGCTGGCCATTGGGACGAATCCCGGCGGCGGCACGCTCAGCGGCACGCTGACGCAGACGGTGGTCAACGGTGTGGCGACGTTCGCTAACCTGAGCATCAATCAGGTAGGCACAGGCTATACGCTTGTCGCGTCAGCAAGCGGCTTTAGCAATGTGACGAGCAATCCGTTCGACATTACGAACCTGCCGCCGACACAGCTCGCCTTCGCACAGCAGCCGACGAATACACTAGTGAACACTGCGATCGTGCCCTCGATCACGGTTGAACTGCGGAATGTTCTCAATGCCGTGGTGACGACCGACAATACGACGCAGGTGACGATCGCGATCGGCAGCAATCCGGGTGTCGGTGCGCTTGGTGGCACGCTGACGCAGACCGCTGTCAACGGGATCGCGACCTTCCCCGGCCTAAGCATCGATCAAGTGGGCGTGGGCTACACACTGACTGCTTCCGCACCCGGGCTGACCGGCGCGACGAGCAGCACGTTCGACATCTTCACAGTTCCGAACGATACGATCGTCGGGGTGGTCTTCAACGACTTAGACGGGAATGGAACGCAGGATCCCGGCGACACGAATATGAGCGGTGTCACGGTTTACCTTGATACCAACAACAACGGCTCGCTGGATGGCGGGGAAACGAGCACGGTCACCGATGCAAGCGGTGCGTACAGCTTTACCAGCTTGGCCGCAGGCAGCTACAATGTGCGCATTGTCCCGTCCGCGAGTTTCAGCGTCACGACGACGCAGCCCGCAGTCGTGGTGGTACCGCAGGCACCGATCGTCTCGATTGCGATTGGACAGCATGCGGTGGTCGTCCCCACCAGCGTACCGCCGACGCAGACCAGCGGCGAGATCCCGGCTACTGATCCGCGCGCATGGTCACTGACGCTGTCAGCCAATCCGGCCTTTGTCCCGCCCGGCAGCACGACCACGCTCACGATCACGCTGAGTAAACTATCTGGCGGAACGGTCGTGAACCTGTCCTCCACGCTGCCCGCTGGCTTCACTATCGCAAGCGTGAGCAGCAACCGGGGCACAGCAAGCTTCAACGGTCTGACGATCTCGTTCACGGATGATATGCATGTGGGCGATGTCGCGACGATTGTGGCGAACCTGCGTGTGCCGCAAAACAGCGGCGTGTGGACGGTTACCGGCTGCGTCACCAGCCCGGCCAGCTTGTGCGCCCAAACGACCATCACGTCGGTCAATAACCTGCCCGCAACGGGCGAGGGGATGCCCGAAGTGCTGCGCTACGTGCTCCTCCTCGGCGGTGCCGGGGTACTAGCGCTGGCGGCGGTGAGCGTGTTCGCGAAGCGGAATATGAAACGGTAAGCAAGCACGTGTATAGACGGAACGTACGACGCTCAGGGTGCCTTGGCCTCGCCATCGCTCTGGGCGTCTTCCTCGGCATTGTTTATTTTCTGAGGGATCAGTCCCCTGATCCCTCAGAAATTGCGGCACTCATCACGCCGACCTCAACCAGTATTGCCGCAGGTTCAACACTCACTTTTCCCACACCGCTTCCATCAAACGATCTTCCCATCGCACGCGGTGTGCGGCTGCTGATTCCCCGCGCGAATGTCACCGCGCCGGTCGTCACCGTGCATCTTGGCGATAGCGGTAGTTGGAATGTCTCTCAACTGGGTTTTAATGCGGGGCATCTTGAAGGAACCGCTTGGCTAGGTCAGCACGGAAATATCGTGCTGGCCGGTCATGTTGAAATGGCCGATGGCAGCGCTGGAATTTTCGCTCATATCGATCAACTTACCGCCGGGGATCAACTGCTGCTGATCGAAGGCGAATCAACGCCGCTGGTCTACGAAGTGACTGGTGTGCGCACCGTGGAACCGGATGACCTCAGCGTGTTGTATCCCACCGAAACCGACCAATTGACGCTCATCACCTGTGGTGAATACGATTTACTCAGTGATATTTATCGGGCACGTATTGTCGTCACCAGCACACGGCAAACTTAAATTTTCCCCTCACCAGCGTATATTTCTCATCGCAAAATCAGAAAATTTGTGCTAAAATTAATTCAATGGACGCATGCTGCGGAGGCTCGAAATGGCAGAGCGATTGGGATGGTCGGATTCACTCCGCGACAAGGTCGATACTCTAAAACGCGCGGTCGATTTGCGCGAACTGTTTCAGGAACGCTATCCCGGGCGCTTCCGCCGTTCGGGGAAATGGTTGTACGGTTCGTCACCGTATCGCCAAGATCGCAAACCGAGCTTTGCCGTCAATGAAGATGTGTTCATCGACTTCGCGACTGGTGAGCGCGGTGATGAAGTCGATTTCATCATGCGTGAACAGGGCGTGAATTTTCAGCAGGCGGTTGAAATGCTGGAAGCCCGTGCAGGTGGGGCACCCCTAGCACCGAAGATTAGACCGGTTATCGATCCATCTGCCAGTCCTAACGAACCACCGCCCGCTGTATGGCAGGAAATCATGCTGGCGGAATGCCAGCGAGCACACACCGCACTGTTTTCAAATACTGCCGATGCAAAAGCAGCCCTCAAGTGGCTGCATGCGAGAGGATTAAAGAATCAGACGATTTATCAAGCGGGATTGGGCTTTAACCCGCTTTGGCTGCAAACACGTCTGAAAGAACGCGAAAGTGGCCGCGCCATTTCGATCGCGCCGGGCGTGCTGATTCCGTGTCAGGTGGATAGCGCGCTGTGGTCGGTGCATGTACGAACGCTGCGCGTTGATGACAGTACAAAGTATCTCTATGTGCGCGGGAGCAAAACCGGTGGGTTGTATAACGGAAATGCTGTAACCGCAGGCTGCACTGTGCTGATCGTCGAAGGTGAGTTTGATGCGCTGCTTGCCCAACAAGAGTTGGGTAAACAAGCCGTCGTGGTGACGATCGGCAGCGCAGCGAACCGTTTGCCACTGCGCTGGTTGGAGCGCCTGCGGGCGGCTCACCGCGTGTATTCGTGTATGGATCAAGACGAAGCAGGTCAGCGGGCCGCCGTACATCTTTCGGAACAACTGGGTGAAAAGCATGCGGCACTGCGCTTACCCGCAGGCAAGGACATCACCGAATTCGTCGTCAATCATGGCGGCAGTCTGCTCAACTGGTGGCGATTGCAGATCACCGAGCACGAGCCGCGACCAGTACAGCTTTCACTCCCGAGTTAAGCTGCTTCTGGAGGCAGTCCCTTACCGCCTAGCGGCGTGACTTCAAAGCGCTGCGGCATGGAGGCAATCAAAGGGCGGGCAACGGTGATGAGCGATTTAACCGCCTCATGCGTCAGCGAGGCTTGATGATCAGCCTGACTGCGCCAAACTTCATTGACCCAAATCCCATCGGGATCACTGGGATCGCTGTTGATGATGTAAAGGAGGCAACCATCAAGATCGCGCAGCAGTTCCGCCGCGTGCAGCAGATGGCCGATCAACGTGTCACGCTGACCCGGTTGGGCGGTCATTTTGCCGAAAAGTCCGTACATAGATGTCCTTTATATGCTCGGCGGATGCCACTGCTCCGCTCCCCATTTATACTGATTTTCTTTTGGATTGGGCTGCGCTACCCAGCGGATCGGCGGCTGTGTACGCTGGTTCAGGGCTTCAGGCGTCAAATGGGCCATGATATCGCTTGCCAGCCTCAGCGCCTCGTCCCATTCCTCATGGGCGACTTCTAGGACAATCGCATCGTGAATATCCAATGCGACCCGCGAACGCATGTGGCGGCTGCGATACGTTTCTGAGACGACGACGATCGCCCGCTTGAGCAGTTCGCTGACACCGCCCTGACACAGATAATTCCACGCGACAAACGGCGAAGGTACCGCCACCGGGCGTCCTGTCCACAGGCGAAGCTGATGGGTGTCACTGACCTGATTCTGCGCCGCCGTCCTCATACGGGTGACATGCGCGAACGCGCGGTCTTTGGCGGCGATCAGCTTGCGTGCTTCATCTTTGCTCACGCCGATGCTATCGCCTAAGCGTTCCGCACCCATGCCGTAAGCTGTCCCGTAGGTGATCTTCTTGGACATATTGCGCAGCTGTTTGCGTTCACCTGCGCCCGCCGTTTCCCATGCCTGCCCGAAATATTGGGCTGCCATCGTCGAATGGAAATCTTCAGCAACGCACGCCGCCGCCAGTGCTGGATCGCCGGAGAGGAAAGCAGCCATGACGTTTTCGGCATTGCGGTAGTCGATTTCAACCAAGGTAAAGCCGTCATCACCGATGGCAACGCCGGCCATGGCGGGCATTTTCCAGTTCTGCATATGGGGGTAGCTGGATGCACGCCGCCCACTTTCGGTCGCAATCGTGATCAAGCTGTGCAGCCGACCGTCCTCCGCCGCATGATCGATCAACCCTTCGAGGGTTGAAATCAGCCAATCTACTTCCAAATAAGCGGCCAAATCGCGGAGCGAATCGAGGTAAGGGCTGCCTTCTTCCATGTACGATTCAATGACGCTCGAACCGGTGCTGAGATCGTCCAGTTCCACGCGCGCATTCGGGCTGCTGTTAAGGCGGCGACGACCGGCACGCGTAAAATAGGAGGATTTCGGATGCCATTTGGGCAGCGGAATCCCTTTTTGCTCGTATAGATAGCGGGCGCGGGCTTTGGTACTGCCCGGCGTGAGCAGCCCATCAAGCCGCAAACGGGTGGCGGCTGAATCGCGCTCCTGCCGAAGGGTTCCCAAACGGGTTTCCACAAACGGGATGTTGAGCCGAATCCCCTGCGCCGCCATCACACCATATTCGTACACAGCACGGCATTCCCAATCAATCAGCTCGGGATCGGCGGGAATCGCCTGCTGCTGCTCATAGATTTGGTAGGCGAGGCGGGCGTCGTCTTGCGCATATTCGACAGTGACATCGAGCGGGAGCGCGTGGAGTTTGCCGCGCTGCCCCTTCATTGCCTGCTGACGTTCGGGAAAAGCGATCCCAAGCGCTTCGGCAACCGCAAGCAGGTTGTATCGCGCATCGACGGCGGGATGGAGGAGACGCGCCATTGTCTGTGTATCCCAGATATGACGGGGAAGCAGGTCTCCGGTATATTTGCTCAACTGGCGCAGATCGAAGATGGCGTTGTGAGCGATGATCCATGTAGGCTGATCAAACAAGGCGGAGAGGAAGTCTGTGATTCGCTCATCAAAGGGTGCGGTAACCGCCGTGCTGCACAGCGCTCCGTTTTCCTTCCACGCCAGCGCGATCACCGTGACCGCCGCCGAATAGGACAAGCCATAATCGACTTTAGGCCCAGTTCCCGGCCAGCGCGTTTCCGTCTCAATATCCAGCGCGACGACAGATGCAGCAAGACAGCGGGCCAGCGCCGCATCATCCGTCTCATGGATTTCGGGAAAGAGTGAAAGCTGCATGTGCAGGTGTGACCTGTTGCTGAGCGTACGAAAATCGTATTATAGCTCAGATGTTCGGTGTTAACCACACAAGAAAGGCGGGATGTAGTCGATTGCAATCGGCTCTCATCCCGCCTTTGAAGTACGACGGTAAATGGTTACAGAATTTCGGGGTGCCCGTCTTTTTCGATTTGTGCAAGCAAACGGGCCAGATAGCGTACCGAACTCTTCGAGATGACCAGCACGGCATCACGCGTGTTCACGACGACGACGCCTTGCAACCCCATCGCCGCGACGACTTTGGTATCGTCTTCATTGATGAACAGGCAGTCAGTGTTTTCAATTTCGCTGATTAACCCCTGCACGGCGTTGGCTTCCGGGATCGCTTGAAGGGCCTCTTTCAGCGCGTACAAACTGCCGGGATCAGCCCAGCGCAAGTCACCCTTAAGCAGCACCGCGTATTCCGGGCCGAGCCGCTCCAAGAAAGCTTCATCGAAGTGCATGGACGGGATCGTTGGGTAAAGTTCGAGCAGTTTCGCCTGTTCCTGATCCGTGCCGACATACTTCACGATTTCCTCGACCACATTGGTGATTTCGGGTGCCAGCTTGCGGAACTGAGTCACGATGAATTCGATTGTCGTGACGAAGTAACCGGTGTTCCACACATAGTTGCCGGACTTGAACATTTCCTCGCAAATATCGAGGCGCGGGCGGTACGACCATGATTGATAACGGTAGTAGGGCATATCGTTGATGCGCCCCAATTCCTGCCCGTGTTCGATCCAGCCGAGGTTTTCATTGGGGAAACGCGGGATTTCGCCAAGGAAAATGATGCGATCTGGGTTTTCTTCCAGCAAACGCTGGCTTACTTCGATGCTCTGCTGAAGCACATCCGTATTTTGGATGTAGCTGTCCGCCCACTGGAGGATCACGGGGCCGCGCAGCCCTTTGGCATACATCTTGAAAAAGGACAACGCGACCGCCGCCGCTAGATCCCGTTTGACAGGCTCCAGCAGCAGGTTCTCGTGTGGAATTTGCGGGAACATCCGCGCCACAATCGAATCGTACTTCGCGTTCGTGGAAATGAAAATCTGATCAGGACTGCACTGTGGCAAAAGCCGTTCAACCGCCAGTGCCAGCGACGATTTGTTGCCAATAATCGGTGAAAATTGCTTTGGAGTGTTCTTGCGGCTGATGGGCCATAGGCGTTGACCAACGCCACCAGCAAACAGTACAGCGTACATTCTATTCATCCCAGTTTGGTTAATGCGCAAAAATCGCTGTCAAATGCGATTCGTTTCATCAAGCATGTGCAAAACGCGATTTCTCTCTACAACCCTCTTGTAACTCAACTATAAAAGTATAATCGCCAATTCAATCGATAAGGTGACCCAATTCTCTCTCCGTCACCTAGTCCAATCTCATCCGCAGCTACCCTTTTACACGTCCCCAGTCAAAATCCGGCGAATCGACGTAGAGGAGGTAATGAAAAAACGTGTAACCAATCAAATACCACATGGCCCACTGTCGATCCGCTGTGGTGAGAGTCAAAACACCTAAAGCCAATGTGACAAGAAAAGACAGCGGAATCACGAGTTGAAGCACATGTCGCCACTGTGTCTTTGACTGCTTAAACCCCGTATCGCTGACCGTGACCGGGGTGAGCAGCAGGCAAATGATCAACAGTGCCAGCAGCACGAGGCTTGAAGGCGGTCGCAGAATCGCCGGAGCCTCTCCTATTCCCAAAAGCAGTACGATCAGAATGGACGGAAGCAGCGCCAAAGCTGCCATGCGACGGCCATTTTCGTAGAAGAACATCGACTGGCCGCGCGGAAAATGAACAGGGATCGGCGGTCGATCATCGCCCGTGCGCCAATAAGCGGACAATCCCGGCAGACTCAGCCAGCGAACAGGGCGCAGGTACTTGTATTGGAGGAAATCACCATCTCCTGCGGCGCGATGAGCCTCAGTCAGCATTTGGCTGCTGAGCGATGACCACGACATCAAATAGAACACCAACAATGTGATCATCAAAACGGGCAGCGAAAGCACGGCGGCAAAGTCGAAAAAGCACAGAAACCCACAGATAACGCGCAGCGGTAAATTGAAACACAGAAACGCAAAGTAGATCACTGGGTGCGCCTGTGCCGAAGGTTTAAATACCAACTCGTAGAGAATTTGGTGAAGTGTGATCAGAATGAGTGCGAGCAGAAACGAGGGAGACAGCAGTGCACCGATAACCAACCCGGCTGTCCAACGGACGAGAATATGCAGCGACGCCGTGCGCACCGAAATCATGGTGCTGTACTGAACACGCTGCTGGTTAATCGCCGCGTCCCGATCAGTACTGCGATCGCGAACATCATTCCACAGGAACTTGGCCTGCTGCACCAAGATTTCCAGCACGAAAAAGTAGACAATCCCCCGTAGGAGCGCGTTCATCAGGGAGTTTGGATCGGCAGGAAAGGCTTCGGCTGCCCATGGATAGGCAATCACGAAGCCGCACCAGAAAAAGATGCCTTTATGCTGCAATCCAAGCGGACGAGGCAGTAAGAAAGCCCAAAACTGGCGCAGCCGCTGACGATGTAGGCTCAAAGCGCGTCTTTCGTCTAGGTTCCGGCGGGCCGGTAACACTTGGCAAAGTATTCCAGTAGAAACCGGTGAATGAACAGGAAACCGCGCCCGGTTTGACGGGTCAATTCCAACTCTGTGGTGAAAGTGAGGAATTTTACCAGACGCAGCGGTGTGCTGTGCGAAATCACTTGCAGCACGCGCAGCACCACATAGTTGATAGCATCGAGCAAGCCGTAATATAAGGCGACCGGCACCCCTGCCGTGAGTGAACCGGCAAGTGCGACTGGCAGCGTCTCTTCCAACGAGAAGCCCAACAATTGAGTACCTGCCAGAATACCCAATCCCGCGCTGATGATGCTGAAGGTTGCCAAGAGGAACATGCCGTTGCGGAATGAACGGATCACACCGCCGCCGGGGCGCTTAACGTTGCGTACCACCATACTATCTGGGCCTGCAAGGATTCCGCCGGACAGCGCATTGACGACGAAACAGGCGGCCAGAATCATGATCAGGGTGTTTTGTCCCGACAGCAAGCGCAGCACACCAATGATAATAATGGCTCCTATCAGAAGCAGCCCAAGGCTCATCAGGGTTTTGCCGGGTAACAATGTGAACGCCTCGACCGGATAAATATCGCGATCGTCTTCATTCATCGAACCGATATGATTGCGCAGCGAGATCCATGCGAGTCCTGCGAGTAACCCGCTGGCGATACAGGCCGTAAGCAGGTTGGTTGGCATGGGCACTTGATATTGAACAATCATGGCCACCGGAAACACCGCAACCGCGATCATGGCGATACGAACACGATGCGACAAAAATCGTTCACGCGTCATCCAAAAGAGAGCGCCAACGCAGAGGGTCAGCAGGGGTGCGGATACTGTCCACGCTGTTTCCCCGTAGTGTGGTTCCAACAGCACACCACCGACCAAACCGAGCGGCAGCCCAAACAGGATGACCATAATCAACCGGGTAACGGCGAAGTAGATGCGCTTGTACGGCTGAGGCAGCATATGAACCTGCATCTCTTCAAGCAGAAAGACCGACAAGCGGCGTGTTTGCATCCAATGGGCGATGAAGGCCAAAATGCGGCGCGTTTCATCGAAATCGTGCTCACCACCAGAGCGAAAACGCGTCAGAGCATACTTTTCCAGCAGGAAGGTTTTGCGATCGTCCACACGCTTGTTCAGCAGCATCGCGATGGGTTCGCCGCCGTCGTAGTAGGTTTTCGCCAGAATCGACAGGTAAAATGGCGTTGCGGCCAATTCCATCAGCGATTTGTCTTGACTAACCGCATTGAGCAGACCCGTCAGCTTTTGCTGGCGCACCAGATAGCTGCAAATTTGCTCTTCGGTCAGCAGTTTGACTTCAATAGCGTTCGCAACATTCAATTGTGTGGCGATCGCCATGTACTCCTTCGTCCGGCAGCAAATGACAATTTGTGCCGAGAGATACTCTTCTTTGAATTTGTTGATCCCGGTGATCAGCTCACCGACGACGCTTTCCTGAACCTCATCTAGGCCATCCAGCATCAATACCAACCGGTTGTTCTTGATCAGCTCCAAGGCATCTTCAGTGGAGATTCGGTAGCTGACGTTTAGCACATCGGCCAGCCAGTTCGGAAAGGCGAGACGTTTGCTCGTTTTGCCATCGATTGCCAACACCCACGATGAGAGGTTCACCACGACGGGGACGGATTCCGTTGGTGTTTCTTGGGCTCGCTTCAGTAACGCCTCCGTCAGTTGCAGCAGGCAGGTGGTCTTGCCGCTCCCCGGATCACCGACGATGAGCAGTTCACCGCCGGAGGATTCATAGGCGGTGAGGATATTTTCATGGCTGGCAAGGCTGCGCTCGCCGTGTGTATCATGGCGGAGTGTTAATTCCGGCTGTGGGATGAGATCGCTTGCCATCGACTCAATCCCGGCAAGGTTTTTGTCCAACACATTCGTGATCCACTGCTCGTGGACGCGATCCATCAGGCTGGTTTCTTTGCGCGGGCGAATAAAAACCGGCGGCGGGAGCCGGTGAGGCATCGTCTGAATTTCTTGCTCAATACGCTTGAGGCTGTTGTGAAGATGCTCCAGTGCCCACGATTCGCGATCAACATAGTCAATGAAGTGGAGCTTGCCGAGCGATTCATGTTTAGTGAGCACGCATTCCTTGATACGCACCAGCAGCAAGCGACCTTCTGGCATCGTGGGATTCATCTCGTGCGAGGCGTACTCCCATTCGCGGAGGACGTTTTTGCGCTTGATAGCTTCGGGTGACATGAGGCCAACGATCACATCGGCTTCATCCAGCCCTTTCTGGATTTTGTCTTCATATTCAAAACCGGGGTCAATCGAAAGGCGGTCAATCCAGCAGTCGTATCCCCACTCATCTTTGAGCAGGTGATAAAACTCCCAAGCCATCTTGTATTCGTCAGGGACATTTCGAAAGCTGATGAAGACCTTCATAAGGTTCCCTCATCCGGGGTACGGTGTCACAGAGAGGAGGATAAGCAGATTCACTTGATTCTATCGTTCAACGCCGCAATTGAGCATAAAGCTCCGTAGAGGCCCAACGACATAAGCAGCGTAAGCTGTGCAAGCGCGGGCACAAACTGAGGATTTTCCCCGTGCACTGCCCATATCCGCTGTACAACCATGAGCGTGATGGCGATCACCGTCAGCCACCGCGCCATCTGCGACGATTGACGCCATTGGAAAAGAAGGAGCAGCAGCGGGGCGACCATTAAGACATACAGATTTTCCCATGCCAGCGGCGAGATCACGACCGATACGGCAATCAACATGACATAGGGGCGAAGGCTGCGCCCAACTTCGTCTGCGGTCACCGGAATCGATTCAGGGGTATGAAGGTTTCGTTCCCGGCTGCGAAGCAGGACGCCGATCAAGGCGGCTCCTGTGAGTAGGGCGCTTGATCCCAATGTGAATAGGCGAGAGAGCGACGGATCATCGATCCAATTCACCGAAAAGACATTGCTCGTCAGGATACGACTGAAAAAGCCGTTCAACGACTGGTTGACGGGATGTGCCTGTGGACGAGACAGGAAGGGGAGAACTTCCGTCACGAACAGGCGATCGTAGTTCAGAGTCCAAGGGAGCGTGCCCACAACGACTATCCCCACCATAACGAACGCCGCCGCGAGTAATTTCCATCGTCGGTAAAAGATAAAATAGGCGATCAAGATGGCGGGTGATACTTTGAGCAGAATAGCAATTCCGAGCGCGATCCCGGCCCAGATCGGTTTTTGGCGGGCATCCCACCGGAACGCGCCAATCATCAATGCCAGCACGATCATGTTGACCTGCCCCACGAACAGCGCGTAATTCGTCGGCAGGAAGATCAGCGCCAGCAGTAGAAATTCCCAGAACTTGCGTGGGCGGGCATCAGCACTCACCAGCAGATCGGCCATCCAAAACAAAGCCAGTGCAAGGCAGGCGAGATTCGCCGCGCCCCAAAGGAATGCCAGCACGCGCGGGGCAGCACCGGACAGCAAGGACATTGCCATCGCCAAGTACGGGGGATAAATGTAATCGCTGTGCGGGATATACGGCAGATTCAACGGGGTCAGCAGCGCTGCTGTCAAGTCGCTGCTGTAGATATTCTGCTGCCGATTGAAGAGCACTCCCCCCGCATAGTAGGTATAAAAATCCACGTTGGCGTATGGGAGCGGCGAGGGAATATCGGTCGCCATCCACACCAGCAGGAGCACCGTCAAGATCAGCACAATAATGGCGGCAGCACGAATACGGGATTCAACGCTGGCGAGAAAAGACGGCACCTAAAACCGCTCCTTGCTGTTACGGCGGATCAAAGCTAGCGATGGGATCAGCGTTCAGTCGGTATGGAAAACTTCTTCAAGCTGAAGCATGTTTTCGTCGGGTCGTCCGCTGAGAGACTCGAAATAGGGGCTCATAAACTCCTGCCACTTGGCGTTGATTTCTTCCTTCGCCATGCCGTCCAAAGAGGCTTGAAAGCTCTCGGAGGCTTCAAAATAACCGAACATCAGCCCATCATCCCGTAAGAAAAGCGAATAGTTGTGCCAGCCCGTTCGTCGCAGCGCGGCGAGCATTTCCGGCCAAACGGCCTCGTGATGCTTCTTGTACTCTTCAATCTTGTCTTTTTTGACTTGCAGCAGAAATCCGACCCGCTTCATAAAAAACCTTCCAGAGAAATCTTTGATCATCGCTTGGAACGGTGACCGCCATATTCCCCGCTATTATAGCGCGTCCTCTATCGCGTGGGTTTTGCTCAAGCGGTATATCTCACATAATCCCCTTGAGCAAAACCGAGATACACCTTACTGCCACGTACGCGGCAGCCGATCCGAGTTATACACTTCTTCCTGCATGCGAAGCTTTTCACGCCATGCAGGCAAGCGCGGAAACAATAGTTCTGCAACGTGATAGGCCTCTTCGAGATGTGGATAGCTCGAAAGGATGAAGGTGTCCGCGCCAATATCGACGTATTCTTGCAGTCGTTCCGCCAGTGTGTCGGGATCACCTACCAGCGCCGTTCCGACCCCTTTGTTGATGAGGCCGATACCCGCCCACAGATTCGGGCTGACTTCTAGCGATTCACGGCTGCCGTTGTGCAGTTCTTGCATGCGCCGCTGCCCAACCGAGTCAAACTGCTTGAGATGCGCTTGGCTGGCCGCAATCGCCGATTCATCGGCATAGCGGAGTACATTTTCGGCAGCCTTCCACGCCTCTTCGGCGCGTTCGCGGACGAAGATGTGTGCGCGAACGCCAAAGCGCACCGTTCGCCCAAGACGGGCGGCATGTTCGCGCACTTGATCAAACTTTTGCTTCATCATCGCGGGCGGTTCGGCAAGGGAGAGATAGAGATCGATGTGCTTTGCCGACACTTCTAGGGCGATCGGTGACGAACCGCCAAAATACAGCGGGGGATACGGGCGCTGTATGGGTGGCAGCAGCAGTTTTCCGCCTTTGATTTGAATGAAGTTTCCATCAAAATCGACCGTCTCTCCGGTGAACAACTGCCGCCACACCGTCAAAAACTCATCGGTCACACGATAGCGATCGTCGTGGCTTAAGAACGTTCCGTCGCCCGCAAGTTCAGCCGGATCGCCCCCCGTGATGATGTTGATCAGCAGCCGCCCACCTGAGAGGCGATCAAACGTTGCGGCCATCCGCGCCGCCAGCGTTACCGATAGACTCCCCGGACGCACGGCGATGAGAAACTTCATGCGCTTGGTGATGGGAATCAGCGACGACGCGACCATCCATGAATCTTCACAGCCCGCACCGGTAGGGAGCAGTGCACCGGTGAAGCCGAGTGTATCGACCGCACGCGCCATCGTTTCAAGATAACCGGCGCTGGTATTGCGGCGGCTGATTTGCGTCCCAAGATAGCGGGTATCGCCGTGACTTGGAATAAACCAGAGAATATCCATCGCTTACGCCCCTTCGTTTGAGTTCGTGATCCGAGCGATTGTGTGAACAAGGTCGTTCAAGGCAGCGGTCAGCCGGGTCTCCGCCTCCGGGACGACGAATCCATTGAGCTGCCCATCCTTGTAGTCAAGCTGGCTATCGATCAAATAGACGCCGGGGAGCGCCAACGCTGCGCCCAAGGCCATCAAAACTGGACGAAGCGCATAATCGATAACCAGTGAATGTGCAGCGGAGCCACCGAGCGCGATGGGGAGTACGGCTTTGCCCGCCAGTGCGCCCGCTGGCATCACGTCCAGAAAGGCCTTTAAGATGCCCGTGTAGGACGCTTTGTAGACCGGTGTCGCCAAGATGACTCCTGCGGCCTGCGCAATCTGCGCCAGCACGGGCGTGATCGTGGATCCATCGTAGTGCCCATGCAGAAGTTCGACGGCATCTAGGTCACGGAGATTGACGATTTGGACGGTATGCTCTTTTTGAGCGAAAAACGCTTTCGAATACTCCAATACCGCCAGCGAACGCGACGGTGCAGATGGACTCCCTGCGACAGAGACGATCAACGCCATGTGGGTGCCTTTTCCATGCCAGTGTGCTGCACTGGAAAATACCACACTTTCACGGTTTTGCTGACTCGTTTGGCCGCCGTTTGCGATATGCGAACAAAAGTGCTATCCTTTCAATTGAACTTTTAGGCCACAAAAGGATCGATGCATGAGCATTCTGTATGAGGCTCGCCCTTCAGACTCGCCCTATCTTGACAGCGTGACATGGGGACGAACCCTCAGCGATGGCAGGCCAATCCGCCCCGCTGAGATGCGCTGGCATCTGGTCATCGCCCGATACCGGGGGAAAGTCCACGTAACCTTAACCGGCCCGTGGTCGCGTTCAGGCGTTGTCACGTACGACGAGGGTGCAGAAGTGCTGTGGATTCGGTTCAAATTGGGGACATTTATGCCGCATCTGCCGACGCGCGATTTCCTGAACCGCGAAATTGCCCTGCCGAACGGCGCGGGGCAGTCGTTCTGGCTGAACAATTCCGTGTGGCAGTTCCCCACCGCCGAAAATGTGGAGACTTTCGCCAATCGCTTGGCACGGGAAACGGTGCTCATGTCCGATCCGGTCGTGGCGGCGGCGCTGCAAGATCATCCATTGGATCTCTCACCGCGCACGGTGCGCCATCACTTTTTGCACACAACCGGCCTCACACAAGCCGCGATCCGCCAAATGGTGCGTGCTCAGCAAGCCGCTGATCAAATTCGGCAGGGCAAACCTATTCTCGATACGGTCTACGATATGGGCTATTTCGATCAGCCTCATTTGACACGCGCGCTGCGCCAATACATCGGGTATACGCCCTCACAAATCATGCCGGAAAAAAGAGCGTCGTAGATTGCCATTTTGTACAAGACGGCAGTGGTGCGCCCGCCTATACTGAGCTTGTACGTTCGAGCAGCAGTGTCAGAGGGAGACAAACGTCCCATGCAGAAGATTACAACGTTCTTGTGGTTCGACAACAACGCGGAAGAAGCCATCCAGTTCTACACGTCCATTTTCAAGAACTCGAAAATCGTCAGCATGTCACGCTATGGCGATGCAGGGCCGGGGCCAGCGGGCATGGTCATGTCGGCGACATTTGAACTGGAAGGGCAGCAGTTCATGGCATTGAACGGCGGCCCGGAATTCAAGTTCAACGAGTCGATTTCGTTGTACGTGGACTGCCAAACGCAGGCGGAAGTCGATGATCTGTGGTACAAGCTATCCGCAGGTGGGGAAGAAAGTCAGTGCGGATGGCTGAAAGACAAGTTCGGGCTGTCGTGGCAGGTGATCCCGCGCCAGTTGGGTGAACTGTTGAGCGACCCAGATCCGGTCAAATCACAGAACGTGATGCACGCGATGCTGCAAATGAAAAAGATCGATGTTGCCGTGCTCAAAGCGGCGTATGATCAGGCGGGACAAACCGCATAAGCTCGCCACCCTATCCCGAAAAGTGCCCGGTTCATTACCGGGCGCTCGGGATTCCTAGAGGATGTTGTTCATGCTGGAAAAGCCAGCCATCGAAGACTCTGCCATTGTGGCGTGTTTGCGCTCGGCCTTTGGGCTGAACGTGTCGCACCTCGAATTTTTGCCGCTGGGCGCGGATGTGAACACCGCTGTTTATCGCGCATTCAACGGGGATGACTGGTTCATCAAACTGCGGCGCGGATCATTCCTTGAAAGTACGGTGACCGTTCCTTATCACCTTCACAAGCAGGGAAACCGAAATGTCATCGCCCCGATCCCGACCCGTACCGGAAATTTGTGGGTTGAGCTAAACGAATACAAGCTGATGGTCTTTCCCTTTATCGAGGGTAAAGATGGGTTCACGGTCGATCTATCCCCGGAGCAGTGGAGCGAATTTGGGCGAGCGTTGAAAAGCCTGCATACGACGGCTCTCCCCGCTGAAGTCACAGCCGCAATTCCCCTTGAAACCTTTTCCCCTGAGTGGCGCACCGTTGTACGGGAATATCTGGCAGTCGCAAAACAGCGGATCTATTCCGATCCGGTGGCGCAGCAGTTGGCAGCACTCCTTCGTCAGAAGGAATCGGTTATCAACCAGTTGATCGAACACGCCGAACGACTGATCCCGATCGTGCAAGCGCGATCACTCCCGTCTATTGTGTGCCATGCTGATATTCATGTTGGAAATGTGCTGCTCACCACGAATGGCACACTGTATATCGTCGATTGGGATACGCTGACGATGGCACCGAAAGAACGCGATCTGATGTTCATCGGTGGGGGGTTAGGGGGCGGCGGCCTGCACCCAGAGGAAGAAGGAGCCGCTTTTTATCTCGGGTACGGTCAAACTGACATTGATCGGGCGGCAGTCGCGTATTATCGCTGTGAGCGGATCGTAGAGGATATCGCGGCCTACTGCGCGCAGATTTTGCTCACCGAAGGCGACAGCGCCGATCGTACGGAAGGGCTGGCACAGCTAAGATCGCAGTTCGAACCTCATCAGGTCGTTGACCTCGCCCTGCAATCGGTGCGCGCTTTCGATTCACCGGACTCAACGACTGGTCTTTGACAGTACGCTCCAGTCCTTCTAAACTCTTGCCGTGCCTCCATCCCAATGGAACTCAATCATGTCCCCTCTTCAGTCTGTGATTTTTTACTGCGCCGCACCACCACCTGCTGCCTAACATAGGGCAGCGAGGGCGTTTTCTATTTCCCATGCGGCCATGTCTGCATCGGGTATTTTGAGCTTGTCTCCTGCCCAACTTCACATCGGCATTCGAACCCTTCACTTTTACAAATTTGCACCTCATCGATCAAAGGCAGGAACCGCTATGCGAACCACTTCTTCCGTGCGCCCACAGCGCGCACACGTACAAAACCGGGGATTCTGGTGGGTAACCGGCGCGGCTATCCTATGGGGAACGATCGGCGTTGCCACACAAGCAATTTTCACTGTCGATCAATCGAGTTCTCTATTCATCAATTTTGGTCGGCTGGCGATCGCGGCTCCGATCATGGCGGCGGCGTGCTGGCGGCAAATGGGACGGCGTATGCTGGTGATTCCCCGGCGCGATTTCTGGCTGATGATGCTCAACGGAAGCTTCCTCGCCATTTCGCAGGCCGCGTACTTCGCCGCCATCCGTGAAATCGGCGTAACGCTCTCCACACTGCTCACCATCTGTGTGTCGCCGCTGGTCGTCACGGCACTTTCGGTACTGATGCGAAGGGAAAGCCTTACTGGGCGCGTTGTTGTGGCGCTGCTGCTGGCCTTAAGCGGCGGTGCACTGCTGGTCGGATTTCCGACCACATCTGGCAGCGGGGAAGCATGGGGCGCGGGGATCGGGTTCGCTCTATTCGCGGCGTTCACGTATGCGATCGCGCTTCAGGCCGGGCGTTTCCTTGCGCGCGACTACCATCCCCTACAAGTGACGACGATGACCTTCAGCGCGGGAGCCGTGGTGCTGCTGGTGGTCAACGTGGTGGGTGGCACCGTGATTCTTCAAACGGCGCAGGGGTGGGCCTTGTTGATCTATTTGGCGCTGGTGCCGACGGCGCTGGCTTATGGGTTGTTCCAGACCGGGCTGCGATCGGTTTCGGCCACCTCTGCCAGCATCATCAGCATGCTCGATCCGCTGGTGGCGGCGCTACTGGCTTGGGTACTGTTCGGGGAAACGCTGAGCGTCACCGGGATGATGGGCGGGCTGCTCATGCTGGGAAGCATGGGACTGCTGATGGCCGATCCATCAGGCGGCGCCAGTACCAGCACTGAGGCGGTTACAGTACAGGACAGCCAAAACACGTTATAGGGTTCACTAATAGGTTTAGGCTGGGTGAGGCGGCAATCATCTCGCCTCACCCAGCAGGTATTTTGTGGCCAACCGCCAGCCATTAGGAAATTCGACCCGTTCACAAGGTGATCAAAATGCGGGTGCCTTGACCTAGGGTGCTTTCAATCAGCAGGGTGCCGTTGAGCGATACCGTGCGTTCATGCATCGATTTCAACCCAAGGTGCCCCGGAAACGACTGATCAGGGTCAAAGCCAAGACCGTTATCGACAATTTCCAAGGCATAACCGCCCGCCGTGGCTTTCAATGACACGCGGATTTCGGTCGCCTGTGCGTGTTTGATGGTATTGTGAAGCGCTTCGCGGGCGATGCGGTATAACCCTTCTTTCGTCTCCAAATTGAGCGACGGTTCTTCGCAGAACTCGGTTTGCACATCAATGCCGTAGCGGGCTTTTAAGGACGTGACCTGCTTGGATAGGGTCGAAACTAAGCCCTCCTCAGCCAGCGATTCAGGGCGAAGTTCGAAGATCAGCGCCCGCATTTCGGTGAGGCCCGCTTCGGCTAACGAGAGGATGTATTCGAGCGGCTCGTGAAGGCGGGATGGGTCTTGGGTCATCAGCATCCGCGCGGTTCGTGCGCCCAAGCCGATCCCATAGAGCACCTGAGAAACTGAATCGTGCAGTTCACGGGCAAGCCGCGTTCGTTCTTCGAGCGAAGCCAACCGCTGCGCCTGTCGTGCCACATCTTCAGCGATTTGCCGGGCGGCTTCGGTTTCGTGCTGAAGCCGAATACGCTCGACCGCGCCGCGCACATAATCGCCCACGCCGATCGCCATGCGGCGCTCACGGATGCTGAAACTGCGCGGGACTTTGCTGTGAAAGACGAGCGCCCCGATCCAGCGGCCTTTCACATGCAGTCGAATGCTGAGCGCGGCGTACAACTGCATTTCCAGATAGCGAGTGATCGTCGGGTCGTCCAAACGCGGATCGGCACTAACATCTTCAAGCACCATCAGCTTTTCCTGCTGGTGCCGGGCGGCGTAGGTGAGCATCTCTTTCGGCGTGCGCCGCCCGATAGAATCGGTTAAATAACCCGTCGCAGCGACCTGTTCTACGTAAGCGGCGGTTTCTTCATCCCAGTTTTCCCAAAAATAGAGCGCTACAGCAGTTTCACCGCTGATAATGCCGGCCACGGCATTGACGAGTTCTGGGTAGCTGTTGGCCGCGTTAATCGCTTCGCCAACACGATACAGCCGGTCAATTTCGGCGTTGGCAAGTTCAAGCTCGGCGGCGCGGTGCTGTGTCTGTTTGAGCAGTTCAGCATTGGCGCGGGCGAGGGCTTCGGCGCGCAGGCGAGAGGCTTCGGTTTCATCGCGGAGGTGGATACGCTCGATTGCTGCCAAGGCGAGATCGCCAATCCCTGTGAACAAGCGGGCTTCGCGCTGGCTGTAGGTGCGCGGGCGGGCGCTGTGAAAGGTGATACCGCCGATCCAGCGTTGATCGACATAGAACGCTGGCCCCATGAACGAGCGAATGTCGAGCGCCTGCCAATTGGCAGCGGTAACGGGGTCAATGCGTGGATCGGTATGCGAGTCTTCAAACAACCAGACGCGTTCGCCCAACATATGCACGGCGATCGGGAAATTCTCCTTTGGCAGACGAACACCCGCTGGCAGCTTACCGCTGTTGTGCCGATCGATCACCGTGACCACTTCTAAATAACGCGCGGTCTCGTAATCGAAGTTCTCCCACAGCATCAGTGTTACAACATCGGCTTCAGGGTCGAATTGGGCGACCCCCGCAACGACTTCATCATAAGTATTGGCGCGGTTGATGACCTCGCTGGCACGGTAAAGCAGATTGATCTCCTGATTGACCAGTTCCAATTCCTGCGTGCGTTTGCGGGCTTGATCGAGCAGCCGAATCGCATCGATGACAGGAGACGCCTGCTGCTGAAGTGTCGTCAGGATGCGATCATCGTGCGCGGTGAAGGCATACGGTTGTTCCCAGAAGAAATAGAGGACGCCGATCCAGCGGCCTTTATTGTTGAGCGGCAGCACGGCGATCGCCTGTACGCCGTACCGATCGAGCGATGTGCGGCTGTCTTCAGCGACGATTTCAGAGGTTTGGATGTCTGAGATTAGGAGCGGCTGTGTGGGATTGGCAAACCAGCGGCGTCCGATGCTGCGATCGCTGATCTGCATCCGCCAACCGGGGCCTAAACGCTGTTTTTCGGTGAGCGACCATTCAGCGATGAGTTCGACCCAGCCTAAAAGCTGCTCATCGATATAGCAGAGGTGTCCGCTGTGTGCACCTTTCTCGCGAGGATAGCTGCTGACAGCTTCAAGCACTTCCTCCGGGGTGGAGGCCTGCACCAGCCGCCGCGAAGCATCGTACAGGATGTCGATCTCTTGCTGAAGCAGATGTGGCTGTCCCATGGCTCCCCGGTGCGGTATCGTAACTCAGTCCGTTTTAGGTGGCTCGACCAATCCAATGCGCACCGCGTATAGCGCGGCCTGCGTACGGCTGCGAATGTTGAGCTTGGTCAAAATGCTGCTGACATGGCTTTTGACCGTCTTTTCGCTGATGACCAATCCCGCCGCGATTTCTTTGTTCGACTGTCCCAGCGCCAACAGGCGAAGCACTTCCGTTTCGCGCTCGGTCAGCGTGTCCGGGTTTTCCGGCGCACGGACTTCGCGTATCAAACGGGCTGCCGCTTTGGGCGAGAGCTGTACTTGACCGGAAGCCGCCGACTTGATGGCGCGGATCAGTTCGTCGGCTTCGGTGTCTTTGAGCAGGTAGCCAATGGCACCCGCGCGGATGGCATCGACCACCGATTTATCTTCCAAGACGCTGGTTAGAGCAATCACCTCAACATCGGGAAAATCGCGGCGAATGGAGGCGATTGCCTCTACACCACTCAGACGCGGCATGACGAGATCCATCAGCACAATATCCGGTCGGAGTTTGTCAGCTAATTCGATCGCCTGCTGGCCGTCTGCGGCTTCCCCCACAATGTCGAGGTCTGCATCCAGCCCCAAAAACATCTTGAGGCCCTGCCGAACCACGGCGTGATCGTCTGCGATGAGAATACGAATGGGCATTAGCTTCTCTCTGTTCGTTTGGTACGAGCTCGCCTGAACCTTTGGGCGCTGCGATATGAGTAACTTTATCACCCAACCGCGCGCCCGACTGAGAATTCCGTCGAAAGTCGGATGCCAGCTCCGACTAAAGGAGTAGATCATCCGCGATCTCACAGTGTCGATTCGGGGTAGCGGGCGCGAATGTCTTTCATCAAACGATGCAAACGTGTGCGCACAGTAATGGGGCTGCGATTGAGAAGGACAGCGACCTGTTCCGAGTCCATCTCTTGAAAATACAGCATATCAATTAGTGCGCGCTGTTCGGGAGTTAGCGATTTCATCATTTCAATGATGAACCGCTGGCGTTCGGTGTGAAGGTGCTGCTCGGCCAAATCTTGTACATCGTCAGCGACCTGCTCATCATTGAGGGAGAGCTGAGGTTGGCGAGCGCGGCGGTAATGCGACACGACGACGTTGCGGGCGATGCGGTACAACCATGCGGCGACAATGCCGCCTCGATAGGTGTGCCGTCCGGTCATGGCAAGTGTAAAGACTTGGCTGCTGAGGTCTTCGGCGGTTTCGGTGTTCTCCACACGGCGCAGAATGTAGGCATAAATGCGCGGGTAGAAGTGCTCATAGACTGCACCGAAGCAGTCGAGATTCTGCTGTGCGCTGAACATGAGCTGCTGTTCTTCCGTGAGCTGGGCGCCAACGGAAAAACTAGCGGCGCACGTGGCCGGATAAGTCGCGGTCATCCCATTCATTTTGCTCCCCCCGAAGCCGAAAGCCGTGAATGAACTCACTGTACCGCAGGCAGGGGTGGCAAATCGTCCGGCACTGGAATGAACCGGAGTCATGCTTTCATTTGGCTTGTTTTTCAGACTAAAGGCGGAGAGGGAGGCCGTCGAAAGGCAGCCTGTAACCGCAGGGCGACGTATAGGGCGCACCGTTGTGCGCCCCACGAAAGCGAAACGAGACGGCGACTGGGCTAGAATACCTTGACGAGTTCGACTTTGAAGATCAAGGTGGCATTCGGGGGGATGACACCGCCAACGCCGCGCGCCCCGTAGCCCAACTCGGCGGGAATATAGAATTCATAGATCGAGCCTGTGGGCATCAACTGGACGCCTTCCGACCAACCGGGGATCACCTGATTGAGAAAGAAGTTGATGGTTTCACCGCGCTGGTATGAGCTGTCGAAGATGGTGCCATTGATCAGACGGCCTTCGTAATGGACTTCGACTTCGGTATTGGCGCTTGTTGGTCGAGGGCCGGTGCCCTGTGTCAGAACTTTGTATTGCAATCCGCTGGCGGTGGTCACCACGCCGGGTTTACTCGCATTATCGGTTAGGAACTGCTTATCTGCTGCGGCCATTAGGTTTCCTCTCTATAGATCAACTTGCATTCACCGCCATTGTGACGCATTTCCGGATTTAGCGCCTATTTTTGGTTGAAGCGATGGCGGCGTTCCGCTACACTGCTGTTTCATCGAGTGTGATGTGTGGGGCTGGATTGCTAACGAGACACCAAACTCTGAGAGGTATGAAACGCGTTTTGCTGATTTTGAGTCTGTGCGGCGTACTGTACCTCGAAGCAGAGCACACGCTGGCACAAGACGGATATTCCGACGACTCGGCGATGCTGTGGGCGCAAATCTACGCCCAACCGGAAGACGTCGAAGTGGGATGCGTACCGCTGGACGATCCGGCGGCGGCATTTACTTACCAATCGGATATTCCCTTCCCGTTGGCGTCGGTGTCGAAACTGCTCATTTTCATCGAGTACGCGCGGCGGCTCGATGCGGGATTGATTCCCCAAAATACGCTCGTTTCTGTGGCGACACTCGATTTGTACAATCTTCCGCGCACCGATCGTGGCGCGCATGATCGCTTCATGCAGCAGTACCCTGAAGGCACCACGCAAATTCCATTATGGGAAGTGGCAGTGGGCATGATCCGCTTCAGTTCGAATGCGGCGGCTGACTATCTGCTGACGGTGATGGCTCCGATTGATTGGGATACGCTGTACCAAGTGTTAGGCGTCACGGAAACAGGGTATCCGCACCCTCTGACGATGATTCCCCTGCTCATGAACAATCATGTGACCGGGAAGGCGACGCTGCGGACAGTAGACTCGCTTTCGGTGTCGCTGGGTGAATCGTATCTTGATCTCTATGTGCATGATTCGGCATGGCGGCAGGCGGAAATCGATTACCGTTCGCAGGGTGGCAGTCAGTTCCCCGAATGGGCTGTTCAAACCGCCATCCTTGAAGACATCACGGTCAGCGGCACGGCGGATGATTTTTTGCGCGTGATGACGGCGATCTACGGAAGCGGCGGTGCGCTCTCTGACAGCGTGAAACTGCTGGTGCGCTCCGCGCTGCGGTTTCGCGGTGATGATTTCATCGATCAGCATTACGCCGAGTATGGCTCGAAGTTGGGGTTTTATTCCGGCGGCACGCTGACATTGGTCGCCTACGGTGATCCACTGGACGGTGGCCCGGTGATTTCGGCGCTGTTTTTCCGCGCAATCCCTCGCAGCGTATACACCGATTTGCTGCGCGAAGATGCGATCGGTGATTTCGCGCATTGGATGAATTTCAACGCGTGCGCAGGGCTGAGGGAGAGTTTCCCCCGTTAAACGGGGCGATCCACAAAGCCGAAACATTCTGCGAGTACAATGCAGGTAAGCGTAAACACAAGTGGAGGAACCATGGTTAGTGGTAAAAGACTGGCGATGCTGATCGACGGCGACAACGCGCAAGCCTCACTACTCAATGAGATGCTGGCAGAAGCGAGCAAATACGGCGTTGTCACAATCCGGCGGGTGTATGGCGACTGGACGGAATCGCAGATGAAAAGCTGGAAATCAATTTTGCATACGCACGCTTTTCAGCCAATTCAGCAGTTCCGCTACACGGTGGGAAAGAATGCGACCGACAGCGCGCTGATCATCGACGCAATGGATATTCTCTACACAGCGGGCGTAGATGGATTCTGTCTCGTCTCCAGTGACAGTGACTATACGCGCCTTGCGACCCGTATCCGCGAGAAAAATTTGTTCGTGATGGGAATCGGCAAACAGAATACACCGCGCTCATTCGTCAACGGCTGCGATGTGTTCGTCTACACCGAAAATTTGGTGACGCAGCCCATCACCACCCCAAGGAGAGTAAAACCTTCACGGACTGCCGACAGCAGCCACGCAGAACCAACGCCAATCGTGAACGATGGAGACGAGCCAGATCTGTATCAAATGTTCCGCACAGCGTTTGAACTGGCGATGCAGGAAAACGGTTGGGCACATCTTGGCAACCTTGGCAGCCGCCTGCGCCAACTTGATCCCGGTTTTGACCCGCGTACCTATGGGCACAAACAGCTTTCGATGTTGGTGCAGGCACACCCGGAGGTCTTTGAAATCCGCAAGACGAAAAAGACCAAGACCGGCCCCGGTGGGATTTATGTTCGGCTGAAGGAACGCACGTCGTAAACCGCGCGTGTCTTCAGCCGACTGCTTTGAAAACGTCAATGGAAGAGGCTGAATCGCGGCAGTGAGATCCTCTATAATCAGATTACCCTTCATTAAACATCAAAGCTGAAAGACTAGACGCACTTCATGGCCGACGTATTCATTTCCTACTCACGCAAAAATGCTGACTTTGTCATGCGCCTGTACGAAACGTTGGAACGCCACGGGCGCGAAGTTTGGCTCGACCTTGATTCGATCCCCAAGGGCGAGGAATTCAACAAGATGATCTTCGACGGCATCGACGCGGCAGATGTCGTGCTGTTCGTCGTCAGCCGTTATTCGCTCACCAGCGAAATCTGCAATACGGAAATCGCCTATGCGCGGAGCCGCAACAAGAAGATCATCCCGGTCATGCTGGAAGCGATGGACGACCGGAACCCGGACAGCGAAGTGTTCATGGCAGTATTGGCGGGTTGGTATAAAAAGAAATACGCATCCCAAGCGCAGGAAAACTGGGAAGTTCTGCGCATGATCAACTGGGCGATCTTTACGGCTGACCGTGACTTCGATACCGAGTTCAAAATTCTGCTGCAAGAAATCGAAACCGATCGCCCGCATGTGCGGCAGCACACCCGCTACATTGTCGCCGCGCGGGATTGGAAAAATGCCGAATACACGCCTGAGCCTGCCGAATGGGGAGCAAATCGTAGCGGCGGAAAAATGGCTGCAAGAATCTGATGAGCTGAATAAGGTTCCTCGCCCCACTGACGATCAGCGCGAATACATCAAACTGAGCTGGTCGCAGAAGACGAGATCGCGAGGATACGCGCCGAAGCAGGAAAAGCGCACCCGAACACCTGCCGCGCTGCGATGAGTGCCGCCCCTGGTGGGCATCGTGGCGATGGGGTTCGCCGTTTTGGGCGCGATCACCGCTGCTGGAGCACAGCAGCAGGCGCAGTCCGCGAACGCGACGCTTACACCGGTCGTTGGCACCCGCGCCGCAGGAGAAACACAGATCGCGGTGGCGACTCCGGCGCGCGAAGCGCAAAATTTCGCCTCTGGGTTGGAACTTGCAGCCTATGCGAATGATGTAGCGCATGAACTGGGCAATCAACCGCTTGGGCTGGCACTGGCCCTTGAAGCCAGCCGCTTAAGCGATGTATCGCAGGTGCGCTCCACGCTGACCGACTTAGGCTATGCGCCGGGGGCGGTGATGCGGTTGACCGGGCATACCGACGCGCTCGTCAGCGCTGACTACAGCCCGGATGGAACACGGATCGTCACCGCATCGCGCGATCGGACGGCAATCATTTGGGATGCCGAAACCGGCGAGCTCCTGCATCGATTGGAAGGGCACAGCAGTTTCCTGACGGGAGCGACCTTCAGTGACGATGGATCGCTCGTCCTGACGATTTCGGATGACAATACGGCGGTCGTGTGGGATGCGGAGACGGGCGCGCAGATCGTCCAATTACTCGACCCAGAGAATCCACCTCTAGGTCCTGATGCCCCGCCGGAAGTCGTGTCGATCGTCGATGGCGGATCGTATGCCGTCATGCCTGCTGAGCCCACACCGACGGATTCCAGCGGCACGCTGTTTGATCCGCATGTTCCAGCAGATTTGATCGTCCCTACGCTTGACCCCAACTTGCTTACTCAAGGTGGCACCTTCACCCTTTACGGCGGTGCGCTCATGACTGGGCCACAGCGCCCGTATATCGTGGAGGGACACTTCAGCAACGATGGGACACGCGCTGCGACCTTCACCAATAACGGAACGATCCTCATCTGGGATACACAAACAGGAGAACTCCTTTCGCGATCCGAGTCTGTGCTGCCCGCTGGCTTTGCGGCCTCTGGGGCAGTATTCAGCCCGAATGGAACCCGGTTGGCCATTCCTTCAAGCGCTGGCGCAGCACTGGTGTTTCGTGCTTCTACCCTGCAACAACTTCTTGAGCTGAATGCGCGGGGTGGTGGAATCACCGATGCCGCCTATAGACCGGACGGGGAACAGATCGTCACAGGATCGACCGACGGCACGGCGATCGAATGGAATGCAAGCACCGGAGAACTGGTACGGCGCATTCTGATCTTTGAACAGGTCAGCAGTATCGCCTATAACCCCGATGGGACTCCAGATTGCGACCGGATCGTACGATCGCGGCGGATTCAGCGTGTGGGATGCTGAAACGGAGGTCCAAGTGCTTGGACTGGGAGGGCATGTAGGTGCGGTGGAACGGACTGGCATACAGCCTGGACGGTAGCCACATCGTCACGGTATCCGCCGACGGCACCGCGATGATATGGGATATCCAGAATGGCGGTCGCATTCGCCAGTTCCTGGCGGCAGCGCTGTCGAATTTTCGGCGGACGGCAGCCAAATCATCACAACGGATTACAGCGGTCAAACCGTGTGGGATGTCGCAACGGGCGAGATGAAGCCGGCACCACCTCAAACATCACCGCGATGACGCAGAACTACTATAGTAACGACCGCACACGCGTGGCCATTGTGGATGGCGGAATGATGACGGTGAGCATCCGGGATGCGGCGAGCGGTGACGTGATTGCTGATTTACCGCAGACAGGATGGGTCATGAGGGGCACTTAATTGGGATGGTTCGCTGGCGGCCACAACCGCAGATATGACCGCGATCGTGTGGGATGTCGCCACCGGTGAAAACCTGCGTCAGCTTGAAGGCCATACGGGCATTGTTTTGAGTGTAGTCTTCAGCCCGGATGGATCACAGATCGTCACCACTGCGCTGGATAATACGGCAATCCTTTGGGATACGGCATCGGGTGCTCTGGTGCAGCGACTCGAAGGGCATACCGCAGGCGTGGTCGGCGCGGCATTCAGCCCGGACGGGGCGCAGATTGCGACCATCTCCGATGATCACAGCGCTATTCTGTGGAATGCAGCCACGGGTCAGCGTCTTTATCGCCTTGAAGGGCACGGCGATCTGCTGTTGAGCGCAGTTTTCAGCGCCGATGGCCGCCAGTTGGTGACTACTTCGCGCGATGGTACCGCGATCGTGTGGGATACTTCCACCGGGCAGGCCCTAAACCGCCTCGGCGGGGCAGAACGATTTTGGTATGATGCCGCCGTCAGCCTGGATGGAACGCAGATCGTGACGATCGCCTATGGCAGTACGATTTTATGGCGTAATGACCTGACTGATCAGCTTCGGGAATGGGTGCTGGCGCATCGCCATGTGCCTGGACTCACCGTGAGCAGCGCACGACGGGCGTGGAACTGCTGTGCGGAGATGAACCAGCCACGCCGATCCCTGCCCTAACCGAAACACCTGAAGTCGCAGCGCCTGAAGCCGTCGCGCCTGAAGCCGTCGCGCCTGAAGTTGTCACACCCGAAGCGGCTTCGTCGTAAAATAGAAGCATGATTGAATGCTGCGTCGTCTGTTTTGTTCGAAGCCATAAGGATCGTGCCATGCCGCTTCCCTCACCCGCCGAACTGCTCTCGCAATTGGTCGCTATCGACTCGGTTAATCCTGATCTCGTACCCGGCGGGGCGGGTGAGGCGAATATCGCTGCTTTTGTGACGGCATGGCTTGAAAATGCAGGTCTTGACGTAAGCCTACACGAAGCAGCCCCGAACCGCCCCAACGTGATCGCGGTTGCCAAAGGCACGGGGCGCGGTCGTTCACTGATGCTCAACGCGCATTTGGACACGGTCGGCGTGGCGGGGATGGAATCGCCTTTTCAGCCCCGCATCGCCGATGGCAGACTGTACGGGCGCGGTGCCTACGATATGAAGGGCAGCCTTGCAGCCTGTATGCTAACCATGGCCGCCGTGCAATCGATGGAACTGGCGGGTGATGTGATCTTTACCGGGGTGGTCGATGAGGAATATGCGAGCCTCGGCACGCAGGCGATCGCGGATCGCTGGAAGGCGGATGCGGCGATCGTCACCGAGCCGACTGCTATGCAGTTGTGCATCGCTCATAAAGGCTTCGTTTGGCTGGAGGTCGAAACGATCGGGAAAGCGGCACACGGTTCCCGGCCCGATCTAGGCGTGGATGCGATCACGAAAATGGGGCGTGTGCTGGTGGGGCTCGATCAGCTTGCCGAACAGCTTCAGGCAGGAACACGCCATCCGCTGCTGGGAACGGGCTCAATCCATGCGTCGCTGATCAGCGGTGGGCAGGAGCTTTCCAGCTACCCCGAACGGTGCCGCTGCCAGGTGGAACGGCGCACAATCCCCGGCGAAACGCCAGCGATCGTCGAAGCACAGATTCAAGCAATCCTTGATGGAGTGCGGGGCACCGATCTGGCTTTTCAAGCCTCACTGCGCACGACGATGGTGCGCGACTCGTTCGAAATCGCGGACGATGCGCCGATTGTGACAGCGCTGCGCGAACAGGCGGCATCAACGCTCCACAGTTCGCCTAATATCACCGGGGCGACCTTCTGGATGGATTCGGCACTGCTGTCGGCAGCGGGAATTCCGACCGTGGTGTTTGGCCCGGGCGGAGAGGGCGCGCATGCCGTCGTTGAGTGGGTCGATCTGGAGCAGGTCGCCCAATGTGTCGAAATCTACACCGCGACGGCACGCGCTTTCTGTCACGATTGACGCGGATGCACCCACCCTAAGCCGATGCGTCCGCGCTCGTGCTCCACACTGAGGATTTCCACTTCAAGGACATCACCGACGCTCAAAGTCGTGCCGCGCGGAATTTGACTGCGATGCAATAGGCCGTCCTGCTTCACGCCAATATCGATGAACGCGCCAAAATCGACGACATTGCGCACCGTGCCATTGAGGATCATGCCGGTTTGCAGCGCTTCCATCGAAAGCACATCGCTGCGCAGGAGCGGGGCGGGTAAATCTTCACGCGGATCACGACCGGGACGCACCAACTGCTCAAAAATGTCCGCCAGTGTCGGCACGCCGGCCCCTAACTCCGCCGCCAACTGCTCGATCGGCTGGTACTGACGTAAGCGGTTGAGCGCATCGGCACGCTGCGCAGAAGGTGTAGTCTGCGACAGCCCTGCTCGCTCCAATACGGCGGCGGCAACCGCGTAGCTTTCCGGATGAATGGCGCTGGCGTCGAGCGGATTTTTGCCGCCGCGCACCCGTAAGAAGCCCGCTGCCTGCTCATAGGCTTTCGGCCCTAAGCCGGACACTTTTTTCAGGTCGGCGCGGCTGCTGAAGATGCCTTCCCGATCACGGTGTTCGACGATTCGTTCTGCGAGTTTGGGGCCGATCCCGGCGACGTGGGTTAAGAGCGCAGCGGAGGCGGTGTTCACGTCCACGCCAACACGGTTGACCGTCGTCTCGACCACGCCGTCTAGTTTTTCGGCAAGCTGCTTCTGATTCACATCATGCTGGTATAGACCGATTCCGATCGATTTGGGGTCGATTTTCACCAACTCCGCCAGCGGATCGATCACGCGGCGGGCGATAGAGACGGCACCGCGCAGCGTCACATCCAAGTCCGGCAGTTCGGCACGGGCGATGGGACTGGCGCTGTAGACGCTGGCCCCCGCTTCATTGACCATCAGATAATGCACGGCGGGATCGGCGGCAGTGATCTCGGCGGCCAGCCGTTCGGTTTCGCGCGAGGCCGTGCCGTTGCCGATGGCGATCAACGTGACATGATGCTTGTCGATCAGCTTGCGGAGGGATGCCAACGACTCCTGCCAGCGGCGCTGGGGCTCGTGTGGATAGATCGTGTCGGTCGCCAGCACTTTCCCCGTCATATCGATAACGGCGACTTTGCAGCCCGTCCGGTAAGCGGGATCGAGTCCCATGACGACATGACCGGCCAGCGGCGGCTGGTTGAGCAGGCCGCGCAGATTGAGTGCGAACACCTGAATCGCATGCGTTTCGGCCTGTTCGGTGAGGGTGGCGCGCACATCACGTTCGATGGCGGGGAGCAGCAGGCGTTTGGCTGCGTCGGCGATCGCCATGTCAAGCTGCGTGGCCAATGGCGATCGCGGATCAGACCGGTAGTGCATCTGGATCGGCGTCAGCCAATCACGCTCGGCAAGATCGAGTTTGACGCGCAGAATTTTCTCGGCCTCGCCACGATTGATCGCCAACACCTGATAGGGCTGCACCCGATCGGCACGGCCTTGAAATACGTAGTAGGTGGCGTAGACATTTTTCTCATCCGCCGCCTCTTCGATCTTCTCGCATTGCAGCAGCCCCCACTTGAGCGCTTTTTCGCGCACGCTGCCGCGCACGCGGGCGTCATCGCTGATCGTTTCAGCGACGATGTCACGTGCCCCGGCGAAGGCATCCTCGACGGTAGGCACATCGGCGTTCAGGTAAGGCGCGGCGATCTCGTCCTCGCGCTGGCGCACACGCGCCTGCTGAAGGATCAGATCCGCCAGCCCTGCAAGTCCTTTTTCGCGGGCGATCCCGGCGCGCGTGCGCCGTTTGGGACGATAAGGCAAATACAGGTCTTCGAGCGCGGTCATCGACTGAGCGTTGGCGATCTGCGCCCGCAGTTCGGGTGTCAGTTTCCCCTGTTCTTCGATCGACGCGAGAATGGTTTGGCGGCGCTCATCAAGGGTACGTAGATGAGTCAGCGCTTCTTCTAGGCGGCGAAGCTGATCTTCGTCAAGCGCCCCCGTCATTTCCTTGCGATAGCGGGCGATAAACGGCAGTGTGTTTCCAGCATCCAGCAGGTCGATCGCCGCTTTGACCTGTTCGGGGCGTATTTGAAGCTGTTGAGCAATGATTGTGATATAGGTTGAGGTATCGGTGTCGTTCACGTAATCGAGATCCCTGAGTTTTCGCCAAGTGTCGCCAAGATACCGTGAAAAGGCAAGGTGAGGCTGATCGGACAGCGTCTCCTTACAGCCTCATCCAGTGCGTTGCATCTGCGTAGGGCGGCTCGGCACTGAATCCGAGCGATTGATAAAAGGCATCGCCATGTGAAGTCAGCGTGCGCAGCGTTAGCACAGTGAACTGGGCGCGGGCTTGAGCGATCAATGCGGCTACCAACCGCCGCCCGATACCTGTGCGGCGATAAGCGGGCAAAACATACACATGCTGGATGCGTCCAATCTCCGGTTGATTCAAATACGGATCGCGGTGAATGCCACCGATCGCGATCAACTGCTGAGTGTCGTAAACACCGATTAGAGCAGCACCGGAATCGTCGAAACGGCTCAAGCCAGACTGGTATTCATCCCAAAGCCGCTGCAAAAACGTATAGCCTTCGTCGAGACTCGTTTGCAGCAGCGGCTCAAGATCGGTTGGTGCGGTGAGCTTCACAGGGTTGAGTTCAACGGGCGCGATCCACGCTTTTGGTAGGTTGGCGAGGATATAGTCCGTCGTCTCGGCTGGCGTTTGGGCCGAACTATCCACCCACAAGCCAATGCGCGGTGTATGGGTACGGAGTTCATGATCGAGCGCTTCGGGAGTCCATCCTCTGTAGGCGTGTTTCGATCGCTCCCCATCACGTTGAAGGGCAACTTCCGGTCGCGGGCACAGCACAACCACGTACAATGGATGCGCTGAAAGCTGCTGCACCACTTCCGTCAAAAAGCTGCCCAGCACCACATCCTGATAGATCACGGTGAAATCGTTCTGACAGTAGATATGCGCCGCCTGAGCTGCCAACTGGTAACGCATTCGGAGCTGCAACAGCGCTTGATCCGATAGTGGGGAGTCTATCTCGGCGCGCCCGTTAATGATCATGCGGCGAAACCAATCGCCACGCAGATGGACACTGTTCGGGATACGTTCAGCGATCTGTTGGGCAACCGTCGATTTGCCGGATGCCATAATGCCGGTAATCAGCAGCGTGGCTGCCGAAAGTGTTTTCATCGCTGGTTTCCTTTCCCCCTGACAAACAGCATCTTGTGTGAGCGGCGGCTACTGGCTGACGGGCGTTCCATAAACGCCAAATTCGACCGCGCCGGTATTGCCGCCGCTGCTGCGCACGACGTTAAAGCGCAGCGTAGTCGTCACGAAGTTCACCTCAAATGAATAGGCTTGATCGGCGTCCGGGACGGTATATGGGCCGTATACGGTGCCATCATCGGTCGTGATAGTGAATTCAAAGACCTGTGAGGTGCCGTCGGCCATCGTGCGCGACCAGTACTCGATCCGGTCAATCTGCGACTGCTGCGCCAAGCGAATTTCGATCCATGCATTATCACCATCGCCCGACGACGACCACGCCGAATTTCCGCTGCCATCGACTGCACTGCCTGCACCCCAAGGCGCATCTAAAGCCGCGCCGCCATAGGCACTGCTGTAGCCGGTAATTTCGGCTCCAAGCTCCGGTGAAGCAAGATTGGTGTTTTCGACTGCGGTTCGCGGCGGTGTGGTAAATGTCATCACCTCCGAAAGGTAGATCACGCCGAAATCATCGACTCCCTGCACACGGAAATAATAGGTGGTTTCCGGCTCAAGGTTGCTCAGTAAGGGGTGGTGAACGCTGTGCGTTCCCCCTGCCATATCGGTATCAACCGCCAGTGAACCGAATTCCAGCGTCGTCCCGTAGACGATGGAGCAGGCAACGGGGATGCTGGTCGTGATCGGCAGGGTGGCGGTTCCGTCATTGGCGAAATCCGTCACCGTGAGTTCGCCCTCCACAATTTCATCGACTGAGCGAAAGGTGATCCCGGCGGTCAGATCACTGGCTTGAGCTGCGTCCTGTGCCGTCACCCCCATGATGCCGACAGCGCATAAAGCGGCAGTCAAAAAACAAAGGCCAAGCTTTTTCATCTTCATGCATCCTTTTCGTTGACTGTGAAATGGAATGGTCATTGAGGCCAAATTGCAGAAAGTGGTGTGGATAGGTAAAACAGAATCATCGCTGAGTGAGTCGATAAGTGAAAGAGTGAGACTTATGCCGACGATCGCCAGACAAGCCTTTGGGCGGACGGGACACCTGAGCACACGTGCCATCTTCGGTGCGGCGGCGTTGGGGCAAGTGACACAGGCGGAAGCCGATAAGACGCTGGAACTCCTGCTCGAATATGGCGTTAATCACATCGACACTGCTGCCAGCTATGGGGATTCGGAACTGCGCATTGGGCCATGGATGCGAAAGTACCGCGATCAGTTCTTTCTTGCCACCAAAACCGGTGAGCGAACGTATGCCAAAGCGAAAGCCGAATTTGAGCAGTCGCTTCGGCGCCTACAGGTAGACAGCGTCGATCTGATCCAACTGCATTATCTGGTGGGTGAGCAGGAATGGCAGATCGCGATGGCACCGGGCGGCGTATTGGAATATCTATTAGAAGCGAAGGCTAAAGGGCTGGTCAAGTATATTGGTGTGACCGGGCACGATGTCGCCATTGTGAAGATGCACCAGAAAAGTTTGGAGCGCTACGACTTCGACTCGGTACTGCTGCCTTTTAACTACCCAATGATGCAGAACCCCACTTACGCGGAAGGGTTTCAGCGCGTGCTGGAGATGGCGAAAGCACGCAATGTAGCCGTGCAGACGATCAAATCGATCACGCGCCGCCCCTATCAAGGTGCTTCAACACACGCCACATGGTATGAGCCGCTGACGACGCAGGCGAGCATCGATAAAGCGGTGCATTGGGTACTGGGTGAGGAAGGCGTTTTCCTGAACACAGCGGGCGATATTCATCTGCTGCCAAAGATTCTCGATGCAGCCAGCCGCTTTGAAGCGCGCCCCACTGAAGCCGACATGCAGGCGATGGCCGGTGAATGGGAGATGAAGCCGCTGTTCGTGTGATGGCGGATCAAGAGAGTGCGGCGGGATCGTCGCACTCCTTATCCATTAGCCGATTACAACGGCAGTGCAATCGGGCGGCCACCTTCCGCCGCTGATTGGCGAATCGCCAGAATGAGGGCTTGATCCAAGCGGGCTTGATGCCCACCGTAAGTCGGTTCCCCACCGCTGCGCACTGCGTTAACCAGACTCATGATGCATCCGGCCACCCCAATTTCGTCGTCGTGCCACTGCGGTTCGTAGCCACTGTTTGGCAGGCGGAACGGATTATCCCAACGAACGAGTGGCAGCGCCGGATCGCCAGTATGGGCGATGATGGCTTCGAGGCGGCCACCGTCCACGCGTTCCCATCGGCGTTCCAAGGTGATGAAGGCGGGCGCTTCACCGTCAGGAGTGAGCAGAGTCAGCCATTCTTGCACTTCCAAACCACGGCTGATGGTGATCCCCATGCCCTTTTCGGCGAGAAAACGGCTGCTGCGCCACCAGCGGAGCGGCGAGTCGTAGCCGACATCCGTCCAGTGGAAAATTCCGATTTGACCGCTGGAAAACTCGATGATCCCGTGTTCCTGCGTTTCGGTGCGCGCATCACGTTTATCGGCTAGGCGCGCCCAGTGCGGTGCGAGTGGATACTGCTGAACGGCCCCGCTTACACGAACGGGTTGAGCGTCAAAACCGAGGTAACTGCGCATGACGCTGATACCGTGATACCCGTGCCCGGCGAAGTCGCTGAAGGATGAATGCACTCGTCCAAACAAGCCGGATTCAATCAGCTTCAACTTGATTTGTTCGAGCGGGCGGCGGTGAAACTGCTCGGCGACCTCAACTTTACGATTGCGCTCTGCGGCGGCGGTAAGTATCGCGTCGGCTTCTTTCAAGTCATGCGCGATCGGTGTTTCGAGGAGCACATGCAGCCCGGCCTCAACCGCCATCAGGCCAACTTGACCGTTCGCGCCGTAGCTAACGTTGACAATACCAATCTCAGGGGCGGTTTCGCGCTTCAGTTTTTCGATGTCGAGATACCAAGGAACGCCAAGCGCTTCACCGACGCGCTTCGCCGATCCTTCGCTGCGCCCCCAGACCGAGACGATCTCCACATCCCCTGCCAAACCGCGCAGCACCGGTCCGAACATGTAAACCGCACGCGGAGAAGTGCCAATCAATGCCACACGAACACGCTGAGTTGAGGACACGAGTCCTACCTTTCTGTTATGTGATCGGGTTTGTTATCACCTAGCGGACAAGTCCTTGAGTCGATTGATTTTGGATGAGCTGCCGAATCGGTTCCCGATCGAGCAGCGGCATATCGCCCACCATACTGTATTTATAGGCCGCGCTCGCCGTTGCCCACCGCAGGGTTTCTTCGAGCGAACAGCCGGTGAGATGCCCGTATAAGTACCCGGAGACAAACGCATCGCCACCGCCCACCCGACCAACGACGGTTTCCGTAGGGTAGGCGGGCTGGGTTCGAAGGGTGTCCCCCTGCCGTGCGATCGCTCCGTTTGCGCCCAATGTCATAACGATTGTCGCTTGCGGATAGCGTTCGTGCAGGAGATTGACGGCTGTCTCTGGTTCGTTGGCGCTACCGTACAACGTGACGGCATCGCGGAGGGGCAAAAATAGAATATCGGCCATCGCCGCCAATTCATGACAGCCCGCGCGTGCCGCATCCGCTGACCACAGCAGCTTGCGATAGTTGATGTCGAAGCTCAAGATCCAGCCGTTCGTCTTCGCTGCACGGGCGAATTCGTGTGTCGTCCGTGCTGCGGACTCGCCAATCGCGAGGGTAATCCCAGACAGATGCAGCAGGCGCGCCCGATCCGGGGCGAGGAGCGGCGCGGGTAAATCGGTTGGTTGTATCCGTGAAGCGGCGCTGCCCGCGCGATCGTAGAGGACTTTGCCGCTGCGCGGTGCGCTCCCCGGCTCATAGAAGTACAACCCAACCCGATCCTCACTCGTCCACACGATATGCGAGGTATCTACGCCATAGGCGCGGATCGCATTTTCAATCGTGTGACCCAGTGCGTTATCGGTCAAGCGGGACAGCCACGCGACACGCAACCCCAGTCGCGCCAGCCCAACCGCCACATTCGATTCACTGCCGCCGACCTGCATTTCATACTGAGAAGCCTGTTCGATGCGCAGCGGTTCCGGCGGGGAAAGCCGCAGCATGGTTTCGCCTAACGTGATGACATCGTAAATCATGCCGTTACCTCAATGGGGCCGCTGATGGGTTTTCGGCGTACGGGAAGGAGATTTGGACTTTAACACGGCAAAGAGTCACTCGCAACCCAACATGGAATGTGAGCGCCTAGGCGGACGCTTTAACCCCCTGCATCCCTGATTTATGCAGATTGAGAAACAAAATGTTGCGCTGTCATTAAAAACCGGTTTGCCTCGCCTATTCCGCAGGTTATGCACACAGGTGAGATGGAAGTTGCGAACGGCAAATCTCTTGCTTAATCCCGCTCGTAGACTTTCCGTATCCCCTGCCGTTACCCTTGCACTATCCAACGACGGTTCAATTTAAAAGGTTTGGCCTTGAAGCGTATTCTTCTCACACTGTCCCTGTGTGTTGTCTTGATCGGCTCTTCAGCCGCGCAATCTGATTTGGCAAACGTGCAGACCTACCTGATTGAAAAAGTCTCGGCATTACGTGACGAGGCTGAACGCCTAGAAGCCGCCACCGCAGACTATTTCACGCTGGCCGAAAGCGCCGCATTCGATTATGACGCGCTCTGGGGCGCGAACCCCGATGCCGTAAAGACTGCGCTTGCGGAAGCGCGGGACGCATGGATAGTCGCTAGCCCGCTTTACGAGCAGGTTGAGGGGATCGTCGCAGGGGTGACGAGTCTGTCCGAATTCGACGTGATCCTCGACGCGGGTGTCTCTGGCGCGGAAGATCCCGAAAACGGGGTGCCTTTCGATTTGACCTTGAGCGATGGCCGCGTGCTGGAACGCCCCGGCAATCTGTTCGGTGTGCTGGAAAGCACCCTATGGGGCACGCGTGCCGACTACAGCAGCGGGATCGCCGCCGATTTGAACGGGAATGGCGAGCTGGAATTCAGCGATTTGCTGCCGGATGCACAGGTATTGGCCGCCGCCGCCGAAACCCTGCACAGCTACACGAGCGATCTTGTCGCTGCGGCGGAAGCATGGGAGCCGACCGCTGAAGATGCATTCACCGCTTTGGTCGTCATGACGCCGACCATGAGCGAGTATTTCGCTTCATGGCGCGATTCACGCTTTGTATCTGGCGACAATTCGACACAGGCCGAATTCGTGGTGATCTCGCGGCTGGCCGATGTCGAGGATATTTTGAGCGGGCTGCAAGTCGTCTATGAAGGGGTAAGCCCGATGGTGATCACCGTCGATGCCGCGCAGGATCAGCAGATCCGTGCCGGATTGCTCGACCTGCAAGTGTTCGTCGCCGAGCTGCATGCACAGGAGTTGGCGGGTGAAGTTTTCACGCCGGAAGCCGCCGATCTGTTCGGCAATGAAGCGCAGTTCCGTGCACAGGCGATCACCGGACAAATTACGCAGGCCGCCGCGCTCGCGGGCATCGATGTTTCGGAGTAACGCGAAGATGCGCCGGTTTATCGTTCTGCTGCTGTCGGTTTGTACGCTCACGCTTTTTACCGGGGGGATTTCGGCGGCGGCGCAGGAAGGATCGGCTCTCTCGCCATCACAGTCCGCTGATGAAGTTCGGCGTGCGCTGTTCGATGCGCAGGTTGACTTGATGCGCGATGCACGCGATGACGCACAAGCCAATGTCACCCGTGCCGCTGAAACCGCATCTTCGGCCTTTGAAGCGTTTGCGCCTTCCTTGAGGGCTAAGCTGGATGATCTGTTCACATCGATGCAAGAAGCGGCATCGGCAGGCGATCAGGTCACGTTTGCCGGTCTGCGCAGCGCGGTGTGGACAACGCTGCTGCAAGGTGGGATGCAGGTCGTTTTCAACGCGATTGAAAACGGTGACGGAGATACGGCGGCGCGCTGGCTGCCGCTGCGTGAGTTCCGCCCTTCGAATCGCTTCTCACGTCCGAATGCGGATGCGACATTGGCTATCGCCGCGCTGCGACGGGGCACGATCGACGCTGAGACTGCGCTGGCCGCCGTGCAGCACGATTTGTACGACACCTATCAAGGGCAGCTCACCGCTGCCTTAAGCGCCATCGATGAAGCGCACGCCAACAGGTTCGCCGTGCGCCAAGCCGAAGAAGCGGGCTATGCAGCCGGGTATTTTGACATCCTCGCGGATGCTTACGCTGCACAGAGATCGGTGCAGGCGATGGAAGCGGCGCGGGCACAATTCGCGCAGCTCGTCAGCCTAAGCGGATCGGATAACATCGCAGCTTATGCAGCCGCACGCGGCGCGGTCGATACCGCGATCCTCGATTTTCGGGCAGCACCACTGACCGAAGAAGAAATCGCACGTCGAGCCGGTCAGGTGATGCGTTATATCGCCTTGATCCCGGTTGAGTACAGCCGCGCGATCCGCGATGGGCAGGTCGCGAATACGGTCGAGCTGCAAGAAGCGATCACCTTCTACGAAGGCGCGATCGCCGCGTTTGCCGATCTGCATTCCACACTGAACGCGCGTGATGCTGCCGCCACCGCACAGGCTGAAGCACTTCTCACCCAAACCCGCACGCAGATCGACACCGTTGCTGACCCCGCTGCGGTGCAGACGGGCATCAATGACTTGAACGCCGTACTGCAAACGCTGATTCCCGCCGAATGGATCAGCGCGGGCGGTAGTTCCGACATTGACGTGATTGTGTCGATCCTTGATGGGATTATTCCCTCGGTCGCCGCAGGAGATTATCAAACGGCGGAATCGGCGCGGCTGGAAGCGTATGCGATGCTGGAATTAGGCATCGAACAGCGGCTGCGCGGCTTTGCGCCGGATAAGGCTGCCGAAATCGAAGGGTTGTTCTGGCAGGGGACAGCGGATGTGCCGGGGCTTTCGGTGCTGCTCACGACCGATGCTCCTGTCGATCAGGTTTCTACGTCGGTGACGGCGCTGAAAAACGCTTTTGCCGATGCGAGTCTGCTGCTCGGTGTCGAAAGTTCACCCGCCGCAGTCGCCACCAATGCCGCGATTATCGTTTTCCGCGAAGGCTTGGAAGCCGTGCTGATCCTTGCGTCGCTGATCGCCAGTTTGCGCAGTGCGCAGCAGCGCCGCTACCGCCAACCGCTCGTGATCGGCGCGGTGCTGGCGTTCGCCGCGACTGTCGTTACGTGGATCGTCGCAGGCGGGCTGTTGAACTTACTGCTGCCGCTGGGGGAACGTTTGGAGGCGATCGTCTCGCTGATTGCAATCGGCGTGCTGCTGCTGATTACCAACTGGTTCTTCCACAAAAGCTATTGGACAGGCTGGATGGCGAATTTCCACAGCCGCAAACAGCGCCTCATCGGCGGAATCGCGGCGGTGAGCATCGGTCAAACCGTTGGGCTCATCCTGCTCGGATTCACCAGCATTTACCGCGAAGGCTTTGAAACCGTCTTGTTCCTGCAATCGCTGGTATTGGAAGCGGGAACGTCGGTGGTCATTCAAGGGGTGCTTCTGGGCTTGGTAGGGACTGCGCTGGTCGGCGTGGTGACGTTCGCGCTGCAAGTGCGGCTGCCGTACAAGAAAATGCTGATCGTCACCGGGGTCTTCATCGGCGTGGTGCTGCTGACGATGGTGGGCAATACCGTTCATGTGATGCAGTCGGTCGGCTGGCTGCCGATCACGCCGGTTCAGGGATTGTATTTGCCCTTCTGGATGGGGCAGTGGTTCGGCGTGTTCGCGACATGGCAGGGGTTAATCCTTCAAGTGGTAGCCGGGGGGTTCGTGATCGGAAGTTACTTCCTAGCGGAACACCAGCAAAAACGTACGCGCACACAAACGTCCGCCCCACAGGTTAAAACAGCGGCTCCGCTCAACCGGGGCGCGGGTGACCCCGCGCACACCGCCGCTGCCGGGAATGCTCACCCCGGCGTGTCCAGTTCAGGCGGATAGCAGCGGTTGACGTTTTCTGGCGTCACGAAGTAATGATCCATGTAGGCTGCCGGGGCAACCCGCTTATTCGAGAGGATATCGAGTGCCAGCTTGATCAAGTACTGGCCGTAATCCTCGGCGCGATAGGCGGTTGCCCCGACAATAGGCGAATTTGGTTTGCGCATTTCAGCCCGCAGCCGCCGATCAGCCCCCTGCCCAACAATCAGCAGTTGATGATCGCGATCAGCTTCCTGCGCAGCATAAAGCGTACCAACCGCCGCATCATCGTTGAAGCAGATCACCGCCACGCGTGACGACGGCGGAATTTCGCGAAAAACGGTGTGCATCACCTCGTAACTGCCCTCAAAGGTGTTGTCGGAATCGACGCGGTGAATCTTTTCCGTGGGCACACTGCCAATGGTTTCGATAATCCCGTCGAGCTGCCCCTGTATGCGCATCGCGGGCAGGCTTCCGGCGCGATGCTGCTCCACGATCAACAGCCAGTCAAACTGACCGCCCCAACGCTCTTGAATCGCATGACCGAGGGCGGTTCCTGCCAGCTTTCCGGCCACGTAGTTATTGACCCCGAAATACACACCGCCCACCATCGGAATGTCGACGGCGATGATAGGAATTTGCGCCTGTTCGAATTTGTGCGCAATCAGGATGCCGGTCGGTTCATCGATCTGGTATTCGATGACAAGGTCAATATCCTGCGCGATCAGTTCATCGGCCACATGGAGTGCAACCTGCGGATCAAGCCGGTTATCGGCCACGATCAGTTCAATATCGGGAATGCTGGCAGCGGCTTTTTCGAGACTGCGCCGGACATCGCGGCTGAAGGGCGTGCTTTCGCTTAAATTGGCAAAACCGATTCGGTAGGTGGCGCGCTGCCCATCATTCGGTGTGTAGGTGCGCGTCGTTTGTTCGCCGCACACGATCACCTGTACATGCTGCTGTCGAATTTGCTCGATCTGTTCCGGTTCGATGTGCTCATCGGTCACCAAACAGTCGAAATCAGCGAGGGTGCCGAAGGTTGTCAGCCCCACTTCGCCAATTTTGCTGGAGTCCAGCAGTGCAACACGCCGCTCCGAAGCCTCCAACATGAGTGTTTTCATCTGCGCTTCTTGAAGATTCATTTCGAAGAAGCCGCGTTCCGACGTGAACCCACTGCACGAAAGGAACGCCGTTTGGATGCGGTATTTCTGCAAAAGGTCTTTGCTGATTTCCCCGGTGATGGAGTTACCGTTGGGGCGCAGAATGCCGCCGAGAATGATCACCGTGTTGGAGGATTCGCCTACCAATGCCCGCGCCACGTCGATTCCATTGGTGAACACCGTCAGATTGCGGCGATCCTGCAAATAAGCGGCGAGATGCAGAATCGTCGAGCTGGCATCCAGCATGATCACGTCACCATCCTCGATCATGCCCGCCGCTGCGTGGGCGATCCGCTGCTTCTCGTCGGCGTGCGACAAGGCTCGCTGCATCAACTGCGGGGATGATGCGCTGCTGCCTGCCGTGTCAATCATTTTTGCGATCGCACCGCCGCGAATGCGCACGAGCAACCCCTGCTCGTCCAGCAGTTCAAGGTCAGTGCGGATGGTGCTTTCGGAGACATTGAGCAGTTCTGCGAGATCAGAGACGCGTACACTTTCGGAGCGTCTGATCAATCCCAGAATTGCCTGATGCCGTTCATATGCGCTCGCAGAGGGTTGCATACTGATTCCTGAAGTGCGGTGCAGCAAGGCATCCGCCGGATTACGATGAGATTTTCACAAGCCCCAGTGTAGCCGATTTTCGTGATAACTTTGATAGAAAACTCGCTTGCGAGGTGCCTTTTTCCTGAAAATTGGTGATTATTGTTGAAAATTCACGAATCAACTTGCGGAAATTCGCGATGCTTTCTATACTGAAATTCGTAGAAGTCCTTCATGCAGATGACTTTTTTAGAGCAAAAAATGCCTTCATCCGATATTCCGCTGCTTGAAATACGGCATGTGTCCAAGCGATTTGGCGCGACACAGGCGCTTAACCATGTTTCGCTTTCTCTGTATCCCGGCGAAGTTCATACGCTTCTGGGTGAAAACGGGGCGGGTAAGTCCACGTTGATCAAAATCATGACGGGGATTTATCAAGCCGATAGTGGGGATATTCTGCTGGAGGGCAAACCCATTCATCTGGGCAGTTCCGCTGATGCACAGGCGCACGGAATCGCCGCGATCTATCAAGAACCCCTTGTGTTTCCCGATCTCAATATTGCCGAGAACATCTTCATCAGCCATCGCAATCGCGGCAGCTTGATGAATTGGGGCAAGCTGTACCGCGACGCCGAAGCGGTTTTGGAAAAACTTGATGTGAAGCTCGATGTACACGCACAGGCACGCGGCTTGCCCTTGGCGGCACAGCAAACGGTTGAGATCGCCAAGGCAATTTCCATGAATGTGCGCGTGCTGATCATGGACGAGCCAACCGCCTCTCTGTCCGCGCACGAAGTGGAGCAGTTATTCAAGCTTGTGCGCAGTTTGCGCACGTCCGGCGTGGCGATCCTGTTCATCAGTCACCGTATGGATGAAGTATTCCGCATTTCCGACCGCATCTCCGTGTTTCGTGATGGTCAGTTTATTTCGTCGGCCCCCGCTGCCGAAGTCACCCCTGAACGCGCGATCCGCGATATGGTGGGGCGTGAAATGGGGCAGATGTTCACCAAACAGCCAAGCGAACGCAAACAGCCGGTGCTGTCCGTCCGCTGACCTCGCACGCGATGGCGTTTATTCGGGAATTACGTTAGATCTACACGCCGGGGAAGTCCTCGGACTTGCCGGTCTCGTCGGCTCAGGGCGGACGGATGTGGCCTTGTCGCTGTTTGGGATCGTCCCTGCCGATCGCGGGCAGATTGTGTACGACGGACAGGAAATCGACATTCGTTCTCCCCGACAGGCGATCAAGTTAGGAATCGCGTATGTACCGGAAGATCGGCGGCAGCACGGTTTAATCCTACCGCTCTCACTTGCTGCGAATATTTCGCTGCCCACCCTGCGCGGCTACCTGAACCGCGTTGGAATCATTCAGGGAAGCCGTGAAGCGCAAACCGCCGAGGAGTACCGCGAACGCCTCTCGATCAAAGCGCCATCGGTGCAGCATATGGCGGGCAAACTTTCCGGTGGCAACCAGCAGAAACTCGTCCTCAGCAAGTGGTTGAATACCAAGCCGCGCCTGCTCATCCTTGATGAGCCGACACGCGGGATTGATGTGGGTGCGAAAGAAGAAGTCCACCGCCTGATCAATGACCTCGCGCAGCAGGGGATTGCCATTCTGATGATCTCGTCTGATCTGCCGGAAGTGCTGGCGATGAGCGATCGGATTCTGGTCATGCGTGAAGGGAAACAGATGGGAATCTTCAGCCGGGAAGCGGCTACACAAGAAGTGATCATGACGGCGGCGATGGGTCAGCCAATCGCGGATCCCATGCAGAACGGAAACGGCGCATGAGCGCACTACGCGGACTCCTGCGCGTTCAGCAGGTGCGTGAACTCAGTCTGTTCATCATCCTTCTTTTGGTGCTGCTCCTATTCAGCAGCCAAATTGAGAATTACCTGTCGCCGCGCACGTTTGATCGCATTTCCACCACCGTCGCCATCATTACGATTGTGGCCGTCGGGCAAACGATCGTGGTGCTGACGCGCAACATTGATTTGTCGGTCGGGTCGATCGTCGGCTTTACCGCTTACTTTGTTGGGCAGCAGTTCGCGTTCTTCCGCGAACTCAATCCGATCGTTTCGGTCGCGCTGGCGATGGGCGTCGGCGCGCTGATGGGGACGCTGAACGGCTTTCTTGTCGCTTACGGACGCGTCCCGGCGGTCGTCGTCACACTGGGCACACTGGCGATCTTTCGCGGCGGATTGGTCGAGTATTCCGGTTCGCAGTCGATTGCAACACGCATGCTCCCTGATTGGATTAAAGAACTGCCACAGCAAACGGTCTTTCGCATTGGAGACGTGGAGTTTGGCGCGCTGCCGTTCATTGCGCTGATCGCCGTCATCCTCTTTCAACTCATCTTAGTATTTACGGCGTTTGGGCGTCGGCTTTACGCAGCGGGATCGAGTCCCGAAGCCGCCGAAGTCGCTGGTATTCCGGCAAGGCGGCTGATCTTCACCGCGTTCATCATCAGTGGTGCGCTGGCCGGACTGGGCGGTTTCGTCTATTTGTCGCGCTACGGCACGATCACGGCGACGGCGGCGACCGGGCTGGAATTGCAGGTTGTCGCGGCGGTCGTCGTTGGCGGGGTGAACACAAATGGCGGTTCGGGGACGGTTTTAGGTGCGCTGCTTGGCGCTGTCCTCGTCGGCACCATTGAACAGAGCTTGATTCGCATGCGCATCAACGAATTCTGGAAGGATGCGTTGCTCGGCGTATTCATCTTGATCGCGGTGACATCGGATTCGGTGATGATGAACCGTCTGCGAACATGGTGGGCAGGGCGAGGGCAGCGAAACCTGACATCCACGCCACGTGCAGGAAAGGGTGAGGCGTAGATCATGACGAAGCTGCTCACGCGCTATTCATGGCTGCGCCGCTGGGAAACGCTGCTGCTGGTGGTGCTGATCGTGGTGCTGGTGATCAACACCCAACTCTCCCCGTACTTTTTCGACCTCAACAATATTTCGAATCTGTTCCGGCTATCGATCGAAAAGGCGATGGTCGTGCTGATGATGACGTTCGTGATCATCAACGGCGAAATCGATCTATCGGTCGCGTCGGTGATGGGGCTGTCGGCCTCGGTGCTGGCCTTCACCTACGAGGCCGGATGGTCACTGCCTGCGGGATGTGCGCTGGCACTGCTCGTCGGGGCGATCTGCGGCGCGCTGAACGGCTTCTTCATCACGTTCCTAAACATGCCGTCCATTGTCGTCACCCTTGCGGGGTTGATCACCTACCGGGGCGTAGCGCGCATTTTGCTCGAAGATCGCTCGGTCGGCGGCTACCCCGATTGGTTCACCGGGCTGGCGCAAAATGGCTTCATTGGCCCGTTCCCGGCAGTGGTGATCCTGTTCGCGATTTTGTATGTGATCTGCTACGTCATCTTGCAGCGCACGGCGTTTGGGCGCTATGTCACGGTAATTGGCAGCAACCGACCGGGCGCAGAATTCGCCGGAATCAATGTGCGGCGAGTCAAGATGTCGATCTTCATCTTCACCGGTTTGATGGCGGCCTTCGCCGGACTGATCTACGCGGCACGGCTCGGCAATATCCGCGCGAATGCGGCGGAAGGCTTTGAACTCGACATCATCACGATCGTTCTGCTCGGCGGTGTCAGCATCTTCGGCGGCAAAGGGACGATGCTGGGTGTGGGGCTGTCCCTGCTCACCGTGTTGAACATCCGCAACGGCATGTCGCTTGCCAACGTGAGCAGCAATGTGCAAACGAGCATCGTCGGCGCGCTGCTCATCCTATCTGTACTTATTCCCAACTGGGCGCAAAGCCTCCAAAGCTCAAAATGGTGGCGCTCACTTGTCGAACGGGATAAGAGTCGGTCATCGAAAGGAGAGGTCACGTAGACTACCGTGTAAGACTATCAGAAATTGCTCGTATTCGTTTGGTTCTATGAGAGGAAAACAGTCTATGAAGCACCTTCGTTTAGTCTTTTTGACGCTCGCCATTTTGATGTTCACCGTCCTTCCTGCTTTCATGCAGGATGCCATCACCGCGACTCCCGGGCAGGACGTGACCATGCTGCTGCTGCCAAAAGCGCTGGGCAACGCCGTGTTTGATCAGGCTCATGAAGGCGCACTGGAAGCGCACGCTGAACTGCAAAACCCCGGTGAACTGATTTTCAACGCGCCAAACGAAGCCAGCGCCCCCGGCCAGATCGACATCATCGAATCGGCGGTTACACAGGGTGTCGGCGGCATCATGATTTCGGCGAACGACTATGAACAGCTTCTCCCCTCAACCCAGCGTGCGCTGGAAGCGGGCATTCCAGTCGTGACGTGGGACTCGCCAGTCGATCCGTCGGGCGAAAACCTGTTCATCGCGCAGGTGGATTTCAGCGAGACCGGTACGGTGATGGCGGACATGGCGCTTGAACTGCTCCCCGATGGCGGCCAGTTCGCGATTCTGTCAGCGACGCCGGATGCGTCCAACCAGAACGCGTGGATCGCTGCGATGCAGGAAGTGCTCGCTTCTGACCCACAGTATGCCAATCTGGAACTCGCCACGATTGTGTACGGCAACGACGATCCCGATGACAGCTACAACGAAGCCCTCGGCTTGATCGACAGCTACCCGGATCTGAAACTGATCATGGCCCCGACGACAGTCGGTATCGCTGCCGCTGCGAAGGCGATGCAGGATGAAGGTCTGTGCGGTCAGGTGTTGGTGAGCGGCCTCGGCCTTCCGTTGGAAATGCAGGAATTTGTCGAAAATGGCTGCGCGCAGGAATTCGCGCTGTGGAGTTTCAAGGATCTCGGCTACCTGACGTACTACGTCACGTATTTGCTGGCGACGGGCGCGATGGAACCGGCAGCCGGTGTGACGTTCGAAGCGGGTCGCATGGGCACCTACACCATTGAAGAAGATCCGAACCGTGAAGGCGGTCTGCGCGTGTTGATGGGCCCGTTCAGTACCTATTCGGCAGATAACTTGGCGGATTGGGCCGTGCCTGCGGACGCGACTCCGGAAGCGTCCGGCGGCTGATACGCTGTTTTTTGCGATTAAGTCTTTCGAGAGCGGCTTTAGCGCCGCTCTCGGATAGCAAGTTTCTTCGTCCTGCACGGATGTCAGAATTGCATCTGTGCCGATAGGTCAACCCGCAGTGATTTTCACCTGAAGAAGGATTCCGATGATGACGTCTCCCCGCGATACCCAAATCACCACCGCCTACCAGCTCGCCAAAGAACGCTACGCTGCGTTGAACGTCGATACTGATGCCGCGCTCGAACGCTTGAAATCGATCGCGATCAGCTTACACTGCTGGCAGGGCGATGATGTGGGGGGATTTGAAGACCCGAATCGCGGACTCAGCGGCGGCATCATGGCGACCGGGAACTATCCCGGTAAGGCGCGTACCCCGGATGAACTCCGGCAGGATTTAGATAAGGCGTACAGCCTGATCCCCGGCCAGCACCGGCTGAACCTGCACGCGATTTATCTGGAAAGCCGCACTAAAGTCGAGCGCAATCAAATTCGCCCAGAGCACTTTGCGGGATGGGTCGATTGGGCGAAGGCCAACGGTCATGGCCTTGACTTCAACCCGACGTGTTTCTCTCATCCTTTGGCCGATGACGGCTTCACGCTGTCACATCAGGATGCAGGTGTGCGCCAATTCTGGATCGAACACTGCATCGCCAGCCGGCAGGTAGGCGCGTCTTTCGGGCGTGAACTGGGGACGCCCTGCGTCACCAACATCTGGATACCGGATGGTTTCAAAGACACTCCTTATGATCGAAAATCCCCGCGTGAGCGGCTGAAGGCTTCGCTCGACGCGGTTCTCTCAGAACCGATCGATCCCCGGCATCATCTGGATGCAGTCGAAAGCAAACTGTTCGGGATCGGATCGGAAAGTTATGTGGTCGGTTCGCATGAGTTCTATCTCGGCTATGCGGCGAGCCGCAATGATGTGCTGTTGTGCTTGGATGCAGGGCATTTCCACCCCACGGAAGGAATCGCGGATAAAATCTCGTCCACGCTGATGGTCGTGCCCGAACTGCTGCTGCACGTCAGCCGGGGCGTACGTTGGGACAGCGATCATGTCGTCACGCTGACGGATGATTTGCAGGCGATCATGCAAGAGATTGTGCGCGGTGGGTTCGTCAACCGTGTCCATATTGGTCTCGACTTCTTCGACGCGAGCATCAACCGGGTGGCGGCATGGACAATTGGCACCCGCAATGCGCTGCGTTCCCTGCTGATGGCGCTGGTCGAACCGAGTGAGATGCTGTGCCAACTCGAACAAGCGGGCGACTTTACTTCAAGGTTGGGCCTGCTGGAAGAACTGAAAGGGCTGCCGTTCGGCGCAGTGTGGGATCAATACTGCTTGCAGGAAGGTGTCCCGGTAGGGTTCGCCTATATGGATGAAATCAAAGCCTACGAAAAAGCAGTCCTGTCCAAGCGAGGATGATCATGAACCGAAAAACCGTTCTCGCGGTCGATCTCGGCGCAGAATCCGGGCGCGTGATGGCGGTACATTTCGACGGTGCGCGATTTGATTTGGAAGAACTGCACCGCTTCCCGAACCCGGTGACGAGCGTGCATGGGACGCTTCACTGGGATATTCTGCACCTGTGGCGGAACATTCAACAGGGAATTGAAAAAGGCAAAGCCTATCAACCGGTCAGCATCGGTGTTGATACATGGGCGATTGACTTCGCGCTGCTTGATGCACAGGGGACACTGCTTTCGAATCCGGTCATGTACCGCGATAAGCGCACCGAAGGCATGATGGACGCGGTGTATGCCCGTGTCCCGCGCCGTAATGTGTTCGCGCACACCGGCATTCAAATGATGCCGATCAATACACTCTACCAGATAATGAGCCTCGTTGAAGCGAAATCACCGCTCCTCGACGCCGCGCATACTTTTCTGACGATTCCAGATTTGCTCAACTACTGGATGACAGGCGTCAAAGTGTGCGAGTTTTCGAACACGACCACGACGCAGATGTTCAACCCGCGCACGGGCACATGGGCGACGGATATGCTCGATCGGCTCGGTATTCCGTCGCGCATCCTGCCGGAGATCGTACCGCCGGGGACAAAACTCGGCAGTTATGAGGGAGTTCCCGTGATCGCCCCGGCTACCCATGATACAGGGAGCGCCGTTGCGGGGGTGCCGACGACGCGCCAGAATTACGCCTACATCAGCAGCGGAACGTGGAGCCTCGTCGGGCAGGAAGTGCCGCACGCCATCATCGATGATGCTGCTTACGAAGCGAATGTGACCAATGAAGGCGGCGTCGAACACACATACCGGCTGCTGAAAAATGTCGCCGGGTTGTGGATCGTGCAGCAGTGCCGCACCCAATGGGAGCGCGAAGGCACAGCCTATACCTACGCGGAACTGACGCATCTCGCGCAGCAAGCGAACAACGCTCACCCGATCATCGATGTCGATGATCCACGCTTTTTCCCGCCCGGCGACTATCCCGCCCATGTTCGCGCGTGGTGTATCGAGCATCACATCGCGCCGCCGGAGACACACGGTGAGATTATCCGCTGTGTGCTGGAAAGCCTTGCCGTCAAATACCGTATTACCCTCGAAAAACTGCACCGAATTTCCGGTCAGCCCATCGAGGTGATTCACATTGTCGGCGGCGGTACGCAGAATGAACTGCTCAATCAGCTCACCGCCGATGCCGCCGGAATTCCGGTCGCTGCTGGGCCAGTGGAAGCGACTGTCTTGGGCAATGCTGCCGTTCAGTTGATCGCCTGTGGCGAACTGAACAATATTGCCGAGGCGCGGCAGATCATCGCCGGAATGGACACCCTACGAACCGTCGAGCCAAATCCCAACCCGTTCTGGGATGAGGCCGTTGAGAGGATGAAACACGCTTGAACTTCGATCTACTTTCTCCACGCCAGCAGTTGGTGCAGGTCATGAACCGCATATACTACGGGGGGATGACCACGCTTTCCGGCGGCAATCTGTCCATTCGAGACGACGATGGCGGGATCTGGATTACGCCGAGCGCCGTCGACAAAGGCAAGCTCACCCCGAATGACATTATGTACATCGCCCCCAGATGGGATCGTCTCCGGGCTGCACAAACCGTCGTCCGAACTTCCATTTCATCGCGCCATCTATGCGCAGCGCCCCGACGTGCGTGCGATCGTCCACGCACACGCCCCGGCGTTAGTTTCGTTTAGCATTGTGCGGCAGATTCCCGATACCAACATCATTCCGCAAGCACAGCGCTTATGTGGTCGCGTTGGCTATGCGCCGTATGCACTCCCCGGTAGTGAGGCGCTCGGCACAAGCATCGCCAACACCTTCGCGCAGGGCTTCGATGTGGTGCTGCTTGAAAATCACGGCGTTGCGACGGCAGGGACAACCCTGTTGGAAGCATTCCAGCGGTTGGAAACGCTCGACTTTTGCGCGCGGACGCAGATGTACGCGCAGGGACTCGGTGCATTCCATACGCTGACGGACGAACAGCTCAGCCTGTTCGATCACCGCGATCACCTGCTGCCGGAGTTCACACCGGATCACCCGACAAGCCGCGAACGCGAACTGCGCGAACTGCTGGTCGAACTGGTGCAGCGTGCTTGTCAGCGCCAATTGATGATCAGCACACAGGGCGTTGCCTCGGCACGATTAGATGAAAACGCTTTCTTGATCACACCCACCGACTACGATCGACCGGGCATCACCAACGATGGCCTCGTCTTGATTCGTGATAGCAAACGCGAGGCGGGCAAGACTCCCAGCCGGGCGGTACGCCTGCACCAAGCGATCTATGAACGACATCCATCGATCCACTGCATTCTGACCTCGCAAGCGCCGTACATCACGGCTTACGCGATTGCGGAATGCCCGATGGATACCAAGACCATCCCGGAAAGCTACATCATGCTCATGGATGTGCCGAAACTCCCCTATGGGAGCGAGTACACCGCGCCTACCCTAATCGCGGAGACGCTTTCACCGCACACACCGGTGATTCTGCTGCAAAACGACTGCGTACTGACGACAGGAAACAGTGTCATGCAGGCGTTTGACCGGCTGGAAGTGGCGGAATTCACCGCACGGTCGCTCATTGAAACGGCCTCAATTGGAAAACTGGTCGCAATCGGTGACTCTGAAATTGACGACTTGAAGCGCGCCTTTGCGCATCTGATGGGTACCTGATCCCAAACTAGGAGACACGCTCTATGCAGTTCTACAAGCCCGAAGAATACCGCCACGTCAGCTATCGTTGGGACGATGCGCGCGCCGCTGCACTCGATCCGGTCGAGCGACTCGTGTACCGTTCCAACATCCTTGGCGACGATCAGCGCATCACCAACACCGGCGGCGGCAATACATCGAGCAAAATCATGATGCCCGATCCGCTGACAGGGGAGCAGGTCGAGGTTATGTGGGTGAAAGGCTCCGGCGGCGATTTGCGCACCAGCAAACGCGCGAATTTTGCTTCGCTGTACATGAGCAAACTGATCGCGCTGCAATCGGTTTACAACGGAGCCGCTGAGAAGGGCGTCAAAACCCCGATTGAAGATCAAATGGTCGATATGTATCTCCATTCGGTCTACAACCTGAATCCGCGCGCTACATCGATCGACACACCGCTGCATGCATTCATCCCCTACAAGCACGTCGATCATACGCACCCCAACGCCGTGATCGCGATCGCCGCGTGCAGCAACGGGCGCGAACTTACTCGTGAAATCTACGGTGATGAGGTGGTGTGGGTCAATTGGCAGCGTCCCGGTTTCGACCTTGGCTTGATCCTTCAGGAGACGATCGCAGCACATCCCGGTGCTGTTGGCATCATCCTCGGCGCGCATGGGTTGATCAATTGGGCGAACGATGACAAGGAATGCTATGAACTGTCACTCACGCTCATCGAAAAGGCTGCGCGCTACCTAGAAGCGCATGACAAAGGCGACGCGACTTTCGGTGGTGCCGCTGTGCAAGCATTGGATGACAAGCAGCGGAATGCAGTGCTAACGGCGATCCTGCCGACTCTGCGCGGGATGGTTTCACAGCAGAACCGCTTCATCGGCACGGTACAGTCCGACCCGGCGATTTTGCAGTTCGTCAACAGTCACGATGCCCCACGTTTGGCGGAGCTTGGCACCTCATGCCCGGATCACTTCCTGCGCACCAAGATCAAGCCGCTGTACATCGATTGGAATCCGCAGACGGAAGATACGGCTGCACTGCTCGGCAAACTTGAAACGGGCCTGATTCAGTATCGCGCCGACTATGCCACCTATTACAGCGCGTGTAAGCACCCCAATTCGCCTGCCCTGCGTGACCCGAACCCGACGGTGATCCTGATTCCGGGGGTAGGTATGATCGCATTTGGCAAGAACAAGAGCGAATCGCGCGTGACTGCCGAATTCTATAACAACGCCGTCGCCGTCATGCGCGGCGCGGAAGCAGTTGGCGCATACGTCGCGCTGCCCCGGCAGGAAGCGTTCGACATCGAGTACTGGCTGCTGGAAGAAGCGAAACTGCGTCGTATGCCGCCCGAAAAGACGCTCGAACGCAGTGTGGTGATCGTCGTCGGCGCGGGCAGCGGGATCGGCAAAGCGGTCGCGCATCGGGTAGCGAAAGAGGGCGCGCATGTCGTCTCGGCAGATTTGAATCTGGAATCCTCCCAAGCGACCGCCGCCGAATTGACGAAGATCTACGGCATGGGGATCGGTGTAGCAGGCACGGGAATATCCGGCTGCGGCCCCGCGATTGGGCTGAGCGTGGACATCACCAAGCGCGAAAGCGTGCGCGAATTCCTCGACCAAGTGATGCTCGCCTATGGTGGAATCGACAACATCATCGTGACGGCGGGTGTGTTTGTGCCACCGGATAAGACCGGTCATGTCACCGATGCGCAGTGGCGGCTCACTTTCGACGTGAATGTCCTTGGCGGCTATGTCGTGGGCGATGAGGCGCGGCGCATTTGGCAGGCGCAAAAGCTGCGCGGATCGCTTGTGCTCACCACGAGCGTGAATGCAGCCGTCTCGAAGAAGGGATCGCTGGCCTATGATACGAGCAAGGCCGCCGCGAATCATCTGGTGCGCGAACTGGCGATCGAACTCGCACCGCTGGTGCGGGTGAATGGGTTGGCTCCGGCTACGGTGGTCGATGGCAGCAGCATGTTCCCGCGCGACCGTGTGATCAGTTCACTGGTCAAATACGAAATCGCGTTCAGCGAGGAGGAAGACACCGACTCACTGCGCGGCAAGCTGGCGAACTTCTACGCGCAGCGCACGCTGACAAAACTGCCGATCACACCGGAAGATCAGGCAGAAGTGGCCTATCTACTCAGCACGGATGCCTTTGCGAAGACGACGGGGCAAATTTTCAGCGTGGACGGCGGATTGAACGAAGCATTCCTTCGCTAAACCGCATTTCAGCACAGCGGGGAAGTTTCTGAGGCTTCCCCGCTCCTGAAACCATCACTCGCCCGTGATCCCGGTCATTTCGACCGATTCCACAAACCAACGCTGTAACACAAAATACAACACCAGCAGCGGCAAAATGTTCAAGAAGGTGCCGCTCATCTTGACCGCTTCATTCAGGCGGTCAAAGATGTTCACCGTTCCCGGCGGATACAGATTCTCATAGGCCTGCGTAAAGCGGGAAAGCTGCATCGGCAGGGTCGTCACACCACCTTCGAGGAAGATGGAGGTGAGGAACGTTTCGTTCCAATACCATACCGTCGAGAAAATGAACGCCACAATATACGATGGGATCGCTGAGGGTACGGCGATACTGAAGAAGATACGCAGGTCAGAAGCGCCATCCAAACGTGCGGATTCTTCCAGCACTTTGGGCAGCGAAACAAAACTCTGGTAGAAAATGAGGACGAAAATCGCGCTTCGATACCCCTGTCCCATCAGTGCAGGCAAAAACAGTGCCAATGGGTTTCCCAACATCCCCATGTTTCGATAGGTGAGCATTTGCGGAATGACGGTGTTTTGAGGCGGGATAATGAATGTCGCGAGGAGCAGCAAGAAAATAAGCGGCTTGCCCCAGAAACGATAGCGCGCCAACCCATAACCGACCAGCGATGCGACAAACGTTTGAATGATCGATGGCGTTACGCTGATGATGATCGATGCAAACAGCGTATTCGGGTAATCGAGCACGCGGTATGCCCGAATATAATTCCCAAGGTAGAGTTCGGTGGGCACCCACTGCACCATCGGGTTAAGCAGATCCGACGGGTTCTTGATGCTGCTCACAAACATGAACAGCAGTGGCTGAAGGTAAACAAAGCCAATCGCGACCAAGAGCACATACAGCACAATGGTGAACGTGAAGCCCCGATGGGCGCGATGTCCAAAGAGGAAACCGCGCGTGCGTTCGACAACCGGGTGATGAAGGACTTGCTGCATAACCATTACCGCGACTCCTTTCTCGCCCGCTGCGTCAGCATCACAAAGACAATGGCCAGCAGGATTACCATCACCGCGAAATAGATGAACGCCATAGCGCTCGCGTAGCCAATACCGCCTTGAACGTTGTACGTTTGGTCGTAGATATATTTAATGACCCGGTTTTCCGAGAAATGCGACAGGGTCACAATCGTGTAAATCGCATTGACAACCGTCGCCGTCGAAAGTGAAGGCAGCACAATTTTCCAGAAAATTTCCCAGCTCGACGCCCCATCAATCGACGCTGCTTCATAAACACTGCGGTCGATCTTCTGCAAACTGGAGAGATAGATCAGGATTTGTACACCCGAAAACCACAGAATGAGAATGAAAGAGGTAAGCAGGTATTCGACCGGGCTGCGCAGCGCACGGGGCATTTGTTGAAGGAATTCAGCCACCGCCGGAAGATTTGCGACTCCGGGGACCGACGCCGCTCCCTGTGCTGTCAATTCCCTGATGACAGGCCCACTCGTGATTACGATGGGCAGGAAGAAAATGACGCGAAACAAGCCTTTCAGCTTGAAATCGAGATTTAGGAACAGCGCAATAATCATGGCGAAGATCAGCACGATCGGGACCGACACGAGCGTTTCGACCATGTAGCCAATCAAAAGTTCTACGAAATTGGGGTCGGTGAACAGGGCGCGCGTATAGTTTGCCCATTGGACGAAATCCAAATTGATGTTCGTGGCCGTCACCGTGACCCGGTTGAAGCTGTAGCGCAGGGTTTCACCCAGCGGCAGCAGCGTAAATAGCAGGAACCCCACAATCCAAATTAGGATAAAGCCGTAACCGTGCAGAGCTTCGCGGGCACGCAGACTTACTTCGTACCGGGTGGACTTGCGGGCTGTCATAGGCCGTTCTCCAAAAGTGCTGCGTCTTTCGCCCCGACGGTAACACCATTTTGAACAAAAGGCTGATCGTTGTAGTTGACGATGATCTGCTGACCATTGGCATAGGTCGTGGCATAAACGCCCTCCGCCAATGCCTCATGCGCGACGATCTCCTGACCAAGCACAGGAGCGAGCAGTGCATTCATCCATGCATAGGTATTCCGAATCTGATCGCCCCACTGGGCATACGACGAGGTGTAAATCCAGTTAGAGGGAGTATTGAGCATGGTGGCGGTCGGCTCGTAGGTTAGGAAGTAAGACGGCGACATGCCATATTCCACCAACCGCAGCAAATCTTCCTGTTCGCTGGACGAGAAATTGATCGCGGTGCCATAGTAGGGAATGTAGCCCGCCAATACGATCGGGAGGAACGGCACTGCCTCGGATGTATAAACATAGCCGTTGTTCCCTAGTGGCATGTCGTAATATGCCTGTGTCACATTAAAGAGATAATCATTGGGGCGGTACAAGCCCAAGCGCACCGATGCATCCGCCAACAGCGTTTGGTAGGCTTCGCGCGATGATTCTCGATTGAAGATCTGACGGTCGCGGAAATCGCTGTAGAGCGTCGATCCGATGCTGTCGAGCGCAAGCCCGGCACCGGTCTGGGCGGCGACATCGCTCGAAAGCTCGGTGAAGCGCTGCTGCAAGGTGTTGAGCGTAAAATACGACTGGTAGTAGCGGTTGTAGCCTTCCAAATTGACATTGGTGATCGACATCGCCAGATCATTACGCGGCGAGTATCCCGGCTCTTGCCATAATGCAACCTGTGGATCGTAGTACAGCGAGAAGTGCCCACCGATTGCATCTACTTGATCGATCACGCTGCGCAGATCGCTTAGACTCCCCAAACTACCGTCGAGAGACAGCGAAGAGGGTGGCATGCTGGTCGCACCATAAGGCTGCCAACCGTAATAGATCACTTCGGGATTGCTGATTTGCAGTCCGGTGAGGATTTCACTCATCTGGGGAAGCGTCGTCATCGCAATAAACCGGTTCCAGAACAAAATGCGTTCTTTGTCACCCCCCAGAAACTCAAGGCGAATGCCAATGTTCGTTTGGGGAAAATCGACCCGGTGCAAAATTCCGTTATTGACCAAAAACTGCTGATAGCTGCGCGCCATACCGACATAATTCGCGTCGGTTCCACTAAGGAAACGGTAGTGAACCACGGCATTGAATTCATTCGACCGGTTTTGAACCGTGGTAACTCCGGCACCGGAGCGGTTAGTCGCCTGAAAATACGTCTGGTTATAGATAAACGCGTTATAGAGGAAGTTGAAATTGGTGATGATGCCTGCGGGATGGACTTGCACCTCCCCATAGGCCGCGCCCTGTTCGACGACGGACACGAACGCACTTTGTTCCGACTCATGAGCGATGCCAAACACCGGCATCGAAATGGGCATAGGGTTGGTCAAGTTAAAGTCGTACGGCATTTTAGCAATCATGCCGAGGTCTTCACCGTAATAGCGTCCATAGAACATATTCTGGGCGCGTGTCGTATCCCCAAACCGAATCAAGCTGCCGATCCCATCCGGCACCATCATGTAACCGGAGATCGTGCTGCCGCGTGCCGCGCCGAGGAACGGATACATATACACCCGCCCCAATCGGAAATTGGTATCCTCTTCGTGGATGGTTTCGAACGGGATTTCGACGCGTACCCCATCCGCTTCAAGCTCTAAACGCACGCCAACCGAAATGCCGAATTCCAAGAACGTTACCTGTGCTGAAACCCCTTGATCAATCGGCGTGACATCGAGTGTGTGATCGGCATTGGCGATGGAAATGCGCCGGTTGATGGCGCGGTTATCCAAATATTCAATGCTCAGGCCGCTCTTGGCAAATGCTTGCCATGAGTTATTGAGGCGGTCACCTTCAATGATTTCGTCAAGGCCGGAGTTCCACACATAGTTGCTGCGCTTATCGATCACCTTGAAGGCCAGCGTGGTTGAATCGACATAAAGCTGGAACAAATCATTGTCCCCAACCAGCGAATAGGTATCGGGAACGCCCGGCGGATTCGCATCAGCCCCGGCGGCACCTGTGGGGGCAAGGAGGGCGATGAGGCACGCGAAAATAAACAGCAAGGTAAACCGTGAGCGAACGCGGTCGGTAGACCGCTGCACAAGGAGGTTGAAGTTAGCCACGCAGACCGACCTCCTGAATAATAGCCCAAACGAACTCATACAGTTGGGTGAACAGCACATTGAGGATATAGGCGGTCAAGAGGAACATCGCCATCGTAAATAGGGTGAGCAGGATATTTCGCAGTGTCTCGGAAACCGAGAAGTTATGGACTTCCTTGACCATGATGAACAGCATCACCAACATCCAGAGCACTATCAACTGGCTCGAGAAGTCGTAGATGAACGCTTCGTTCAACGTCAAGACGTTCGATAGCAGTGCGACCGGCAGGCCAAACAGAACGTATGGAAACAGGCTGTAGGCACTGCCGATAATGACATGGCGGATGCTGCCTTCGCCGTCGCTGATCGTAGCGATCAAGTAGTTCGCCACATTCCACAAAACAAGGGGGACCAAGGTGAAGGCGATTTCCATCTCGACCTGAATTTGCCACGAGGTTGAGAAGGGGTTGAACACGAAGCCCGTCACATAAAGCGACAAGACACGTACGATCAGCACCCATGCGTAAATGATAAACGCAAACAAGAGGCTGCCGCGCTCATTTTGTTTGATGTAGTAGAAGCTGTCGGCGGGCTGTTTGATGAAGCGGAACATAAAAGCGAAATCATCAACCAGCCTTATTTTACGCGTCGCACGCAGGCGACGCCGCACGGGATCTAACCATGCATATCGCCGCTCAAACCGGTTGAATACACTCAGGCCCGCCCATCCAAACACAAGCACCCCTAAAGCGCCGCCTAGATATTTCTGCAACACGGTATTGCGCAGTTCCCAAAACGTTTCCGAATATCCGTTGCGATCTTCGGCGTAACGGTAGTTCGTGAGTGCGCCGGAGTAGTTTTCATCCTTGTAGTCGGCGTCAGCGAGTGCCTGATACGCCATGAGCACCAGCCCGTTGTGATTCAGCACATCTTCAAAATAGGGCCGGGCTTCGGTATAGAACCCTTCGGTGTATAGGCGAACGCCATCGTGAAGCTCACGGGCGAAGTCGGTGACACGAAAGGTGATGATGGCGTTCTTGTCTTTGTCCAGCACGTACAAGTCTTCACCAACCCGTTCGATCGCGGTCGGGCTGCTCAACAAGCCAAGCCGCTGATCGCCGCGATCCGGCGCACCAAACACGAACAAAAGCGTGCCGTTCAGGTCGTATTCGTAGATTCGTCCCGTTCCATCGACCGCTGCCATCAACCCGTTACTGCTGACGTCGATGTCACGGAAGGTCGCAGAGCCAAACATCCACCGTTCAAACAGATTTCGCCCGGAAACAGTGAAGCGGCGAATGCTTCGGAAACGATCGGTACCTGCGGTAACGGTATAGACAAGCGATTGGTCATCGATGGCAAGATTGGACGGTGAAGCCGCTTCGCTGCGGATGAACTGATCGAGCTGCTCATCGGTGAGGAACAGCCGCTGCAAAATCATCTTGAGCGACATGTCGGCTTGGTTAGCGCCGAAGTAGCCGATGAAATGCCCCTCGATGTTCATCATGATTAACCCGTCCACCGAACTTTCGCTGGCGATGTACAGGTTTTGGCGGGCGTCCACCGCAATTTTCCGGGGTAGGAAGTCGCGGTTTGAACCAAACAACGGCTCGGAAGGCCGCCCAAACTCATTGACGAGGCCGCCCGTCGCATCGAGGATCACGATCATATTGCGGCCAGCGTCGGCCACGTACATCGTGCCTGCTTCGTCAACAAACAAGCCTGTTGGCGATTGCAGATTATCCTGCCCGTACTCGCCGACGATTTGGAAGCCGGAGTCCAGCTTGAGGATGCGTCCGTTGCCGGTATCGGCCACGTAAAGAAACCCATCCGGGGCGTAGAACATATCCTCCGGCCCATCGACAGGCAGATTGATCTCATCGAGGGGTGTATAGGCATCCTGCGTGGGCCAAAGCACACTACCGGGGCCGAGTGTCCACGTCGTATAAGGAGAAACCGCGTAAACCGGCGTGACCGCCGGGAGTGCAAACAGAAGGAGCAGAACCAAAAGTAATTTTTTCATTTCAGCCCCGAATGCGACATCGTGCTCATCACTTGGCCTTGCAAGAGGACGAAAATGATTAGATTGGGCAGGAACATGATCAGTGCAGCGGCAGCAGCCATCCCCTGCCCTGCTACGGCAGCGGCACCGGTCGTGGTCGCCTTGGTCAGCGTACTGAGGTAGAAGGCAAGCGTACGCAAGCTTTCGTTATTGATGTACAGCGTAGAAGTTTCGGCATTGTTCCATGCGGCTTGAAAAGTGAGGATGGCGATGGTCGCAAGCGCGGGTTGGATCATCGGTAGAATGATGCGCAGATAAATCCAGAAGTCGGTCGCACCGTCAATCTGCGCCGCTTCAATCACCTCATCAGGAATGCCATCGATGAACTGTTTCAAGAGGAACAGCCCAACCGGCATCGCCAGCATCGGAAGAATATGCACCCAAAACGTATCCAGCAGTTGAAGTCGTTGAATTACCAAAAAGCGCGGGATGGTGACGGCGATCGGGACGAACATCAGCGCGACGTTGTTGATCGCAAACAGCATCTTTTTGAGTTTGAACTTTTTCTTCGAAAGCGAATAAGCAGCCGCGCTGGATACCAAGATCGACGCACCGACCGTCACCAGCGTAATCAAGACGCTGTTAAACAAATAGCGGCTGACCGGAATGCCCGAATTGGACGCCAGCGAAAATAAATCGGTAAAGTTTTTGAACGTCGGGTTGACGACGAAGAAGCGCGGTGGAAATGCGAATAACTCATCCGGCGGTTTGAAGGCACTGGAAAAAATATAGATGATGGGCAGCAGCATCAACGCCGACAAGGGCACCAGAATGATGTAGAACTTGATCTGGCTGACGTGAAAGCCCTTCGGGTTGATGCCCCGGTTTCTGACCCCGGTATAGCGGCGGAACCAATTCTTGATCATAGTTCACTCAAGGCTCGCTGGAGAACAGTCGTGTTGCGACACGGGAGAAGAAGAGTACCATCAGCAGCAAAACCACCGAAACGGCAGCCGCATAACCCATCTCATAACGCAGGAAGCCATAGTCTTCGATGTGATTGACGATCAACTGTCCGGCATATTGAGGGGTGGGGTTACTGCCGGACAGCGTGACCCCAATTGCCCCTGCTTGGAAGGTGCCGACGATCGCCATCACCGCCCCAAACAACATTTGGGGTCGCATGGAAGGGATGGTGATGAAGAAGATTTCCTGCCAACGGCTGTTCATTCCATCGATAGCAGCGGCTTCGTACAGCTCCGGGCTAATTTCTAGGATACCGGCCAGCATGGCCAGAAAGCCGATACCCATGCTGCTCCACAGCGTCACGATGATCATGATCGTCATGAGATACTGAGGCGATTGCAGCCACTGAATGGGTTCCCGCATCAGCCCTAACCCCATCAGGAAGCTGTTTAAGTAGCCCGTTTGGTCACCGCTAAACAGCGCTTTCCAAACCACCGCCATCGCAACGGCAGCCGTCATCGACGGCGAATACAAAATCAATGCAAAGATGGTGCGGGGGATACGGGGAAGTTGTGCCAGCATCCACGCCAGCAGGAAGGCTAACGCATAGCCCCCCGGCCCAACGATCACCGCAAATTGGATAGTATTGGATAAGACGTACTTCATGAACGTGTCATCCTGCGTCAGCAGGGAGACATAGTTCTGAAGCCCAATGAAACGGGGCGGTTGGACAGCATCGAAGAAGGTGAATGACAGCAAAATCGCTGCCAGCACCGGCACCACGATGAAGATGATGAACATCAGCCCATAAGCGGAGAGAAACGCGTAGGCGCTCCCTTCCTTATAAGCCCATTTCTGGAAAGCCGCGCTAATTTGCATTTTCCATCCACCCTCTTACGGTCTCAATCGTCGGGATATGGAATTCCCGCACCCGCTGACCATCGACTAAGTAGCCAAATTCTTCCATCTTGCGGGTGATTTCACGATTGATGGTAATGACAGAGCGGTCAATCGCCACACGTGGGTTGACGCCATCAAACACGATGCGATTCCACACATTGCTGAGTTCGCGTTCCTGCATATAGCTGCCGGGCAGTCGTACCGGTTCTTCCAGCCACTGCCACTGATCGGCGATGACCTGCTGATCGTGTTCAGGGATGGTCATATGAGGCAGCGCTTCAAGGTTGGCCGAAAACCACAAGTATTCCTGCCCATAGTTCAGCACCAACTGCTCAGCGAAATCGGTCTGGGTTTCAGTGGACATCCACCACTTCATGAATTCCCAGCCTTCCTGCGGTTGGTCGGTATTGCGGAACATAATGCTGGTTTGTGCTGAACCGGTGGCATAGCGGTTCTCGGTGCCATCCGCCAGTACAGTCGCAGGGAAGGGGGCAATATCCCACAGTCCACCGAGCTCTGGGGCCGCAGTCTCCAACTTGACATAGGTGTCGATGATGTTGGATATCCCGATCGGCAGCGTTCCATAGCGGAAATCTTGATAGAAGTTCACCGTCGTTAGCGGCATCCCGTAGATAGTGAAACTATCCGCCATAAATCGGATGGCTTGGACGGCCTCTTCACTCTGAATTCCGGTCGCAAAACCGCCATCGCTGTAGAGGGGCGCGCCGTAATTGAACAGGTAGGGTGCGGTGAAAATGTAGTTGCGCTGTCCCGCACCCGCCGAAAGAGGCGTGTTGTAGTTCATCCCATAGCGCTGCAATTCCGGCAGGATTTCCAGCACTTGATCCCACGTCTGCGGCACCGGAATTCCCAGTGAGTCGAGGATGTCTCGCCGGTAGAAAGTCAGCCAGCAGTCCTGTGTTTCCGGGATCGCGTACACCGAGTCGTTGATGATGTACCCCAGTAGAGAACCGGGCGCGAAAATGCGGATGTACGAGTCGAAATCGGGGAATGACCGCAGATCATAGAGCGCGTTGCGAATCGCCAGCTCATATGGGCGATCGGTACTGACGCCGAGCGCAACATCCGGTTGGATGCCCGCCGCATTGGCGAGAATGAGCCGCGACTCATCCGGCATGATCGAGAACTTAACCCGGATACCGGTCTGCGGCGTAAAGGACGAATCCGCCATCAACTGGAGCAGATTGACATACTGCCGGGGGCGGTTCACCCATACTTCCAGCTCGTCAGCGCTTGCGCCGATCGTCTGGTAGGGATCAGGTTGGAACGAATAGATGAAGCGTTTTAGATCTTCGGCAAGCGAGGTCGTCAGCGGAACCGATTCCACTTGAGGAATATTCTCAGGCGAATGAATGAAGATGCGATCGACTGCTAGGGGTTGATCTTGCAGCAGGGGCAGCAGTGAACCAAGGAGCTGCGCCGCCGACCCCGTCCCTTCCGAGAAGCGCGTCATATAGATCGGGATCTGGTCGGGATCATTGGCGAGGAAGAGCAGATTGTCGATCGCCATTTGATAGGTGAGAATTTCCGGCGATGCCCCGGTTGGGTCGATCGACAAGAGCGTGGCTTTGTCATCGATCAAGGCTTGAGCGATGCCGCTCAAGCGCTCTTGAATATCCGGGATGTAGTTCGAGATCACCCATTCGCGGAACACATCGCGCTGATTGCCTGTCAGCCGCCGAATTTCGAGCGCTAAATCGTTGATGTCAATCAACGACTGCTGAATGGTGGTGATGGCAGACAGGTAGGGCGAATTCGTCGCTTCCACGCTCAGCAGATTTGTCCCTGCATGCAGGAAAATTCGGTAAGGCGTGTCGCCACCCAGCGTAACGTTCTCCCAATCCGCCGAATAATGGAAGGGAACGGCATTCAATTCCGCAAACGGCACTTCGCCATTGACCGTGATGCGGCGGAACACAGTGAAATTGCTGCGGGTATTTTGCATCGCCCGAAGGGTGATCGAATACATGCCATCCTGTGGGGCGGTGAATTCGTAGTAGACAGCGCTGCCGCTGTGTTTCCAGCTTTCGCCCCCCATCGTGTTCAACAGCAGGCAGTAGGTATCATACGGTGTGACCGTCATGCTGCGACTGCTGGATGGGTTTACCGAGGTTTCGTTTTTATAGGTAGGCATTTCGGCTTCAAGCGTAAGCGTGAAGTCGGATGCGTCCGCCGTCGCGTGTGCCGACGCATAGGTGCTGTAATCTGGGTAAGGCGAGAATGGCTGCACATAGATGCTGCCGAGGTACATCGTGCCGTCGATCAACGTGAAATCGAGATGGTGCTGCCCGGCAGACAGTGTAGCCTGAAGGGGATACGGTTCGCTGAAATTCACATCGCGGGCGGCGGTCTGCGACCAGCGCACATCGCGGACTTGGCGGATAAGTGCATCATTCCCATAACGGTCTTTGGGGAACGTGTCCGCGCTGTTGTGGTAATAGACCGGGAACGTGAAGCGCTGCAATTCACTGTTGGGATATGCGCCATCTACACTGAGCTGCCCCTCAGGGGATGCTGTGTCGGAGGTTGCGGCAGCATCAAAAATGAATGTGTAGACGCCTTCCACAGGAAGGGTCACGTCGAATTGGACGCTGTTTCCCTGTTCCATCAGCACGCTGGGCTTGGCGTACTGCTGTGCGATCGTGTCTTCCGCCAGCGGGTGTCCAAACGATACCGCCGAAATCTCGATGGCATCGGCTGAAATGGTTTCCATTCCCACACTAGAGGATGACTCCGCCCGTACCTGAGTCAGCGTTGTATCCTGACTAGGTGAGGGGGACGCGCATCCGATCGCTGATGCGGTTTGTCCATCCGCAGGCGCAGGTGCGCAGGTCGAAAGCATGGTTGCGGTTGCAAAAAAGAGTACTGCCCTAAAAAAGAAGTTCCGTTTCGAGCGCATCGCCGAATCTCCGGTCGTGAAACGAGATTCTCTCGCGGTACGAGACCCTCTCGCAGGCGAAAGCACGATATGATGCTGTAAACTTTTTAACCCATAAACGCGGCTGCCCCGTATTGAATTTGGACACCCGCTTCCTCTGATATTCGCTTGATAAAGTCATCGAAAAAGGAAGCAATAGTTGTGGGCGTTTTTGATGAAGGGTGCCGCACGATGGTGACACCCTTCATTAAACTGACGAGTGCGTAATATTTAGCTGGCAGGCAGCGCAGCGCGCGCTTCATCCAGAATACCGTTGGCGAATTCTTCCAACTGCGCGGAGTAATCCGTGTACTGGAAGGTTCCGGCGCCAACGTTCGAGAAGATGAAACCCATGTTAACGTCTTGATTTTCACCAATGTCGAGGCCGGGGTGACCTTCCCAACGGGCATTGACGTAGCCGGGAACGATCTTCGCCAACGATTCAACCAAGCTGTTATCAAGGTTTTCCAGCGCCTGACGCAGACCGGGGTGATCGCCCACAAAGGACATGTACAGGTCGATGGTGTCTGCTGTGACCGAAACCGGCATTCTGGTGGGAACCGTGTTGGAAGCAGTAGCGATGGCAGCTTCAGCCGCGTAACCTTCAGCGGAGAAGCTCATCCACTTTGCAAAATCATAAGCTGCTTGAAGATCGGTCGCGGTTGCCGAGACAACAAGGAGATCCGTCACCATGGCCTGATTGCCGCCCGGAATACCGACGAAGTCCCAGTTAAAGGTAGCATTCTGAACGTAGCCGGGGACAACCCATCCGCCATCCCACTGCGCACCGACTTCTTGATTCAGGAACAGTTCCCACGGGCCAGTCGCCGTGAAATTGGTCTTCTGTTCGTCGGTCAGACCCTGCCAAGTATGCGGCATCAGGTCAATAGCAGTGCTTACGGCAGCCTTGAAGGCATCCGAGTTGTAATTCATATGCGTGCCATCAAAGCTGAAATAGTGAAGGTTGCTGTCCTGTGTGCTGGGGTACCAGCCAAGGATCGGCTCCATCTCGTTCAGTCCCAAAACACCCTGCTGAACATCAGTCAAAGAGGTTGCGGCAGCAAGGAAGTCGTCAAGAGAGACACCATAGGCAGGTGCATCGAGATTGGCGGCCTCAAACAGATCTTGGTTGACCCAATAACCCATCACGAACTGCGCGGCAGGTACTGCAAGCACCTGACCATTGTAGGACACTGCGTTCGTCAGAACTGCCGGGACGTTTGCCCAGTCGGCATCGGCTGAAACGAGATCCGTGAGATTTGCAGCCCATCCACTCTGAACATAGTAGGGCGTGTTGTCGGCCATCCAGACATCCGGAAGCTCACCGCGAGCGGCGAGGTTTGTCAGTTTTTCGTCCCAACGGCCATCACCGGACATGTCGACGAATTCGATGGTGACATCCGGGTGCGCAGCCGTGTAGGCGGCCACCAACTGGCGCTGCACATTATTTTCTTCGGCGGTGCCAAGGTTCCAGTTAGCATAGCGGAGCGTGATTCCCTGAGCGCGAGCCGGTGCGCCGTAGGACAGCAGCCCGACGACGAGCATGACGATGACGGTGATGGTTACGAATTTGGCTAAGGATTTCATTTCTGCATCTCTTTGCGATTAGTTATCGATAGCGTAAATGTCGGATAGGTGAGCAAACTCACCTCTCGTCTTGGGTACCAATTCGACAAGCCTCTCTTTTGTGCTGGCGGCTTCCTTTCCGGGGCTAACGCCCCAAGGTCAAACGAACGAGATGCGTTTTTCCGTCTGCAAAAACGGGGAGAAGATTGCTCTGGTAAGGTTGTCCATCAACCATGACCGAGTGAACTCCACCATTAACGCGCTGAGGATTTTCGACTTCAATTTCGTAAGTGGCGCCCCGGAACTGACGGGTCACCTTGTAACCGGGCCAGTGCGATGGAATTGACGGATCGACCAGCAGACCATCTATCTGCGGACGAACGCCGAGAATCCACTGAGTCGCCATGCGATGCATCCACTGAGCCGAGCCGGTATACCATGTCCAACCGCCGCGCCCGTAATACTCCGAAAGTGGCCCATCCACGTTGCCGGGGATGGCGTAGGGCTCGGCCTTGTAGGTTTCAATATCGGCGCTGCGGTTTGGTGGGCAAATGCGCTTATAGACTTCATAAGCGGTTTCAGGCTGCCCAACGGCTGCATAGGCCCACACGGCCCATGTCGCGGCATGGGTATAAACGCCGCCGTTCTCGCGCAGTCCGGGAGCGTACCGGGTCACATAACCGACATCCGTACGGGGGTGAGTAAACGCCGGGTAGTTGAGCAGCGTCCCATAGTCTTTTAGCAAATATTCGGTCACCGAGGCCATCGCGGTTTGGGCACGTTCTTCATCTGCTGCCCCGCTGATGACTGCCCACGTATTCGGCATGAGGAAGATTTTTCCTTCCTCGTTTTCGTTGGAACCGAGGGTGAGGCCGTCGTCGGTCGTCGCCTGCAAATACCAGCGGCCATCCCATCCATGCCGGTTGAGCGCCTCTTTGACACTCTCGCGCACCGGTTCGCAGCGCTGGGCAAACGCCTCATCGCCGCGCTGCTGTGCCAGCGGGATGAAACTGCCGAGGATCATGTAGAGGAACTCGGCCACCCAGAAGCTTTCGCCCTTGAGCATATTCCCAACGGCGCTCAAGCCATCATTCCAGTCATGGTCGCCCATCAAGGGAACCCCGCGCGGCGAGAACCGTGAGAATGAGCGCTCAATTGCCCGCTTGCAGTGATCGTAAAGCGTTTCGGCGGGGCCGTTGAGATATGGAATCTTCTCGTCAAGAATGCCGTAATCCGCCGTTTCCAGCAGGTAGGCATTCAGGATGAACGGCATCCACAGCAAATCGTCGGAGCAGTTGGTACGCGGCCCGCCGCCCCGGATAGAGAACCACCAGTGCAGGACATCGCCTTCGATGAACTGCTGCGCGGCGTGCATGAGCAGTTGTTGACGCGTAAGTTCCGGTTCGCTGACAAGGAAAACTTGGCAGTCTTGCAGTTGATCGCGGAAACCGTACCCGGCAGAAACCTGATAAAAGGCCGATTTGCCCCACAAACGACAGGAAATCGCTTGATATTTTGCCCATACATTCGTGATGAAGTTCAAGGCGTCGTCGGGGGTTTCGACGTGCTCGGTATCCACGAAGCGCGACCAGAAAGCATGTACCGCCTTCAATGCCTGTTCGCTCTTTTCGACCGAGGTATAGCGCCGGATGAGATCGTTGACGTCCTCGCGCCCCTCTTCAGCCGCCCCAAGCGTGAACACAACCGTTTTGGATTCTCCCGGTTGCAGGGTGACCGCTACTTGCAGCGCTGCGATCGCATCAGTGAATCGCCCTGTACGCCGTGCCAACTGGGCATCCGTCATGGCTTTCGGTCGGTCGTCGTTGTTGTAAAGCCCGATGAACGTTTCTTTGTCGCAGTCGTATGATTTCAGCGGCTCACTGACGGCCATGAACGCGGTATACGGCCAGTCGATGTTATTGTGTCGCCCTTTGTCATCTGGGAAACCCCACAAGCATTTACGGGCGATGACAGCCTGCTGATTCACGTCCGCCGACGTTTCGATAAACAGCTTGTGAAACTCGCGGTGTTCGTCCGGCGCAAACCCCAGCAGCCAGTCCGCGTATGACGTAATGTCGAGTTCACGCGTTTCGCTGCTGCGATTGGTGAGCTTGAGTTGGAAAACTTCGAGCGGAGCATCCGCTGCCACGAAAACCGTAAGCAGGCTTTCGATGTCTTCGACTTGATGCAGAAAGCGAGAATATCCGATTCCGTGCGTCACTTCATAGCGCTGGTAGGGGTGCATGACGGGTTTGTAGGCCGCCGACCAGTACGTTTGGCGCTTCACATCGCGGATGTAAAAATACTTGCCCCAGTTATCGCGGATCAAATCTTGAAAAGAGCGTGTGATGCGGTTTTGGCCCGCATTTCCGCGCCAACTGTAGCCCGATCCCGTTTGGGAAACCATCATGGCGTAATCGCCATTGCTGATGACATTTCCCCACGGGCGAGGTGTAAACGGTGTGCTGATAATGTATTCGCGACCGTTTTCTGAAAAGTGTCCGTAAGCGTTTTCGAATTTTTGGGTCATTTCACCTCTAAAAAGTCGCAACTTTACTTTTTACGACCTTTGGGATACGCTATCTTCGGCGAAGTGAAACGGTTCACTTTATCATGAATGTACCATCGCTATTTTTACATGTCAACAGTTTCTAGTTCACATTTTGGCCAAGTAGGAAATTTCTTGTTCACTTCATCTCAAATTCCGCATCATGGGTCTACCGATTTTGATCGGTGACTGCTAGTGACCATGGGGATGCATCCATGACGACTATACGCGATGTAGCGAAACGTGCCGGGGTCAGCGTGACCGCAGCCTCGTATGCGCTTAATGACACCGGAACGATCGGTGAAGCGACACGCAAGCGAGTGCTGGCGGCAGCCGAAGAACTAAATTACCATCCGAACGCCTTTGCCCGACACCTCAAACATCGCAAAACCCAGACGATTGGCGTGTTCATCTCCCGTTTTGGCGGGTCGTTCTATGAAGAAATCCTCGACGGCATTCATGAAGTTATCCTGAGCACCGACTACGAACTCCTCGTATGCCCAGAGAGCCGTTCGACACGGCGCATCCTGCTTCATCGCCAAGTGGATGCCGCCATTGTGTTCGATACCAAAATTACCGACGAACCGATTCTGAAACTCGCGTCGCACCGTTTTCCAATCGCGGTATTGGATCGATCGCTCCCCGGTGAGTTCATTCTGTCTCTTCTGCTGGATAACCCGCAGGGGGTGCGCGAAGCCTTCAAACACCTGTATGATCAGGGGCTGCGAAAAATGGCATTCGTCGCCGGGGCGATGGATTCGTATGACAATGGTGAGCGCATGACGACGTTTCTTTCCGAAGCCGAACAGCATCACCTGCAAGTCCCCGTCTATCAGGGAAACTTCACGGAAGTATCCGGGTATGAAGCCGCTCAAGCCATCCTGCAATCCTCCAACATTCCGCAGGCTGTTTTCTGTGCGAACGATCAAATGGCGATTGGCTTCCTGCATGCGATGAAAGAATGTGGTCTGCAAGCCCCCACCGATATTGCGGTGGTCGGCTTCGACGATATTCCACTGACACGCTATATGCAGCCCTCTGTTTCGACCATTGGCGCATCCCGTTCCGAATGGGGCGCTTCTGCCGTCCGCCAATTGATCGACTTTTTGGAGAACGGGACGCCTTTCCAATCCCGCCGCATTCCAACTCGCTTTTTGGCGCGCCAGTCATCGACTTTATAGGACAGACATTCATTTTCTGCCGGAGATCACATTTATGGATGTGCAATCCCTGCTTCACCATGAGCTGCAAGGTTCCATTGATTTCTTTTTGCAGTTCACCAATCTCGACCCGCAAAGTCCCGGATTTGGCCTGACGGTCGATGCCACCAAAAAGTTGGAAATCGCCTCGATCGCAGCCACCGGGTTTGCGCTTTCCGGGTGGGTGATTGCGGCTGAACGCGGTTTGCTACCGCGTCAGCGCGCCCTCGACATCACTCGCGGAACGCTGCGCACACTGCTTCATAACGTCAGCCATCATCGCGGATTCTTTGCCCATTTCCTGCACATGAAGACCGCTCAGCGCCGGGGCAAATGCGAATATTCCACCATCGATACTGCGCTTTGCTTGAACGGCGTGATCACGGCAGCGGCGTATTTTCAGGACAGCGAAGTCACACAGTTGGCGGATGAGCTCCTTGCGCGGGTCGATTGGCAGTTGATCATTTTCGAGAAAAATGATCAAACGCTGTTCCACATGGCTTATAACCCCGATCACGGCGGTGATTATGTCAGCGGCAAGCCGGGCTTCATCAGTCAATGGGATATGGCTGCCGAGCAGAAGATGATGTATCTGCAAGCCGCCGATCGGGTTGACCCCGCGGTCGCACGCCGTCTCTATCAAGGTTTTCGCCGTGATAAGGGAACCTTCGAAGGGCAAAACATCATCGTCAACCCCGGCGGCAATCTGTTTGCCTATCAGTTCAGCGAAGCGTGGCTGGATACCGCCAAGTACCTCGATCCTGATGGAATCGACTGGTTCAACAACACCCGCTTGGCGACCTTAGCCAATCGTGCGTTTTGCATCCAGCACGCGAAAGACTTCAAAACTTACGGGGAAAATAGTTGGGGATGCAGCGCAGGAGACAGCCCATGGGGCTACGATGTATCCGGTGCGCCGCCTGCATTGGAGACACCCAAACCGAACGGCACTGTTTCGATTTACGGAGCGCTGTCGTCGCTGCCCTATACACCCGATTTGGTGTTGGCGATGATTGACCATCTCTACCGAGAGCACCCGCAGACATGGGGGCAATATGGCTTCTTTGATGCTTATAACCTCTCGGTTGAGCCGCCTTGGTACAGCCAGTCGATTTATGGGATCGACAAAGGGTGTTCCATGCTCATGGTTGAAAATTACCTAAGCGGGTTGATCTGGGATGTGTATACCCAAAGTCCGGTCATCCAAAAGGCCTTGAATGTCTTAGGTTTCACCGAGCGACGATCATGATCGTCCCGGTCATTGGCGCACCGGGAACAGGCAAAACATCGCTGCTTAAGGCGATCACAGAACGTTATGGCACGCCCCACTTCGAATTGTCATGGATGCCCGAATTCATGCGCATGAACGGAGTCCGGATCGACTATGTGCAGGATGAGCGGATCGCCATCCAAGCGCTGTTTGCCGTCGCTCGCGAATATGCACACAGCGGTCATCGTGTGGTCTTCGTCAGCGATTTTCGGCTGGAAACGCTGGATCAAGTGGAGCAGGCAGCGCTCGATTTTCAACACACAATCAAGTTGGTGAGTTCTGATGATGCAATCTTACAAACCCGTGTGCTTGACGACACTCGACCAAGCGGCTATCGAGATGTCAAAGAAGCTCTAGAGGCGAATCGGAAGTATATAGCCATGCAGAGTCCCAACAGCATCCACATCGATGTCGCCAAAACGCCGCTCGATGAGGTCGTTCGGATCGTTGCAGAGGCTGTCTTGATTCCCAACAGCGCAGTGCAATCCACCACACCGTAAACGCGTTCAAGGCACAAAGACATGTCGTATCCCAATGAATCAAAGCTGAGGAACCTTCTCGAACAGTTCCACCTCTACAGCCAGCTTCAAGAAGACTATGGTGCCGCCGGAATCGAGAAGTTGTGGCAGCAGGCAGAGCAGTCGCTTCAGTCAATTGTCGATACACTGAAAGCGCTTCCGGTCGATTCTACGCTTGCGGAACGGGAACCTAACGATCTGGCGCGCATTCGCCAGTTACGACCCGATGGCCCACGACGACTCGGCGATCGCTGGAACCGGTTTGTGTACCGGGAGCGGCTCGAAGGCGCTTTCTTTGGCCGTGTCGCCGGGAATCTGCTCGGTGCCCCTGTCGAAAACTGCTCGATCGAATATATGGCGAACCTTGCCCGCGAAAATGAGGACCCGTTCCCGCCGGTCGATTATTGGAAGTATGTCCCGCAGCCGTTTGAACTCCACAATGAATTCAGCCGCCGCGAAGCCTATTCCCGTACAAAGATGAACGGCATCCCGGTCGATGATGATTTGGTGTATACCCTGTTAGGGCTGCTGATCATGGAAGCCTATGGGCCGAATTTCACGACGAGCGATGCAGCGAAAGCATGGCTCAACTATTTACCTTTCGCCTATACCGCTGAAGAAATGACGCTGCGCAACCTCAAAGCAGGCATTCCGGCGTTGGAAGCGGGAGCGGTAGACAACCCGTTCACCGAATGGATTGGAGCCGATATTCGCGCCGATCCTTGGGGCTATCTGGCACCCGGTTGGCCCGAATTGGCGGCAGAATTGGCCTATCGTGACGCTTATCTCAGCCACCGGCGGCAGGGAATCTACGGTGAAATGTTTTTTGCGGCGGCCATTTCAGCCGCTTTCTCCGTGAGCGATCCGCTGGAAGCCATTCGCATTGGACTGACGGAAATTCCGGCAGCATGTCAGCTAGCCCATGCGATCCAGTGGGCGCTTGATGAAATACCGCACATCAAAACCTATCGTCAAGCGCGTGAAGCGGTCGATCGGCACTTTCCCGGGATGGCCTCTGTTCATACCCTCAACAACGCCTGTCTAACCGTTTTTGGAATTGGGATCGGCGGGACAGATCTCACCCGTGTAATTGGCGAAACGGTGGCGATGGGGTTGGACAATGACTGCACGGCGGCGACTGCCGGAAGTATCGTCGGGGCGACCATTGGCAAAGCCGGAATACCCGCGCATTGGATCGCCAACTTCAACGATCGCATGGCAACTTACATGAACGGGCTACCGCAGGTGTCGATCACGGATGTGTTGGATCGGTTTACCGAACAAGCTTTCCGTGTCTATTCTGCGTACAACGGGAAGGAATAATGGTGTGACATCATTTGTCGTAAAAGACGGTCAGTTTTGGCTAAACGATCAGCCGGTGCTCATTCAAGCGGGTGAATTTCATTATTTTCGCACCCCGGTGGATCAGTGGACGCACCGGTTAGGGCTGCTGCGCGCGGCTGGCTTCAACACGGTTGCGGCTTATATCCCTTGGCTGTGGCATCAACCTCAGCCGGATGTTTCCGATGTAAACGGCCATACGCATCCGATGCGCAACTTGGCTGGTTTTCTCGATTTGGCTGCCGAGATGGGCTTTTACATCATCGCGCGCCCCGGCCCTTATATCATGGCGGAAACCATCAACGAGGGCGTGCCGCCGTGGGTATTTAGCAGCTATCCACAGGCCGCTTATGTGGGGCAGGACAGCAAACCACAGAATATCGCCAGCTACCTCCAGCCCGATTTTCTGAAGTGTGTCGAAAACTGGTATCAAGCGGTCTTTGAAGTGCTGTCGCCGCGCCAAATCTCACGCGGCGGAAAAATCATCATGGTGCAGCTCGATAATGAAATGGGCATGATCCAGTGGGTACGCAATCTGGTGGACATCAACCCGGACACGCTGACCCACTTTGCCGATTACCTGCGCAAAGCATACGGTGCCGATTTATCGCAGCGCTACCCTGCTGCCAACCTTACCGACTTCCTGCGCGAACAGATGACCCAACCGCAATCCGCTCATGCTGCCCGCGTCCTTGAGGACTATCGACGCTTCTATCGCGTTTATCTGCGCGATTACATGAGGTTCTTATGGGATCGTGCGGAAGCGCACGGCATGGAGGTTCCACCGGTCGTCAATGTTCACGGGTTTGGCAACGGCGGCAAAACTTTCCCGATCGGTCTATCACAGCTTATCGATGTGATCGAAATGCCCGGTATGATCAGCGCGACCGACGTTTACCCGATCTTCATCGGTGAAGGCAACGCTCACCAACTGGTGATGGTCAACGAGATGACCAAAGCGCTGCAAAACCCTCAGCAAGCGCTGTTTTCGATCGAATTTCAGGCGGGCGGCAATCAGGATTTTGGCGGGGCGCAGTCGTCGCTCTACGATCTGCACAGCCGCCTGTGTATTTCCTGCGGCATGCGCGCCATCAATCACTATCTGTTCTTCGACGGCGAAAACGATCCGGTGTTGAGCCCCAACAAGCGGCATAACTGGGGGCATCCCGTCCGCAAAGATGGCAGTCTGCGCCGTCAGTATGCGCGTTATCCTCAGCTTTCACGCGTCCTAAACGCGTATGGCGAGGCGCTTGTGCAGGCGCAGCCCAAAACCGTCACCACCATTGGGTTCGTGCTTGACGATTTCATGACGGAGATCAACAACCCCGCCACCCGTCCGCACACCGACATTCTCACGCACCAGCGCGATACGATCCTGTTCGATTTTCTCGCTCGTGGAATGACCCTCACCCACCGCCCGTTTAATGCGATCGAGCTGGCGCGCGCGGATCTCGATACCGCTCACACGCCGCTGCTGTGGGTGATGATGGAAAAGCAGTGCGAAGCCGCTGTTCAGCAAAAACTGGCGGATTACGTCCATCAGGGCGGCAAGCTGGTGATTGTGGGGCGCTTGTGCGAAGAGACGTTCGATCAAATCCCCTGCACGATCCTAAAAGATGCGCTCGGCATTCAAAGCGTCCACAGCGATCCGCCTTTCACGCACGTGATTATTAAGGTCTTCGATGCCCCGGATATTCCCGTTTCGTTCGTAGAAACGTACAGCGGCGCTTTCGATGAGGTGTACGCCAAGACCGCGCAGGGGCAAACGGTCGGTTTTATCAAGACGATCGGCGCGGGGCAGGTGATGGTTTTCGGCGCGGCGTTGGCGACAAATACGCAGGAAGACCTTGCCCTGTTCGACGAGATGGCGAACCGGATAGGTTGCCACTCGCTGTTCACCCTCAGCGATTGGGCCGATGTGCGCCTTTCGGAAGGGGAGAACGGCAGTTTCCTTTACCTCAACAATTATCAAGATGACCCGGTAGAATTAACGCTTTCGTCCGGCGGGAAACCGTGGTTGGGCGGCAGTTCTGTCACCCTTCCGGCGCGGCGCGGCGCGATTCTGCCGATCGACTGGCGGCTCCAACCGGGGATCGTCGTACACTATCTCACTTCCGAAGCGATCGAAATGGTGAATGAGGGCGCACGGCTGACGCTCAAAACCGCACTGCCAGTCTTTGAAGCGGAACTCAGCCTCAATGGGTGGCAGGTAGATGACTCGCTCGTCGTTGAACGGCTGGCCGGAAACCGGTTGAAACTTCGCGGCACAAACGGTGTCCTTGAATTGACAACCGCAAACTAAGGGACTCATGTCGGTTCTACAAGTCCTCGTTTTCGCGTTTACGCTGTGGATGGGACTGTATGCGCTCAGCCGCGCTGATGATCGGCGCGGCTTGGCGTATGCCGGATTAGGGCTGTTGATCTATGCAGTGGTACTGGGGCTGGTGCTGGTCGCCGCCACGCACGACGAACCGCTGACATGGCAGCCTTATCTCGTGCTCGCTTCCGTTCCGTGCTGGATCATGGCACTGCTGCATCTGCACCGTTTAGCCCGTGATCTCAGCCGATTTCAGCGAATTTCGTTCTTCGCCTATATCGCCGCTGTCTTTTTTCTGCTGACGATTGCACTGCTGCTCATCCCCCAAACGCTGTTCAAAAGTGCCGATCTGCTGGTCGCTATGAGCTGTGACATCGTGATCATGGGCTATGTGCTGGCACGCATGCACATCCGCGCCGATGGTGAAGCCCTGCTGCCAGATGCGCTGCGTTCGCTGGTGCTGGCGGCTGGCGGAGGGATGCTTTTCGGGGGTCAAACTGCCTTGATCATCGCCTTGCAGCCCGCGACTCCCAGTGCACAGTACATGCTGCTGACGGTGCTCGCCAGCGTGATGGTCATCGCTGTGTTTTATCGACCCCTGCTTCGCGGAATCGAGCGTTTGATCCATGTGCCCGATCCGGGATTACAAACGACCCGTACGGCGCTGCAGCAAACCGTCGATGAGCTTGCCCATGCAGACACCTCAATTGACCCGCTATCGCTGTCCCGTGCTGAATTCGAACGCATTACCCGGCGCGCGCTCAGCATGATGAACCACCCGCACCGGTTGATCGCAAGCCCGCTGATGCAGTTTCCGCTGCTCGATCAATACCTTCAACCATCAGGCGCCAAGGCCGGATTGTTAGATCGGGCGCAAGGGCTGCGCACAATGCTCAGCGACAGCATACAGAAGTTGAAGCCTGATGCTGACTCGACCCCCACGCCGACCGAGGAATGGCGGCACTATAACGCGCTCTACCTCCCCTATGTGCTCGGCATCAAGCCATTTACTCTGCAACCGCTTCCCGATGACATCGATGCAGAGACGCGGCACATTGCGGAATGGATACGCGCTCAAGTGCCGGAAAGAACCTTTCATAACTGGCAGAATGCCGCCGCCAAACTCATCGCCCGCGACCTATGGGAGCAGCTTCAACACTATCATTCGGACAAGAGCTAGGCTAACTGGCAGTGATTGGCACTGAAATGAGTCGTGCTGGCAGTCCTTTTTCGCCTACGGTGAGGAGGTTCGCATCGTTTGGCATTTTCGTAAAGGGCACTCATGAACGCTTCCAACCTTCGCTCTAACAACACCCTGCTGCATAAGGCGCTGCTCGCCAACAGCCTATTTTGTGTGACCAGCGGCGCAATCGCGCTCATTCTCGCAAGCACCGTCAGTGATTTGATCGGCATTTCAGCGGTGCAGGTCTTTCTGAACTGGACGGGAACCCCCTTTTTTCAAGCGCTTGGGGTGGTGCTGATCGCCTATGGGGTGATGGTGTATGCCTTCAGCCGCCGTCAGTTACTGCCGACTATTCCTGTGCTTATTATCATTGGCTTGGATTTCGCATGGGTGATTCTGAGTTGGTGGGTGATCCTCAGCGGCGCGTGGGGGATGAACCTCACAGGCAGCTTGATTGCCGCAGGGCTGGCAGATGTGGTACTAGGGTTTGCGATTGTGCAAACATGGGCAATGCGTCGCATGGCTACCGAACGAGGCTAAACGCAGCCACAGACTCAGAATGGCGTTTTCGTGATCGGTGGGGCGGATCAGGTAGTGGTAAGTCTTACGATTAAGATCTGCCCTCCGCCCTATAATGACAGTGTACCGATCAATCAAACACCGCTGAGCTGTACATCGTGCCCCATTCTGAACAAGAGACTTTCCTTCAATCACTTATCCTCCTCAATGGCCTAACCGTCGAGCAGGTTCAGCAGTTACAGCGTTCCGCTATCGACCTCGATGAAGGGTGGATCGCGCTTGGCACGGGGGCCGTACCGTTAGTGACACAAACCCGCGATGCGTTCACCGCATTCGCGAAAAGTTCGACCGACTGGTTTGTACCAGAGGCAGTTCCACAGGCACTCGAAAACCTCGGCATGACCGAAACACAGGCCCATCGCAAACTCGCAGGGGCGCTATGGATCACGTCCGAAGATACGCGCTTGATCACCAGCACATCGGGACTCAGCGAGGGCGTGATACTGCCCTTGATGTACACCTTCCCGTTTTCGATTGTGGAGCGGTTGCAGCCCAGCGATACACATGAGATCGCCCGCGCCAGCCGCGAAGCGCTGCAAGCCGCCGCCGATTGGCTGGAGCGGGAGCTGCTCACACCCAAACCCAGTCTGCGTCAGCGGATTACCGGAGCGCTGCTGGAGGGCAAAACCGTCTTCCTGTTGGCGAATACCGGCGTCAACGGACTAAATCTGCTTTACAACCTTGTGATGGCGCGGCTGCTTTCGCCTGCGGCATACAGCCAGCTTGCTTTGATGGTCACCCTGCAACTGCTAATCGGGCTGCTGCCGGGGGCGTGGCAAACGACCGCCGCCCGTTTCGGTGCGGCCTATGCAGCACACGGCGACTTAGAGGCACTGGGGCGACTCAAAGCGTTTGGGCGCCGCACGTTGAGTCTGATCGGGATTGGGCTGCTGTTTGCCGGTCTGATCTGCGCGCCGCTGCTGGCGAACCTGTTTCAACTGGATAGTGCTGCGATCCTGCTTCCGCTGGTACTGGCGGTACCCTTCTTCATCGTCACGGCGGCGGATCGCGGCGTGCTGCAAGGACTGAATGCGTTCTATTGGCTGACCGCCGCGTATGTGGGCGAAGCACTCACCCGATTTTTGATCGGCGCGGTGCTCGCTTTGCTTCTTATAGGAACGAGTGCCGCCTTGACCGGTGCCGCTTGGGGTATTGGTCAGTCGATGCTGGTGACGTGGTTCTTGGCGTGGATGGCGCTGCGCCACCTCAAAACATCGCAAGCGAGTACACCGAGCACGGGAAGCACTCCGCATGCCGATCAACGAGCGTGGTTGAAACTGACAGGCCTGACCCTGAGTGCATTGATCGGGCAGGCGTTGATCACCAACAGCGATTTTCTGCTGGTTAAGTCGATATTTTCGCCCGCCGAATCGGGCCTATACGCCGCGGTGAGCGTTTTGGGGCGCATCGCCTATTTCGGCGCGCTCCCTCTGACGATCGTCATGGTGCCGTTGTTTGCACGGCGGCAGGCACTCGATCAACCGACTCGCCCCCTGTTTTTCGTCATGCTGGCGGGTGGGGCGTTCTTCTGTGCGCTATTGTTCGCTGCGGCGGCTTTGTTCCCCGCGCCCATTTTGTCGATCTTCTACGGCGATGCCTATCTTGACGCATCCTCACTGCTGCCGATCTACACGCTTGCCGCCTCGCTCTATGTGATTGTGAACCTCGTCATCACCTATCGGGTGGCGTTGGGCAAAGGCAGTGAAACCATTCTGCCGCTGATCGCGGGTGTGGCGCAGGTGATCGGCATTCTACTTTTCCACCAGACGCTGGCGCAGGTGATCGTGGTGCAAATCGTGCTGATGAGCGGCCTTTTGATCGCGGTCTTGTGGCGTGGTTTGAAGGCTGATCCGTAAGCCGACAAAATGGTTTGCTTTTTCGTATCAAGTCTGCGCAAGAGCAAACCAATACACGGGCTTATACTCACGTTCAAGTGAGGTTGAAGAATTGTTATGCGCGCACGCTCGTGGTTCCAGCATCATCAACTTGTCATCCTCGCCGTTGTCGCGACGCTGACTTTTCACGCGGTGCTGCTGCTGGCTGGCAGCTACCGGGCTACCTACGATGCGTATGTGCATATCTTTTTCGGTGACCATTACGCCCGCTCATGGTGGAACCCGTGGGAACCGCGCTGGTACACCGGCTTCACGATGGTGAGCTATCCTCCACTTACACACCAGTTGATCGCGCTGCTCTCCAAAGTCTTCACGCTTCCTGCATCATTTTCGTTGGTGATGGTGGCTTCGTCTGGGCTAACGACGATCGGCGTGTACCGCTTCAGCCGCTTATGGGTCAATCATCGATCCGCCAGTTATGCCGCCCTGCTAACCGTCTTCAGCAGCAGCATCGCGGAGACTGTTCACGTCTTCGGGCAGTTGCCGACGATGTTTGTGATGGGCGTGATGTTGAACGCGCTGCCGTTTGTGTGGCGTTGGGTGTTAGAAGGACGCGTGATCAACCTGCTGCGGGCATGGGCGCTGTTGATGGTCGCGGCGGCAGGGCATCATGTGACGACCTTATTTGGCATGGTCTTTTTCTCCGGCCCCATCCTCGCTACCGCGCTGCTGCGACTGTTTCGGATGCCCCTGCCATCGGAACCGGAGCTTGAAGACCCCAAATTTAGCCTGCACCCACAGACACTCTTTCGATTTATCTTCCGCCGCATCGCACGCGTGTGGAGCGGCACCATCCGGTCTGGAGTGTTTGGCGTTGGACTGATTGCGGTGCTGGTGATCACGGTGCTGCCTTACTGGTTGTGGAGCCGCAGCGATCCCATCACACAGATCACAATCCCGCATGCCAGCCGTGACAGCTTCATCACCAATTCGGCTGCTGGGCTGGTGTTCTTTCTTATCCCTTGGGGAATGATGGCGTTCCTACTCCCCTATGCGCTGTACAAGGGGTTTACATCGCGCAATTGGATTCTCGCCGGGTCGCTGGCGGCGCTGGCATTTCTAGGGACAGGCGGCACCACCCCCTTCCCGGCGATGCTGCTGCGCGGGGCGTTCTATATCCTGACGTTAGAACGCTTCACCTTCTGGGCAACAATCGTGATTTTGCCGTTCGCGGGGCAATTCATCGAAAGTTTGCTGCATGGACGGCTTGGTTTGTGGATCTGCGCGCATTTCGGTACGCTGATCCGAAATGGAATCGCCGCCGCGTTCACGGTCGGGTTGATCGGTTTCGCGCTGTTCACGGCCAACCTGACACAGTTCCGGCGCTTCCAACCCGCGCCGATCGATATGACGCCGATCGTTGAATTCCTCGCCAAAGACAATCATGATGAATGGCGCTATATGACGCTCGGATTCGGTGATCAAATGGCGTGGTTGAGCGCCCAAACGACTGCGCTGAATGTGGAAGGGAATTATCACAGCGCGCGGCGGCTGCCGGAATTGACTTCGACCCCGATCGAGCGGCTTGATGGGGCAAAATACACAGCGATTCCCGGTTTGGGCAGTTTGCAAGCCTTCGTCACCAATCCCCAGCGTTACAACCTCAAGTATATTTTCGTCAACGATGCTTTTTATGAGCCGCTGCTGTATTTCGCGGGATGGCATCTGCTGGGACGACTGGACAACGATGTTCGGGTGTGGGAACGCGCCGATGTACCCCCACTTCCGGCGTCAGTGCCGGTGCAGGTATACCCGGCGTGGCAGCGCTTGATGTGGGGAACACTGCCGGTCGGCAGTCTATTCGTCACGCTGGTCGTATTCGCCTTCACGATCGTCGCTGAGCGGCGCAAATGGACGCCCGGTAGGCTGCCACTGGCAGGATGGTTATTCCGCCGTCGATGGATGTCGAATATCCTGCTGGAACAGCCGCGCCGCATCAACCCGGCTCATGAAGAATGGCAGTTGTGGCGATTCGTGATCAACCGAATATTCCCGAAGTTGCGCTTGACTCCCCGAAAGAGGCGTTCACTGTATGGCGCACTGTTGATCGTAGGGCTGCTGGTCAGTGCAGGCGCTGTTTTGTTCATGATGCGGACACGTGCCGCCAGCCCGGAATCGATCGTGCTGAATTACTATGACGATCTCGACTTCAAGCGGTACAGCAGCAGTTACACGTGGCTGGACACGGATCTGACACAGGAAGAATACTTGCGCTACCTGTCACTGCAAGGTGGAATCCTTGCATCGTTTGCCAAGCTGGACAATCTTTACATCGATATGCTGCCGGGTGGTACACCGACAACCGTTTATGCGCATGTCACCGCCGAATGGCTGACGGCACTAGGCACCTACCCCGTGGAAAGTAACTATACGCTCCACCAAACGCCGGCAGGCTGGCGGATTGTGTTCGATGCGGAACCGCCGGAAGATCCGCGCGAAACCTTGATCGCCGGCTCAGAGACCTCGTTTTACCTTGACACGCCCATCAGTTCGCTTGACGAAGGCGAACTTTCGCGCGGGGTGCTTGATCGAGCGCTGTTGAGCATCAGCGATGTGCGGGCTGTGTACGATCCGGAAACGCCGATCAGCTTCACACCGGAAGTGTATGATGCAGGACGAATCACCGGGCGTTTTGAGGGGATGATCAGCCTCATCGGTGCTGTACGTAATGCAGGTGCCTATCCCGCACAGATCACGCTGACGGGCGTTCTGCGCGATACCGATGGAAACCGGATCGCTGAAACGAATGCGATGGACATGATCACCCACCAACTGCTGCCGGGTGAAGTGACGCCATTCCGGATTGACTTTACAGGTGCAGATGCGGCGCGAATCCTCGACTTGACGCAGATTGCTTCTGCTCAGGTAACCGTGCAGGGCGTTCCGGTCGCGTATAACCTCGATCGCCCACTGGCGATGCTCGATTCGGAAACGCTGTATAACCTGAGCACACACAAGGTCGATATTCCACGCGCCTTGTTCAGCTACCCGGACGACGAGGGGCTTTTCTACGTGGAATCCGTAATTTTGACTACCGCTTTGGATCCGGGAGCCAGTGCCGAGATCGTTCGGCCCGCACTGCCCGATCGCTTGGTCGAGCTGGATTTCCCGGTCACCGTGGATGGGCCGCGCTTAGTTGATTGGTCTGCCGATGTGCCGGATGTGGTTCTGCAAGGATACTCGCGGTGAAAATCATCGCTGCTGCGCTGCTGGCGCTGACTACGTTTTGCTTGAGAGTCGCTCAACCGGCGGCGATGGTCACGCTGCGCGCTCCAGCAGTGGTTCAGGTCGGAGCAGCATGGTCGATTGAAGTGAATGTTTCCGACACTGCGGCGGGTGAGCGTGTCACACTCATGCTGTTCAGCGGGCTGGATCATTTTGCGCAAACCGTGGTCACCGGGACGGGTGGAGTTGCGCGGTGGGATCTCCCACAGGGTATGATTACACAAGCAGGAGAAGCGTTGATCATTGGGCGCTATGGCGATGAAGAGACACGCCGTACCGTTCGCGTGCTGCCCGGTCGTGCCACGGAAGCCGATCTTATTACGACCGCAAATGCACTCCTCGCCTATGGGAATGCGCGCGGCACCTTGATTGCACTGCTGCGAGATTCGTTCGGCAACCCACCACGCAGCAGCACGGAAACCCTCATCACTATCACCTACCCCAATGGCGAAACAGTCGATTTCACACTGCCACAACGAGTAGGGTTGTCGTGGACACCCTTTGAAAGTCAAGGCAGCCCGGGGCGCGTGCGCGCCCATGTGCAGGCCGATCAAGCAGAAGCTGCATTGGAACTGCGCCAAATGCCGGGAGAGGCTGCCCGAATCACGCTGGAAGTTAGCCCTTCGTGTACGGCATCAGATGGGCGGGATACGATCCATTTGAGCGCGGAAGCGGAAGACGCGCACGGATTTCCGGTTGTCGATGGCACACTGATCCGGTTTGCGATAGGGGATGGATTCGCACTTGGGCGCACCGCGAATGGCACTACAGCGATTGGGATTCCCGCACCAACTGAGATGGGGCTGCACCGTTTTCGCGCCACCAGTGGATCGGCACAGTCAGCAGTGGAATGGCTGCGCATCACCGATGGGGTGTGCCCATGATCAAAAATCGTGTCAAGTTCTGGATCTTCGCCGTAGGTCTGTTGATGATGATTCCGGCAGCGCTGTTCGGGTTTGCGGCGTTGAGCAGTTTCATCGCTGCCTTCAATACAGGGGCGGATCCGGCATCGATTTTTCGCGGGCATTCGCTCTATATCCCAACACCGGAACAGGCGCAGTGGATCAATACCGAACCCGAAGGGAATGCGCCGACGGAGATTGAGCTTGAAGAACTGATCGCGGCGTACTGGCAGGCGTGGGATGCGCTGTCACAGGCCTATCGCACCGGGGATCTAAGCGATCTACCGACCTACTGGGCAGGTTCGGCGCTTGATCACGCACGCAATGCAGCCGCTAACGAAACGACGATTACTTATTCGGGGCACCGGCTGACGCTGGAGTTTTTCAGCGATGATTCGAGCATCGCCGTGATTCGTGACGAAGGGTTTGCATATTCCCTCATAGATAAAAGCGGCACTTTTGAACTCACAGCAACAGCAGAATGTGTGCTGACATTGGACAGCGGTTTTTGGCGAATCCGCCAGTATACCGTTAACTTTTCTTGAGGATTCACGCAATTCACAACTTTTTCACAATTCTTGAGGGTTAAGAAAAACAGTCGCACGTTAAAATAAATGAGACAGGGCTTTCAAAGAAGCCTCCCTGAAAGAGATTGTCACTACACCGTGTCACCGCTGCTCTGAGGAGGAAATCCCCGATGGTTTACCACAACTATGAAGCATGGAAGACGACGCCGATCACCGGTGATCCGTTCTTGTCGATTGTCATCCCCGCTTATAACGAGGAAGTGCGTATTGTGCCAACGATTGGCGCGATCGCCTCGCATGTTTCCGATCTCGGCTTTCCTTGGGAACTCATCATCGCCGATGATGGCTCAAAGGACAGCACGGTGAAGCTCACGCAGGAATTGGGCTTTGCGAACATGCGTGTCTTGATCGCGGAGAAAAACGGTGGCAAAGGCAGCGCTGTCCGGCGGGGGATGCTTGCCGCGCGCGGGAAATATGTGCTGTTCGCCGATGCCGATAATTCCACCCCGATTGAAGAAGTCAGCAAACTGATCGCCAAGCTGGATGAAGAAGGGTATGACGTGGCGGTCGGATCGCGGGCGGCTGACGGTGCATCGGAAGGCAAAAAATCGTTACTGCGACATATTCTGAGCGGCGGCCTACGAGCGATCGTTCGCTATGGGCTGCGGATCAAAGTGCGCGATACCCAATGCGGCTTCAAAATGTACACGCATGAAGCATCGCAGCGGCTGCACACAGCGCAGACGATCGACGGCTTTTCGTTTGATCTGGAAGTGCTGTATCTGGCTTTCAAGCTGCACTATAAGGTCGCAGAAGTCCCAGTGTCGTGGATCGACGCGCCCGGTTCGAAGGTCAACGCGCGCAAGGAAGTTCAGCGCTTCATGAAAGATATTTTCCGCATCCTCTCCAACGATATGAAGGGCATTTACGAACAAAGGTTAACTGCCGATGCGCATCGCGATAGTGTCCACGTACCCGCCTAGTAAGGGATCGCTCAACGAGTACGCCTATTACTTCGTGGAGCATCTGCGGCAAAAACCGGAAGTCGATGAAGTTATCCTGTTGGTTGACGAACTCTCTGACGGTGAGTCGTACCCCGATGCACCGCCCCGTGTGCAAATTCTGCCTGCATGGCGGTTCGGCGCACTGGATAACGCGGTGCGCATTCGCCGAGCTGTGCAAGAAGTGAATCCGGATGCGGTGCTGTTTAACGCACAGTTTGCCACCTTTGCTGATACGCGTGTGGCCGGCGCGATCGGCTTGACCGCTCCGATGTTGGTGAAGAATGCCGGGTACCCGGTCATTGTCTTGCTGCACAACATCATGGAGACGGTTGACCTGAGCAAAGCCGGATTCGGCGCTAACCCTCTCATGGAGAAAATCACACGGACGGCGGGTGATGTGTTCACGCGAACGCTGCTCAGTGCTGATTTGGTCGCCGTGACGATCCCCAAATATGTAGAGCTGCTGGAAGCGAAATATGGTGCGAAAAATGTCATCCTCGCCCCACACGGCGCTTTTCAGGATGCACCGCCGCCCCAATTCAATCCGCGCCCCGCGACACTGCGCATCATGGCGTTCGGGAAGTTTGGGACGTACAAGCGGGTCGAAGTCATGATCGAAGCCTATAAGCGGCTGCGGGCGCAGCTTCCTAGTCAAGCGATGGAGCTGGTGATCGCCGGGACAGACAGCCCAAATGCCGCCGGGTACTTAGAGTCGATGCGTACGAAATACGCAGACGTGCCCAATATTGTCTATACGGGCTATGTTGCCGAAGAGGAAGTGCCGCGCATTTTCACCGAATCGACGATTGTCGTGTTTCCCTACAACAGCACGACAGGAAGCTCCGGTGTGCTGCATCAAGCAGGGAATTATGCTTGTGCCGCTGTGCTCCCCGATCTAGGCGACTTCGCGGAGCTAATCCGTGAAGAAGGGTATACGGGCGAATTCTTTGAGCCGGAAAACCCGGACAGTCTTGCTGAGGCGATCCGCCGCTACTGGGATAACCCAGATAAACGGCAGGCAGACGCTATGCAGAATTATCTCTCATCGGTGGGAATTCCCATGAGTGAAGTGGTGGATTGGTATCTGCTGCACATCGAGCGCCTCTTGGAAGTGCGCTCCGCCGGGCAGCCTTCCTAGGAGAAATCGCAATGGAAATGACGATTAGTAGAGTCGGTGCAATGCAGGTTATCACGCTGAATGGTCGCTTCGATGCTTTTGAAGTGCCGCCGCTGGTGAAGTGGTTTGAAGAGAATGTGACCACGGAAAACGCCCATGTACTGGTTGACTTGGGGGGGGTGAACTTCCTCGACTCGGCAGCATTGGCAGCGCTTGTGAAGGGAATGAAGCGGTGTCGTGAGCGCGGCGGTGATCTGGTGTTATGCAACCTTCAGCAGGCGGTTCGCATTATCTTCGAACTCACCGGTCTCCATAAAGCGTTCGCGCTCGTCGATACCCGTGAGGCAGCGTTAGGCAAGCTCTAATTATGGGCAAGGATGAGCAGCGCATCAACGAACTAGTCGTTCGCTTGAAGCGAGAGCTAAAAGGATTGGCTCAGGCATGGATCGTCGCTGGCGTACAACAATTTGCGCTGGTCAATGGATCGCACCCGGGCCAAATCGTTTGCCACTATCCGGAAGACGCCATTCCTGTCACTGAATGGGCGTTTTGTGCGCCCATTCCCTTTTCAAAAGCACGTCACCTTCGCCTGTGCGTAAGCAACCTCCCATTTGGGTGTTTAGACGGCTGCACAGCCATGTTGGAGGCGAACGCCAAGGTCATCGCCGGGTTCATTGAGCGCGAATGGGAACTCGATGTCGTGACCAATGAGGTCGTCCAAAATCAGGATTTGGTGCTGGCGCTCTACGACCTGAATAACACGCTCAGCCGCCCACTCGAACTTGCCCAAATGCTAGAAGCCCTGCTGGAGCATATGTGCCGCCTGACAGACGCTGTAGGTGGAGTGGGACTGCTTATGCATCCAACACGGCTGGAGCAGCAGCGGAATACTGCTTTTTCGTCTGACGAACTGGATGGCTATTTTTCAACCCTGAACAAACAGGCTTCGAGGGTTTCCATCCCACTCGCCGATGGGCGTTCGCTGCTGCTGCTGCCGCTGATCATGCCAGAAAAGGGCGCACACATCGATGGCATGATTGGTCTGATGAGTGATGCACCCATGCGCTCACCGCAAATCAAGCTGGCGAAGGCTGTGATAGAGCAGGCAGGCACTCATTTTCAGAACATCGTGCATTTTGAAGAACGGGTCTTGCAAGCGCGTATCCAAACCGAACTTGAGCTTGCCCGATCCATTCAAACTCGCTTACTGCCTAATAAGCCGATGAAGTATCCCGGCCTTGATGTGTGGGGGGAATCACGCCCCGCTTTCGACGTGGGCGGAGACTTTTTTGACTTCTTCACCGCACCAAACACCTCGCTGGTATTTTCGCTGGGTGATGTGAGCGGCAAAGGGTTATCGGCAGCGCTGGTGATGACAATGGCGCGGACGGCGATCCGCAGCGCGGCGGCGTTTGCCCCATCCCCACTGACGATCATGAAACTTGCCAATCGGAATCTGTATGATGACTTCACCGAACTAGACAAACTCACCACCGTATTTATCGGTAAAGCGGATCAAGATTTCCAACGAATCACGTTTGCCAATGCAGGACATTCCCCTGTTGCTTACGCCGATTCCACGACCCGTGCAGCCCTCGTTGAAGCGGATGCGCCCCCATTGGGCGTGCTGCCGTCTTATTTGGGTGGCAGCAGCAGTATCGAGCTGCCGGTGGGGGGCGTGCTGATCGTGGCGACCGATGGGTTTGTAGAAGCAGAAAACGAACAGGGCGAGATGGTGGGTTACACACGGTTCTTAACGTGTGTGGACGACAACAAGCACTTGAATGCGGCTCAGATTGCCCATGCGCTCTACGACATGGTGACGAATTTTCGGGGCAGCACTTTACAAAACGATGATCAAACGATTGTCGTGATTAAACGCGTCTGTGACGCAGAAACGCCGAAATTATGAATGTACCTATTCGGATCAAACTGGAGCTGCCCGCTACTTTCCAATTCCTCAATGTCCTGAGCGGGTGTATCAGCGAGATGCTTAACCGAGTCGATGACATTGCCGATCGGAATACGTTGGTATATCAGCTTCAGCTTGCTGCACAAGAGCTGTGCACCAACATCGTCGAACACGCCTACCAAGGCCAGTCTGATGGGCGGATTGAGGTATTGATTGAAGTGGACGAAGCCGATCGCCAAATTGCCCTCACATTCGGTGACAACGGGGCGGCCTACGACATCTCTATACCCGCAGTGACCACCATTGAAGAGCCCAGTGAAGGCGGCATGGGGTTGTTCCTGATCCGGCAGTTAATGGATCAGGTGGATTACCGGCGCGACGGTCAATGGAACCTATGGAAGATCACCAAGCGATACGCATAACCCCCGATGATGGAAGGTGGAGCCAGAATGGATATTGTCGTCGATGCACGTACTCTCCGTGTACAAGTGATTAGCCTTAGTGGTCGATTCGATGCGTTCAGCGCGCCTGATGTACGCCAGCGCTTGCAGAGTCTACTGAATGAGGGAGAGAAATACTTCGTGCTGAATCTGCACGATCTCAGCTTCATGGACAGCGCGGCAATGGCCGTCCTTGTCACACTTCTAAAGGGATCGCGATCGGCGGGCGGCGGCGTTACCTTGGTGAGGCCTGCCAATGAAAACGCGCTGCGCATCCTCATGCTGACCAAATTCGACCGTGTATTTCAAATGGCCGATACAGTGGATGCGGCTGTAAAAGAGGTGCTGGCATGACAGCGATCCTCGTGGTGGATGATTATATTGTGCAGCAGCGGGTGCTGCGTCAAGTGCTTGCCACAGCAGGCTATGATGTGACCGTAGCGGGCGATGGGATAGAAGCGCTCGGTTATATAGCGGAATCTGATTACGCGCTTGTCATCCTCGACATTGCAATGCCGGGGATGGACGGTATTGAGGTGCTGCGGCATCTCCGCGCGGACGATCGCACCGTCAACCTGCCGGTGGTGATGTTGACGGCCAGCGGTGAGGATCAAGACCGAATTGCCGCACGCAATGCAGGTGCCAATATCTTTTTGAATAAGCCCGCAAGCTCCCATGAGATTATCTCCATTGTCGCCAGCCTCATTGGCGGTGCGTAATGACCGAAGTTCAAAGCCAAGATTTACATCGCCTGCGCACCGTCATTGATGCGATGCCCACGCCGATTCTGGTGGAAGATGAGAACCGGCTGCTTGTCTGTGTAAACCAAGCCTTTTGCGATATGTTTGGCATTTCTCTTCCGCCGGATCAATTAATCGGTTCGGACTGTGCTCAAGCAGCCGAGGAGGCCAAACACCTCTTCAGTGATCCCGATACGTTCATTCAGCGCATTGGGGTTCGGCTGGCGGCGCGTATTCCGGTGGAACAGGAAGTCCTGATGATGCAAGATGGACGGGTGCTGGAACGCAGTTACACACCGATCTATCTCGATAAGGTGTATCAAGGGCATTTCTGGCAGTACGAGGATGTTACCGATCGCACCACGATTGCCCGTGAGCTGGAAGCCTCGCGTGACCGCGCATGGGAAGCCTCACGCCTGAAATCTGAGTTTTTGGCGATGATGAGCCATGAGATCCGTACTCCTATGAACGGGGTGCTGGGGGTGGCCGAACTGCTGCTTTTGACCGAGCTTGACGAATCGCAGCGCGATCTTGCCAGTATCATTTACGACGAATCGCACGCTCTACTGCGCATTCTCAATGACATTCTCGATTTTTCGCGCATTGAAGCCGGTAAAGTCATCCTTGACCCAGTGCCCTTCTCAATTTACGAACTGTTCGACCATATCGCCGAACTAATGCGTCATCAGATGGAGCGCAAAGGGCTCGTTTTCCAAGTCACCCTGCCTTTAGGTGTCCCACTTTTATATGGCGATGGCGGGCGGCTTCGGCAGGTCGTAATCAACCTTATCAACAACGCGCTCAAGTTCACGAAAAAAGGCCAAGTTGATGTGGTGGTTCAGGCGGAGGAGATGTCAGATCAGCGGATTGGTCTGCACATTCAAGTACGTGATACGGGGATAGGAATTGCACCGGAAAAGATCAATCTGCTCTTTGAGCCATTTGCACAAGGCGATACCTCGACCACACGAGAGCACGGCGGCACGGGGCTAGGTCTGGCGATTGTCAAACGGTTAGTCACCCTGCTGGGTGGATCGATCGTAGTGACCAGTGAACCGGGACGCGGATCAACATTTAACGTTAGTGTGCCCATGGAGCGTTCAGAGAAGCCGAGTCAAGCGTTCGCGACAACCTCTAAAGAAGCGCAGATGGCGGAGCCCTCTCCAGCGCCCGTTAAATCCTCCACAAAGCAAATTCTCGTCGTAGAGGATAATGCACCGAATCGCGAATTGGTGATGGATTACCTGCATATTTTCGGTTACCGCGATGTTCAGTTTGCGGAAGATGGAAAAGAAGCCGTCGAACTTGTCTTAGAGAAGGTCGATCATCCGTTCGCGCTGATCCTAATGGATATTCAACTGGTGCGGATGGATGGCATCACGGCGACAAAGATGATCCGCGAATTCGAGCTGTCGATTGGCCGCCACACACCGATCGTTGCGCTCACGGCGAGTGCAATGCGGGGGGATGAAGCTCGATTTTTGGCCGCAGGGCTGGATGATGTGCTGCTTAAGCCAATCCAGCGCGCGCAGTTACTTCAAGTGCTCAAAACCTACGCAGGCGATCCCGCCAATTAGGGTATGCCAGCCTTGGCATACCCTCACAACGCTCGCTGATCCATCACCGGGATAAAGATCAACCGGGGGCGAACATCTTCAAGATGGGAATCCGCTTCAGGATGAGCACGATTCCGACCGAAAGCCCCAGCGTGACGAAGGCAGTCAGCGGAATGCTGATCAACGGCGTAAAGGTCGTCGCTTTCAATTCAAACCCCAAACGACCGCTCCCCATCATTTCCATAATCATCACATGAACGAAATACACGCCAAGGCTGCACGAAGCCAAGACTTTGACGACCGAGGCGATCCATGGAAAACGGGTGAAAATGGTTTCCCACGGAAGGCTTTTAAGGAAAAGAAACATGCCGATGGAAACGATCACCAAGTTGAAGCCAAGGTTATTGAGGAAGAAACTATCCAACTCCCCGCCCTGCGCCATTGTCATAGCGTAAACAGCGAATTCAGTCGCAAGCAGCGTGAACACGACGATGAGCAAAACGGGAAGCGCCTGACGCGGTTTCAGCACGACATCGCGTAGATAGTAGCCGAGGATGAAATAGCCCACGTAGTTGGTCATCACGACAAGATCGATGCCAAACTGAACCTCAAATACGCGCGCGAGGGTAGGCAGCACCGTGATGCTAATGAACCAGACGATCAGGAAATAACGAAGGTTAGCGCGGCTGGCGTGAGAAACGTAGACACGCAGCACCGGGGTGGCAAGGTACAGACCCAAAATCATCTGAATGAACCACAGGTGATAAAACACCGGGCCATCAAGGATGGCATTCACCATATCGTGTGGGGTAAGCACCTCATTCTTAAAGGCGACACGGTAGATCAGATAGACGACTGCCCAGCCGAGAAACGGAATCAGCACCTTGAGGAATCGCTTGCGAAAAAACTCTCCAATTGGCTGATTCGCTTTCCCTGTTAAAAGGAGCATCCCGCTAATCATAGTGAAAATCGGCGGGCCACCTTTTGAGAAGGCATGATACATGTTGGCCACCCACCAGTCGATCGGCGCGAGGGTGTTGTAATGAGGGGCCAACAGCGATGCGACATGAATGAACACGACGATCGACATCGCGTAGGCACGGATAGGTTCGACGAACGCCACACGGCTGGCGGATTTCACATTTGAAACTGCGACTGGAGCCGCCTGAGCTGGTGGCGTGGATTCGTGTGGAAGACTAATAGCCTGCTGTGTCACGATACACCTCTCTACGATCCCGCGCCGATAGTAAGACGGAAGTTGGCGAACGAAACATTTCCTCGATAGCTGATCAAGCCGATATAGCCGCTGCCAGCTTGAAGTGGAAGATCCTGCTGAATGACCTGATCATCGACGAGAATATCGAAACGATCGCCGCGCACGATTAGCGTAAGCTGACGGGTTTGTGAACCGCTTTGCGGAATCGGCTGTCCGCCTTGGTATTGGAATGTTCCGGCATCGTCGTAGGAGCCCCACAAGATCTCCTGCCCATTCAGGTGAAAACGCACCATCTCACTTCCGGCAAGGCTATCGCGCTGAACCATATGGAAAACTAACCCGCCGCCTGCCTCTGGAACCTGATCAGTCGTCGGCAGCGTAACGGACACGCTCATGATGTAGCGTTCCCCTTGAATGCCGCTGGCCGTCATAAAGTCACGGGTATCTAACGAACGCTGGGTAATCACGCCATTCTCACGCACCCAGTCGCCGTTCATGCTGGTGAACTGTGTTCCAGTATCGGTATTTTGAGCGGCTGTAGGCTGCACGATGGGCTGTGTGACTGGCTGCGTCACTGGGGCAGGCTCCACGGGTGCAGCGATCACGGGCGGATACAACACAAGATAAATGAGCAAATTCCCGCTCAGGAAAACGACCATACTCACTGCCAGCGCAGTTGCAGCGGTTTTGAGCGAAAGCAGCGGTGGAGAGGGCTGGGCAGACATGCGTTAATCCTTGAGTGCAGCCTAAGCGACGAAAATCCAGTTCACAAAAACACTGGTCAGTACGCCGAGCAGCATACTGAATCCGATCAGCAGGAGACGATCTAACCATTGGTAGCGTCCCCATACGCCAAGCATCATGAACATCGGAAAAACGACCAGCGCATAACGCGACAAGCTGCCTGTCCCGCTTGAAGCAGGGATCAGGATCGAGATCAGACAGTAAAGGGCGTAGCTGGCACCTAAGCGCCGCCAAATAGCGACCGAGATCAGAAGCACACCGAAAAACGCGCTCAGGTCGATAAAGACGTGATACCAAATATCCCCGGTGAGAAAATTACCGCGCAAGAAACCGGTCATGTCACGCCACACGATCGCCAACGGCCCTAACATTTCACGCCCCCATGCGGCTTGGGTGGTCGAAAAGGCGATGGGGTCATTGAACTGGACTTTGAGAAATATCATGTAGGTAACCATGCCAAGTGGAATAAGAAACAGCATGAGCAGCGTTGCCCAATCCCGGCGAATTCCGTTCCACAGGTTGCGCCATGCTTCCACTTTGTAGATCGTCGTGAGCGTCCAGCCATGTGCGAGCAGCCATTCCAGCCCGACGACACCCCACATCACAACGCCGACAATACGTGCCGCTGAAGTCACCATGCCGAACAGGGCTGCCCATGCCCATAAACGCCGCCGCGCAAAATACATGGTGGCAACGACGAAGAATAGAAATGTGCTTTCTGTATAGACAGCCGTGAAGAAAAACGCGGTTGGGAAAGCGGCGATGTAAAAAACCGTACGGCTGGCGGCGGCAGCATCAAATTCAAATTCGGTCAGACGGTAGAGGAAGACGAGCGCGCCAAACAAACATAGATTGCTCACCAACACCCCGGCGGCCAGTGGACTCCCCGCCAGCGGCGTTAGAAAGCTAACCAGCACCGGGTACACGGGAAAGAAGGCCACCGAACTCTGCATCCCCGGTGCGAAGTAATAACCATCGGTGACGATACGCAAATAGAAAGCGCTGTCCCACCGCGCCCACACATCCAAGAAAATATTGCCCGCATTGACGTGATACAGCCCGTCTCCCGTCATGCCGGGAATGGCGATTTCGGCCAGATAGGCACTCAGGAAAACGATGCAGCGCGTGATCAGGAAAGCGAGCAGTGGTCGGGTAATCCAGTGATAGTGGGGTTGATTGATGGTCGTGATGGCACGGCCAACCCGCTCGCGGATGGGCGCGATAGTGTGCATGAACGACTGATTTGCCTGCATGACTACATTCCCCCCATCGTCAGTTGGATATTCGAGAAAGTGACCGGGCCGCTAAAACTGATCAAACCGATCCATCCATCTGCGCGGGTGATGGGAAGTCCCTCGGCGATCACGGTGCCGTTGACACTGACATCGTAGGCACTGCTGCGCACGGTAATTTGAAGCGCCAGTAGTTCACCGGGAGTCGAGGTCAGCGGCGCTCCGCCGGTACCGGTAAATACGCCGTCCGGGCTGTATTCACCCCAGAAGACTTCACTGCCGCCGCTGCCGAAACGCACCATCGCGCCGCCGGATGGATTATCACGCCCCGTCATATGGAATACCAAGCCGCCGCCCGCCTGCGGATTATCGGTAGATAACTGTACATCTACACTCAGGGTGAAGGTTTCAGCGGCAATTCCCGTGCCTGCAAAGTAGTCCGTGAGTTCAGGAAGCTGTTGAGTGACGCTTGTCCCGCTGACCTGCCAGTCACCGACAGCGGCAGTCGTATCGATCCCGCCCGTCACAAGGCTTGTTGTGGCAGGCGCAGTGTCCGGGGCTGTTACGCTGATTGACTCGAATGCGGTGATGCTCTGGGAAGCCGTCATGCCGATGTAGGAAGGGGTCACGGCGTTCATCAAGGGCACGTTTTCTGCGAGAATTACTCCATCCAGCAGGATTCGGTACGATGCCGAATCGACCGTCACCTCAAGGGAGTGAGGATCGGTACCCGGTACGGAAACGGGGGCGTTTCCCTGCCCGTTGAAGGCGCCTGCCGCATCGAAGTAGCCCCATGCGACGACCGATCCATCATCGAAGTAGCGCACCATCGTGCCGCCGTTCTTGGAATTCACCGCCGCAAGATTGAACAGCACACCCCCGCCGATTCCTTGGCGATGTCGCAGAGTCGTGTGCAGCGTATAGGGTGCGGTAAAGGGGATATTCAAAACTGTGGTCAGATCAAAACCGTCGGTTTGGGTTTGTACCATCGCACCGGGTTCGAACGTCCATGTGCCGCTGAGCGGCATCCATTGGGTAGCTGCGCCATCTTCGGTGAAGTTCGTTCCGTAGAGCGAAACTTCCGCCGCGCTGGGTACACTGGTCGCTTCTGGTTGCGGCTGCACGGTCGGCTGATCAGAGGGTACGGCGGGCTGTGAAGTGGCCTCCGCTTGAGTCAGCGCTTCAACGCGCAGATCGTCAAAACCGACTTGTGCTGC
>JAXLWG010000017.1:0-97183 GCA_046328615.1 Anaerolineae bacterium | reverse complement strand
GCACTGCGGCCTTATTCGCCTCCTCGGTCGGATTCCCAATGGCATCGAAGCGGAAGATGCTGAAGAACCGGCTCATGGCACTCTTATAGGATTTCCACACATCTCCGTTCACATTGAAGCGTCCGTCCTGAAAGCGCGTGACGATGGCATAGACACCGCGTGGCGTGATCAGGACATGACGAGCGGGGAAGTGATAGTAGTTGTAGAGGACACTCCGGTTGCTCAACCCCTTAAGCTGCTGCTTTATTGTGTCTTCCGGACGCGGCGAACGAACCCATAGGTTCGTAAAGCGCACGGAGATCATGGATGCGGCGAAAGCCGCCGGTAGGAGTACCGACGGCACGACGACTGATAGAAAGAGATTGTTCGTCTCGGGGTTCATCACCTGACTGCTGATGAGAAGCCACACAATCAGCGCACCAAAGCTGCCAAAGAACAGCCATTGGGCGATCTGCTTCATCCGCTTGACGAGGGCTTCATTGGTTTCAATACGCATTTAGACCCCGGGTACAAAGTAGGAGATATTGCCGCCATAGCGGATTTCCGCACAGACCATATCCCCGAAACGCTGGGTGGGGAGAATACGCCACTGTCGCGGCGAACCAAATGCATTCCCAATCACAGCGGTTTCGAGGTCGGCAGCGGCAGGACGAATGCAGTGTGTTACCTCTACATCTAAGCGACCTGTCGCGACCTGGCCGTTATTGCCAAAGATGACAATATCAAACAATTCACCCCGGCGACTGTACCCCGGAGGATTAGCAGGAGCGAAGGCTGTATTGGTAATCAACTGGCAATGCAAATTGACACGGTCTTGGAAGCTAATGGTTTCATCTGCACTGTCATAGAGCAGATTGAAGCAAAGAGGGTAGGGCTGCATCAACAGCATATTGGCATCGGCAGCGCCTTGGGTCTGTGTTCCATAACCCCCCGCCGCCGCACCGGTAATTTCTGCGGTGATGCGGGCTTTCCCGCCCATATTGAGATTCACTGGGGCGGAACCATCACCGGGGCCGAACACCTGCGCCGAGCTAAGGTTGGCAAGATCGAAAGTGCCACCGGGTGTCCACGCCCAATAGGTGAGTACAGATGAACCAGAACGATCACCCCAGAAGTGAAGTCCTACGGGCAAATAAAAGCCAATCCAGATAATGGGCTGGGTGACGGTCACCGGAGTAGGGAGCACAACCCGGAAGCCGCCAGAAGTATTGATAGTCACCTGTGTGTTATTGACCAACTGTGCATCTACCGGAGAACCCCCATTGGCATCCTGATAGATCACCAGATTGGATGGCACTCCCGGAACCGGAACATCCACGTTAATGGTGACAGCATCAATGACAGCAGGGACGTTCACATTGACTGTGCGAAGGTCGAACCCATTCATGACGAGCGATGCTTCACCAGATATGAACCACGACACACTCTGTGTACCGGAGTTGTCAGACAGAATGGTTTCGCCTGCAAATGCGGGAGTAATCCCCATCGCGAAAATGCCGAAGACCATAACCAGCAGCCATAATGCCGCTCGTTTATTTTTCATCGTTTTATCCTTCCCAGATGACCGCATTTGTCTCACTTTGGAGGGGACAAATGCTCCACTATTGGTTCGCCAATGCGCCGCTATTGTAGGAGTTCCACCCAGTATGTGCAAGCAACAAGGCAAACGCTATAATGTTGCCCCGTTGTTCACCAGCAGTCGCTCACACAGGAGCGCTTGGATAAAGGTATGCAAGAGTTTATCATTCTTGGATTGGTGATGATCCTCGGACTAGGTGCCTACTGGTCGTTGGTCATTTTTCCAAGGCAGCGTGACTTTCAAAAGCAGCAGAAATACGTGCAAACATTGAAGGCAGGCGATGAGATGATTACCTATGGCGGTATCATTGCTCGCGTGCTGGACATCAACGAAGAACTAGGTGTGGCCACCGTCGAGATTGCGGAAGGAATCACCATTCGTATCCTGACGGCGGCCTTGGTACGTCCCTATAATGAGGCAGAACTCGCACGCAGCATTCGTCTTGCACGCGGCGACGCGCAACCAGAAACGGAGTAATATGCGCAGGCACTTTGTTTGGCTCGTGGTTATTTTGCTAATCACTGTATTTGCTATATGGGTATGCCTTCCGGGTACAACAGGCATCCATATAGACACCGATGGGGATGGCACTCCCGATCTCAACTTCAATGTTACCCAAAGCCTTGGTCTCGATTTGGTGGGCGGCTTGCGCGTGCTGCTTCAGGCAGAATTGCCCGCCGGATCGTTTACCGTTCAAGATTTACAGCAGACCGCGAACAACGTGTCTCGCCGCGTGAATGCACTTGGGGTCACAGAGCCTACCGTGCAAATACAAGGCAGTGACCGCATTCTGGTTGAACTGCCGGGGGTGAGTGATCCGACGGCGGCTGTGAATACTATTCAACAGACCGCACTGCTGGAATTCATCGACATGTCCGGCATGGGGTCGCAAGTGCGCAGCCTCGAAGGTCATCATTTGTTGACGACCGAGCAGCTTCGTATCAATCAAGCGCGGCAGGCTGCGGGCGCAACAGTGGAAACATTTGCTGACACGTCGGTGAATCCGCAGACGGGCCAGCCTTATACCACGGTTATGACCGGTGCGGGGCTTCAAGCCGCCAGCGCTCAGTTCCGCAATCAGTGGATCATCAGTTTCGAACTGACGGACTCCGGCAGCGCGGTATTTGGCCCCTTCACGAACGCTCACATTGGTCAACCGCTGGGGATTGTGCTGGACGGTGTTTTGCTGTCAGCTCCTGTGATCAACGCCCGTTTGGATACAGGCGGTGTTATTCAGGGTCAGTTCGATGAAACATCGGCGAAGCAGCTCGCGCTTCAGCTTCGCTCCGGTGCTCTGCCGATCCCGCTGCGTGTCGAAAGTGCGGAAACGGTCGGCGCAACGCTCGGTCAAGAATCGGTGAATTTGAGCATTCGCGCGGGCATCATCGGCGTGATTGTCATCTTCCTGTTTATGATCATCTACTATCGCATTCCGGGTATCGCCGCTGCTCTAGCGCTGTTGGTGTTCATCGCCCTCAACTATGCGTTCATCAAGATCATCCCGGTAACGCTAACCCTCGCCGGTATCGCCGGTTTCTTGATCTCGATTGGTACTGCGGTAGACGGCAACATCCTGATTTTCGAGCGTATCAAGGAAGAAGTTCGTCACGGGGTGGATCTGGATAGCGCGATCGATATAGGCTTCCGCCGCGCATGGACGACAATCCGCGACTCGAACATTTCGACCATCATCATCTGCGGCGTGCTGTTCCTATTCGGCTTGACCCCCGGTGCCGCGATCGTGAGTGGTTTCGCGGTCACACTGGCGTTGGGTCTTTTTATCAACCTGTTCACAGCCGTATTGGTCACCCGCACCTTCTTGCATCTGTTCTATGCGGTGCTGCGCCAGCCTGTGGGCGAACGTACATGGCTGTTTGGTCTTTAGGAAACGGTAGAGGGTTGGTTGTACGATGTTTAACTTGATGCAGAAGCGACGCTACTTTTTCCTGTTCTCCGGGGCGATCATCATTCCCGGTTTGATCATCATGCTATATTCGCTGGTGACGACTGGCAGTCTGTTTCACTTGAGCAATGAGTTCCTTGGCGGCAGCATTTACGAACTGCGCTACACGGCACCGGGAGCGACGGAACAGAACATCCGTGACGTGTTCATTCAGTTCGGCGACCCTGATGTGGGTATTCAGCAGGTCGGTGGTGCGGACAGCTACCGCTGGTCGGTACGTGGGAAATATCAGGTGACGGAAGTATCGGATCAGATAGTGAGTGGGTTGGCAGCGCTCGCACCGCTGGATCGGGATGCGCTGCGCGTCGATCAAGTATCAGGGACAGTGGGTGCTGAAGTGGAACGCGCAGCGCTACTGGCCGTGCTCATCGCGACCGGCGTAGTCACCGGGTTTATCGTGCTGGCATTCCGCACGGTTCCAGATGCCTTCCGCTATGGAGCATGCGCGATTTTGGCCATGATCCACGACGTATTGGTGCTGTCGGCGGCGATGTCGCTGGCGGGGCTATTGCTTAAATGGGAAGTGAACGCGTTGTTCCTGACGGCGGTTCTCACGGTTGTCGGCTTCTCGATTCAAGATACCATTGTGTTGTTCGATCGCATCCGCGAGAACATCCCGAAGTATCTGGGTGAATCGTATGAGACGATCGTGAACCGCAGCATCCTAGAGACGATCCACCGGTCTCTGGCTATGCAGATCTGCGTGTTCTTTGTGACGCTCTCGATCATGCTGTTCGGCGGTGAATCGATCCGTCAGTTCATGGCAATGCTGTTCGTTGGTTTGCTGACCGGTACCTATTCGTCAATCTTCATCGCGGTGCCGCTGCTGGTGTCGTGGGAAAAGGGCGAACTGCCACTGGTCAATCGCCCCGCCAAGACTGCGGAGGCGTAGACGTATCCTCATGCGCGCACTGACCCTGACTGATTCCGTTAGGCTTGATTTATCGGTTCCCGATCCGATTCCTACTGCCGACCAGTGTTTGATCCAGATCGAGCGGGCGGGGATATGCAACACCGATCTTGAGCTGGTCAAGGGCTATATGGGGTTTCAGGGCATCCTTGGGCATGAGTTTGTTGGCACTGTCCTTGAAGGTGACAAGGCGTGGATTGGTAAACGTGTGGTCGGCGAAATCAATATCGCCGACTGCACGTGTGATTTATGCCAGCGAGGGATTCCCAGCCAGTGCCGCCATCGAACCACCCTCGGCATTGATCGCCATCCGGGGGTCTTCGCGGATCGGGTGGCGTTGGTCACCCGCAATCTATACGAAGTGCCGGACAATGTCCACACCGATCGGGCGGTATTCACCGAGCCATTGGCAGCCGCTTTCCAGATCCTAGAAGCGGTACATATTTCTCCACGTGACCGCGTGATTGTGGTTGGCGCGGGGAAATTGGGGTTGTTGTGCGCGCAAGTTGTCCGCATGACAGGCGCGGATGTGAGCGTGGTCGTTCGCCGTGAGCGGCCCGCAAAAGTCTTGGCAGGATGGGGCATACGGGCGATAGGAATGGAAGAAGCCCCCCGTAAACGCTCTCAATTCGTGATCGACTGCACAGGGACTGCCGAAGGGTTCGCTGCTGGGCTTCAGTTGATCGAACCACGCGGGACGATTGTCCTGAAAAGCACATACGCGGAACTGCCGAGTGCTGACCTCACACGGGCGGTGATTGACGAAGTGCGAATCGTCGGGAGTCGCTGCGGCCCATTCGCTGCGGCGCTGCGGGCGCTGTCCAGTCAATTGATTGATGTGGAGCCGTTGATCGACGCGCGTTACCCACTGGAAGAAGGGCTGCGGGCGCTGCAACACGCCGCGCAGCCGGGATGCCTCAAAGTGCTTCTGGAAGGGTGATGAAGAAGGTTGACCCGTAGCCGGGTTCGCTTTCCAGCCAAATGTTGCCGCCATGCCCTTCAATGATGTGCTTGGCGATGGCTAATCCTAATCCCGTGCCCTGAACCGAATTGGCGGTTTCGGCCACGCGGTAGAACTTCTGAAACATCTGCTTCTGATTTTCTTTGCTGATGCCGGGGCCTGTATCCGCCACCGAAAGCTCGATAAACGGGGCTTCGTAACGATTGTTCGGGTATGAACTAATCGTCACCGTGCCGCCTTCACGATTGTATTTGATGGCATTGGTGAGCAGGTTCAATAACACCTGCTTGATTTTGCCACGATCGGCGGTGACTTGATACGCACCTAAATTGCGTTCGATGCCGATGCCGCGTGCACCCGCCTGAGTTTCCACCACTTCAATCGATTCTTGAACCAATTTGCCCAGATCGAACGGGGACATGTCTAAACGTGCACGTCCCGATTCGAGCCGTGCGAGGTCGAGGAAGTCACTGGTGAGGCGGATCAAACGATCGGTTTCACCCTGCATTGTCTCGACAATATCGGAACGCTTCTCGTTGGGGAGGTCGGGGCGCAGGAGCAGCGAAACACTAGTCTTGATGGCGGCGAGCGGCGTGCGCAGCTCATGTACCATTTCCGACATGAAGTCGCTTTGCTGGAACAAACGCGAATTTTCGATGGCGATAGCAGCCTGACCGGCAAGCGTGTTTAGAATACGCACATCTTCGTCGGTGAAGCGTTCGCCACCGCGCTTGTTGATCGCTTCCAGCGCGCCGATCACTTTGTTATGGGTACGAAGCGGCACTGCCAACATGTTGCGCGTTGTGAATTCCAGTTCATCATCGACATTTTTATAGAAACTGGGGTCTTGCGGAACATTTTCGATGACGCGGCCTTCACCATGCGTCACGACCCATCCGGCGATGCTGCCTTCCAGCGGGACAATAATGTCCTGCATCTGGTTGATGGTCGTCGCATTGGACGCTGTTTCGAAGCGCAGTTCCCCCGTGACCGGATCGATCAGCAAAATGGAGACGGCTTCGGTGTCGGTCAGCTCGTGCGCCGCCAGAATGATGCGGCGCAAGAGTGTGGTGTGATCCAGCATCGAGTTCAACTGCTGGCTGATTTCGATGATACGCTCGTAGCGGCGCAACCGCTCCTGATATTGTGCAATCAGGGCATTGTGCTCAGAGCTGTTGACGGTGCCTGCAGATGTCATGCAGCGATCTACCCTTTCTCCATAGGGCGACAGACGTACCTTCGCTGCACCCCATCTCCTGTCACTTAAGCGGGCGCCTTCAAGAGGCGCCGCTGCATTAAGCGGATGCTTCGCGGGTCGTCATCAACCGCCCAATGTTGTTCAGGTCTTCGGACAGCTTGATGATCTGGCTCGAAACGATGGCCGTCGGCTGAAGCATGACGACCGGTACATTGGCGATTAAGGACTGTGTCGTGAGTTCCGATGCCAGCGAGATATTTGCACGGACTTCACGACCGAGAATGCGCTCGACTTCGTTCCAAGACAGCGGTGAACCTGATGCTGCGCGGTTGACGATGACGATGTAGGTGCCGCGATGCTGCGGGCGCTCGACATCAATTTCTTGAAGCTGTTCGCGCGCCATCGCCAGCGTAATCGTGATCGGATCGAGCACCATAATGAGCTGATCCATTTCACGCTGCAAGCGCATAAACAACGGATTCGTGTACGTGCCCAAATCGGCCACAATCGGCGTTCCCATACCGCGCAGCGCGCGTATCACCGCAGCGGCGGCTTCGGGGTGGGGCGTGAAATGCACTTCCTTCGCATGGGCAGAGGAAAGCAGGGCACGCAGCCCGGACGAATGTGTCGCGATTTCGGTTTCGATGGTGCGCGGGCGAATTTCTTCCGGCGGCTGTCCAAGGACATTGACCAATCCCTGCGAATCACCAAGGCCAAGCGCCAAGCCCAAACTGCCCGCACCAAGGCGGAAATCCGTCACGATAGGGTCTTGACCGGCTAGCAAGCGGGATGCTGCGATATTCAGCGCGACCGTGGTGGTGCCAACGCCACCCTTCGCGCCAAAAATACCGATGGTCATGCCACGGCCCTGCTTGGTTTGGCGTTGGGCAGCACTGCGGAGCAGAATAGCCCGGACACGAGACGCCAGTTCCGCCGGATGCGTGGGTTTCGTCAGGTAATCATCCGCACCCGCTTCAAACCCGGCGACCTTGTCGTCAATCAACGTTTTGGCAGTGAACATAATGATCGGGATGAGTTTGGTATTGTCGCTGCGGCGCAGGCGCCGGCAAACTTCATACCCGTTCATATCCGGCATCATCACATCAAGGATGATCAGATCGGGCTGCTGTTCAGCGGCTTTCTGCAATGCCTGCGTGCCGGTGTTTGCCGCTACAACATCGTAGCCGTTCCTTTGAAGCATCAAGCCAATGAGCTTGAGACTGTCAAAATCGTCATCTACCACCAGTATTTTTTCGGCCATCGTTCGGTCAAACCTGTTCCATTGATGCGAAAGTGAGTTGAGGTAATGACATGAGTCAACCGCCGCCCACAGGTAAAAATGAGTTTAGCACGGGTGTCTATGTTGGCGCAAGCAGAGCAGCGATTGCGTTAAGGGAAAATAAAGCTATATAATCACCTTATGTGGCCTTCGGGTCACTGTGCGACCATTCGAACACCTTTGGGGTTCAGCATGAACATAGGCGCAAGCAATCCAGACCTCACCGAACGCTTGCTGGATGCTGTACTGGATAGCATCAGCGATCCTATCTTAATCCTTACGCCTGATGACTTGGTTGTGAAAGCCAATTCAGCCGCGCAGTTTTTGCTGACGCTGCCTGAACTGCCGCTTCCAGTACGAGATGGGCTTCCACCACCACTGCGGGATTATGTCCTCAATGGGCAGCCGATCGTGGAATGGAATCCTGACGAGGAACATGCGTATCTGCCGCGCTTGCACACCATGCAACCGGAAGCCACTAAACCCGACCACAAGATCCTCATCCTGCATGACGTGACACAGTTCCGCAAACTGAGCCGTAATCAATACGAGTTCATGCGGATCGTCTCGCACGATTTGCGGTCACCGCTGACATCGATGCAGGGCTTCGCCAATATGCTGGAACTGGGGTTAGTAGGGGAGCTCAACGAGCGACAGGGGCAGTTCGTCGAGAAAATTCTGTCCGGTATCACGCAAATGACGACGCTGGTAGAAAATATCCAAGACGCAGGGCGGTTCGACCCGGAAACGGGCTTCTATGAAATGATGCGCGCGCCGTGTGATTTGGTCGAACTGGTATCGAAGGTGGTCAAGAACCATATTCTGCCCGCCGAAAAACAGGAACTCACCATCGCATCTGTGATCGCGGACGATATTCCGATCATCAACGCAGACGCGAATATGTTGGAACGCGCGCTCACCAATCTCGTTGATAACGCGATCAAATACACGCCGAACGGCGGCAAGATTGAGGTCAAGCTGTACACTCGTGAACGTCAGATTCACCTTGCTGTGCATGACAACGGCTTAGGAATCAGTGCGGAGAACCAAAAACGCCTCTTCCAGCGGCATGTGCGTATTGCGCGGCAGGAACACAAGCGAATCAAGGGAAGTGGGCTCGGCTTGTTCATCGTGCGCAGTGTGGCGCAGCGGCACGGCGGGGATGCATGGGTGGAAAGCACTGAAGGGGAAGGCAGCACGTTCATCCTCAGTGTGCCGATGGATGGGCCTAACCAGATTTTCTGACCGTGCGGTATAATGCCATAGATAGACCGTTTGTTCGTAAACGAGTGTTCAATGGCTATACACCAGCTCCCAGAAGATGTGATCGCGCAGATTGCCGCCGGGTTGCCGAACACCACTGTGGTCAGAGTTGATCGAAATCAACACGGCGGCGTACGAAACAAACCATGCAGAAGGTACTATCGATGGCGTTGCAGATCTGACCTGGATGATATTGAGGTCTCGGTGAGGATGCTGATCTCACGGCGATGCGCTGGGCGATGAGCAACCGATATAGCGGATGATTATGTCGATATGTACCCGGTTTTGCGTAGAAGCGCTGGCGGCGATCAGGCCGGTCAGTCATGTCCGATATTGATGCGCATATCGAGGAACGAAAATTTAACTGGAAACTGGTGGTGAACAGATTATCGACCAGCCGCAGACAGGCGTCCGACCGGTATTCATGATCAGGAAAATCCGGCTTTAATATCTCCGTATGCCCGAAATTTCAACTGAACCACTGAAAAACGCTGGATCGCCAGTCCGATTAGCTGCCATCGATGGCCTGTCCGCGCAGCCGAAGCCGAAAGAGATGGTCGGAACATGCGCAGTGCGCGAAAAGCCTCGCGCTGATGGTGATCGACAGCAGTTGATACGTCTGCACATGCTGATGTCGATACGCATCGATGATTATCAGGAATTGTGGCGCGCGATCCACCGTCATTCTGGAAGCCTACCGCGCGATCGATTCAAAATTACCGTTCGTGAATGGCGCCGCTGATCTGTTTCGTTAATCATGGAAGCCGCAGCTTCGTCATGACGCTGATGATGACAAGGTATCCGGTGCGGTCTTGATAGATCGACATGCCTCGGAAAGCAGTATGAATGCATCCAACGAAAGCGAGGTGTTCTCAAATCATATGGTGCCGTGCCGCGCAATTCAGCGCAATGGCGCAGTTTGATCGAATACGCGCGCTCGAAAGCCGTACGGCGCTGGACATCGTTCATCGAGCTGGCGCAAAGCGGTGAATATGCCCGTTGAGGCAGATGATATGATCAGCGATGGTGATCTGGGGTGCGCTGGTCATTGATAGTTTGAGCTGGGGACACGGCACTACCAGAGGATCCGATCGTATCCCTGGCGTCTGGTGCGCCTGCTGCTGCAGACGGCTTATGCAGCGTGGTGGGCTGGACAAACGCCAGTTATATCATCGCTGAAGGGCCAGCGCTGGGATCATGACGATCACATGCAGCGCAACAACGCGTTTTGTATGAACTTTCAGTTCATGGAAGAATATCGCCAGCGGCAAACCGTGACCCAATATGCGCTGGAAGCCCAAACCGTGCATCTCTGGCGGCGGAAGCGCGCCTGATTGAAGGTAACATGAACTGCTGCACAGCCTTGGCTTTGAGTTAGAGCTGTCGGCTCCGAATCTGTTCATCGTGCGCAGTGTACTGGGGATGCTGGCGGATGGCATCCGGCCGAGGTGATCGCAGATATTGTACAAGACCTTGAGGCAGAGGATACGCTCAGCGGCAGGCGATCGAGGATAAGATCGTGGTGCGGTAAAACCGCCGCCGTAAAAGCCGGACGTATCGCCATTTGAGCAGATGCAGAACCTCATTCGCCAATTGGAGCGATGCGACTCGCCGCTGACGCGTCCGCATGGGCGCCTGACGCTGATTCATACCGCAGTGACCAGCTTGCGCGGGAATTTGGACGATTAGGCGTGTAAAAACAAAAACGGGCCACAACGAGCTCGTTTTTTTGTTCCATTTCGGGGTGATCAGCGGCTTTGCCACGTGAACTGACGCCAATTTCCGACCGCACCGACAATGACATAGGCACCATCAGGCGTACGCGCGGCAACAGTCACACGCCACTGGATAGTGTGCGTTTGGCCATCGGTGGGTACCATCGCGTCGGGAAGCATGTACGAGGTGCCGCGTGTGGCATCCTGAAGCTGCGTTCCGGTGTCAAATCTGACTTCGACAAAATAGGCTCTTGGTTCGACTGAAGCTCACCAACACTGATCCACTGAAGTTGGAATGTGCAGCAGGAGCCGATCCGTTCTGCGGCGGAAATACCAGCGACGGCGACTCATGGCTGGCGGGCGTCGGCGTTTCGCTGCCAGATGGGGTTGGCGATAGCGTAATGGTCGGCGTTGGTGCCGGGACATTGATGTTTTGTCCCACCACCAGCACATTGCAGTCCGGGCCGCCGCTGGGATTCGAAAAATCGCAGCCCCGGAAACGAAGCTGAGGATTCAACGTCGCAAGCACGCTCAAAGTCGTTTCATAGTCTACCGCGATGCCAAGAATCGATATGTTCTCCGGGATCTCTACCGCGATGATTTGCGCGTTTTCGGAAGGGCGACACCGGCTGCGCGGTTTGGGTTTGATCATAGCCGTCTGGGGTTGTGGTGGCGTGCAGCAGCGGGGATATAAATCGTCGAGCCGGGGTCATCCGGTCGATGCTTTGAATACCCGGATTTACCCTCAGAAATTCGCTGATCAAGCCGGTCGCCTGTGCGTTCGTGTAATTGAGCTTATCCATGATGACGCAGTAGGTGTCACCGGGTTCAACGATACATGCCCGGCCCCGTGTAGCGCTAGAGTGAAGGTGATCGTTGGCTCAGAGGAGGTGGGGATGGGGGTATTCGTCGCCAAGCGGGGCGGCGGAGTCGCTGTCACAACCGGGGATTGGGTAGGTGAAGGTGAGGGACTAAGCGTTACAGCAGCGGTCTCCCGGGTGGTTAACACCGTTGGGGTGGCGCGCGGAATGGCGGACAGTTCACAACTGAAACTAATAGGGCGATCAAAGGTAGTGCTGGAACCAATAGCGGCATGGGTACGCAAAGTGATCAATTCATCTCTCCGGTTGGTGTAGGTTCGGTGAGCCCTTCCCATGTAAAAGTGCGCGGGAGGGTAACAAACCGGGCAGTGGCCGGATCATGGTCGCGTACGACGCTGATCGTCCATGAGTAATCATGGCGGCGCGCTTCAGTGCCCTGTACGTTCTGCGGGACGATGTAATAGAGCTGGGTCGTGAAGTCAGTATAGGTGACGTTGACGGTGAGATCCTGAAGAGTCACCAGATAGGATTCATTTTGCGCCAGCGGCCCAGTGGGTACCCAACGCAGCGTGACAAGATCAGCACGCATAAACAGCGCGTGATCGCTTGGGCTAAGGAGGCTGGGCGCATTGAAGGTTGCTGTCGGCGTGGGTGTGGGAGTTTCGCTTCCCGACAAGGTAGGTGGAATGGTTGCGGTGGGAGTAGGTGCCGGAACACGCATCTGCTGCCCGACGACCAGAAAAACTGTGCAGCTTGCACCACCGGTATCCAACCCATAATCGCACTGGGAAAAGGTAATTTCGGGGTTGAGCTGCGCGAGCACTTCAGCCGTGGTGTGATACTGGTAGGCAATCGCCACCATGCTCTGCTCTGGCTGCACAGTGTGCCACATCACACCGGGAATCATCGTTTCGGTAGGGCTGGGAAGCGCTTCTTGAAAGACTTGATCGGCGAGAGCGACCTCGACATTGCCACCTGATGCCGCTAAGGCAGTGGGATCGATTGCCTGTGTGCCCGCCAGATTTGCAGAGGCCGCGTTAGGATCAACCGTTGGTGTTGGCCATGGAATGTAAATCAACTGTCCTGCGATCAATTCTTCGGGGGAGGACATGTGATTCAGTTCGAGAATTTCCGGCATCACATCCATACTGCGGTGACCACAGGCAAATGCCAACGTGATCAGGCTGTCCCCGGCAGCAACACGCTTCTCACAAGGGCCGGGTGTAAAGGTGGCAGTGGGTGAAGGTGGCGCAGGGGTAATGGTGGCAAGGCGCGGTGTTGGATAGGGCGTGTTCGTCGCAAGATTGAGTTCAATAGTGCTGGTCGCGGTGATCGCTGATTCGACACTATCGACACTTGGCAGCGTGCCCACGGGTGAAGGCGTTGCGCTTGAGGGAATGGACGTTGGTAACCGCGCGGCAAGTGACTGCATTGCCAAGACGGTCAATATCCCCGCGCAGAAAACAATAGGCAGCAAGAGCAGCAGCCCCATCAGCGTGATTCCGGCTGGGCGCGGAGCTTCTGCTTCGACAAGATCGGTTTCGCCATAGCGGCGATCGTAGTCGTTACGCGCTGATCGCGCGCCACCATTCCGGGTAACGGGTGCAACATCGGCCATCGACGTGCCACAGGTGGTGCAGACGACTGCATTTGGATGGTTGCGCGCCCCGCAGATCGGGCAGATTTTGAACGAGGATGCCAATCGCGTTCCTCTAGGCTCCTGCATTTGGATAACGTGGGCGGTATTATAGCACACCTATTCCCGACGCTTCTTCAACGATTGATGGTTGACCGAAACGCAAAGCGCCGTGATCATTAGAGTATGTTTTGTGTTTGTTCTTTGATACGCATTCGGTTTAGCTTCGGCTGTGCCGTCCTTGTGTGCATGCGACCCATTGAGGGGGAATATGTCAACATCGGTCACTAAAAAACTTGTCGCCTATCATTTGAGCCGGTTGAAAGACAAGAGCGCCGATATTCGGTTGAAATCGATACAGGAGCTGTCACAGCTTGGCGATGCAGAAGCGCTGCCCGCATTGGAACAACTCTTCAAGACCGACCCGGATGTCAATGTCCGCAAAGCGGCGCAGGAGGCAGGAATTCGGATTTACACCAGCACAAAGAGCAGCCCGCAGAAGTAATGGGAAAGGTGGGGCGTGTGCGGCCCCACCTCAATTTAGCATTATTTACACAGGCTGGTGATGCGTTCGCTGATCTGTGCGGCGCTGGCTTCAAGAGAGGCCAGTTTGACACGTTCCCGTTCGACCACCTCTGGTTGTGCCCGGCTGATAAACTGCTCGTTGCCAAGCATCCCGCGCGATTTCGCGATTTGCCCCTCCAGTTTGGCCTGTTCCTTGCGCAGACGCTCACACTCTGCGGCAATATCGATGAAATCCGCCAGCGGTAGATAGACGGTTGCGGTGCCAGCCACCACCGAGGCCGATTCGCCGGGAGCGGCGTCGGTTTCGCTCATCAAGTGGAGCGCATTGACGTTGCACAGCCGCGAGAACAGGTAGCCGTACTGCTCAAATAAGGCTGGATTGCCACCGGTTGAAACGGATGCGCTGATCTTACGCGCGGGTTCCACACTGTATTCGTCACGGACATTGCGTACACCGCGAATGAGGTCGATGAGCATACCCATTTGCTGTTCGGCACGGTCATCCACGTAGGAGTCATCGGCCTGCGGCCAACGTGCGATAATGAGCGCTTTCCCTTCGTGCGGCAGATGCTGCCATATTTCTTCGGTCACGAAAGGCATAAACGGATGAAGCAGTCGCAGCCCTTGATCAAGCACATACACGAGTACGCGGCGCGCTGCCTGTTTCTCGGCATCGCTGCCTTGATAGAGCGGCTGCTTGCTAATTTCGATATACCAGTCTGCAAAGTCACCCCACAGGAACTCGTCGATCTGGCGTCCCGCTTCGCCGTACTGATAGGTGTCGAATAGGCGCGTCACCGATTGAATGAGCCGGGTGAGGCGGCTCATGATCCAGCGCGATGGGAGATCGAGCGCATCATGGGCAGGCACCCCTAAAGGTAAATCGCCCTCTAAATTCTGGGTGACAAAGTTCGCCATCTGCCAGATTTTGTTGACGAATCGCCAATTGCGCTCAACGCGGCCTGTATCCAAGTTGATGTCGTTGCCGGGGGTGCTGCCTGTCGCCAGCGTGAAGCGCAGGGGGTCGACACCGTACTGTTCCACGAGTTCGACCGGATCGATCACGTTGCCGAGGGTTTTACTAATCTTTCGACCCATTTTGTCGCGCACCAACCCGTGCAAATACACCGTCTTGAAGGGCGCTTGATCGGTGAACCACAACCCCAACATGATCATGCGCGCCACCCAGAAAAATAGGATATCATAGCCGGTTTCCATCATAGCCGTCGGGTAGTAGCGCATCAGATCAGGCGTTTTCTCCGGCCAACCGAGTGTACTAAACGGCCATAGACCGCTGCTGAACCATGTGTCAAGCACGTCCTCGTCTGGTTTCCACTCCTTGAGATCACCGGGTGGGGCGGATTTACCCACATAGATCTCGCCATTAGGGCCATGCCATGCTGGAATCCGGTGGCCCCACCACAACTGACGGCTGACGCACCAATCTTCGATATTCTCCAACCAGTGGTTGTAAACCTTCTCAAAACGATCGGGCACGATCGTGATGTGCCCATCGCGGACAGCTTGAAGCGCTTTTTCGGCAAGCGGCTGAATTTTCACGAACCACTGCATGCTGAGCATCGGTTCGATAATTTCGCCGCCGCGCTGTGAACGCGGCACGACGTGGGTGTGATCTTCCACGCGAAGAGTCATGCCTGCCGCCGTCATATCCGCCCACAGTTTTTCACGCGCCTTGAAGCGTTCCATCCCGGCGTAGGGGCCTGCTTTGTCGTTCAGCGTGGCGTCGGGATTCATAATGTTGATCAGCGGCAGGTTGTGGCGCTTCGACAGCTCATAGTCGTTGAAGTCGTGCGCTGGCGTCACCTTGAGCGCGCCTGTCCCGAATTCACGATCGACATAGTCGTCCGCAATGATCGGAATTTCACGGTTGAGCATAGGAACAAGCGCTTTTTTGCCAATCAGGTGTTTGTAGCGATCGTCTTCCGGGTGGACGCAAACCGCCGTATCGCCGAGGATGGTTTCCGGGCGGGTCGTCGCCACGGGCAGGAATTCACCACCTTCAACCGGGTATTTGAAGTAGTACAGCTTGCCCACTTCTTCTTCGCGCTCGACTTCGAGATCGGACACAGCGGTTTGCAAACCGGGGCTCCAATTCACCAAGCGCGTCCCGCGATAAATCAGGCCTTGCTCCCACAGGGTCACGAACACATCACGCACGGCGTTCGAGAGGCCATCGTCGAGCGTGAATCGTTCGCGATCCCAGTCGCAGCTCGCGCCGAGCCGCCGAAGCTGTCCGGTAATGGTTCCACCGTATTTCTGCTTCCATTCCCATGTGCGGGCAAGAAACTCTTCACGGCCAATTTCAAGGCGGCTGGTGCCTTGTTCGCGCAGCATTTTTTCGACTTGAAGCTGCGTCGCGATCCCAGCGTGATCGGTACCCGGCACCCACAGTGCCGCTTTACCGCGCATGCGTTCGAAACGAATCATGACATCTTCGATGGTGGTGAAGAGCGCATGACCGATATGGAGCGCACCGGTCACGTTGGGCGGCGGCATACTGATCACATAAGGTTCGGCGTCGGGCGGGGCAGCTTCCGGTTTGAACCAACCATTCTTCTCCCACCAGTCGTATAGGCGTGCTTCGGCTTCCTTGAAGTCGAAGTTTTTGGTCATTTTCTCTGGCATGGTGTCCTCACTGTGCGCTTCGGATGATTTCACTTCTTGAACGGGAACTTGTACTGCTTCTGACCCATCGATTTGCGAGCGACCAAAACACGCTCAGTGCGATCGGGCTGGTCACTGACCGACTCAAAGCCGGTTTCCAGCAGTACGACTTTGACTTCATCGGTGGAAAGGGGTCGATAGATAACCTGACGTTTGATGGCGCCGTAGGTATCTTCTTTTCCCTTTACGATGAATAGGTTTTGCGTCGCGATCACGGGCGGGCCATCTTCCCATTCCCATGTGTCGAAGGTAATAAGCTCGCTCTTGTCGTCCATTTCATGGATGAAACCGGGGATGAATCGCGGTCGATCTTCCATGAAAGGGCCAAAATCACGCATGCCGATCACCAGCATGCCGCCGGGGCGCAGCAGCGAATAGAAGTTGTGCATGGCGGCCACAATTTCCTGATCGAGCAGCAGGTGGGGCAGGGAGTTCCCTTTGGTGATCACAGCGTCAAAGATGCCACCGACTTTTTCAGCCAAAGTTAGAAAATCTGCTTGGACGAAAGTAATCTTGTCCGCTACGCCATAGTCAGCGGCGATTTCACGCGCACGTGATAGCATCCCGCCGCTGGGATCGACCGCTGTTACGTCAAACCCTAAGCCAGCCAGCGGGATCGACTGTGCTCCAGCGCCACATGAGGCATCAAGAACGCGCTGTACACCTTGATTACGGAAGATTGAGCGCAGGCCCAGCCCTTCGCGCTCCATTTGAGTTTCCCAATCGCGATAAAAGTGGGTGTAGTATTGTGCGATGGCGTCGTAAAACGGGTTGGTATCATTCGTCATTGGCACGCCGTATCTCCGCTCCTGTGAGAATTGGAAATAAAAAAGCCCTTTTGATCACAAGGACGAAAAGGGCTTTTCGCGGTACCACCTTGTTTCTCACACACCCCAACGGCCATGCCGTCAGCATATGGGAACACTCTTGCGCTGTAACGGGCGTACCCGGCTGTTCCTACTCTGACATTCAGAACAGCGGCTCGTGAGCGACTTTTCAGCGGTTGATGGTGAGCAGGCTTTCAGCCTATTGACCTGCATTCTCTGGACACCTGATGACGCGCTTACTTCTCTCAGTCAGTGCCGATGCCTTATAAGATTGAATAGGAGTATATCACCCGTAAAATTGCGCGGTCAATCCCCATCAAGCGGGGTGTCTGCCGCCTGAACGAGCATGCGAATCCGATCAGACACCATATCAATCGCGACGGTGTTTGAGCCGCCTTCGGGGATAATGACATCGGCATAGCGTTTGCTCGGCTCGACAAACTCAAGATGCATAGGGCGGACGGTCGCCATGTACTGTTGGACGACCGATTCGACCGTGCGACCGCGATCGACGATGTCGCGCTGCATACGGCGAATAAACCGAATATCCGGGTCGGCATCGACGTATATTTTGACATCGAATAAGGGGCGAAGAATCGTCTCGGCGAGCACCAAAATGCCTTCGACCATGATAATCGGCTGCGGTGCGACAATTTGCACTTGATCGGTGCGGCGGTGCTGCGTGTAATCGTAAATCGGGATTTCAACCGGTTCCCACGACTGAAGGCGCAGAATGTGCTCGCGCATCAGTGTCGTTTCGAGTGCATCCGGGTGATCGTAGTTAGCAAAGCCGCGTTCCGCGAGGGGAACATGGCTTAAGTCTTTGTAGTAAGCGTCATGCGGAATATAAGCAATATTGTGGCTGCCGACGCGATCAATGATCGCCATCGAAATCGTCGTTTTCCCGGAACCCGTACCGCCTGCAACAGCGATGGTCACGGGTGTTCGTCCATGTTTTTTAGCAAACGGAGCTTGAGCGCCGGTCACTGCGTTGTTGTTCAACCCACACCCCTTGAATCCCTGTCAAGTCTATCATAGTTGAAAAGCAGATCAAAACCGCGTGTGGACTGGTTTGTCCGCAAACAAAAAACCCGCACAGACAAATCTGTGACGGGTTTTGAGCCACCGAAGGGATTTGAACCCTTAACCTCACGCTTACGAAGCGTATGCTCTACCGTTGAGCTACGGTGGCGAATTGAGAAAAAGTATAATAGCTTGCCTGTAAACAAGCAAGCCCCTTTTTCTCAAGGGAGGTGCTTCTGTTAATGGCGGAAGTGGCGCACACCAGTAAAGACCATCGCTATATTCGCTTTGTTGGCCGCTTCAATGACTTCGCTGTCACGAATTGAGCCGCCCGGCTGAATGATCGCGGTAACTCCGGCGGCGGAAGCGGCCTCTACACCATCTGCAAATGGGAAGAATGCATCCGAAGCCAGTGCGGCACCTTTTGCTCGATCACCCGCTTTAGAAACCGCAAGATTGACCGCATCGACACGACTGGGCAAACCGCCACCCATACCGACCGTCGCGTGATCGGTTGCAATCACGATCGCGTTCGACTTGACATGTTGGACAGCTTTCCACGCGAAACGCAGTGCTTCAATCTCCTGAGCCGATGGCTGACGGGTCGTCACCGTTTTAAAGATGCTGCCTTCAGGATCGCCGGTATCAACAGCCTGCACGAGCAGCCCGCGATGAACAGACCGGATTTCAAGTTCGCGGCCATCATAGGTGGTTGGGATTTGCAGCAAACGGCAGTTCTTGCGCTTTTCATTCAGGATAGTTTGCGCGGCGCTCGAAAAAGATGGGGCAGCAATGGCTTCGACAAACAGTGAGCCTAGTGCATCCACAAAAGCTTCATCTACGGGACGGTTAACCGCGATCACACCACCATAAGCGGATACTGGATCGCTGGCGAGCGCATCGGGGAAGGCGGCAGCAATGGTCGCCGCTCTGGCGATCCCTGCCGGAGTTAAATGTTTGACAATGACCACCGTCGGATCGGTGTAGCTGGAAATTGCGCGCCACGCTGCATCCAAGTCGAGAATGTTGTTGTACGAAAGCGTTTTGCCGCCGAGCAGGGTTCCGCCAAGGGGATCGGTTTTAGCATCCCGGCTGTAATAGGCCGCGCTTTGATGTGGGTTTTCGCCATAGCGTAAGTCAGCCGTGCGGCTGGCGCCGATGGATAGATGCTGCGGAAGCTCAGTTCCTGTATCGCCCATCAGCATAGGGGATATATCCTGCGTTAGAAAGGCATGAATGGCAGTGTCATAGTCGCGGGTGAGCGCGAATGCTTTCACCGCGAGATCGCGACGCTGTGCAAGCTCCACCTGTCCTTGTGTTTCAATCGACTGCGCGATGATGGGGTAGTCGGCGGGATCGCAAGCCACGATGACGCGCACGAAATTTTTGGCAGCAGCGCGAAGCAGTGTCACGCCGCCAATGTCGATCTGCTCGATGGCATCCTGAAGGGTGACATTGGGCTGGCTGACTGTGCTCTGGAAAGGATAAAGATTGCACACAACCATGTTGATGGGCGCATAGCCTGCGGTACGCAGCTCAGCGAAGTCGGCTTCGTTATCGCGGGCCAAAATACCGGCATGAATAGCAGGGTGGAGGGTTTTGACACGCCCGCCCAACATTTGCCCAACGCCGGTGAGATGCTCAACGGAGGTGACCGCTAAGCCTGCGTCACGCAGTGCACGCTCAGTCCCACCGCTGGCGACGAGATCCCAGCCGTAATCGACCAGCGATTTCGCAAATTCAATTAAGCCCGTTTTGTCATGGACGCTCAATAAGGCGCGTGGCACGAGATTCACCTTTACTTGATGGAATGCGGCTAGGGAGACATTATTCGCTGGGGTGCCGCTGGTTAGCCATTATAGCGCGTGGGTAATGTGAAAACAGACGGCGATTTGCACAGAACCAATTGTGCACAGCCTTGCTTGCCAATAGGGGTGTTCGTTACAATTCCAATCGTATTCCATGAAACTCAAGCATAGGTGTGGCGATGGATAATGTGCAAGCGCTGCTTAAGAAACGCGACGAGAAGGTGCGTTCCCACCTTGATCAATATGCGCCGGTGTGGATCGTCGATGAGAAAATAATCGCCGAGGACGAGGCGGTGCAGTTTAATGTGGTGTTCCAACACAAGCTGTATGGCTGGGTCAACCGCCGCTATCGCTTCGATGGCTTCAACGAAGTGTTGTATCACAAAGGGCAGCAGACGATCGGTGAGGATGCGGCGCTCGAAGTACAGAGCAAAGAACCCTATTTGGCGGCGGTCAGCAACGACGTCCCCGGCTCATATGGTGGGTGAGGCTGTACGTGCGTTTGGTTCAACGTTTCTCCTGAACAGTCAAACTGTTCAGGAGAAACGTTGCGTTGCGACTTAGGAGCCTGCGCCGTCGGAAACCACGTTTCCTTCAGCATCAACGATGGGGAGCGTATCAATATCACCCGTCACGTTGACGACAAAGTAGGCGACCCAACCGGGCTCACCGTCGAAATCGATCAACAGCCAGTGATTCCCTTCTACACGGCCCAGAATTTCGGTCACGGTATTCGGTTCCAAGATACCGAGGCGATCAGTACGGGTTGATGGGCCGGAACGCACGGTTACACGGCGGAATGCGGTGAGATACGGTACACCTTCAGGCAGTCCCGAAGTATCGACCGCACTGACTGAACCCGAAGCGGATGTGTTTGCCTCGGCTGCCGGTGGCTCTACGATAGGCAGTGTGTCAGGGTTACCGGTGACAGTGACGGTGAAAAAGGCGATCCATCCCTGTACATCACCCGTGTCCACCAGCAGCCAATCGTTGTCAAGGTTGTTCCGTCCGATAACGGCGACCGAATCACCTTCTGCAAGATGTGCAACGGTTACATAGCGCGTTCCCGGTCCCTGTCGCACATTCACAGTACGGAACGCTTGTGCAACGACCGACTCGGTCTGTGGGGTATCCTGTGCGGCCACAGATGAAATTGTGGTGACCAGAACCAGGCACAGCATCAGCGTTACTGCTAACCACTTGCGCATATCTTCACTCCCAGTTGTATGATGGATAGAGCCTTATCAAAGGCGTGCGCACATTCTAAACTGTGAAAGGGATCAATACCTAGATTTGCCCGTGAAAAATAAACCGAATTACCCATCCCAAGCAGGTCAAATGACCCATCAATGCGTCCTTGAAGTGGTCGAAGGTCTGGAAAGACTTGCTGCCAATGAACTAACCGATCTGTTTCCAAAAGTTCAGATTCACGGATATGAAGCCGATGCCAGCAGTGAGCTTCTTTTCACCTACAAAGGGCGACTCGGATCGCTGGCTCAACTGCGCCTAGCGCATGCCGTTTACCTGCGCGAGAGTTTTGATATTCCGCGCCCGAAAGCGCTCTTGGGGGATTCCCACTGGCGTCGTTTTCGCGAGCAGATCGCCACTGTGATGGCGTTGAGCTCGCGCGGTGCATTCAAGACCTTCAATGTGTCTGCGGCGGGATCGGACAGCAGCGTGATGCAGCGCATTCGGCAGATGATCGCGGACGAAACGGGATTACAAGATCAGGAAAAAGGCGATCTCGCGATCCGGCTGCGACCATCGAGTAACGGTGGCTGGGAAACGCTGGTTCGACTCTTTCCGCGCCCGCTGGCGACGCGGGCATGGCGTGTATGCAATTATGAAGCCGCACTGAATGCCACCGCCGCTTATGCAATGGCTTTATTGACCGAACCAACACCAGAAGATGTCGTCGTCAATTTGGGGAGCGGGTCGGGTTCACTATTGATCGAACGAGCTGCGCTATGCCCTGCGCGCCAACTCATCGGGGTCGATCACGATCCCTCTCTGCTGGCGTGTGCAGCACAGAACATCCATGCCAGTGAGATAACCAGTATACGGCTGCTGCGTGGCGATATGCGGTCGCTGCCACTGCCCAACCAGAGCGCCGATGTACTCATGGCAGATTTGCCATTCGGGCAAAATGTGGGATCTCATGAGGATAATGTCGCACTGTATCCCGCGATCTTCGCCGAAGCAGCGCGAATCGCGCGACCGGCGGCACGTTTTACCGTGATCACGCACGAAATCCGGCTGATAGAGGGTCTTCTATCGGCCAACCGTGATTGGGCTGTCGAGAAAACCCTCCGAATTACCTTGCGTGGGCTGCACCCCCGTATTTACGTGCTGCGGCGGGCCAACCAAACGATCTGATAGGGTGCCAATTCAAGCTGATCGGGCGATGTAACAGTACGTTGATCGCCCGATGGTTCGCTGTTCAGATCAACCATGCCAACAGGGTTGGCGTTCTGGCTGCGCAAGGCCTCAATGGATGCAGACTGCGGCTTCTCGGAAAAGTTCGCCAAGACCAGCACCTGCTCATTGCGCATATAGCCGAGGATGTGCGCGCTTCCTGTGTGAAGGAAGCGCGTTTTGCCGTTGGCAAGCGCCGGGGTTTGTTTGCGCAGCTGAATGAGCTTCAGAATTGGCTGATAGATTTGACCTTCCAAGGTAGTGATGTCGGTACGGCGAGCGTAACGATCAGCGTTGGCGCGGGCACGGTGTACCCAACGGTTATCCGGCTTGATAGCCGGGTCGAGTTCATAGCTGTAATCGTTGAGGGTGCCAATTTCATCACCCAAGTAAATGAGCGGAATACCACCTGCGCTCAGGATGATCCCAAACACCATGATGATGCGATGAATGGCCAAATCGATCAAATGGGGATCGTCGGCTTTCAGGGCACGCTCTAAGCCTGCCAGTGATGCCAATGATCCGGAAATACGCAGATCGAGCGTGCGCGGGTTGAAGTTGAAAGGCAATCCTTCGGCAAAACTACCGGGGAAACGCCCTGTATAAAACAAATTTAGGAAGTAGCGATGATCGCCGCCGTAAATCCCAACTTCGGCGGCGTCTTCATCGGCAAAACCCCAACCGATGTCGTCGTGCGACCGGAGGTAGTTGATCCACGCGCAGTCATCGGGCAGTGGGAACTGTTTTTCCATGGTGTGACGGAAAAATTCGGTTTCGCGCGTCGCCAATGCTTCCCAAATCGAAACCATCATGATCGGGTTGTAGGAGATTTGGCATTCGCGTCCACTGATGTAGCTGCGCACATCGCGCGGGTGAACAATAGCCTCCGATTTGAAGAGCAGGGCAGGGGTGGCGATCCGCACCGCTGCGTTGAGCGCTTGAATGATGGTATGCGCTTCGGGTAAGTTTTCGCAGTTGGTACCTAGAACCTTCCAGATGAATGGGACGGCGTCTAAGCGGAGGATTTCAACCCCCTGATTGGCTAAAAAGAGGATTTCGCCCAGCATCGCGGTGAAAACATCCGGATTGTGGTAATTCAAGTCCCATTGGAAGGGATAAAACGTCGTCCAAACCCACTGCTTAATGTCAGGAAGATAGGTGAAACTGCCGGGAGCATGTTCTGGGAAGATTTCGCGAAGCTGCCGTTCATACTGATCGGGCAAAGTGCGATCTGGGAAAAACCAGTAAAAATCTCGGTAACGGCGATCGCCCGCGCGTGCTTTTTGCGCCCACGCGTGTTCATCTGAAGTGTGGTTGAACACAAAATCGAGCACCAAACTAATGCCATGCTTGCGGAGTTCAGAAGTGAGGTCAGCAAGCTCTACCATCGTACCAAGCTTCGGATTGACTTCACGGAAACTGCTCACAGCATAGCCGCCGTCACTGTTCGGTTCCGGGGCTTTGAAGAGCGGCATGAGATGCAGGTAGGTTACCCCTAATTCATCGAAATAGTCGATGCGATCGCGGAGTCCCTTTAGGTTTCCTGCAAAACGATCCACATAGCCAACCGCGCCGAGCATTGTCTCGCTCTGGAACCAATTCGGGCGGGCTTCCCGTTCCAGATCAAGCGCTCGCAGTTCGGGGCTGCGCTGTAAGAACGTATCGACCAGTGTCCACAAAAGCTGCTCAAAGTGGTACAGATAGTCGTACTGCGACCCGTAGAGTTGGTGCGTTAAGCGGAACAAGTCACCGAAATGAGCACGCAGACGTTGAAGAAACTGTGCGCGCTCACTTTCTTGGTTTAAGCGCGCTTCAATTCGGGGCAGCAAACGAGACCATGTGAGTTCGGCCTGTTCTGAGTACCACTGCGCATTGATGTTTGTGCTCATCAGTATGAATGTTTCCTTACAAGTGGGGCGAAATGGCTATCAACGATGTGGGGCGATTATATAATGCTGCCCGCAAGAACGTCTAAAACTGACTGTCTAGAGTCGGGCATCGTATCGTACACTACATCGAAGGATTCAACATGCGTCGTAAGGTTTTACGCAACTTTCTGATTGCTCTCATCGTCAGTCTCTTGATCACGCTTGTGGGGACTGCGCTTTGGATTGGTAATCCTGCTCAGGCGATGCCTGAAGCTACTGCCGCTCTTGAATCGGATAATGCAGTCACCGTCGAACAAACGCCTTGGCTTAGCTTCACAGCGTCAAGTCGTGATGCAACCACGGGGTTGATCTTCTACCCGGGTGGGCTAGTTGATCCGCGTGCCTATGCACCCACAATGCAAGCGATCGCCGCTCAAGGGTTTCTCGCCGTAATTGTGCCGATGCCGCTGAATCTCGCCGTTTTTGGTGCTAATCAGGCGGATGAGGTTATCGCGGCTCATCCTGAAATCGCTCATTGGGCGATTGGTGGGCATTCGCTTGGCGGCAGTATGGCGGCGCGGTATGCAGATGAACATTCTGACACTATAGATGCGCTGCTGCTTTTGGCGTCATATCCTGCGGGAGACAACGATCTTTCGACGGCTGCCATGCGAGTAGTGTCGATTTCGGGCACACTCGATGGACTGGCGACGCCGGAGAAAATTGAGGCGTCACGCGCATTGCTGCCTTTATCCACCTTGTTCATTCCGATCGAAGGGGGCAATCACGCTCAATTCGGCTGGTATGGCACCCAAAATGGCGATAACGCCGCTTCGATTACCCGCGAAGCGCAGCAGGCGATTGTTATTCAGGCATCAATCGATCTGCTAACAGCTATTTCTGGCGCACAAAGCTCCTAGTTGAGTGAAAAAGGGCCTTCTTCGCGGACACGCTCGGTCGCCAACATCAGATTTAGCAGGGTAACCTCTTTCCGATAGTAGGTGTACAGCTTACTGACAAGACTGTGAAGGGTATTCATGGCCAGCAGCTCTTGTTTTTCGGAGAGCGAAACACGAAGAAGCGATGCTGACACGTAGGCGAGCTCCAATGCCGACTCAGGGATGCGCTGATTATCAATATCGACGTTTTCGGCGCGTCCCAATAATCGAAGATAACGCAGCACCCAAGGTCGCAGCCGCCGCGCAAACCCGACTGCCGTAGCAGCAGTTAGATCTAGCGGAAAATCTTCCACGACCGCCTGAAGATAAGGCTGTTCCTGATCAACCGAGAGAATACGAAAACGATCGTATCCCAGCGCGACAATATTCATACGCCCGTCGTGCAGCTTTTGATGTTCGGTAATGACGGCAGTGCACCCGACCGAATAGAGGTCTTGATGTTGGCCACCGGCTTCAACTTCACTTCCGCGTTGAAGCGCAACCACTCCAAAGGGTTGTTTTTCTGCGATACACTGCCCGATCATGAGGCGATACCGCTCCTCAAAGATGTGCAGGCGAACCGGAGTCGTCGGGAAAAGTACGGTGTTCAAGGGGAAAAGGGGCAGTTTGCGCATCGAAAGTCGTCGTTCGTTTGTCTTGAGTATCCTTGTGATTGTACCGTAATTCACGGTATTCGACAGAATTTCACTCATAGCACTTATTTGGTACCAAAACCTTGTCAGACGCACGGCACGGAGTCAAACGCAACGGTCTACAAAACATGAAGTGCGTGGATCAATTCGGGAATTGGTTAGGGATGTCATTATCAGGTAGTAATCGAATCGGCATGATCAGATTGAGTTGCAAGGCGGGTGCTGCAGATCAAAGGCGGTTGATCTGCAAAAGGGTCAATGCCGCCATTTCCACAAAGCCCCGTGACACAACGCTCTGAAAAATGGCTCGAAATTTAGATTCTCAAATTGCCAAAATCGATGTTAGCGCAGAGTCATTTTCAGTCCACAGAAGATCCTGATCGAAATCTTAGGATTCGGATCTTCTGTGGTGATGTGTCTATGGTGTTGATTGCGAGGCTCTAGGTGTAATCTGGTTGTTTTAGACCACTCATGATAAGGTCTGTTATCATGGAGTAGTCTGTAGAAGCTATGTGTCTAGCCGGAATGGGCTGAAATCGGTGTCCACATCATAGACATCTTCATTTTCAGCGCGTTTGAGGGCATGGATGATTCGAAGGGTCAATGGTGTGAACAGTACTTCGATCCCCACTTTGAAAATGTAGTTGGTCACAATCAACGACCAGAACAATGCCCAAGGAAAAACACCCAATGCACAGGCGATCACGAAAAAGACAATCGAATCGACTCCTTCGCCTGCTAATGTACTGCCAATGGTGCGCATCCATAGATGCCGGCCTTGCATGCGAACTTTCATGCGCGCCAGCACATAGCTGTTCGTAAACTCTCCGACGAAGTAAGCACACAAACTGGCAACCACCAATCCGCTCACCCCACCAAGGATCGCGTTATAGGCTGACTGCCCTGCGTAGGACTCCCATGAAGACTCACCGGGCAGCACCCCTGCCAGCCATGTGAATGACCCAAGCAACGCAGTCGCCAGAAATCCGAACCAAATCACACGACGCGACCGGCGGTATCCGTAGATCTCCGTCAGGATGTCACCAAAGATGTAGGCGATCGGAAAGACCAGTGTGCCGGCATCAAAGATGAAGCTGATCGGCCCAACAGACAGTCCTAAATCAATCACCTTGGCACTGCTGAGCAAATTGCTCAATAAGAGCACAGTTACAAACAGCGCCACAACAAAATCAAAATACTTGTAATCGCGTTTCATACGCCTCACTCGAAAAGGTATTGGGTCAATGAGTAGTGGAAATCATTGTCGTATTCCGGCTATTATTACGCAATTCTCAGTTATCAATGGCGGGACATCATGGGGCGCAAATACTCGCTCGATTTTCGCAAAGAGGAAACCGGATTTGTAATGGGACGGTGGTCAGCAGATCTTTCCTGTTCACTGGTCGGTGTGGGCAGCATCGGCAAATCGAACCTGCTGCGACACTTGGCTGATCCGAATGTCCAGAAACATTATCGTCCCACAAGCGAAAATCTCTTCACCCCCGTGGTCATCGACGCCAATGCACTTGGCCCTATCGATGCAACCGCCAATGATACATTCCGGTGTTGGGCAGGCTATGAACTGCTGATGCACCGCATTTATATCACCCTGTTTCCCTTCAAGATGATCCCCGAAGAGGATGCACAGCGGTTTTACGACTTTTACCAAGCGCTACAAGATGGATCGAATCCGCTGTATGGATACATGGGGCTGCGATATTTTGAATTGGGTTTGAGCTTGTTCACGCGCAATAACGTTCGATTCGTGTTCATGTTGGATGAGTTCGAGGAACTGGTGCATCAGCTTCCGGTCAAGTTTTTCCAGACGCTACGCGGCATTCGTGATACGAACAAGGAATCGCTGCTATTCTTGACTTTTTCGCGCGCCCCGCTGTCAGTCATCATCGATCGGCAGGGACTCGATCCGCTAGCGATCGAATCGTTTATGGAATTGTTTACCGACAGTGTTTGTTACGTTGGCCCTTACAATGAAACTGATGCGCAAAAAATGATCGTTGAAATGGCCGAGCGCTACGATAAACGCATCACGCCGGACATGTCTACCGCGATGCAGAAAGTAACGGGACGCTATGCGGGTTTAATCCGTACGACATTCAGCGTAATGGACACGCTGAATGCTAACTGGCAACTGATGTCGATCGAAACGCTGGCGGCTACCCTGCTGGCGCGCTACCCCATCCGCATGGAATGCCGTACTATTTGGACGAGTCTCACCCCTTCCGAACAGTATGTTTTGAAAGCGGTCGCGCAGCTTGTGCCGTATCAAGCGAATGAGGAATCTGAAATGACGGTTTCGATGCTGATGCAAAAACGGCTGCTGCGGTTGGATAAAACGCAGCAAATGCTCGAAATTGACCCACCTATCTTTCGCGCGTTCGTCAACACGAATCCAGAGTAATGCTATGGCGACTGGTTATTTAATTCCTGCTCAAACGTTTCGCGCGGAAATTGTCGTGGTGAATTCGCGGTTTATCACGTCGATTGGCTATGCGCCCACCGTCGATGATGCACGAGCCTTTTTATCCGCCGTACGCGCGGAAATGCACGATGCTTCGCATAATATTTATGCATATCGTGTAGGTTACGGAAATTCGGTCATCGAGAGCATGGGTGATGATGGTGAACCTTCCGGAACAGCGGGGCCGCCTGCTCTCGCGGTGCTGCGTGGTGTCGATATTGGCGACACGATCGTGGTCATCACGCGGTACTTCGGCGGTACCCTGTTGGGAACTGGCGGCTTGGTGCGCGCTTACACGGAAGCGGCTCAAGTTGGGTTGGCGGGGGTGCCCAAAGAGCGGAAAATCGAGCGGAAAATCGTTGGATTGGACACACCCTATTCTTTTTACCAGCCGATTCGCCGTTTATATGAGCAGTTCGAAGCGACCAGTGTTGAAGAAGACTTCGCGGGCGACATCACGATTACCGCCAAATTTCCGGTGGACAATATCGACGGCTTCACTGCTGAGGTGATCGAACTCACCGCCGGTCATGTCCATCCGGTCATTTTGGAGTAGCGCGATCAGCCGCCGGACGACTCCGTGGTGGGTGTTTCGGTGGGTAGAAGCACATTGTGTGTGCAAGTGTGATAGTCGCCCCCAATAATCACACGGAAATCGACCGTGCGATTCGGATCAGGCTGGATAATCACACTGTCCGGGCTCACCCGAAGCACCTGCGACAAGACCTGCAAACTGCCGCCTTTACGCTGACCCGTAAAATCGTAAAGCGTCATTGCCGATTGAAATGGCGGTGTCTCTTGCGAAAGCTGCGGGACAAATCCTTCCCAAGATAGTCGCTCGACCGCTACCCGCCCTAACCCGGGAATACCGCTTGCATTGACGACTTCGATGTTCGCATGTTCGCGCACCAATTCACTTTCGGTTGGTGGCTGCATCATCTGCTGCTCAAGCGTAGTAATGCTCTCGCGAACCGGCAGTAGAATACTTTGACCATCGACGGATTGAGAGAACGTTACTTCAACATTTGGGCGGAAGGTATAAGCGGCGATGCGGCTGGAATCGATGGTGGCAGCAAGGGGGACATAGCGCAGCATGTCCTGTGTGCTGAGATCGGTTGTGACCAGTTCGGTAAGCTGCGGAAAAATGTCAGTGGCTTGATCCCACAGGTTAAGTGCGCGAATACGCTGCCAAATTGCCCGCATGATCACCTGCTGACGGCGGCCACGGTCGAAATCACTGCTGGTGCGGCGGCTGCGCGCATACCAAAGCGCTAAGTTTCCATCCATCGACTGCATACCGACCGGGAGCGTGAACATCTCCCAATTGTCCTCTACCGTTGGATCGAGATCAGGCTCGCGGAGCCGCCAATCCTGAATCGCGCAATCCACCGCAACTTCAATCCCGCCGAGCGCATCAACCAGTTCCTTGAATCCACTGAAATTGATGCGTGCATAGTGGTCAATTTGAATGCCAAGGTTGTAGCGAATGGTGTCCGAGAGCAGTTCTATTCCGCTGCCACCGCTATTTACCCCCGACGCATAAGCGGTATTGATTTTGGCCGTACCTATGTTGGGAATATAAACCCACAAGTCACGCGGAATGGATAGAAATGAAGCCGTGCCAACAGTCATGTTGACGGATACGATCATGAGTGCGTCGGTTCGCCCCAGATTATTCGGATTGCTTTGATCCGCTCCCATAAGTAGAAAATTTTCGATGTCGTATTCTCCTTCATCAAGGAGTGGCATCGGATCGGGCGGTGTTTCCGTTTGTGCGTATAAGGGCGTTGTACCGAGTAGAAAACAGCCTAACAACGCGGCGGCAAGCCAGCGCAGGGATTTGAGCATCATTACTCGCCTTAGAGAGACACAATCAGACAGTAGTTGCTCTATCTTCAACCATTTGGCAGAAAAGAAATCGACGGGAGGATGACGCTTGCGCGCCGCCCTTCCGTCGATTCAAGTGCTGAGTGAAAACTACGGGTCTGGATCGTCTATTGTGGATTGCTGCGGTAGGTGTTAATCAGATTGAGCATACTGCGAACGGCAACCGGTTTACGCACATAGCCGTTACACCCTGCGGCCACATACTCATCGGCATAGCCCATTGTATCGTAGGCCGTAATGGCGATGATCGGTTCTTGAACGCCCTTTTGCCGAAGCAAACGGGTCAGTTGCAAGCCGTCAATCGCGCGATTTCCAAGGTGCAAGTCCATTAGGATCAGATCTGCCGACCCCGGCCCCACTCCAGCGAGTGCACTTTCCGGGTCATTGTAGGTGATCAGATCGTCGTCATTCATGTGGCAAATCCGCTCGATGAGAGCAACATTCGCCAAGTTATCCTCAATGTAGATAATCCGCATGTGCAATCCTAACCTGTCGCTCAATACGTGTAGATAATTGGCACATTGCCAATAATGCCGCGAAACAGTACATAGTCCTGATCCACCCACCCACGCCCAAAGGGGCCAGACACAAGGAACCACGAGCCATCACTGGTGATTCCAAGCGGAGTAAGGGTGTTGCCACCGGGTATGACCGTCACGACTGAGAAATAGCCTGCCGGGCCACTGCGAACATTCAAGTAACTCGTGTTCACAATCAGCGTCGGCGTTTGCAGTGCGGGGATTGGCAGTGTTGCCTGCCCTACCTGCGAACCTGTGACGGTGGGCGCGCTGCCCAACCCAATGTATAACGGAGACGCCGCTGTTAAGGACGGGCCACCCCCGCCAGAACTTTCAATAACGGGAATAAAGGTTACATCTCCCCGCACGAGGGTATACTGCGAATACACCCACCCTGCACCAAGCGGTGTTTCGACCAGCAGCCACGAGTTGTCGCTTAACGCACCCAAAATCGTGGCGGTAGTGCCCCCAACAAGTTGAGAAAGCACGGTATACTGCGGGCCGGGGCCGCTGCGAAGGTTCAGAAAACTCACATTGACGACCGCAACGGGGGTTGCTAACTGTGTATTCTCGCTTGCGCGGGTCGTCAACTGAGTGGGAATAAGACTCACACTCAGGAATAAAACCGCGCAAAGAAGAGATGCTGCTTTCCTTCTCATTGTAAATCCCCTCTCGTGGCAAAGATGCTTAAAGTATAGATGAAATTACGCAAGTGCGCTCGATCTTCGTGCATTCCTAAGGGAACTTGTCGGGACGGCTAATCGGCGGATGACCGCACAAGGCCCGTAGGCCATGCGACAGATGAACGAGTCCTTCTTTTTGCTATGCTAGTCCATAGTTACATCACTTCATTGGGAGTATAACCTATGCGCGTACGTCTCTACTCTAGCAAAGCTTTCCTACTGCTTTGCGTTTTTGGCCTCATCAGCGCGTTTACATCACCGGCTGGCGGTGCATCAGCAGCTTCGGGCGGGGTCGCTCAGGCATCCGCGAGTGAAGACGTATGCGAATCTCAGGATGCGTGTAACGTTGCCGGAATTGGCGCGGATATGATTGCCGCTTATCCCGCGCCAGATGTGGTACAGCTCGCACCGAATCAGGAACTGATCACCGATCGGTTGTATCAGCGTGTTTCTCAACGGGTAGACATTTATGACGCGCCGAACGGCAATATCGTCAGCTCGTTAGACGCCGGGTTCAATTTTGTGACGACATGGGGCCCTGACGGGGAATGGACACAGATCAATCAGGATCAATGGGTGCGCACCGAGTTTCTGACGCCGGTCACGCCGTCCATCTTCGCGGGGGTGCTGCTGCCGGAAACTCTTCCTTACCCGATGGCGTGGGCACTGGTGCATATCGTGCCGAGCCGCACGCCCGGCGCAGAACCGATCAGCGGTGACGCAGTAATTCTGCGCTATACAAAGCTAAATCTGTACGATGTCGTCAACGTTGATGGATGGGATTGGTATCAGGTTGGCGTGGATCAATGGGTTGAGCAGCGAGATATTGCGCGCGTGGAACCTGTGGAGCGCCCGGCAGATGTCGATACCACGAAATGGATCAGTGTCGATCTTTATGAGCAGGTCGCGATCGCTTACGAAGATCAACAGCCTGTATTTGCAACGCTGATCTCCTCCGGACTCGGGGATTGGCCGACGAATGAGGGCTTGTTTCATGTCTATGTGCGCTATCCGCGCACGGTGATGAGCGGTGCTGAAGGCCAAGCAGACTTCTACTATTTGGAAGAGGTACCGTGGACGATGTACTTTGATCATGATATTGGACTGCACGGCACCTATTGGCATGACGGGTTCGGCTACCGGCACAGTCATGGATGCGTGAATCTGTCGATCACCGACTCGCATTGGCTGTATGATTGGGCCTCAAGCGAAGTCGATTTGACCGTGCCCGAAGATACAGGTGCCGCCGTCTACGTGTACAGCAGTGGTTCGTATCGCTAGAAACCGACTCTCCAAAGAAGATAAATTCAGCAAAGGCGTCATCCCACACGGGAACGCCTTTTTTGATTGCTATTGTCAATCGCGGCGGTGGTCATTATGATCGTCGCCACTTTCCTAATCAGTGCCGCCTTCGCGGAAGGAGAATCGCCGCGTGCAGTATTCCGCTCCTGTCGATGACTTTCGTCGCCGTCAAGCTCATGAGCGCGCCGTCGAGCGCGTGTCCGCTGTTCTCGAAACGCACCTGAACGCCTACGGTTATGACCGTATTGAAACCCCATTGGTGCAAAACGCGGAACTTTTCCTGACCAAAGCAGGCGATCAGATTATGACCCGCCTGTTTACCTTTGAACGTGGCGGGCAGGAACTTGCCCTGCGCCCAGAATTCACCGCATCGGCGGCGCAGCTTTATGTCTCGCATTACCCGAACGGCGGCGCGGTGACGCGCTGGCAGTTTCATGGGCATGTGTTCGAAGATGATTCAGCCTCACTGGAGCACTTCGAACGCTATACTGTCGGTGCCGAGCTGATCGGTGAGGCCGGGCCAGCGTTTGATGCCGAAATTATCGCAATGGCGGCGCATGGCCTGCAAAAGTTGGGCGTCCATGATGCGACGGTCACGATCGGAAATGTTCAACTGCTGCGATCGCTGCTGGCGCAGTACCACTTGGATACGCGCATTCAGCGGTTTGTCCTTTCACATGTGAATGAACTGCACAATCCTGCCCAAGGGGTGAGCTACGTCATGGTGCTCATCGACGAACTGCTCCTTGGGGTGCAAAGCGAAGTTGATCCCTCCCTTGCGCAGGCGGATATTGAACCCCAATCGGTACAGGATACGCAGTACATTCTCGATGTGCTGCTCGATGCGACGCAGCACGGCATTACGATGGGCAGTCGTACCCGGCATGACATCGTACGGCGTTTGCTGCAGAAACGCCAGCGCGCCGCCGAGCGCCCTCAGATTGCCGCCGCCGTTGAATTTTTGGCCCGTTACAGCGCGATCGAAGGCGATGCCGAAACGGTGTTTGCCGAGTTGGAAACCTTGATCGATGCCGAAGACTCGCGATCGCGCCAGATTTTGCGTAACTGGCGGGCTGTGATCGATTTACTAGGTATTTACGGACTATCGTCGCATCAAATTCGTTTGCGCCCCGCGCTGATGCGCAACTGGGATTACTACACGGGGCTGCTATTCGATTTGCATGCACACAATACGATTCGACTGGGTGGCGGTGGCCGCTATGATGAGCTAGCGCGGCTGATCGGCGGAAATACGGATATTCCTTCAGTGGGATTCGTTTATTATGCAGATACGCTGGCGGAAATTCTACCCGTCCCCCCTGCTTTGCCGTGCTTAAAACTTGGCGCAGAGCCGATGGCCTCATTTCCGGTGGCGATCGAGTGGGCGGAACGCCTGCGCGCGGGCGGCGTATTCATCGAACTGCGCACCGATGGCAGCGGCGATCTGACGGTGGCACCAAACGGTGCGCTTCGCTATCAAACAACTTTATATACTGCCGATCAGGCGGCAGATATTCTTCAACTGCTCACAGGAAATCGTTCATGACCCTTGACCGTGTCACGCTCGCCCTACCCAGCAAGGGTGCCATTGCCGATCCGACCACCAGTTTTCTGAGTGAGTGTGGGCTGCGGATTGATAAACCAAATCCGCGCCAATATACCGGCAGTGTGCCTGCCCTTCCGCAAGTAGATGTCCTGTTTCAACGGGTCACAGATGTGGTCTACAAAGTGTCGGATGGAACCGCGCAGATCGGCGTGACCGGGCTGGATGTTGTTCGCGAACACCCGCACGATGATCTGATCGTCATTCACGACAATCTGCGCTATGGCTACTGCAAGCTCCTCGTCGCCGTGCCGGAAGCATGGGTTGACGTGGAGTCGATGCTAGACCTAGTAGAAGTAGCGCTCGATTTTCGGGAATACAAGCGCCGTAATATCCGAATTGCGACCACGTATGTGAATTTGACCCGTGAATTTCTACACGCGCGCGGCATTCATCATTTCACACTGGTGCAGGCAGAGGGAGCGATTGAAGCCGCTCCGACCATCGGCTATGCGGATGCGATCGTCGATTTGATGCAAACGGGGACGACACTGCGCGAGAATCATTTGAAGGCGCTGCCGGATGGCGTGATTGTCGAGTCTCAGGCATGTTTGGTGGGAAACCGGCGCGCGCTGCGCGAAAACCCGCGCGTATTGGAAACCGCCGCGACGATGCTGGAGTATATCGATGCGGCACTGCAAGGTCGTGAATACGCGCAAGTAACGGCGAACATGCGCGGCGAAAACGGCGAGGAAATCGCCCAGAAAGTCGCTGCAAATCCGCTCACGCGTGGTCTACAAGGGCCAACAGTAGCCCCAATTTTCGGGACGGGTGACGGAGAATCTCATTGGTACACCATCACCGTCATCATCCCCAACAAAAATCTACTGAAAGCGGTAGAGCACCTGCGTCAGATTGGCGGTACGCAGACGACGGTGACGCCTGTGCGCTACGTGTTCCTCGAAGGATCTCCCACCTATCATAAGCTGGTAGAGCGGTTAAAGTCCCCGGAATAAAGTAATGGCGGGCGCTGCTAGAGCGCCCGTTCCACCTCATCCAGTGTTTGATCGATAATGCTGCGAGTGCCGCCGCTCTCCGATCCCATTTCAACAGCCATCGACAGCCCTAGTAGGCGAATCGAGGGCGGGAATTTGGCAGGATCGGCAAGATTCATGGTCAAGAATGGGCAGCAGAACAACGACGCTTTGAGCGCTGCTCTCCAATCGGCACGAAGCCAGCCCCTATCACGTAGATCGCGCAAAGTTGGGATGAGAACGGCGTTGACCTTACTTTCCAAGAACATCCGGCGGATCGGATGCAGCGCGTAATCATGTGTCACATGCAGTCGATCTTCATTCACCGTCAATGAGATGTTCAGGCGGCCCGCGATCACATGCGGGAAATACATCCACATGGCGAATATGTTGTGAAACAGAGGCTTCGTCAAGTCCAACAACGGCGAGTGCCGCCCTGCGAAGGCTGGATCAAAGTAGAGCAGCGACACATTGGCTTCACCCCCGCGCAGAAACACGTTGCCATTGTGTGCGTCACCATGCCCGATGATGGATGCGCCGGACTGCGCCGCCGGGTTTAGAAGCTCGACAGCGCGGTGAATGATCGTGTCTAGGGAGTCTTCGTACTGCTGGTCGTTAATCGTCCATTTTAGGCGGCGGGCTTCGCGCATTGAGAGCGTATGTTCAGGCAACACCAGCGTTATGTCGTCGTCATAGAACGCCTTGAGACGCCCTCCGGTCAGCCGGTGATAGAACAATTGATGTATGGGCGCGCCCGCGGAATCAGCGGCGGACTGTTCCGCCAAGGTGTGCGCGTATATCTCACGGAGATGTCGATCGGCGGCACGCTGGGCGGTTTCCAGTTCAACGAAACGCGGGCTGCGTCTGTTTTCAATTTCCCATGCCACATCGAACACCGACGGATCATCGATGACTTCATAGACGAGAAACTGTTTTCCCGCTTCGGTAGACTGCATGACGGGCTGCAAGACCGGGTACCCGGCTTGTGCCAGCGATGCAGCGTTGTAGTACTCTCCGATGACGTTGTTGGGTTCGGTGTGTGTTTTGAAAAACAAGCGCCGCCCATCGACGAGCGTCATGAAGCCATTGAATGAGTTCAGGGAAACCGCTAATGGGCGCAGTTCGATCGACTGCACATCAAGATCGAACTGCGCCGCGATGAACGACTTGAGCAGGGTTTCAGCGGCTGGCCGGTCGGTAAACTGGAGCGCTTGAATCTGTTCGAGGAGGTTCATAGCCCAAGGATTTCGTTCCGTTTGCGGATCGCCATTGCGTGCGCTGGAAATCCTTCATAATCGGCGAGTGTGGCAGTCGTCCCGGCCAGTCGCTGATACCCTTCTGGTGAGAGATAGCCGATGCCGCTCTTTTTGAGGAAGTCCTGCACGCTGACGGATGAAAAGCTCTTGGCGAAACTGCCGGTCGGCAGTATGGCGTTCAAGCCAAGGCAGTAGTTCGCTGTTGGAATGGGCGTATAGTGCCCAAGTAGGATTTCGCCCGCATTCTTGAGCTTTTGCAGCGTAATGAACGGATCGTGCGTCAGGACTTCGAGGTGTTCGGGTGCATAGTCGTTCACAAACTGAATGGAGTCGTCCAAACTGCGGGTGAGCATGATGCCGCCGTAGTTGGAAAGCACATTGTTGACGAATGCGCGCCGCCATTCTGGAAGTTCGGCGATATAGCCGGGAAGCACATCGAGCGCTGCCTGCGCGACTTCACGGCTGTGGGTCACAAGGATCGCCGCCGAGTCAGGGCCGTGTTCAGCTTCCACAAGCAGATCGAGCGCAGCCAAGCGGGGATCTACATACTCGTCCGCGAGTATAATCGACTCACTAGGGCCAGCGGGCAGGCCGACATCGACGGTGCCGTAAAGTAAGCGTTTTGCTGCCTGAGACATAGCTGCTGCCGGGGCCAATCAACTTGCTGACCTTCGGAATCGTCTCTGTGCCATAGGCAAGCGCGGCGATCGCCTGCATCCCGCCCACCACATAGACTTCATCAACGCCACAGATTTCGGCGGCAACCAATGACGCGGCATCGGCTTTACCTTCGGGCGTCGGCGGTGTGACGACGACGATACGCGGTACTCCGGCGACCTTGGCCGGAGTCGCCAGCATTAACATCACAGACGGGAACGCACCTTTGCCACGCGGGACATACAACCCGGTGCTGGCGACGGGCGTGGTTTTTTCACCCGCCATAATACCCGGCTGCACTTCGGTGAACCACATGGGTTCCGGCATTTGCTCTTCATGGAAGCGCTCGATGTTTTCGTGCGCGGCTTCAATGGCGGCGGTGACTTCCGGCGTTAGGGAAGCGCGGGCGGCAGCGAAATCCTCACGGGTGGCGCGGAGCATCGACGCTTCAAAGTTGGGGGCATCGAACTTGCGAGCGTACTCAACCACACCCTGATCGCCTGTAGTACGTACACGATCGATCACTTCCTGTGCCAATGGCAGCAGATCGCGAATGTCCTTTTCGGCACGGCGCATGATGCGATTGAGGTGTTCCGGAGAAAGCTGGTTGAGCTCAAGGAATTGGATGGACATAGACGTGTGTCTCCCTCACCAATGAAAAGCGCGGAGCAAACCGCCCCGCGCCGATTCAACGCTGTTGATGTGCTGAAATCGACCGCTATTTTGCGGGCGTGGTCTCGCTGATTTCTTCCGAGCGGCGATGCGTACCGTCCCAGCGAATATCCGGCACCAGAATATCACGCTTTTCCATGATGCGATCACGGTGCTGCATCAGGTCTTTTAGCATGATCTTCATCTCGGACACCACATCGTGCGTCGGCTTATAGCCGAGGTCGATCAAGTGCTGACGATCCGGATTGTAGTAGTGTTCGCCCTTTTCGGTGCGCGGGTTTTCATAGTGGCGCAGTTCGGCATCAATGCCGACAGCCCGCGCGGCTTCACGCACCTTTTCGGCCAGTTCTTCGATGGTGTAAGTTTCTTCAAATTGGTTGAAAACGCGGTATTCGCCGTGGGCAGGTGGGTTTTCAATAGAAATGGTCAAGCACTGGATCGAGTCGCGGAGCGGCAGGAACCCACGGCGCATGTGGCCCGATCCGTATAGTGTCAGAGGGTGATCGATGACGGCCTGACAGCAGAAGCGGTTGACCGCGGTGCCGAAGCACTGATCGAAGTCCAATCGGCTGAACAAACGTGGATCATCACCCATCGCATCAATGCGAGTGCCGAATACGACGCCCTGCATGATGTCGGTCGAGCGGAGTCCCCACGTGCGGCAGGCGAACATGGTGTTATTGGTATCGTGCACCTTGGTCAGGTGGTAAAAGCTGTTGGCCTGACGCGGGAACGGCAGGACATCTTTGCGTCCGCGATATTCAATTTCGAAGAAGCCTTCAGGAATATCGACGTTCGGCGTCCCGTACTCACCCATCGTGCCAAGCTTGACAAGGTGCGCTTCCGGGCATACTTCGCGCATGGCCCATAGCACATTCAAGCTGCCGATTACGTTGTTGCTGTGGGTGAAAGCCGCGTGTTCCTGATCAATCATCGAATACGGGGCTGATGGCATTTCCGCTAGATGGACGATTGCATCCGGTTGGAAATCGCTGAAGAACTGGCGCAGCGCCGGATAATCGAGCAGATCGACTTGGCGGAAATCAAGGTCAACACCATAGGCTTCACGGAACGCCGCGAGACGTTCTTGCATCGAGTAGATCGGGATCGCACTCGTGCTTTTGACTTCTTCTACCCACTGGCGGCGCAGGAAAATATCGGTTCCAGCGACCGTATGCCCGCGTTTGACCAAGTGCTGCGCTAACGCCCAACCGAGATAACCATCCACCCCGGCGATAAATACTTTCATGAACATTCCTCCGAATGTGCAAATCGCATCCCTTAACGTAAGTGAAAACCCCACCGGTTTACCACCGCTACGTTAAGGGATGGTGATCACAGTGCTGCCGTCGCGGCGGGCTGGAAGGAGGGTATATAGCCGAGCACGGCCATATATTCCGCATTCAGGATGCTGCATCCCGCAGCGCCGCGAATGGTATTGTGCGATAAAGCCACGTACTTATAATTCAAGATGGGATCACGACGCAGACGACCTGCTGTCGTGCTCATCCCATTTCCTGCATGGCGATCACGCCGCGTCTGCGGGCGATCCGGCTGCGAACGGTAAATCACTGGCTGCTGCGGTGCACTGGGGAGTGAGCTAATTGGGTCGACGCCACGGAAGCTGTGCCATGCATCGATAATGCCATCCACGCCGGGATCATTTTCAAGTTCAACCGAAATATTGACCAAATGGCCATCGATCACCGGGACGCGGTTGCATGAAGCGCTTACCACCGCATTCAGCCATTCAATACTGCCATTTTGATAATGACCCAGCATCTTGAGCGTCTCAGTTTCGACCTTTTCTTCTTCGCCGCCGACGTAGGGGATAACGTTATCCATCGCGTCGAGCGATGCGACACCGGGATGTCCTGCGCCGCTGAGCGCCTGCATGCTGACAACGCTGACCTTCTTGATCCCGAATTGGCGCAGTGGAGCTAGGGTCATCACCCCCGGAACCGACGTGCAGTTTGAATTCGCAACCAATGCGCCCGTCCAGCCACGCACGCGGCGCTGATCTTCGACGAGCTTCACTTGATCGGCATTCACTTCCGGCAGCAGAATCGGCACGTCTTCGGTCATGCGATACGATGAAGCATTGGTGCAGACGACATGGCCGGCAGCGGCGAGTTCCATTTCACGCGGAATAGCGGCTTCTTTCGGAAGCGCAGAAAAGACCAGTACCGAGTCAAAGTCCGCGTCAAGGGGCTTGACCTGCAACCCCAACACACTTTCCGGTGGATCTTCATCGAGCACCCAACGCACGGCTTCGCCGTAGCGACGGCCCGCGCTGCGATCTGATCCGATGACTTCTGCGACATTGAACCACGGATGATTTTCCAGCAATTTGATGAAGCGCTGACCTACCGCTCCCGTTGCACCGAGCACTGCGACATTCAGTTTTTCCATTGCCTTCGCCTGTTTAAGGTTTACCGAGCCATTTGAGAAGCGGTGTTGGTTCCCTTCGCCGCGTCTTTTCGTTTTACATCCCTACTGACTGAACACTCTTGACGGCTGGATAGGAGCCGAGCATCTTGACAAACGATGCTCGCTGAAGCAGCCGCGCCAATGCTTCTTGGCAAAGCGGATCCTGCCAGTGACCAATGAAATCCAAGAAAAACACCGGTTCCCACGGGCGATTACGTCGCGGGCGGGACTCAATTTTCGTCAAATCCAGTCCACGGGTGGCGAATTCCCCCAAGCAGTCGTACAGCGCGGCGGGCCGGTTGCGCGTCGCGAACACAATTGAGGTCTTGTTGTAATCGCTGCGCGGCGGATCCTCGTGCCCTAGCACAAAGAACCGGGTGTAATTGAACGTCACATCTTCAATTTCAGTTTCTAAGACTTCCAAATTATAAAGCTGTGCGGCCAGTGTAGTCGCGATGGCCGCCGTACCTGTGGGGCGCTCTTCAGCCAGATCGTGAGCCGAGCCGGCGGTATCATACCAAGGCACCGTCTTAAACCCGTTCCGACGGATGAACTGCTCGCATTGAGCCAGTGCCTGCGGGTGCGATCGAACAGTTTTCACATCTTCGAGCTTTGTCCCCGGCACTACGAGGAGGCTGTGATGTACATGCAGAATCACTTCAGCTTGAATGCGCAGATCGCTGTCCATCAGTAGTTCATAGGCTTGGCTAACAGCCCCGGCGAGTGCATTTTCGACGGGCAGCATCGCGTATTGGACTTTGCCGGAGTTGATCTCATCGAACAATACGGTGAGTGTGGGACACGGGTAAATATCGATTTCCTGCCCGAAGTGCTGACGAATGGCGAGCTCCGAGTTGGCCCCTTGAATACCTTGGAATGCAACGCGCGCGGACAACCGATGGCTTCCTTTACGACGAGAGGTATGTGCAGAATTGAAAAGATGGGGCTCATCGTAACATACGGTCTTAGCATCGTCAACCAAAGACACTTCATGCTAGAATAACCACCATGTCACGATATGGGTTGAGGCGTGGAAGCGATGCAGGAAACACGGCGCTATATCCTTGAGATCCTGCGAGAACGGGGTCAGGCCACCGTTGACGATATTGTCGGCGATTTACAGCAGCGGCGCGGTTCGATCACCGCTGTGACGGTACGCCATCATCTGAATATTTTGCAGAAAGAGGACATGATTACGTCACCGGAATTGAAGCGCCGCAGCAGCCCGGGACGTCCGCAGCACACTTATACCTTAACCGACAAGGCCAAAGAACAGTTTCCCAATAATTACCAAAAGCTGGCACTGAGTTTGCTGGAAGAGCTCAATCAACGCCTGCCCCCGGATGGGGTGAACGTGATACTTGAAGGGGTCGCTGAGCGCATGGCAAGCGAAGCAGCTATTCCCGATCTCCTCTTTGAAGATCGGCTTAATCTGGTTGTCGAGTTCCTCTCGACACGTGGGTACGAGGCTCATTGGGAGCGTACTGACGAAGGCGCTATTTTGAATACTTCCAACTGCCCTTATCATGGTGTGGCGGCGGATCACCCTTCGTTGTGTGATATGGATATGCGCTTGGTCTCCTCATTGTTGGGCGTGGTTCCGCGTCGTACTAGTCATCGTGCCACTGGGGATACAACCTGTGCTTATTTCATCCCCCAAACTACAGCATCTGAAAACCACGCGACTGGATGACAATTCCCCGTTGAAAGTAATTACGCTTATCACATTCGTTTTTATTGACGGTGCCGGTGTTGCGTGCTAAGATCCGAACATCCTGTAATTAACAATTGCCGATTCTGTCGGAAGGAAAAAGCTTATGGCGCTGAACACGCCTATCCGTACGGACGATCCTGCACCTATCGACGACGATGTGATTCTGTCCGTCACCCCGGCTGCTGTGAATACGATCCGCACGCTGCTTGAGCAGCGCCAGATTCCGAACTACGCGCTGCGCGTGTTTGTTTCCGGTGGCGGGTGTTCTGGGCTTCAGTATGGGATGGCGTTTGAGGCGGAACCGCGCGATTTTGACGCGGTAGTAGAAGTTGATGGAATCCGGTTGGTGGTTGATCCGTCCAGCTTGCTCTATTTGAAGGGTGCGTCGATCGACTATGTTGATAGTCTGATGGGCGGTGGTTTCCGGATCGATAACCCGAATGCAGTGTCCTCTTGTGGCTGCGGCAGTTCATTCCGCACTAAAGATGGCAGTGACTCATCTTCGCACGAAGGCTGTTCGTGCAGTCACTAAAGCATCATTGAGTACAAAAAGGCGGCTTTGTGTGAAGCCGCCTTTTGATTCCTTGGCTCTATCGGCGCAGCGATGTAATCGCTAAGCCGAATAGCCCTAGTCCTCCAAGAATGACTATAGGAAGTATTGGCGGCATATCGTCACCCGATTGCGGCGTGCTGGCCGTGTTCGGTGATGTGTCGGCTGTAGTTCCAGCACTATCGGTTGCGTTCGGACGGCTCAGCCCCGGTGGATAGGTGAAGGTTGGAAACACTTCGATACCTGTTTCATCCGTCCCCAGCACCGATGGGCTTTGTGAGGTCGCGGTCGCAATCACGCCGCCGGAGGCCCCGTCTGAACTTCCGGGTACCGCGCTGGTCGGCTGCGCATACGGATCAACATCCGGAATGGCTGCCGTATCGCCAGTCACCTGCACCAACTCCCCATAAACCCATCCGAAACCGGTTGGTGAGGCACGGTACTCCAGTTGGTACCAGTTCACATAGCGCCCGGTGACGGTATAGAATTCCCCATTGCGAATGACACCCAACTGCGTTTCGTTTGTATCCGGTAATGCGCGGACATTGGCGATGTCAAGTGCTTCGAGAATAGCCATAGTGGCGGTATCCGGCGTGAACGTAGGTGCCGATACACTCAGCGATGGCCCGCTGCTCGATTCTGCGGATTGCGGGGTTGAAGTTGGCAGGGAAATTTGCAAGGGCGTGGGCGACGGTGCATCCTGCGCTGCTGCGGTGTTTTGTGGAAGCACTAACCCGACCAAAATTAGACTGATAGCAGCGGCTTCAGCAATTTTACGAATGGTTACGAGCATAATCCCTCGATCAATTACCACGAAATTTGATTTTCCGTGATTAAGCGTCCTTGCTCGGCAATACGCTGTTCACCATCACGGACGAGAAAACCCTGATAGAGCTGGTTTGGAAGCCCGACGACCGTCCAGCCGCCCAGCACAAAAACGGGGCGATCACATGCATCGCAGGACGCAGGAATCCATTCTCCATTATAGCGGCGGGCAATGTGTAAGTGAGTCCCAGTCGAGAATCCACCTTCGCATGAAGGTCGGCCTATATGGTCGCCTACGCGGATATGCGCCCCTAATTCAACCCGATCCTGAGCCGCTATATGCAGGTAAAGCAGCGTCCACCCGGTCGATTCATCCCCATCGCCATCGAGATCAAGAATCACAGTGCCTTCATCGATTCGCGCGATTACTCCGTCCGCTGAAGCCGTCGCGAAGTAGTCAGAGACGAAGCAGGATGGGCTGTCTGCTGGGCGCTCGTCCGGTGGTGCAAAATCAATTGCTGACCAAGCGCTCCCGTCTCCCCATCCTCCGTGTGGGCCGCCGGTAAACCGCCATACTTCTCCGCTTGGGAATGGCAGCGTGAGTATAGGCTGAGTGATATTTGCCGGAACTACCGGATTGACACTTTGGGCAAACGGATCACCAAAATAGCGAGTATAGAGGCTCAGGAATTCACCCTGACCGACACGCCGATTCCATGTGGCGGCATCTGAATATTGGCTGAGCATGTACTGTAGGCCGACCGTCCCTGCGTTGAGCGTTGAGGAAATGCGAAAACGGGTGCCATCGTCAAATCCAATGATCGAGACACTGTTTTCGAGCCAACCATAATAGCCTGCGTTGAGTCGATCAGCGGCCCAACTTAATTGGCGATACAGTCCGTTCCGGTCGAAGCCAAGATCCGATGCAGGCGCACCCAGCGGGTAGCGCTTCACGTCGTCGGTTGGGTTTGGATTGGAGAGCCACTGCCCTTTCAGCTCCAAAAGTGCCAGCAGCAGCCGCGCATCAACGCTGTATTCCAGCGAGACACGTCGCACAATCTGCGCACTGGACAGGACTTGATCGCCAACATCATCGGTAGCAGCAGTGATATAGCCGGGCTGCTGATTGATAAATGCCGCTGTATCAAACGCTGGGCTGCCGGGGCCGCGTACCAATCGACTATCCGGGATCAGTTGTGTTGAAGGAGTTTCGGTGGTTGGGTTATCGGGCAGCTGAAGCACCTGCCCAACCGATACCAGATCGGGGTTTGCGATTTGGTTCAAGGATTGTAGGGAGTCGACACTCACGCCGAATTGCAGCGCGATACCGCTGAGGGTATCGCCGGGCTGCACGGTGTAGGTACGCTCAGTCGTGTCCGGCAAAAGCGCGGGCGAAGTTTCTGAAATGGCATTCGGTGCGCTGGTCGCAAAAACATCTGCTGGCGGCGGTGTATACGAATACGGATCAAATGTTGCTGTGATGACGATCGGTTCGGATGCGGTGAAATTACAGGCCGTCGTCAAGAGTACGAGCGCAAAAATGGATGCCCAGCCGTAAACGCGATTCAGATTCAAGATAAATTTCACTCGAAATACTCTCACATCACCTTTCAAGGGGCAGCTTGATTATAGCGGCGGATTGTGTGCAAAACATTGCTCGTGACTTTCGGGCGTGGGTATACTATGATCCGACCCAGTAGAATCTAACGGACGTTCAGTTAGGAGAGATGTTTATGGCTTTCTCACGTGAAGACATTGCGAAAATTTTCCCGACCATGGTTGAGCGCTTCGACCCCAAAAAGGCCGAAGGGATTAACGCGGCAATTCAGTTCGATCTGTCCGGTGAAAATGGTGGTCAGTGGTGGCTGAAAATCGCGGATGGCAAGGCGGAATCGGGCGAAGGCACGACTGACAATACCAAGATGACGCTTAAGGCCACTGCCGACGATTTTGGCTCGATGATGACGGGCTCTTTGAACCCGATGCAGGCCTTCATGATGGGAAAAATCAAGGTGGTAGGCGATACCGGGCTGGCGCTTAAGTTGATGCCGCTCATCAACGGCTAGAAAAAAGACACAGGGCGGCTGTCACGATGACAACCGCCCTGTTCTTGTGAATCCAGACTCATCATTGAAGGGGAAGAACTGCACTAATCCTCATCGACATCATCGAATTCCATTAGCAGCAGATCATCCCCGCCGAGCGCAGCACTGGCGATCGCGTCTTCCACAGCTTCCAGAAGATCTTCATCGTCAGCTTCGCGGGCATCGCCTGCGAGCAAATTAAGCACGCGCAGTGCTTCCTTACCGCCAATTTCGCCCAGTGACCAAATCGCGTTATCTTGCAATTCGCGATCACTTTCGAACGCCATACGAGACAATGCCGGAATCGCTTCCGTTAGCATCAATTCTCCAGCGGCGCGGGCTGCTTCATAGCGTATCTCGGTATCGGCGCTGTCGAGCTCATGCATCACAATTTCGTTCCACTGTTCATCACAGGAGCGACCCATTGCAAAGATGGAGCTGATGCGCATCGGGCGCTCGTGACTTTCATAAGCATCGCGGATTGCGCCTTCGACAATGTCATTGCTGCTGTTGGCGATGGCTTCGAGCGCGCGGCGGCGGACTTCGATTTCCTCATCCTCATTGTTGAGGATCCCAATCACGACATCTTGAGCTTTCAAGGCGTCACTTTCGGGGAATTCTCCCAATTCGCCTAGCAGGATGAAGCGCCCGATAGCCTGTGTCGCAGCGGCGCGAACATCACGTGCATCATCCCATTGAGCGATGTCGAGCAAACGTATCAGCAATTCCGTCGATTCGTCTTCCCACATCGCTTCGACAGCGGCTTCACGCACCACGGCGTCAGGATCATTCAACCCCACACGCGCCGCCCCCGTATAGTCGAATTCAAAGTTCGCTTCACCGATTTCGACAAGTTGGCGCATCAACCAACGGCGGCGATCATCCTCCAGTGTTTCAAAGACATCCTGAAATTTGTCGACTTCCTCGTCCGCTAAATCCGAGAGTCCGTAGAAGATGGTCGCGTCGAGTCCGTCCGCGCTTTTGACGGCGGCTAATGTCTCCTCGATGGAGGGCTTTTCCCGCAGCTCGTCGTTGTTCAGGTCGTCATAAGTCATTTCAGTGGTGCCTTTCTTACGGTTATGGCAAAGTTCAACCGCGTTAGCGTATCAAATTGGAAAGCGGGTTGATCGCATCGTTGATCAACACGACAAACATCAGCGAAAGCAAGACGATCATGCCGACGAGATGTACCATCCCTTCGCGCTCTGGCGAAATCGGTCGCCCACGCACCACTTCGATGAGGACGAAAAGGATACGTCCACCATCCAAGGCCGGGATCGGCAGCAAGTTTGTCAAACCCAAAGCAAAGCTGATGAGCGCCATATATTCGAGGATAATGCTTGGTTGGTTGCGCTCAATGCTTTCCTGCACCAGTATGCCGCCGACTTGACTGATGCCCAGCGGGCTGGCGAGGCGCATTTCGTCAGGGTTAGCCGATCCACTGAGCAAGCGCGCAGGCAGGCCAAGGATCGAGTCGACCACTTCGCGCATGCGGCTAAAGCTGTAGGGGATGGCCTGAGTCAGCGGACGCGAAACGTTGTCTGACAGGAATACCAAACCGGCGGCTGAATCATAGCCAGCGTTGTTGATCTGAATACCCATCGCGCCTTGACCTTCAGGCGGGTTTGAGCGCGGTGTGAGCGTGACGTCGAATGTTTCGCCGTTGCGCCAGATGGTTAACGTTACCTGCTCGTCCAAGTGCTCGCGCGTCATCTGCTGAAGCTGTTCGTAACCGTCTAACGGGGTTCCGTTGAAGGTCGTAACGAGGTCGTTTTCCACTAACCCAGCTTCCGAGGCAGGAGAATCGGCATTGATCCCAAGAATGATGGGGTATGAATGCAGTGCCGTTAGATCGACGCTTCCGGTGGGGGTAAAGGTCAAGTTGAGTGTTTCTTCGCCGCGCCGCACCGTCAGTGTGATGGGCTGGCCATCACTCCCGTAGAAGCTGTCGACAAAATCGCGGGCGGCGTCAAATGCCTGCCCATTGATAGCAATAACGGTATCGCCGCGCTGCAAACCTGCCGCAGCAAGTTCTGGGGAGGGTTCAGCGAAGGAGGTCGCCGTCACCGCCGGAATACCCATGCCTGCAATCAGCGTGAATAGTACAAAGGCGGTGATAAAGTTCGCCAGCGCACCACCGGCCATAAAGAAGATGCGGCCAAGCGGTTTCACATCGCTGACCGATTTCGGATTTTCGATTCCGCGCTTGCGCGCTTCCTCACGATCATCTTGCAGCGCTTCGTCGCCGACCTGACGCACCATATCTTCGCCCAGCGGACGAACGAAGCCACCCAGCGGCAGCCAGTTCAGGGTATAGTCAGTGCCGTTACGCCGAAATAGACGCACAATACGCGGCGGCATCCCAATTCCGAACTCCAGAATGGTGATCCCTGCCAATTTTGCCGCGATGAAGTGTCCCAACTCGTGCAAGAATACCGCCGGAATCAGGACTAAGAGAAACGCGAAAATCGTGCGAATCGCGTCGTTTCCCAGTAGGGTATTAAGCATAGACCTTTACTTTCGAACCGAAATCGTCGGGTGTGGGGACGAACCGTTGCAGGTGGTGTAATGGCTTCATGACGGCACATTATAGCACAATACCGCCGGACAGTGACCTGTGCTTTGCATACGTAATTTCGACCATCCGGTGAACCAATCTCTTACATCAAGTGTCGGATTTCCTATAGATTTCCAACAGCGGACTTCGTGTATAATCTCGCGACAGATTCGAGTGCGCAGCACCGCCTCACCTTAACTAAACGGAGCCTCAATTGAATGCACTCATCGGCTTATTCAAGACGATGCGCCCCAAGCAGTGGACAAAAAATGCAATTGTGTTTGCGGGGCTCGTCTTCGACGGCCAGCTTTTTCACCCGGATCCGTTTCTTCGGGTGCTAATTTGTTTCTTTCTCTTCTGTTTCTTGTCCGGTGCCGTGTACGTCATCAACGATTTGGTCGATATTGAGCGCGACCGCGCCCACCCAACCAAGCGAAATCGTCCCCTTCCCTCAGGGAAACTGCCAGTTCCATTCGCGATTGGCGGGGCGGTTGTCATATTGGTTTTGGTGTTCGTGATCGCGCTCGTCATGCGTTGGCAGTTCGCCGTAGTGCTGGCAACTTATTTGGTGCTGCAACTGCTGTACAGCTTCGTGCTAAAACATATTGTCATTTTGGATGTGTTGGCGCTGACCGGCGGTTTTGTGCTGCGCGTCGCCGCAGGTGTCGTCGTGATCCAAGTCGCAGAGTTTTCGCCGTGGCTTTATGCCTGTACCGCCCTGCTGTCGCTGTTTTTGTCGATCGGCAAGCGGCGCCAAGAACTGCTGCTCATGGCAGAACGTTCAGGCAACACGCGGGTCACGCTGGAACAGTACAATCTGCCGCTGCTGGACGATATGCTGCGCATGGTGATGACCGGGACGCTGATTGCGTATTTGCTGTACACCATCGAAGTACCATCGGTCTTACTCGCAGGAACGAAGCTTGCGATCACGACGGTTCCTTTTGTCCTATATGGAATGTTCCGCTACTTGTACTTGATTCACGTAAAAGGTGAAGGCAGCGCTCCCGATGAAGTCCTGCTAAAAGATCGCCCGCTGCAAATCGCGATTGCGCTGTGGGGTCTCGCTTTCGTCCTGATTCTGTATGTTGCGCCGGGTTTGATGTCTACGCCACCGCTATGAGCCAACCCATTTTTCAAGCGACTGCCGCTGCAAAAATTATCCTCTTCGGCGAACACGCCGTCGTCTATGGCTGCCCTGCCATTGCGGTTCCCATTAGCACACTGCGCGCGACCGCATCAGTGTTGGCAGGTGATCACAGCGGTCTACATATTGCCGCCGAGGATTTGTCGCAAGTCATGCCTGTCAATGTCGAAACTGATCAGGTGGACAATGCATTAGCGCTGACCGCTCGATTGGTCTTGCGAAAATTTCATCTTCCCCCGCCCGATGTGACGATTGCTATCCAATCGCAAATTCCGATGGCCAGCGGTTTAGGCAGCGGCGCGGCGGTTTCGACGGCGTTGGCGCGCGCGCTGTGCGGAGCGCTGCATGTATCACTGGATGCGGCCACGCTCAACGGGATCATCTATGAAGTCGAAAAGGTGCATCACGGCACGCCGAGCGGTATCGATAATACAGTGATTGTGTATGAGCAGCCGGTTTATTACGTCCGTGAGCAGCCGATCGAGACTTTTTCGATTGGCCGCCCTCTGCATATGCTGGTTGGTGATACCGGAAAAGGGGCGCTGACAAAAATCGCAGTCGGCGCGGTGCGCGACCTGTATGAAGAATCGCCTGAGCGGGTGCTGCCTATTCTTGAGGAAATCCGACAGCTCGTGGTGAGCGCACGGAAGGCGATTGAGCAAGGAAACGAAACGCTCATCGGTGAGTTGATGAATCGCAACCATGCGTATTTGCGTGAACTTACGGTATCGTCACCGGAGCTAGATCAACTGGTGGATGCGGCGCGATCGGCGGGCGCGTTGGGGGCAAAACTTTCTGGCGGTGGGCGCGGTGGAAACATGATCGCGCTGGTAAAAGAAGAAAACCGGCATACAGTTGAAGCAGCACTTCGCGAGGCTGGTGCAGTTCGCGTTCTGGGAACCACCCTTTCTTAAGATTGCTCAAGGCTGCGAGGACGTGTGATCCAGTGGGCAAACAGCACAGTACAGGTAATCGCTGCGCCGGGGAAAAGGCCGATCCAAGGCGCAGTACGAAATGCTGCACGCCCTTCGTAAAGCATTTCCCCCCAGTCCGGAACCGCCGGGTCGCCACCAAACCCTAGAAACGTGAGGGCGGCAGTATTGAGCAAACAGTAGCTGAACACCACGCCTGCATACGGAATCAGTATTGGCAGCATGTTCGGCAAGAGATAGTGTAGCAAAATGTGCTGCGGCGTCGCGCCAAGTGCATGTGCTGCGACATGATACTCATTGGCGCTGACGCTTCTCCATGTCGTGTAGGTGAGCCGAGCGATTCCTGCAATTTGCGCTGTTCCTACCGCAGCGATGATGGGAAGCACCCCCGAACCAAAGGTTGTTAGCAGCACAAGAGAAATGATCAGGCTGGGCAGTGCCAGTAACGCATTCACAACTGCCGCTACGATCACCCCATAGGCGCGGATTCCCATCGCAAGGCCCAGTGGGATGCCTAACATCATTGCGAAGATGGAAGCAATAAGTGCTGCCCAAATGCTGCGTTGACCTCCAAAAAGGGTACGACTGAAAACATCTCGCCCTAAAAGGTCTGTTCCGAACAAATGTGCTGATTCAGGTGTTCGCAATTGCTGATCTGGGCGAGCAGCATAGGGATCTTGCGGTGCTAGCAGCGGCGCGATCGTGATGAGAATGAGCATCAACGCTGCTATCAATCCTTTACGCGGCAGCATAGATGACTCTTGGATCGGTAATACGAATGAGCGCATCGGCTGATAAGTTTAGGCTAACATACACAATCGCCATCCAAACTGCGATGCCCTGAACGACCGGATAATCCTGTTGAAACACGGCATTTACCAGCAGCCGACCGATCCCCGGGCGAGAGAATATACTTTCGGTAATGACGACTCCCCCAAGCAAATATCCGGCTTGAAGCGCGATCACTGTAAGGGCTGCCGGAAGGATGTTTGGCAGCCAATGCCGATACCAGATAATGCCCCAACTTAATCCTTTTGCCTGTGCCGTCCGGGTATAGTCCATTGCATACGCCTCACGCAGACCAGCCGCTATCACACGGGCAATCGATCCTGATGTGTGAAACCCGAGGAGAAGTGCGGGCAAAACGAGCTGCGAAAATCGTCCTGCGCCACCTGACGGAAGCCAATTTAACTGCCCCGCGAAGATAAAGATCGCCACGGTTCCTGACCAATAAATCGGAATGCTCATGGTCAGGGCAAGCACGGCATCAGCAGCGCGGCGTGCGGATTCATGAGCAGTTCCGGACACCGAACCCAATACACAGCCAAGTATCACGGCTACCAGCATGGCACTACCGGCAAGTTCGAGGGTTGGTGGCAGATTCTGGGCGATCAACTCTGTGGTCGATAGGCCGTTGAGCAGCGAAACCCCAAGGCTGCCTGATGTAAAGTCTCGCAGTGCCTGCCCATATTGCACACCAATCGGCGCATCAAGTCCAAGCATTTCGCGGCGTGCCATAATATCCGACTGCGAAGCGCCTGAGCCGAGCAATACCGACTGCACGGCATCACCCGGTAAGGCGCGTAAGGCGAAAAATGTGATGGTGAAAGCCAGCCATACGCTCAAAATGGCACTGAGCAGCGGACGTAGTGCTTGCCCGGCAATCTTCATCATGTCCTATGCGACCTATCCACCGCTTACCGTGATGTTGTTGAGCAGCGGGAACCAACCATAGGCGTCAAAAGTGAGCCCTTGAATTCGAGTGCTGACGCCGTTCAGGTTTACATAGTCTCGAATCGGCAGAACGATCGCCTGTTCTAACAGTGTGCGCTGTACTTGTGTGTAGTCTGTGCTGCGAGCGGCTGGATCGCTTTGACGCACAGCATCCAAGAGCAGGTTGTCGAGGCTAGAATCTTGGTAGTGTGTCCAGTTTAAGGAACCGCCGCTAAGAAAGTAGTCGTTCAGCAGCGACGGATCATCGCCGAAACTGTAAAAGGCAACCAAGTTATAGCTGCCGTCGTTGACGCGATCGACCACCAGTGAGCGAGAAGGAGCTGAATCAAGGATGGCACGGATGCCGATCTGCCGCCATTGATCTTGAAGCAGTTGGCTTACTTCGGGGATAAATCCCCACCCGGGCATGATCAAGGTGACGCTGAGATCACCATCGGGTGCATCGTAATAGCCGTTCGAGTCGGCGTCGATGAATCCTGCCTGCTCTAGAAGGCTACGCGCTGTCGTGGGATCGTTGTTATAGGCACCGACGACCTGACTGCTGTAGAAACCGGTATTTGCTGCGAGCGGCCCCCATGCGATGGGTGAATAGCGCTGAAAGACACTATCCACGATGGCTTCGCGGTTGGTGGCAAACAAAAGAGCCTGCCGAACTTGTAAACTGTCGGTTGGAAAGCGTGCGGTATTGATCAGAAATTGCAGCGGTTGGCCGGGGATATTCACTGGCATGATCTGCACCGCTGGGTTAGCGCTCAATGCGCGCGCATCTGTTGGTGGAATTTCTCCCATCACCTGAACATCGCCGCTTTCAAGAGCAATAGCGCGGGATGCTGCGTCCGTATAAAAACGAAACTCAATTTCATCGATAGATGCTTCAGATGGGATTGTGTAAAAGGAAGGTCCCCATGTGTAGTGAGGGTTGCGGCGTAAAGTGATTCGTTCGCCCGGTAAATACTCGACAAATTCGAAGGGCCCGGTTCCGACTTGGTGGAATTGGTAGCGCTCATTGGAGACTGCGTTGAGTGCAGTTGGGCTGGCAATGCCAAGATAGACTTGGCTTAGGGAATCCATCAGGGGGCTGTACGGCTCGGAGAGCACTAATCGGATGGTTGAGTCATCGACCACCTCGTAGTGATCGTAGCTGCCAAGCATATAGGCTGCTTTTTGCGAGGCTGTTTCCGGGTTTGTGATTCGGTCGAGGTTGGCGGCGATGGCCTGTGCGTTGAATGGCGTTCCATCGTGAAATGTGATGCCTTGTTTCAAGTGAAAAGTGTAGCTTAATCCATCTGTTGAAATATCCCACGATTCAGCAAGGCCGGGAACGAACTGCCCGTTGCTCGGATCGCGATAGACTAATGTGTCATAGACAGAGCGTAGTGGGATGCCAAGCTCCGATGAGGCATTGATATGTGGATCGATGCCGCTTGGTTCTAGTGTAAGGCCGTAGACGATGCGGGTAACTTGCTGTGCTGTTGTGACACTGCGCGCTGAACCGCATCCACTGAGGACTAACGTTAGGGCGCAGAGGGTTAGAATCGCTGAATGAAGGGATGCGGTTCTGGTGCAACGCATCGTCATGGGGTCTCTCCGTGAATGGATTTGTTGATGTGTGCCAACAGGTGATCTATGGTGTGGGTGTGACGAAGTGTGTATTATATCGCGAAGTGCCTATCCAAGGTGGGAGATTTGCTTTGGTTTGCGAGTCTTCCTGTGTGGTAATCTCCTCAATAACTATGCGAAATATTTAGCGCGGCTCTCCACGTAATTATCTTGACACCCCTCTGAAAGATGATACCCTACCCAATTGCACGGCAATCCACCCATGGATTTATCTGTTCGGCAGCGTAACAGCCCAGAGGAAACGTCTGTGACACAGTACAATTCGAGGATGCTCACTCCTCCACAGGAAGAAGATGTTTTTCCTTTCCTCCGTGTGTGGCCCAGTATTGTGGTGCAAAGCAGTGTTCTGTTTGTGATCTGCGGCGGCATTTTCGCAGCAGTTGGTATTTTTGGGCTGTCCGTGCCGGCGTTCATCAAACAACCTGTAAATCTACTCATCGCGGTGCTTCCGCTTGGGTTATGGATCGTGTTCGCATTCTGGCGCGAACGCTCGGTTGTAGAACCGCGCCAGCAATTACTTACGGTCGTAATCATTACTGCGTTGGCAGCGAATGCGGTGGGGATTCCGTTCATCGAGGGCGTGTTTCAAACCGAGCGATGGCTGCCATTGGCGGCGGCTCCGGTGCGCATCGTGGGCTATACGATCACCGTCGGCAGTTTTCAGGAGTTGATCAAGTATCTTGTTTTGCGATATACGGTTTGGGGCAACCATTTTCGCATTCGACAGGATAGCGTCGCGTATGGATTCGCCAGCGCGGTCGGTTACGCAACGGTGCTGAACCTGCATTTTGTGCTGTCTACCAACACAGATGCCGGAAGCGTCGCGCTTTTTACTGCCGAAACCATGGCACTGCAAGCTGCTGCGAGCATCATCGTCGCCTACGGCATGTCTGAACTTCGGTTTTCAACACCTACGCCACTGCTCCTACCCATCACAATTGTGATGGCATCATTCATCTTTGGCGGATTGATCCCGCTGCGGGCCGGATTTGTGAATGCACGTTTTTCTTTGCGCGGCGGGTTCCCAAATCCGCTGCTTGGTTTAGCGGTATCGGCAGCGGTTTTCATTGGGCTGGCGGTAATTTTTGCATTCCTGTTCGAACGCGCGGATCGTGCAGATCGAGAAGCAGCAGCAGGAGCCGCTTAATTTTATGACGATCATCGAAGTTGGGCCCGAAGAACAAAGGCAGCTTTCACTCCGCCAGCGGTGGAGTCATTATCTGGTCATTTTCTACGGGGTTTTGATGGTCATTGTGGCGATCAATCTGCGCGATTCGATCCTGTACGCCACCGTTCCCTACGAAGATGTGCGCGCCGGGATTCGCTGTCTTTATCCGCAAAACTGGCTGCTCGACACCGACGGAGACTATGTTTTCCGGGTGCGTGATATGACCCAACCAGATTTCAAAACGACGGTTCAGGTGCAGATCATCCCCATATCTCCCAGCAGCACTGTACGCAATTTGCTGGATGATTTAAAGCTCACCCGTGCGCAGGTGTATGCCGCCTACCAGCAGTTTCCGCGTGAAGAAATCACGCTTGCGAACGATATTCCCGCCAGTTCCGTCGAATACACATTCGTTTCCAGCGGTACCGATCCTTTTTTGGAAACACTGCCCACGGTTGTTGAAGGGCAAGACATCATTGTGTTACAGCGCGGGCAAGCTGTTGTGATCACTTTTCAATCGAGCGCAGAACGCTATGAACAGTTGTACCCGATATTTCAAACCTTTCTGGATGATCTTGAATTCTAAACGCGCTTGGTTGGCGGTTGCGCTGCTCCTGTGTGGGATTGGCGGCATAAAGGCGCAGCAAACAGGGCTTGATCTGGATCGCATCGAACGCGCGACGGTGTTTATCATGCAGGCAAGCCAAACCACAGGTGCTCCCGTCATCACCTGTGTGAGTTCAGGAACGTTGGTTTCGCGTTCCGGTTTGATTCTCACCAATGCGCACAGCACCGTCACCAATACAAACTGCCCCGGTGATCTGCTGATCGTATCGATTAGTGTTCGCCCTGACGAAGCACCGATCCCGTTATATCAAGCCGATATAGTGCAGGCTGATGAAGGGCTGGATCTCGCGCTGATTCGCATAGCACGACAGAACGATGGCCGCCTAATCGATACGGCAAGCTTGTCCTTACCCTTTGTCGAACTGGCCGATTCAGATACGCTGCGGCTCGACAGTACCATCAGCGTGATCGGATATCCCGGCTTTGGCGATCAAGCCATCGAAGAGGTGCGGGGCACGATATTAGGCTTCACAGCAGAACCCAGCGGCGGCAGCCGCTCATGGCTGAAAACCAGCGCAGGAATCCCCGGCACGATGTCCGGTGGCGGTGCCTATAACCAAAATGGCGAACTTGTCGGTATTCCAACAACCGCACCCATCAGCCTCGACAACCCCGATGCAACGTGCTTAATTCTGCAAGACACCAACGGCGACGGTTTGGCAAACACAAGTGACTCCTGTGTGCCGATCGGCGGGCAAATAAACTCATTGCGCCCCTCCAACTTTGCGCGGGCACTGATTCGGGCTGCGTCTCTTGATTTGAGGGTGGATTTCCTCTCGACTCAAGCGCCTACCAGCAGCGGCACAACGGCTGTACCACGGTTCGAGCGGGTATTCTTCGCCCCGGCTGTTAATGAAGCGGGCATGCCCACGACGGCAATCCGCTCACTGCCGTCGGGCAGCACCAGCCTGTATCTATTTTTTGATTATCACAATATGACAGCGCAGACGATTTACGAACTGCGCGTCAATGTTGATGGTGCGCCTTACAGTGCGTTTGGGCTGCCGCCCGTACGTTGGAGCGGCGGGCGCGACGGCCTATGGTATGTCGGATCAACCGGGCAGCCGCTGCCGGATGGGATCTATGATTTCACACTATTGATCAACGGCGTAATTTCCGAAAGCGCCCGCCTTCTCGTCGGGCGGGCTGATCCGGCACCGCAGTTCAGCGATATTGTGTTCGGGATTGAAGATTTGCGCGGCAATATTGCCGGTAATGGCTATGTTTTGCCCGTTGCTTCGACGGTGAGCGCCCGCTTCATTTACCGCAACATGACCCCGGAAAATGTATGGACGGCGATTTGGTATCGAGATGGATCGGAGATCACTGGCAGCCGTGTGCAGGAAGATTGGACGGAATCTGCCGAGGGCACCCGCACGATCCGCATTCAATCTCCTTCTGGCCTGCTGCCCGGAAGCTATCGACTGGACTTGTATATCGATGATCGGCTGGCGGCAACCTCTGATCTGACACTGGCAGGCGCACAGGATGGCCGATACGCACGCATCTTTGCGAATTTGCACTTTACGACCGCTGATACTGCGACCGAAGCGCGCAGCGCCGCCGCAATCACCAGCTTTTCAGCAGGAACAGGCAGCCTATACGCATTGTTCGATTGGCAGCAGATCGCACCGGGCACACTGTGGACGCTCAGTTGGTATGTGGATGATGGGCTGTTTTTCCAACAGACGACGCCGTGGAATGCAGCGGATGCTGGAGAAGATTTCATCGTGCGGCTGTCATCGCGTCAAGGGATGCCGGATGGCAGCTATCGCCTCGAAATCACGCTCAACAACTTGCTGTTTGCCTCGCAGACGGCGCGTGTGGGCATCGGCCAGCTTGCTATCGATCGATTTGCGAATGCAACGGGGGTGCAAATGCGTGGTCAGATCCGCGATGCGCTAACAGGGGAAGGAATTCCGGGAGCGTCAATCTTCATCATCACCGAGAACTTCTCTGCCGATGACTTCATGGCGGCATGGCGACAAGATCAGCTTTACGCCACTGCCATCACTGACCGCACCGGGCGCTTTGAGCTCAACCGCCTTTTGCAACCGGAGGTCGATTACAGCCTTGCGATTGTGGCAGATGGGTACTTGCCGATTACCGCGGACGGTGTTGCCGTCACGCTCGACGATAATCCAGCAGAAGTGCAAGTGGAAATGACGCGGGGATAGTGAACAGGCTGCCTATGGACACCCCACAGAACGAATCACAACCGCCCAAGAAAACGCGTACTGAAAAGCAGCGGCTTGACATTCTCGTCCATGAGCGGGCGCTCGCAGCGAGCCGCGAGAAAGCCCGCGCGATAATCATGGCTGGCGAAGTGCTGGTTAATGGCGAACCGATTACCAAACCGGGCGCGAGCGTTCACATTGACGCGGAAATTACCGTCAAGGCAAAACCGCCGTATGTGAGTCGCGGTGGAGAAAAACTCGCGGCTGCACTCAGTGCATTTCCAGTTTCAATCCAAGGAACGGTTTGTGCAGATGTAGGCGCAAGTACGGGCGGTTTCACCGACTGCTTGCTCCAACATGGTGCCGCGAAAGTTCATGCGATCGATGTGGGCTATGGGCAGATTGCGTTAAACCTGCGTGAAGATCCGCGCGTGGTTGTGATCGAACGGACGAACGCTCGTTATCTGGAAACGCTCGGTGAAACGGTCAGCGTGGTCGTCATCGATGCATCGTTCATTTCACTGCGACTCCTACTGCCGACGGTTAAGAAGTGGTTGGCTCCTCATGCTGAACTCATCCCCTTGATCAAGCCGCAGTTTGAAGCGGGTCAGCGTGATGTCGGTAAAGGCGGCGTCGTCCGCGATCCAGCGGTGCATGCCCGTGTGCTAAGCGAAGTGCTGTCGTTTGCAGCGATCGAAGGATTTATTCCACACGGACTCATTCGTTCTCCGCTGAAGGGCCCTGCCGGAAATACGGAGTTTCTCGCGTGGCTGCGATGGCAGGCCGATGATGCACCTATAGAATCGGTGAGCAATCTGATTCAATCGGTGATTTGACATTTCTGTGTAATACACACGCATAACGCCACCGTGTAACGAATCTTCCCCATCTGCTATACTTGCCGCTGACAAACGGAGTTGGTCGGAACGCTATGAAACGCGAGAACGTTCGGAATTTTTGTATTATTGCCCATATTGATCACGGCAAAAGTACGCTGGCGGATCGTCTGCTTCAGCTTACGAATACGGTCAGTGCCCGCGAAATGCAGGATCAACTGCTGGACAGCATGGATCTGGAGCGCGAACGCGGTGTCACCATTAAAGCCAGCGCCGTTCGAATGGAATACACCGCCCTGAATGGCGAACCGTATATCATCAACTTAATCGACACCCCCGGTCACGTAGACTTCACCTATGAAGTCAGTCGTGCCCTGCAAGCGTGCGAAGGGGCTGTGTTGGTGGTGGATGCCAGCCAAGGGATTGAAGCGCAGACGCTCGCAAACGTGTATCTTGCACTAGAGCAAGACCTTGAAATCATCCCGGTGATCAACAAGGTCGATTTGCCCGCCGCGCGCCCAGATGTCGTCGCCGAAGAAATCGAGAGTTTGCTTGGCATTGATGCTGCTGATGTGATTCGCATCTCCGCAAAGCAGGGCTTAGGGATTCAAGATGTCCTAGAAGCCGTGATCGCGCGGGTGCCACCACCCTCAGGCGACTCAGAAGCGCCTCTTCGCGCGCTTGTGTTTGACTCACACTATGACTCCTATAAGGGTGTGGTCGCCTATGTGCGTATTGTCGATGGCACGCTGAACAGCCGTCAACCGCTGCGCTTGATGGCAACCGATGCTAAATTCGAACCGGTTGAAATTGGCATTTTTCACCCACAAATGCAGCCGATTCAGGGGTTGAGCTTTGGCGAAACCGGTTACATTGCGACAGGGTTCAAAACCGTGCGCGAATGCCGTGTGGGTGACACTATTACCTTGGCCGTAAACGGCGCGGCGGAAACGCTCCCCGGTTACAAACAGGTGAAGCCAATGGTGTTCGCCGGGATTTATCCCACCGATAACGATGATTATGGTGAACTGCGCGACGCCCTCGAAAAATTGCAGCTCAACGATGCGTCGCTGGTGTATGAACCGGAAACCTCGCAGGCGTTGAACTTCGGTTTTCGCGTAGGCTTCCTTGGGCTGTTCCACATGGAAATCATTCAGGAACGGCTGGAGCGTGAATACGAACTCGATATTCTGGCGACTGCCCCCAGTGTTGAATATGAAGTCGTTCTGCGCAGCGGTGAGGTTATCCATATCGACAGCCCCGCCCATCTCCCTGACCCGAACGACATCAGCGAAATTCGCGAACCTTGGATGAAAATCCAAATCTACACGCCTGAAGATTACATTGGCGCGTTGATGGAGTTGGTCAAGAAGAAGCGCGGCATCTACACGAACATGGAATACCTTGATAAGTCGCGCGTGGTACTGCATTATCGCATTCCGCTCTCCGAAGTGATCGTCGATTTCTACGACAAACTTAAGAGCATCACCAAGGGCTATGCTAGCCTTGATTACCAGTTGGACGTTTACCAAACCGAAGAGTTGGTGAAACTGGATATCATGGTGAATAGCGAGCCGGTCGATGCTCTGGCGATCATCGTGCATAAAGACGATGCCTATCACAAAGGGCAGCGTCTTGTGAGCCGCCTCAAAGACCTAATCCCGCGCCAATTGTTTGCGGTACCGATTCAAGCAGCCGTTGGCAAGAAGGTGATCTCGCGTGCTGATGTGAAAGCGGTGCGTAAAGATGTGCTGGCGAAATGCTACGGCGGCGACATCACCCGTAAGAAGAAGCTGCTGGAAAAGCAGAAAAAAGGCAAGAAGCGCATGAAGATGGTCGGCTCGGTCGAGGTGCCTCAGGAAGCATTCATGGCCCTGCTGAGCCTTGACGAAGAGGAATAACACAAGCAGGCGCAAAGAGCGAATATCTCCTTTGCGCCTGCTTCATTTCGTGGCTCGGTTTTTTACCCGCGCATCCAATCGAATACGGTCATCATTTGTGTCTGTGGCAGCAGCCCTGCTCCTTTGAGTTCCCCTAAGACCCGTGTAAAGCGCAGCACAGCATCACATTGAATCCCATCTGGTAGCGACCCATTTTCAAGATCAATCAAGGCCACAAGGTGCTGAATTTGCAGACCAACGCGCCGCGCATGGGCAATTAGGCGTGATGGTGGATTCTGGCGGTCGAGCACGTTCACGAGTAGTGCTGTCGGGTGTCCAATGTCGTAAGCGCCGATCAAGTCGGGCGCATGCCCTCCATAGGCACGATCATAGACGAGCGGCACATCGGTTGTCAGCGTCAGCGCCATTCCCAATGGGATCGCATCCGCAGGGCACAACCAGTGATCAATCTTGATTCCCGGTACTGCTGAGTACACTGCAAGGGATGCACTGCGCACTAGATCAGGATACGAACTCAAAAGATCGAGATGAAATTGAACGGGATTAGGTTTCCCGTCGCGCACAAACTGTCCAAACTGAATCAGCCCTGCGTCCATTAGTCCTTGCAGTAGCGCATTCATGGGCGGTGCAATGCCTCAAGTTTTGCTTCGAGCGCGGCGCGCACCTGCGCCTCAAAATCGTCTCGCTGCCCAGCGTACAACACTTCATCACCGACGATATGCATTTGGATAACGAAGCCGGGAATCTGGGGACTCATGATTTGAATCTTGGAGAGGTCTTCGGTGAATTCGGCCGGGGCTGGTATGGGCGGTAAGCGAACGCCCGCATAGCCATCCTGCAAAAAGATGACGCCTTCATTCATCCCATGACTGTACGTGCTGATGACCTCATTATCCGAACCACTTCGAACGACGGTGGCCGCATCGACATTAAATCCCCCCGGCCCGCCTACCTCAAGGTATTGGGTGGTCTTAAACAAGCCGTGGAGGATCGTCAGTACATCCCCCTGTGCCCTTGCATAAGCGATGCTGCGTTCTAAGGCAACGGCACCTGCCCCCCCAAGCGCCAAATAGGCCCCTAGATCGAATAGATACGCGCATAGCCGATCATGAGTGGCGTCGATAATGGCTTTGCTAAACGGCAAGAACGGATCGTCGTATTTTTGAATCGGCAGTGGCATCTTCGCCAGCTTAGGCGATAGGGTCAGTGCCAGTGTTGTTTGTTTGGTCTGCTGAATTTCATAGAGGCGCTGCGAAAATACCATTATGCTTCACCGCTTTCCTTCAGTAGACGCCACGCCATCGCCATGCTCCACATCGGAATCCACTGGTGCGCCATTTCGGTGTTACCGCCAAATCCATATGACCGGGAAAGCGTTTTTCCGCGCACATATACGGCCACAGCGCTGCCTTCCTGATTATCCGCGCGATCTTGTGCTTCGTCGGGCTGCGAAACAACCGCGATACCCACCGCTGTGTTGTGCTGTTTTGCATAAGCGGCGGCGGCATGCTCGGCAAGCTGGCGAAGCGTGAGTCCCTCGCTTTCCGTGATTACGGATCTCAAAAGTGATGGTGAGGGGAAGGCTGCGAAGGTGTCCAACGTCTGCGCACCACCAAGCGTTTGCTGAATGCGGGAACTAACTACCGGATCAATCCCTGCTTCGCAGATGGTGATGGTCGCATGTTGTTCCTGCATGACTTCGACCAAGGCGTCTTCGATCGTTCCAGTATCAACGGCGTAGATATACCGATCAATCCGCGAACGAAGATCAGCTTCCACAACAGCAATCATGCGTTCTGCTTCATCAAGGCTATCTGCCTTGGCGGTAATGCGCACATCGACTTGGCCGCTGTGTGCCGCCAACCCCACGGTCGGATTTGCGGCTTCGAGCGCGGGCTTACCGATCAATTCGTCGAGGGCACTTTCGCCGATACCGGCTGTTTTCAACACCTTTGCTTTAATTACAGCGCCACCCAACTGGTATTTCTCACGCAGGTAAGGCACCACCGATTCAGTCATCAGGAATTTCATTTCGCGCGGCACGCCGGGTAAGCTGATGACAATGCTTCCTTGGTGCTCCACGATAAAGGATGGAGCGGTACCGACGGGGTTTTCAATGACGATAGCGTTATCCGGTAGGTAAGCTTGGCGGCGGTTATTTTCCGTCATTTGTGCACGGAATCCTGCAAAACGCTGTGCAATAGCATCAAGTAAGGATTGATGGAAAGTGAGGCCGCGATCAGTAGCGGTGGCAACCGCCTGCCGCGTCATGTCGTCAATCGTGGGGCCAAGTCCGCCACAGGTGATCACCACTTGTGCACGTCCCATTGCAATTCGAATGGCTGATTCGATTCGTTTTTCGTTGTCACCCACCGATGTCATGTAGTAGAGATTCATGCCAATGTCCCGCAGGAGTTTGGCAATGAAAACCGAATTGGTGTCGGTAATTTCTCCCAACAGGATCTCTGTACCTATCGCGATGATCTCTGCATTCACATTCTGAGTCATGATATTCCTTAGGTTCGTCCTTACTTGACATGATCCTTGACAGGGAGTTTTTGCAAATCCCGCCAGAGCCACTATAATTCTGCTTCAGAAAAGGAATTTGCAGCAAAGCAACATCTTTGTGCAAATGTACCAATGGCAGCACAGTTTTCAATGTTCTCGTTCGTTCCTACTTATGGAGGACTCCACAGTGGCAAGCGTGAGTTTCCGGCACGTATATAAGCGTTACCCAGGTAATCCTGTTCCGTCCGTAAAAGACCTTAATATTGAAGTTCCTGACAAAGAATTTCTAGTGCTGGTGGGTCCTTCGGGCTGTGGCAAGTCAACGACACTTCGTATGCTCGCTGGCTTGGAAGAAATCAGCGACGGCGAAATTCTGATTGGTGACCGTGTGGTCAACAACGTAGCTCCCAAAGATCGCGATATCGCGATGGTATTCCAGAGCTATGCGCTTTACCCGCACATGACGGTCTATGATAACATGGCCTTCGGTCTGCGTCTGCGCAAAACCCCCAAGCACATCATTGACCAGCGCGTGCGTGAATCGGCCAAGAGCCTCGGTATCGAACATCTGCTGGATCGTCGCCCCCGTCAGCTTTCGGGTGGTCAGCGTCAGCGTGTCGCAGTCGGTCGCGCCATCGTTCGTGAACCCGCTGTGTTCTTGATGGACGAACCTCTGTCGAACCTCGACGCGAAACTTCGCGTGGAAGCGCGCTCGTTCATTAGCAAACTGCATCAGCGTCTTGGTACCACGTTCATCTACGTGACCCACGACCAGACCGAAGCCATGACGATGGGTACACGCATCGCTGTCATGAGCGTCGGTGAACTTCAGCAGTTGGATACACCGTACAATCTGTATCACAATCCGCGTAATGTGTTTGTGGCAGGCTTCATTGGCAGCCCGTCGATGAACTTCTTCGATGCGGTCGTCAAGAATGCCGATGGTCGCCTCGTGGTGGAGTTCAACGACAGCCAACTACCGGTTCCTGCCAGCTATGCTGAAGTGATCAAGGATCACGCAGGCAAACGCATTATCTTCGGTATCCGCCCGGAAGATATTCACGATGTGAACTATCAACCCAGTGGTATTACTCCTGCTGTGTTGGAAGCGAACGTCGATGTCGTCGAGCAGATGGGTAATGAAATGATTATTTACCTTGAAGATCAGGGTAAATCGTACATCGCTCGTACTGACCCGCGCACGACCGCTCGCGTTGGGCATCGCCTTGGTGTTGCCTTTAACATGGATAACATGCATGTGTTCGATGTCGATACGAACAATTCGCTTCTGTACGAACTGAAGACTCGTCAGGCCGAGAAGGTCTAGTCTCTTTTCTCAGAGCTTCATTTCGTAAGATCTGCTTGCGAAGGCCGTCCACCTAAAGGTGGGCGGCTTTTAATTTGATGCTCACCCACCTAACCTATAGAACCCGCGCGTTGATCACTATAATGATCAACAGGCAGTGTTGGATGAGAGGAAGTACTCTGTGAAGTTAACCGCTTATATGGATGCGCATGTCTTTGACGAACTTAAAGACGAGTGGAATTTGCTGGTTGAACACAGCATCTCCAACACCATATTTCTCACGTGGGAGTGGCAATCGACATGGTGGAACTCCTATGAATCAGGGGATTTATGGGTGGTTGCCTGCCGCGATGATGAGGGGAAATTGGTGGGTTTAGGCCCATGGTTTATCCATCAAATTGACGGTGAGCGGGTTGTCCGCACTATCGGCTGTGTAGATGTGACCGACTATGTAGACGTTATTGCACATTCTGACTATGCGCAAGAAGTCCAAACACAGCTCGCAATGTTTTTGCGGGCGCACAACGAAGTGTTTGACCGGATCAACTTGTGTAATATCCCTGAACAATCGCCTACGCTTGAACTCTTCCCTCCCTGTCTTGAAGCATTTGGCTTCAATGCAGAGCGCGTGCTTCAGGAAGTTTGCCCAATCATCAACCTGCCAGAGAATTGGGAAGGCTACCTTGAAGCACTAGACAAAAAACAGCGCCATGAAATCCGTCGCAAGCTGCGCCGGATGGAAGAAGCTCAATACGAGTATGTGATCGTCAATCATACGCACGATCTGCAAGCCATGATCGACCAATTCCTAGCACTCATGCGTGCCAGCCACCCTGAAAAAGCTCGTTTTTTGGATGATCCTCACAATACAACCTTCTTCAAGCGCATCCTTCCGGTGGTCTTTGCGCGTGGTTGGCTGAAATTGAGCTTTTTAGTTGTAGAGGGGAAGGCAACAGCAACCTACTGCGATTTCGATTACGGTGGAAACATCCTTGTCTACAATTCGGGGCTGTTACCAGACGAAAGTTCACACCTCAGCCCCGGCATTGTGCTGCTCTCAATGAATATTCGAGATGCAATTGAGAAACACCACCGTGTCTTCGATTTCCTGCGCGGCAATGAGACTTATAAATACCGTATGGGTGCCACCGATACCCGTGTTTATAAGCTGCGCGCCCATATGCGTGAGCGTGTCCCGCAGGCAGCTGGGGCGTTAGACGACTAAACGCCCCCAAAGGTTAATTATTCGTGTTCCAACGCGGTTATCCTATTCATCATGAATCGTCCCTGCTGCCGCTGCCGGTGCGCATGGATGCCTCACCGCACTACTCAGGGCGAGGCGTAACCATTGCATTTATCGATTCGGGGTTTTATCCCCATCCCGATCTAGGGACGCGTGTAGTGGCACATGTCGATGCAACGAACGCGCCTGTGCGCGAAAATCGACTTCGCTTTATCCGCCCTATGTGGTACTGCTGGCACGGGCAAATGACGAGTGTTATCGCCTGTGGTGACGGGAGAACGTCCGGAGGTTTGTACCGGGGTATTGCATCGGACGCATCGCTCGTCTTAATCAAGGTCAGCACGGAAAAGCGGCAGATCAAGGAACCTGATATTCTGCGTGGATTGAAATGGCTGATCGCGAATCACAGGCGCTTTGATGTGCGCATCGTCAACATCTCGGTTGGCGGTGATTTTCCGAGCAGCGATCCAGACCATCCACTGTTTCGAGCTGTACGTACGTTAGTGGACGAAGGCGTTATGGTCGTTGTCGCCGGTGGAAACAGCCCATTGTATCCGCTCGTGCCCCCCAACAGCGCGCCAGAAGCCATCGCCATCGGTGGCTATGATGATGATAATTCACGGGATGTGAACCGGTGGCGTCTCTTCACAAACAGTTTTGGTACGGCATTCGACGGTTCGCCTAAGCCGGATGTACTTGCCCCTGCCATGTGGATTGCCGCTCCCATTCTGCCGCGTACTTCGGTTGAACGGGCGGCACGTTGGTTAGCGCCCATGCTTGACCTTAAGGCCGATGATCATGAGGGGTTTGAGGCGCTATTGAGCCGCGTAGGATCGGATCTGCCGCTCACAGCGGACGAGCTGCATGATCCCACGAACGATGATGTTCGGCTGAAAATCATCGATCTGCTGCGTGAGCACAAAATCGTCGATGCCCATCACCAATATGTCAGCGGAACATCGGTTGCGGCAGCGGTGGCGAGCAGCGTCGTGGCGCAGATCATCGAGGCGAACCCAAGTTTGACACCCTCTAGCATAAAAGATATTCTCATCCGAACGGCGAAGCGCTTTCCCCATGCCCCCATTGAGCAGCAGGGAGCCGGTGTCATTGATGCCGCAAACGCTGTCGCCGCTGCTGAAGCCTTGCATCCCATACGAAACCGGACGAGCGATGAACCGCGAGTATCACCGATGGTATAGCCCGTCGCTGCAACGCGACATGGAACTGCTGGTCTTCGGTCACGCCGGAGCGCGCGTGTTGATTTTCCCAACCTCGATGGGCCGCTTCTACGAATGGGAAGATCGCGGGATGATCCAGACGCTGAGCCAACACATCGACAACGGTTGGCTTCAAATCTACTGCGTGGATAGCGTGGATAACGAAAGTTGGTACTGCTGGTGGGCGGAACCGGGCGGACGTGCATATCGTCACCAACAGTATGATGACTACCTGTATCATGAAGTGCTTCCCCTGATGCAGTCCAAAAACGAGAATCCGTTCCTCATCACCCTAGGCGCAAGTTTTGGCGCGTATCACGCTATGAATTTCGGTCTGCGCCATCCTGATCGCATCAACCGAATCATCGCCCTGAGCGGCTTGTACAACATTCGCCGCTTTACCGGCGGCCACACCGATGATCATGTGTACTTCAATAACCCTGTCGAGTACATCGCAAATGAGCACGACGAAGGGCGGCTAGAAGCACTGCGGCGGCTGGATATCATCATGGCGACGGGGACGGAAGATCGGCTGATTGACAGCGCGCGTGAGCTTTCCAGCGTGTTATGGTCGAAGGGAATTGGTAACGCGCTGCGTGAGTGGAACGGCTGGTATCACGATTGGCCCTACTGGCAGGAAATGACGCTGAAATACATTGGCGGTCATGATTAGCATGATGTGCGTTGGGTGAAATTAGAATTGTTTCAATAAGAGAGGGGAAGCACATGGCGAATGACACACTGAAGATAGGTCTGCTGGTTGGAAGAGAATGGTCATGGCCCCCGGCTTTTATTGACGAGGTAAACCGTCGTAACGAAGGTGTGACGGCGGAATATGTCAAGCTGGGTGGTACACGCATGGATGAACCGGTTGCGTACCGCGTCATCGTGGATCGTATTTCGCATGAAGTCCCCTACTATCGTTCGTTCTTGAAGAACGCCGCCCTCCAAGGCTGCAAAGTCATCAATGATCCCTTCATGTGGACAAGCGATGACAAATTCTTCGGCGCATCGATGGCGACCAAACTCGGTGTCGCATCCCCCAAAACGCTCGTCCTGCCCAACAAGCAGTATGTCCCCGGTATTGTGCCAACCGAGAGCCTGCGCAATCTGATGTATCCACTCAACTGGGATTGGATTGCCGAATATGTAGGGATGCCATGCGTCCTCAAAGACGCGCATGGCGGCGGTTGGCGTGATGTGTACATTGTCCATTCATTGAGCGAACTTATCTGGCGCTACGATCAATCCGGGTTGCTGACGATGATCGTGCAAGAATTCATTCAATGGGATAACTACGCGCGCTGCATGTGCCTTGGTCAGGAAGAAATCTACGTGATGAAATATGATCCACGCACCCGCGTGTATTATGAAAATCACGACTTTTCACCAGAACTGTATGAGCGCATTGTGCGCGATTCAACGGCTATCGTGAAGGCATTCGGCTACGATATGAATACCGCCGAATTTGCCATTCGCGACGGGGTTCCGTATGCGATTGACTTCATGAATCCTGCTCCAGACATGGATGTCAATTCATTGGGGCGCAAACATTTCGACTGGATGGTGAAACATATGGCAGACCTCACCATTCGGCTGGCAAAGTCGAACGAAGCGACCGGAGATCGGTATCAGTGGTACCCTATGGCGCGCGACGGGAAATAGGCTCAGATACCGGATGAACAGCGAAGCGATTGATCGCTATCACGAGTTACTTTCTGATCTGCCCGCGCAGGACACGGAGGCGGCGCTCAACAGTGAGTTGTTGGTGCGCCGCTGTTATTTTGGCACGCGCCCACTGTGTACAGTGCTGCGGCCTCATTTTTACGAGCCTCAGGAATACGCCTTCCTGAAGCAGCAGACCGAACTTGTCCTCAGCGCATTTATGAAGGCACACCATGCCTGCATGAAAGATCCCAATTTGCGCGCGCAGCTCGATCTGGAAAGCTATGAGGAAGTGCTGTTCAGCCTCGACATCGGTTATGAGCACCCGTGGACGACCTCGCGGCTGGATTCGTTTTATCACGCGCAAACCGGGCTTTTGCAGTTTGTCGAGTACAACGCTGAAACTCCGGCTGGGATGGCTTATGAGGATCAGCTTGCAGAAGCGTTCCTAAGCCTTGATGTGATGAAGCGGTTTCAAAAGCAGTATGTGGTACGCCGCTTCTCGATGGTGCAAGGGCTGCTGGAGTCGCTGCAAGCGATCTACCGCGAATACGGCGGCACGAACGCGATGCAAATCGGCATCATCGATTGGGCGGACGTGCCTACCCTAAACGAGCACGAGCTGTGCAAGATGTATTTTGAAGCGCGCGGCGTTCCAACGCTGCTGGCTGATCCGCGTGCGCTGGAATACCGCAATGGCGCCCTGTGGGCGGGCGATTTTCGCATCGATTTGATTTATAAGCGGGTGCTGTGCAGCGAACTCATTCAGCGAATGGGACTCGATAACCCGATCGTGCGCGCGGTACGCGATCGCGCGGTGTGTATGTCGAATGCATTCAGCGCAAAATTGATGGCAAAAAAAGCCAGTTTCGCACTCATCAGCGACGAGCGGAATGCGTACCTGTTCACCCCTGCCGAACGCGCCGCGATTGAAGCGCATATTCCGTGGACGCGGCGTGTACAAGATCGAAAGACGCTGCTGCATGGCAAGGAAATCGAACTGCTTCCCTACATTGCCGAGCATCGTGAGCATTTGGTTCTCAAGCCCAATGATGAATACGGCGGTAAAGGCGTGGTGATCGGTTGGGAAACCTCGCAGGAACAGTGGATTGAAACGCTGCGCGGCACGCTGACGACCCCCTTTGTGGTACAAGAGCGCGTTGAAGCCGCCTATGAAGATTTCCCGGCGATGATCAATGGCAAACTGAACATCAGCCAGCGACTCGTCGATGCCGATCCGTTTATTTTCTTCGGGCAAACCACGAACGGCTGCTTGACACGCCTCTCGTCAAGCGCCTTGCTCAATGTGACAGCGGGCGGCGGTTCTGTGGTGCCAACATTTTTGGTTCACAAGCGCAAGTAGCAGAAAATTTAGACTGTGAGGACGCTCCATGAAGCGTCCTCATCCTTACGGATAGTCGTATTCTACATCGTCATCCACTTCAAAACGGCGCTGGTAGCACTGCTCGCAAATGGAAAAACGATAGGTGGCCGGAAGCGGACGACCGCACTGCTGGCAGCGGCGGGCCGTATCAATGCGCTTGAGCAGCGCGTGATCGATACTTTCTGACCAAGCAGTTCGATCCGCACGCACCTGTTCGCCATCTGGCGCAAACGCGGCAAATTCGGGGCGGCATGACAGCCACAGGTAAATATCCGCACATGATACGCACGATTCGATGGTTTCCAAATCGCTCGCACTGGTGACTTCCGGCGGTGCTGCAGGAGGGAGCGCCATCGGCTTATTAGAAAGAATGGCGCGGGCGCACTTATACCAGTAAGCGCGCGTGCTTTGGCGCGTCGGTGCGTTGATCAGCTTCATCGCAGTTGCCAACCCCAGCGAATTGACCTCCGCGTCGGTGAGCATACGCGCCAATTCGATACGTTCGCTTAGGTCAGCCGTTTTAATGGCATTACGCAGCGATTCGGGCACCGATTGGAGGGACGCCCACTGCGCCAACTTGTCTGCAAGGCTGCCGGGGATCATCTCCAAATCATCGACCGAAGGGGCAACACGCGCATGGGTTAAACTGGTTTGCTCGGCATAGAATAACTGCTTGACCAAATTCAAATCGCGTTTGCTGGTTGCGCCGACCTCGCCAGCCGTTGACAGTCCATAACGCCCGGCGCGGCCACCGATCTGCTGTATTTCGCTCGGCGTGAGGACACGCACCTTTTTGCCGTCGAACTTTTGGATTTCGTAGAAGCAGACATAATCAGCGGGAAGGTTCAAGCCCATACCAACCGCATCGGTCGCCACGCAAATATCGGTTTGCCCGGTGGCAAAGCGATCGGCCTGTTTGCGGCGCACTTCAGGCGGTAGGTTGCCGTAAATGACCGACACGGTGCGCTTCATCCGTTCGAGTTCTGTTTTGAGGTGAAGGACGCTTTGCCGGGAAAACGCGACCAGAATGGTTCGCGGCGGCAGATCCCGCAGCGACCAGTGTTTCTTCGCCACTTGAATCGGAGCGAGGCGTTCATGTTCAATGACTTCGTACGGGATTGCCGCCGATTTGGCCATCTGCTCGATCAGCTTTTGACCGGTGGGTGGGCAAATCACGCGGATTTCAGGCGCTTCTGCTTCCATGATCGCGCGCGTCCATGCCCAACCCCGATCCGGGTCGGCCAGCATTTGCGCTTCGTCGATGATGACGACATCACCGCTGTGATAGGGGTCAAACATTTCAATGGTTGCCGCGGTGATCGTCGCGCCGGGAATCGGAATGTATTCCTCTCCCGTAAGCAAATTGCAGTACACACCACGGCGGTTTAGACGATCAAAGATTTCGAAGGCTAGCAAACGCAGCGGCGCGAGATACCAACCGCTGCTGGCATTCGCAAGCGCATCAATTGTCTGATGGGTTTTACCGCTGTTTGGTGGCCCCACATGAATTGTGATACGCTGATCGGCACGCCCGTCATGCTTCCATGACGGAAACGCCGCGACCAGTTTCGCGCGCAGTTCATCGCGTTCCCGGCGGACGCGCGTGCGTTCTTCCTGAATAGCCCGACGCTGCTCCTGTAAGGTACGCTCACGCTCGGCAATCCGTTCGCTGCGCTCCGTGTGGCGTTTTTCAAGGCGTTCGGTGAGCAGTTCACGGAATTCGCGCAGCGTGGGCGGCAGCCCCCATCGACCGCGCACATCACCCCAGCGCACCAAACCCTGCTCCAGCTTGTTGGAGCGCAGAATGCGCTTCCGCGCCAACGGGTAGCTCATATTCAGCGCGATGGCAATCTCGCGGACTTTCAGCCGCTCATAGGCTGTAATCTGCTCTAGGTACGCCGGATCGTTGTATACCGATTCAACATCTGCGGCGGAAATGCGTGTCACCCCTTCAGGATCGACAAACGTGCTCATGCGACCGTCATGAACCGCAGCAGCGAGGCTTTCCGCATCCACACCTAAGCGCTTTGCCGCGTTGGGAAGCGTATACGAACGCGCTAATACGCGCAGACGCCGCGATTTACCATCCTTAGTATCTGGCCGCGTCTGAGTACCGGCGGCTTGTAGGGCTTCCGTCCATTCGTCGTCACGCGTTTTGGTCGTTTTTAGCGCTGCATTGAGGGCGGTCGTTGGCGCAACGGTTTCAAGGCGTACCCAATCGACAGAGGGTGTGTCGTCACTCGTTTGCACGGAATACACAGCGAGCTTGCCGAGCGTCAGCGCATCTTCGACCTGCTGATCGGGAAAACGCGCCATTATTTCGCTGAGCGGGGCGGTATTTCCGGGGCGTGACCCCACAAACGCCGCAATTGCCTCGTTAAGCGGCATGAGTCGCTGTTTGCGAACAATGTCCTCAACCGTTGTCGCACTCAGCAGCAGCGGATCGTAAATGAACCCTTCAATTTGCTCCAGCGCCCCGGAATGGACGAGATTCTCCAGCAGTGGGTAATCGTCCGGCATCTTGCGAATTTGATCCGGGCTCAAATAGCCGCGCCCGTTCGCCAGCAAATCGAACAGCCGGACGTAAGCCGGGTTGCCGAATTGGCGCAACCGCCGTTTGCGCTGTTCCCAAATAGCGGGTTCCATGAATTTCCCATCATGGTTGACGCGGGGCAGCGCGGGACGGCACCATGTCACCAGATCGTGCAGCTTTGCTTCATCAATGCGCGTTTTGTCGTAAAGATAGCTGCCATCGCGCCCAATTTTTCCCTGCTCCCACGCTTGTTTGACGGCAGCATCGCCTTTCCAGCCATACTGCTGACGGCTGGCAAGCTGAGAGCGGTGAATGAACCCCTCTGGGATATGCGTTAGAATATCAACCAGCGTCTCGGGGGTAAGCGAGAGTTTTGTCATAAAGTTCACCCGACTTGGAAACTCTCATCGCCAATGCATAAGAGGATACACTGCCCCTCAGAGCGCCCAGTCGCCCTTTGCTCCGCACGATATATGCAGCACTGCTGCGATGGTTCGCGCAGAGAAAATAAAAGGGATGGGTGTATGGACATCAGAAGTCCGACTGGAAGCAGTGATAGACTGACGGAAAGGAAGCGAACAAATCGCCGATAGTTATTTTACCACAGAACATTTGTCACGAACGCGAAAAGAAGCATAACGCTCAATCCCGCATTTCAGCGAGATATGCTATAACTGAGAGCTAGAATGCGAATCGGAATGTTCCTGTAACCAGACTACTCGTCATTGTGTAGAGAGAAGCTATGTCGAAAATCATCTCCATTCACTCATTTCGTGGGGGCACGGGCAAATCCAATTCCAGCGCGAATATTGCCTCCCTGCTGGCAGCAGACGGCGCACGAGTCGGAGTAGTCGATACCGACATCAACTCACCCGGCATCCACATTTTGTTTGGGATGCAGGAAGAGCAGATGAAATATTCGCTCAATGATTACTTACGCGGCAAATGCGAAATCTGCGATACTGCCGTCGATGTCACCGAAAACTTAGCGAAAAACCCACTCAACAAAATACCGATCAAAGGCCGACTGCATCTTATCCCCAGCAGTATGAAAGTGGGGGAAATCGCGCGTATCCTTCGCGAAGGGTATGACGTTGGCTTGCTCAACGACGGCTATCAGGAACTTCTCACCTCGCTGAAACTGGATTATCTGGTCATCGATACACACCCCGGTGTCAACGAAGAGACCCTGCTTTCGATTGCTATCAGCAATTTTCTAGCGATCATTCTGCGCCCTGATTCGCAGGACTATCAAGGAACGCTGGTAACGGTTGAGGTGGCGCGTAAGCTGGATGTGCCGAACATGGTACTGGTCGTCAATAAAGCGCCGCAGTCGTTCGATCAAGAAGCATTGAAGAAACGCATTGAAGAAACGTACCGGATGCCTGTCGCGGCGGTCATTCCGCATTCAGATGAAATGATGGCGCTGGCCAGTTCAGGGATTTTCGCGCTTCAGCACCCGGATCACGAAGTCGCGAAGAAATATGCCCACATCGTCAAATTGATCCAGAACAGCTAAGCCGACGACCTGACATGAACCAGCTTCAGCGCATGCTGAGCATTCAATCCAACGAAGCCCGCCTCGTGGTCATACTGGGGGCGATGTTGTTTGCCAATGCATTCTCGCTCGAAATGGGCGATGTCGTCGCCACCAGCGGCTTCTTGAGCCATGTTAGCGCCAGCGGTTTACCGATCGTCTGGTCGCTCAGTATGGTGTGCATCGTGATCGGATCTACCGCGCAATCCCTACTCATCGATCGAATCGAGCGTGTGAAACTGATCCGGTTGCTGGCGCTGTTTTTCTCCATTCTGTATGTGGGACTGCGCTTGCTGTTTGTATTTGGATGGGTAGATGCCGTCAATTATGGACTGCTCACCATCCTAAACGATCAGCAGTGGTTTTTCTTTCCGCTCGCGTTTTGGCTGCTGGCCAATGATATTTTCGAGATGGCACAGGCGAAACGTCTGTTTCCGCTGCTGATTGCCATTGGGTTTATCGGGCAAATTGGCGGCAGCGCCGCCGCCGCGATCACCGCATCCGCCGGAATCGTCGGGCGTGATCTGCTGCTTGTGAACGCAGCGATTTTCTTTGGTGTTTACCTGCTGATTCGGCTTGGGTTGCGCGGCGTTCAGCGGAAACCCGTCCAAAAGTCGGACATTAATTTCAAAGAGGCGATCAGCGAGGCGCGTGAATTCCTCGCCAATGTTCCAGCATTCCGGTATATGTGTCTCGCCTATTTAGGGTTATCGGTCGGGCTAACCGTCACACGGTATGCCTTTTTGAGTACCGCGCGGAGCACTCTGATCACTCCGCAGGAAATTCAGACCTTTTATGGGATTTACCGTTTCATTTTGATGAGCGCAATCCTATTCACCAGCACCATGCTTACCAGTCGGCTCATGCGTGCGCTTGAACTCAAGAATTCATTCCTTGTCTATCCGCTCATCCTGAGTGCCACCCTCATTATCATGATCATCGCCCCTTATCTTTTGGTTGTCACCGCAGGCATGATCTTGACATGGCTTTCGTATTACACCATCAACCAGACCGCTCGCAAAGCCTTTCAGTCGCTTGTTCCATCCGATCGTCGCGGACGTGTCAGCTTGGTTTTGGACAATTACCTGACGGCAATAGGTGTCATTCTCGGTTCCATCATTGTCGTGATGATCGTTGCGCTGACCGGAAACCTATCTGCGAAGAATGCGACGCTCGTAGGGCTGCTGTTCGGCTTGATCGGTGCAGGAATCGGCGTATGGGCAATTACGCAGGTCATCAAGGTCTACGACCAAAGTCTTCTGAACTGGAGAGTCAAGAAGCGTCAAAAACGCCTCTCCGTCCTCGATAAGCTCGACCTATGAACTTCAACAAGGAATATCCGGCATGTCGACACTCGTCAGCCAATTAGGCAATCTTTCGATTTACGAACTGGCGCGTGATGACATGCAGCGGGTCGAAGCCTTAACGGTGATGTTTCAAGACCTAATGCCTCAGTATGCTTTTTATGTCGAGCGTATTCTGCGCTCGATTGGCTATCACGATACGCGCACTGGTGACCGCCATCATGTGTGGTTGGCAGAATTAGGCAGCGAACCTGTCGGCTTGGCAGTCACAGAATACCTCGCCGCGTATGATCTGGGATTAGGCATGGATATTGCTGTTTACCCACAATACAGAGAACTTCAAATTGAAGGGCAGCGCATCGCCCAAGCGATGATCAAAGCGCGAATTCGCCAGCTCGAAATCGATGGCTATGCTTGTGGACGTACCGGTATGGTTCCGCTGGCCGTGGAAGTCGATTCGCCGCAGATGGTGCGCCGTTTCAAAGAATATGGCATGATGGTATTACCCGTGCGCTACTATGAGCCACCCGATGTCAGCGGCGCGACCAATCCGCGTGGATGGCAAAGTGAAGCAGACACCGAGGAATTGGAAGCGCTGGGGTATCACCAAATGCATTTGGGGCTATACCCACCCGACACAGACGGCTTCCAATGGGATGATCCTGCCTTATGGGAACGGGTGCTGCGCGCATTTTATCTCGATCATTATCACCTGACGGAAGACAACCGGGCACTCTTGATCGCACGAGCGTCTTTTCAGCGTTAAATCCGTTGGGGGAAGTCGTTTGTTTTCATCAAATGCCGGTCGAAAGGACACGACTTTGACGACGCAACCCATGGCCACTGCTAAGGGTGTTCGGTTTGGCGGCCTCAGCACCAAACTCATCATCGCTTTCACACTGGTATTCACACTGGTATTCAGTGCAGCGTACTTCTGGTTTCTCACTTCTTCGGTGAATATTGCCAAAGAAGCGGCGATCACAGATTTGGTCGGCATGCTGCGTGGGATTGCCGCCGGAGTCAATGGTGACGATTTTCAGGGCTTGATCCAAGAGGGACAGCCCCGCGATGATGGCTATACTGATGATCCTCGATACTGGGTACTTGCTCACCATCTCGCCGACACGAAGAAGTATGAATTAGGGCGCACCGGAATCTACAGTTTTACATTTGGCGATGAACCCAATCAAGTGCATTATGTCGCAAGTGCTGGCTCACTGCTTACACCACCTGTTGGGGTGAAATTTATGCAGGTTGGCACCGACAGTCAACTGCTCAATCCCGGCGATAGCAACCCCTTGCACCTGATCGACAATATCACAGCACTGAGCAACGAATGCTGGATTAGCAGCGGAACCATCCCTGAAAGCGTGTTAGCTTCGCTGACAGCCGCTAATGCCGACTGTGTGACGATTGATGTTGGGCCAGATCGCGGATTTTTCAGCGCACTTAGTCCTGAATGGGGCTATACGGATGGGTTTGGTTCATGGATTACCGGCAATTACCCTATTCGCAACAGCGCAGGTGAGATCGTCGGCGGCGTCTCGATGGACTACTATGCACCCTACGTCAATCAGGTACGCGAACGTATCCTGAATTCGGCACTGGTCGCATTCGCCATCACCTATGTGGTATTGTTCGTGCTGGTTTTTGCCCTTTCCCGCGCGCTGACCCGCCCGCTGCGCCGCCTTTCTGAAGCTGCTGCGCAAATTGGCGAGGGTCATTATGAAGTTGCTGAGAAATTGGCGGAGCAAATTGGCAGCAGCGGTGAAAACGGCTGGAAAGATGAGATCTCAGTTCTCAGTTTGCGGTTGCTGGATATGACCAAGAAAATCGATACTCGCGAAACGAAGCTGAAAGCCGAAGTACAGCAGCTTCGTATCGAGATCGATGAAGCGCGCGTCGCAAAACAGGTTTCGGAAGTGGTCGAAACCGATTTCTTCGAGCATCTCAGCAATCGCGTGAAAGAAATGCGCAACCGGAAGGAAAATCCGGGCACCAGCGATCCGACATCAGAAAGTACCAGCTAAAGCCGAGTGAATTGGGGCGATTTCCATGACTGCTGAGAAAACTCATCCTTTACTGGGCGTAGAGACTCGGCTGCGGCATCTACTGCCCGCCGAGTTGTATGTCCATACGTGGCTTACGCCCAAAACAGAGACGCTGCTTCAAGCCCACGAACATCTGCGGACGCTGTACCATACCCTGTTCGACTATGTGCCGCGCTCCGTCGCCAATGCCAACCTGAAACCCGGAACTATCCGCTGGGAATGGCAAACAGGCACGCTCATGTTCACCGATTTGGTCGGGTTTACAACCCTATTGGAGTCCTATTCGACTTCTGGGGAAACGGGCGCGATGCAGCTCATGGAAATCGTCAACAGTTACTTCGGGCGGATCATCGAGATTATCGGTGTCTCAGACGGTCAGCTCCTAGAGTTCACGGGCGATGCGGTACTGGTGCAGTTCCTATCCAATCGGTTCCAAAACGACACGGAACAGGCCGTCAATACAGCTCTGCGCATGCAGCGCGCCATGGCGGAATTCAAGGAAGTGCCAACTCCGCGCGGGCCGGTCTCGCTTTCCATGCGCGTTGGGATTCACGTTGGGCGCTACCTAGTTGGGCAGATCGGCACCCCACGCCGCATGGCACAAGTATTGCTGGGAACAGACATTCGTACGACCAAACTCGCGGAAGGCGGCGGAGTGGCGGGGCGTGTCAACTTGACAACCAGTGCCTTCGAGCGCGTAAGCAAGTCTTATCGCACCGAATCCGGAACGGAAGAGCAATATCATCTCATCATCGACGACCTGACCGAGGAACAGCTTGGCACTTATGATCTCGGCTCATTCGTCGGGCGGCGCATTCCAAGTTCTCTGATTATGGATAAAAGTGTGGCCGGTTTGACCGATGCACTTGGCGATCTTTTGGATCGGCTGGAGCCGCTGGCTGCCTACCTTCCGCAGCCAGTATTGGATATGGTCGTGGAGGAAGTGGATCGCAAAATAGGGATTAAGGCGACCTTTGCCGATCTCACGATCATGTTTGTAAACTTGATCGGCCTGTCGGAAAACATCAACCGGTGCAGTGAGGACGAAGCCGGGATGGTGGTCGCCCGCTTCTCGGAGATCTTCGCGCTCATGAATGCAGCGGTGGAAACAAACGGTGGCGTGCTTAAACATGTGACCTACCATCTAAACGGCGCTGATATGCTGATCTACTTCGGTCTGCCGAACGCACATGCCAACAATGCGGCCCGTGCTGCCCATACTGCCGATGCAATCCGCCGAATTGTCATGGCAGCACAGTCTCCCTATGGAGCCGATGAAAAATTGGCAGTCAAGATTGGGTTATCACGCGGAACGGTCTTTGCTGCGGAAGTTGGGGCGCCTCGTGGCCGCCGTGAGTTCAATATTCTTGGCGATTCGGTCAATGTGGCAGCACGCTTGATGGGCGTGGCGGAACCAAACCAGATTTTGCTTACAGAGGCAATTTATCACGACGTATGGCAGGAATTCGATATTGAGCCTCTGCCAAAACGAATTCCCTTAAAAGGAAAGTCCCGTGCGATTCCGGTATTCTCCGTCCTTGCACCGATTCGGGAGTAGTCCCATCCATAAATAAAGAATTAACGTTCTCCGCTGTGCGAAGTGTAATATCATCAACATAGAATGAAGTTTATTGAGTTTAGGCGTTGCAGGAGAAACTACTTTGAGCCCTCTGCCTACCCAATTCGCCCCTGCTGAACGTTCAACCGAAGCACAGATTCGTCACGATACCGAGACATACGTCAAATCCTCAACAATTGTCGCCATGCTTGATGCGGTTCCTAATCTCCTGTTGATATTGAACGAGAACCGGCAGGCGATTTTTGCCAACGAAGCATGCTTGAATTTACTGAACTTAAGGAATCGCAGCGAACTTCTGGGGTACCGTCCGGGAGAACTTATCGGGTGCGCGCATTCGACCGAAACACCCGGCGGCTGTGGAACGAGCGAATATTGCCGCAATTGTGGCGCGGTAAAGGCTATTTTAAGCAGTATCAAAGGCGCGCAATCCACTCAGGAATGCAGAATAACGCTCCGCAATGGGGATAGCCTTGACCTTGAAGCCACAGCAAAACCCCTTGAGCTCAATGGGCGGCATTTCACCGTGTTTACACTGACCGATATTGCCGGGGAAAAACGCCGTCGGGCACTGGAACGTATTTTCTTTCATGATGTTCTGAATACGGCGGGCGTTCTTGCCTCTTCGACTGAGTTCATGAAGATTGAACCCGCAGAAGCCACCAGTATGATTGACGATTTATATCGGGCTTCTCATCAACTGATTGATGAAATTCGCAGCCAGCGAGATTTGATAGCCGCAGAATCAGGTGATTTACAGGCCATGCCAACCATCTTCAGTGTCGCTGATTTTGTGAAGGGGTTGGTGAATCAGTACAGTCATCATCAATCCGCCGAAGGTCGTCAGCTTGCGCTGGATCTGGGCGACGCAATGATCATGCTAACCACCGACCAAGTTCTGTTGGGGCGTGTGATCGGCAACATGATCAAGAACGCGCTTGAGGCTTCTCATGAGGGCGATGCGATCACCGTCGGTTATACATCGGATGCGCATGAAGTGACCTTCTCCGTACACAATCCAACCTATATTCCCCATAACCATCAACTTCAAATTTTCAACCGATCCTTTTCAACAAAGGGTTCAGGGCGTGGGCTGGGGACTTACAGCATGAAACTGTTGAGTGAGCGGTATTTGCGCGGGCGTGTGTCTTTCGAATCCACCAAAGAAAACGGCACCACGTTCTACGCGAAGTTTCCGCTAGCCTAGGAAAACAAAAACCCCTCAACATTTTCTCTGTTGAGGGGTTTCCAGTGCTCCATACGGGATTCGGACCCGTGTTTTGGCCTTGAGAGGGCCACGTCCTAGGCCTCTAGACGAATGGAGCAGGCCAATGAACGACGCGAATTGTAATGGGGCGGTGAGTTGAAAGCAAGCCTCAGCGTACCACAAGTGCGCCCAGAGGGATTCGAACCCCCGACCATTGGTTCCGAAGACCAGTGCTCTATCCACTGAGCTATGAGCGCTTATGGATTCAGTATACTGGAAAATGGATCAACGGGCAAGCCGCATATCGATCAGATGGAGATTATGGCGGATCGCGGCGGCACCTACGGGGTCGCCAAGCTGCATCATTTCACGTTCCGCGGCCAACAAGACGCCTTGGGCTTTCTCAAACTGTTCCATATGAAGTAATGCCGCGCCTACATTGGCGCGTGCCCGTACCTGTGTAAGCCGGTCACCACCCCATTCGGCAAGCGATACGCTGGTCGCAAAATGCCAATGGGCGGATTCATACTGCGCATCCTGCTCGTAACTACGTCCAATGATAGTATGAACCGCCGCCCGCTGACGTGTATCGAGATCGCGGCGGCTAAGTAAGCGTTCGGCAAGCGAACGACATTCTCCATTGAAATTGAATTGCAAATAGGCTTCGCACTTCAGCAGGATAACCTCGACCGTTTCCGGGTGACCGGTGAGCAATTGAAATGCTTGATCAGCTTGTTTGCGATCTAATGCGATTCTGGCTTGCTCTATCGCTACCCGTGGCAGCAAGTCTGGTGCATGCACCGCTGCCGACCTGCTGGCATGAAGCAGCGCATCATTGGCTTCCTCATACGCGCCCCGATAACGAACAGTGACCGCGAGCTCAATCAAGGCAAGCGATTGATTGGCAAATGCCCCTGCGGCTCCGGATGCTGTGATGACTTCTTGAAAAACGTTTTCTGCGCGCGTCCAATCGCCAAGCTGTCGCAGGCAAACACCGTATAGGATTGTCAGCTCAGTTTGTGCTGCTTGCCTCCATACGTCCTCTAAAATGCCGATCCACGCTGCCGTGTAACCGCGCCGCACCCCTACGGGAGCACAGCCTACGATCCATCGCATCCGCCGTTGGGCTTCTAGCGGCAGCCAAGACGCAGCCAATAAATGCTGCACAGCGGACACTACAGCGGATGGATCGCGACCTACCCACTGATCAATATGCAGCAGCAGCGCTTCGAGATAAGACGTAATTTCGGAATCATTGTTCGCCACTGCCCCCTCGATGAAGCGGCGTGCCCCATTTTCAAGGCTGAATGGAAGCTGTCGGCTGATCACCGACCATTGACGCAGCGGCATCACCGCCGGTTCGAGCAGCAGATCAGCCCAAACAGGTGTATCAGATGGTAATTCTTGTTGAACAGGCGGGAGAATAGCGAGCAAACACCATGCGATCCGCGCATTCTTCTTGATGCGATCAAAGATATGACGATATAAGCGTTCCCATAAAGCGGCGCTAACCTGCTGCCATGAAGTGACTTCCAGATAACGAACAGCCGAAATCAGGGCATCGGGAATCCCGCCCACCTGCTCATAAAGTTGGGCAGCTTCCTCTTCGAACAGCGAATCCTCACTATCCAATGCCCGGTACTGCCGCAGCAGGATCAACGCTGCATCATAGTCCATGGGTGGCATTGGAAGATGTCGTTTGACGGCCAGCAACGGCTGGTATAACTGGCTGGTCAGAACCCATTGAGCCGCACTGCATTCCTCCAGCAGGCGTTCCAGCGCATTTGCTTCGTCCTGCATTAGTTTTTCGCATGCATCAAGAATGATGACGACCGGCTTTTCAGCCCATGACAGCGCATCCCGGAGCTCAGATTTCACCTCCGCGGGGATCAAGCGCTCATGCAAACGGCTGCGAACTTCTTCTACGTGCAGCGGTTTTTCAATCCAGATGGCATCGCTGAGGGCATCGGACTCAATCCAGCAGTCGATTAACAGGTGGGCAAAAGCACTCTTACCAATGCCACTGATCCCAGTGATCAACAGCGAATACGGAAACTCGATGGCCGAAAAGCTCGCGACGAGCGTATCACGTCCCACCAACCGCCGGTTCGATTGAGTCGGTAATTGGAGGCGCAGCCATCGCTGACGCTCGACGCGGCGTGCAGCGCGTTCTTCGGCAATCAGTGTGTAGGTAAGGCGGCGCAGCGCATAGGTTTGATAACGGCGAAAGGTGCGCTCGCCAACGGCAATCCATGTGGCAAACTGCTCCGGCGTGACCGCCCAGTCCACACGCACAAAGCAGTGGTACAACAGGCTGTACACCATCAATTCAGCGTTCGGTCGCTCTAAGCCTACATCCTTTGCGGCTGACTCCCCAACGTGATCAAGTGTCCAATGGGCCGCTGGCATCGGGAGATCATATAAAGCGCGATGGTAGCGCAATCCGTTTTCAATGATCCGGCTGAAGACCTCATATAAAGCAAAACGCCGCGCTTCCGAACTGCGCGGCATTTCACGTTCATGGAGCAGCTTCTCGACCATGACAAGCTGTTCCAGTGGATTATGGGCCTTATAAGCGGCGGCATGGCTCATTTCTCGCAGGACTTGCGCCACAAACTCGATGCTGATGTACGCATCTTCCCGCGAGAACATAAACTTTTAGCCGTCCTGATAACGCTCTTTCATAGCCTGACGCAGCTCGCGGTCGGAATCACGTTTGGCGATCGCCGCACGCTTGTCGTACTGCTTCTTGCCTTTTGCCAGCGCAATTTCGACTTTGGCGCGTCCCTTTTGCAGGAATACCATCGTCGGAACGCACGTATATCCACGTGCTGAAATGCCACTCATGATCTGTGCAATTTCACGTTTGTGAAGCAGCAGCTTACGCGCGCGCATCGGATCGACGTAACCATAGGTTCCGGCTTGATCGTAGGGGGAAATATGCACATTGAGCAGCCACAGTTCGCCGTCACGGGCTTCGACAAAGCCATCGCCGAGGGTGATACGGTTGGCGCGAATTGATTTGATTTCAGATCCCGTCAGGACAAGTCCTGCCTGATAGGTCTCTTCAAGGTGATAGTCATGGCTCGCTTTACGATTGCGGGCGATGACCTTGATTCCATCGTTCATATCCCGCTGCTTTCTGGCTGTGCTTCTGATGCAAAAATTTGCACTGCCGATTCTAGGTCAAGATCGCGTCCGTTCGGATCAGGCGCAATCACAATATTCGGCTGCAATCCGTGATCGTTCAAGGGCTGGCGGTTGGGCGTCAGCCATTCCGCCGCGGTCACATGCAGCGATGAATTGTCTGAAAGCTGAATGATCTGTTGAACGGTGCCTTTACCATAGGTCGTCTCGCCGATGAGCTGTGCGCGCTGGCTATCTTGCAAGGCCCCGGCTACCAATTCTGCGCCGCTTGCCGTTAGGTGATTAACCAGCACCAGCATCGGCAGATCAACAGCGGCGCCCCCAGCGGTTGCCTCGTAGGTGCGTTCGCTTTGATTATCTCGCTCATAGACAATCACGCCGCCGTCCATAAATTCATCTGCAACGGCAATCGATTCTTGCAGTAAACCACCGCCGTTGTTGCGCATGTCCAATACAAGCTGGCGGATGCCCGCCTCGTTTAGCTCAGCCATCCCCTGACGCAGTTCATCGGGCGTACGCGCTGTGAAACGCAAAATCTGCACATATCCGATCGCTGCGTTTTCCTGAAGCACGCGCCATACAACCGAAGGCACATTGATCACCGCGAACTCGATAAAAACGGTTTGTTCGGAACCATCCGATGCTTTGGTGACCGTAATCTCAACGCCGCTCCCGGCACGCACTTCCCCGCGCAGCATTTGATCGATGGATTCCATGGGAGCCGTTAGGTCGACTGCGACGCTATTTACAGTGCGAAGAATGTCTCCATTTTCGATCCCGGCATTGGCAGCAGGGCTCTCCGCAAAGGGGTAGAGTACCAGTTCACCGGTTGCACTGCGCTGAAGCTGAACGCCAATCCCGCCGTACGTTCCGGCGAGCGTTTGCGACTCGCTGGCTGCAACCGGCGGGTCAACAAAGTAGGTGTACGGATCATTCAGCGTTTGCAGCATACCGCGAATTGCCGCATACTCACGAGTCGTATAGTCCGGTTGGCTGCGCAGGTAACGCCGGTTGATCAGGCTTTGAACCTCGGTCAACAAACGATAGTCTTCCTCTGCGGTCACGCTGATCCCCAACGTGGGCGATACGCGATCCATAACATCGCGGAAAAAGAACCCCGCCGCGAAGATCCCGCCGAGCCCGAGCCCTATGATGACACCCAGCAGGATCGAACGGCGAATGTTCCGTCTTTGTTCTGAAGGCTTATGCATTGTGATGGTCTTCGTGCGTATGATCAGAGTGAAAATTCTAGCACATCGGCTAGAAAACACATAGCTGCCGCAAGCGATAGCGGGCGGCTCTTGACGAGAGCCTCGATCCCCCGCGTGGAGGGAAGGATGTCAACAAAAACGGATGCACCCCTGATTTTGGTCGCGGATGACGAAATCAACACCACGTTGATGGTACAGCACATCTTTGAACGCGAAGGCTACCGCGTCGAGAAGGTCAATAATGGGATCGCAGCGTTGGAAGCCGCCCGCGCATTGATGCCAGACCTCATCCTGCTGGATATTTTGATGCCCGGTATGAATGGCTTTGATGTGCTGCGTGAACTGCGTGAGGACGAGCAAACACGGCCTATCCCGACCATATTGGTAACAGCGAACGCTCGCCAACCTGCGGATCTTGCGCATGGGTTCAACCTTGGCGCAGATGATTATATTTACAAGCCATTTGCCCATCAGGAACTGGTTGCGCGCGCCGTCAGCAAGATGAAAGCGCGCAAACTTCAGGATGCAGTGGAGCGGCGTACACAGGAATTGGAAGCGCTCCTGCAAGTAAGCGAAAGTTTTAGCCAATCGCTGCATATTGGTGAACTGCTTGAACTCTCGGTACGGCTCGTCCGCCAGCACATTCCCTGCGAAGCTGCACTCATCTACGAATTCGACGACAACGGAAAAGTTGTGCAGTGCCGCGCGTTAGACCGAAATGGCGACAGCTTTGATCTCCCCAACGCCGTACTGCTCCCACCGATCCGCAAAGCAGGAAAGCATTCGATCCTTCGTGTAGCGCTCGGCGATCAAACCGTGGTGGTTGCCCCACTCCGTCATGCAAACCGGACGATCGGCGCACTCGGCATGATCATTAATTCTGATGGTTCGGATGAGGATCAACTGCGTTTTCTAACGGGTATTGCCCGGCAGGCGGCACTAGCGCTGCATAATGCCCAGCTCTATGAATTTCAGCTTGAATATGCGCACCGATTGGAAGAAAAGGTTGCCGAGCGCACCAAACAGCTTGAATCAGCGCAAGAGATGTTGATCCGTTCAGAAAAGCTCGCTTCCATTGGGCACATGGCCGCCAGCCTTGCCCATGAAATTAACACCCCATTGATGCCGATAAAGCTGGGGCTTGAGGAAGTGATTTCGCAGCTTGAAGAAGCAGGGGTGCAAATCGATGCGCGCGATCTGGAAATCATCACCGACAATATCGAGCGCATTCAACGCTTAATCCGCCGGTTGCTTGATTTCACGCGGGCTGCTGATCAGGGCATGACATCCATCAACATGGAAGAAGTGCTCGACGGCATTATCAAACTCAACCGCAAATTCTTCGAACACGCACATGTGACCGTGGAGACGAAGATCGATTCCCTGCCGCCGATGATGGGCAGCCGCGATCACTTACAACAGGTGTTCATGAACTTGGCCGTGAATGCGCAGGCCGCGATGCCAGACGGCGGCACACTCAACATTACGGCAACATCCGACGATCAAGACATTATTGTCAGGTTCAAAGATACGGGTTGTGGAATTCCACCGGAGAATATGAGCAAAATCTTCGACCCGTTCTTCTCGACAAAGCCGCAGGGAACGGGTCTGGGGTTATTCGTCAGCCACGGCATTATTGAGGCGCATCACGGCAAAATCGAAGTCGAGAGCAAGATAAACGTGGGCACGCAGTTTACTGTCCGCCTGCCCATCGATCGTTCCGACGTTCGAGCTGGCCACGAGCTGACTGACGACGAATCGCCTAGCGAATGACCGACCAGCGATCGCTAAATGCCAAGTCTGTCAGCCCGCCAGAAGCGTAGCTAGTCGCGGTCTGCATATCGACGCCAATTTGTAGAATGACGCGGTTCGAGGTGCAGTCGAGCGCGCGAATGCCCAAGGCTTGCACATCGCTTCCGAGTGATGCGCTGGCCTGTCCTAATGCCAACTTCACCGCATTGACGGTATCTTCTAGCACCGCGGCACTGACCGCACCGCACACGTTCGCAACGGCGATTTGCCCGGATGTTGTGCTTTCAAGCGTCACTGGATCGGGAACGCGCAGGGTAAATGAGCTTAACGCCGCAGCCAAGAGACTCACGCTGTCCCCAGCAACTTCGGTGCTGGCTGCCAGCGCTTCACTGGTCGCATCTGTTACAGGAGTGTTCGTCGCGCTGGCAACTTCTGTTGCAGCCCCTGAGGACGGCCCAGTTTGACTAGCTAAAAAGAGTCCGGCGACAGCAATGATGATGAAAACAGCGGCGATGAGCAGAATGCGTGGCAGGTTAAACCCATCATGATCTTTGTCGTCATCCGCATGGCCTAATTCGTCAAAATCTGGCGAATCGGAGGATTGAGGGGCTGAACTCGCCGGAGGTGCGAATTCCGGTGCCGAAACCAACTGCTGATTCAACTGCTCGTTGAGTTCGCGCGCGCCGGGATATTCCGGATCAAGGCGAAGCACTGTCGTCAGGGCGTCTTTCGCCACCAGCGGATCGGTCACCGCATGGGCATAGATCCACCAAGCATCAACATTGCTGCGTTCTTTCGCCAAGATCGGGCTGACGATTGCACGGGCCTCATCCAGCTTGCCTGCTTCGATCAATTCATAGGCGCGCATCAACTGGCTTTCATTCGCGTCGTTCATGCCGCTGTCTCTCCTGACGAAAAGATGGGATACCATCGATAAAAATAAACCATGACGTGTGGAATATACACCACATACCGGCGTACGTGCAACAAAATAAAAAGGCCTATTGGTGTAAAAACCAACAGGCCTTTTTCGCTGTGCACCGGAGAGGACTCGAACCTCCACCCACGTAGTGGACACACACCTCAAGCGTGCGCGTCTGCCATTCCGCCACCGGTGCGAAATTCACGAGTATTATACTGACCCCAAATCGGATGTCAATCCTTTACGTGACGTGTCCTTGAGGTACGATTACGGAACCGTGTTATGGGGCAACCAAAGTAGACAGGGCAAAACATGCGGATCGTAGTAGATGCAATGGGCAGCGATGCGATGCCCGTACCAGATGTCGAAGGCGCGGTACTCGCCGCGCGAGAATACCTTAACGATACGATTATTTTGGTCGGTGACGAAGCCAAAGTTAAATCTGAACTTGCAAAACACCAAACCAGTGGGTTGAAAATTGAAGTCGTTCACGCGGCTGAAGTCGTCACCATGCATGACAAACCCAGTGTCGTGGGCAAAGCGAAGCCGAACTCCTCTATGCATGTCGGGATGAATCTCGTCAAAGACGGCAAAGCTGATGGTTTCGTTTCTGCAGGAAACACGGGGGCGGCTTTGAGCATCGCTACCCTTTTCACGCTGCATCGCATCCCCGGTGTCAAACGCCCCGCGCTTTCAGCGATCTTCCGTCTGCGTGGTCACAGCATCATGATCGTGGATGCTGGAGCGAATGCGGACGCACGTCCTGAATGGCTGTCCCAGTTCGCCGTGATGGGCAGCGCCTATGCACGAACGGGTATGAAATTGGAAAACCCCCGTGTAGCAGTGCTTTCGAATGGCGAAGAAGAAGGCAAAGGGAACGAGCAGCTCAAAGCAGCCTCTGAGCTCATTTCCAAGCTGCCGCTCAACTTCATTGGGAACATTGAACCGAAGGATATGCTCAAGGGTGGCGCAGATGTGGTCGTGACCGACGGCTTCGTCGGAAACATCTGCATCAAGACAATGGAAGCCGCAACCAGCACAATGGCCAGCGCGCTGCGTGACGAATTGATGGCTGGAGTGTTAACAAAAGTGGGGGCACTACTTTCGCGCCCTGCATTTGATAATGTGAGGAAGCAGATCGATCCCTTTGAGGTCGGCGGCGCGCCCCTGTTGGGCGTGAACGGCGTTGTCATCATTGGACATGGCCGCTCAAACGGTCGAGCCGTTAAGAACGCCATCCGGCAAGCGCGTGACGCGGTGTCAGGTCGCGTAATCGAGTCGATCAAAGAGGGATTGGAACGCATCCCAAATGAAGTATGAAACAGCGTTCTCCAACCATCTGTTCTCTGTGAAAGGGGGTATGCGGCTGCTCGACGGTTAAGCCGCAGAAGACAGCACTATGGAACTATTACGAAATGGGCGCCCGCGCGTCGTCATTACCGGTATGGGTGCGATCACCGCATTAGGGGGTGTCAAAACCCTATGGGAAGGTCTCAAATCCGGTACATCTGGCATCCGGCGCATTGAAACTATCCCGATCGAACATGTCCCGGTGAAAATCGGCGGTGAAGTGCGTGGGTTCGATTCAAGTGAGTACATCGAACACAAAGAAGCCCGCCGCATGGGACGCGCCTCTCAGTTTGCATTGGTGGGCGCACAGCTTGCCGCACAGGATGCAGGACTCACGCAACCTGAAATCGAAGCGGAAGGCGATCGCGTCGGTGTGGTCATGGGAACAACGCTTGGATCGCACGAAATGGGCGATCAGAGTACCAATAAATACCGCGATTCCGGCTACAAACGCCCGAATCCGCTGGGGCTGATTAACTCGCTGCCGAACATGCCGGGGCACTACATCAGCAAGTTCTTCAAGACGTTCGGCCCGCTTATGGCGACGGCAACGGCCTGCGCGGCAGGAACTCAGTCGGTCGGTGAAGCCACCGAAATGATCCGCAACGGACGCGCCGACATGCTGTTCACAGGCGGCGTCGAATCGGTATTTCAGGATTACGCCATCGCCGGGTTTGAAGCGATGGATGCACTGGCAACCGGCTACAACGAAAACCCTAGCGCGGCCAGCCGTCCATTCGACAAAGATCGGAATGGTTTTGTATACAGCGAAGGCTGTGCCGTGTTGGTCGTTGAAAGCCTCGCTCATGCACTGAAGCGTGGGGCGCGAATCTATGCCGAGATTCTCGGTCATGCTGCATCGTCAGATGCTTACCATATCGCCGCGCTCGATCCCGCTGCGGGTGGTGCCACACGCTCGATGAAGTGGGCGCTGCAAGATGCGCATGTTGCCACTGAAGAAATCCAGTACATCAATGCGCACGGTACTTCTACCCAGTCGAACGACGCCATGGAAACGCTGGCGATCAAGAAGGTGTTCGGCGAACAGGCCTACAACATCCCGGTCAGCTCCAGCAAGAGCATGCTCGGCCATGCCCTCGGTGCGTCTGGTGCAATTGAGATCATCGCGTGCGTGATGAGTCTGGTCGATCAGGTTATTCACCCAACGATCAACTACACGACACCCGATCCTGACTGCGATCTGGATTATGTGCCGAATGTCGCCCGTGATGCTCGCGGCCTCAAGACCGTGCTGTCGAACAGCTTTGGTTTGGGCGGCCAGAACGCGACGATTATCCTCCGTAAACTATAGTGAGAGTACCCACGACATGACGAAGAAAGTAATCGTCGTCGGTGGTGGATTAGCGGGTTCCGAAGCCGCGTGGCAGCTTGCCCAACGCGGCTTTTCCGTTGATCTCTACGAGATGCGTCCTCACAAGACGACCGGCGCGCATGTCAGCAACCGACTTGGTGAACTGGTGTGCAGTAATTCATTTGGCTCCAAGCTGCCAGATCGTGCCTCTGGGCTGCTAAAAACCGAATTGGATCGTCTGAAATCGCTGCTGCTTGATCTTGCCGAAAAAGCGGCACTGCCAGCGGGTGGCGCGCTCGCCGTTGATCGCGAAGTTTTCGCGCAGTCGGTGACGGATGCATTAGGCACCCACCCCAATATTCGGATCGTCCGCGAGGAAGTTACCCGCATTCCAGATGAGCCGACAGTGATCGCGTCAGGGCCGCTGACTTCCCCGGCACTTGCGGCAGAAATTGCGCGGATGACAGGGCAGCAGTACCTCTACTTTTACGATGCCCTCGCACCCATCGTGACTGCTGAAAGTATCGACATGAGCATCGCCTTCCGTGCCAGTCGCTACGGGCGCGGCGATGAGGCGGAAGGCGATTACATCAACTGTCCGCTCAACAAAGACGAGTACGAAGCGTTCGTGCAGGCGGTTACCAATGCCGAACGCGCGGAACTGCGTGATTTTGAGCGAGAAGATCAGCAGTTCTTTGAAGGCTGTTTACCCATTGAACAGATCGCAGCGCGCGGGCACGATGCACTGGCCTTTGGGCCAATGCGCCCGGTGGGGCTGCGCGATCCGCGCAGCGACAAACGCCCCTATGCGGTTGTTCAACTCCGGCAGGACAATCTCGCCGGAAGTTTGTATAATTTGGTCGGTTTTCAGACAAACATCAAGTGGGGACAGCAGGAGACTATCCTGCGCATGATCCCCGGTCTGCAAAATGCCGAGTTCGTCCGCATGGGGCAAATGCATCGAAATACGTTCATCAACTCTCCCAGTCTGCTCAACGCGACGATGCAGTTCCGTACCCAACCAAATCTCTTCTTTGCGGGGCAGATCACGGGCGTTGAAGGCTATATGGGCAACGTAGCCACCGGATTGGTTGCAGGAGTGAATCTGGCGCGACATCTGAACGGCGAATCGATGCTTGAACTGCCGCCAACCACAATGCTCGGCGCGCTGTGCCACTACGTCACCCACGCGGAAGCGGAACATTTTCAACCGATGAAAGCGAACTTTGGCATTCTGCCTGACATCGATCCCCCTGTGAAGGATAAGCGGCAGCGCTACATCGCCTATGTAAAGCGCGCGTTAGGCGACTTGAACGAGCTGCTTGCTGGCCTGCATGATCCCTATTTGGACATCGCTCCGCAGAATGTCAGTTGAGTTTCGATTGACCACGGCAGACCACGATTACCACTCCTCACTGGATCGATCTGAAGATTTCGGTTCACAATAAAGAAGAGGGTGCAGCAATCCTTGAAACCGCTGCGCCCACTAAAAGATTGGAAAGGTTCTTATGACACTGCCTGCCGCCCGTTTGAGTCGTCTGCCTGTTTACCCTTTTGCAGCGCTCACCCAGCGGGTTCGCGAACTCAATGCACAGGGTTTTGATGTCATCAATTTGGATATTGGCAGCCCAGATATGCCGCCGCCAGAAGTCGTGGTTGGCTCCCTCGCCGAATCTGCCGCTGATCCGGCACATCATGGCTATGCGGGCTACAAAGGCACGCCGGAATTCCGTCAGGCGGTGGCGCGCCACTACCAGCAGCGTTTTGGTGTAAAACTCAATCCTGAAACGCAGGTACTGCCGCTCATGGGCAGCAAGGAAGGGATCGTGAACCTCATTTTGGGGTATATCGATCAGGGAGATCTCGTGATTGCGCCAGACGTGGGCTATCCCGCCTATTCGATGGGCGCTTATCTTGCAGGAGGCGGGGTACATTTTGTTCCCATCCCTGAAAGCGCGGGGTATCAACCGGATTTGGACTCAATTCCCGAAGCGGTGCTGAAGCGGGCAAAGATTCTGTGGGTGAATTATCCCAATAACCCAACAGGCGCCGTCGTCGAGCCTGCTTTCTACGATCGTTTAATCGCGTTCTGCGCACAGCACGGCATTTTGCTCGCATCGGATAATCCCTATTACGATGTCACCTATGATGGCTATCAGGCATGCAGCGCCCTGCAAGGGGCGGATGCGCTGGATCATGTGGTCGAGTTCATGTCGTTTTCCAAAACATACAACATGGCTGGTTGGCGGTTGGGTGCAGCGGTCGGATCGAAAACGGCAATTGCTACCCTGCTAAATATCAAAAGCAACATGGACAGCGGTCACTTCCGGGCTGTTTACGACGCTGGCATCACCGCAATTGACCAAACGCCGCGCTCGTGGATTGAAGCGCGTAATGCGGTCTATGCACGGCGGCGCGATCGTATTATGGAGGCGCTGCCGCATATTGGGCTGACGGCACAAAAACCGCGCGCATCGCTCTACATCTGGGCGCGTGTTTTGAGTGGAACCGGCGTCCAGTACGCCGAAGAAGCCCTGACGAAGGCGCATGTTTCCGTTGCGCCCGGCGAGTTCTATGGCCCCGGTGGAACGCAGTATGTTCGCTTCAGTCTGTGTGCAACGGATGACCGTTTAGAACAGGCGCTTGAACGTTTGAAAACGTGGTATGCTTCCCAGTAACGGAAGGAAAGCACGAGTTTTCCAAGACCTTTATGAACGATAAAAGTGACGACAAAGTTTTGAGCAATATGCCCGAACGGGTGATGCTCGTCGGGGTGGGGCTGCGTGGAAGCCGCCCCTTACTGAACCTGCATGATTCGCTCGATGAATTGGCGCTGCTGGCCGATACTGCCGGAATGGAAGTCATTGGTCAGACATCGCAAAACGTGAACCAGATCGATCCGGCAACCTTTGTAGGCTCCGGCAAGGTCGAGGAAATTCACCAAACACTGCTTGCATCGGATGCCAGTGTCGTGATTTTCGACGACGAACTTTCGCCCCGGCACCAGCGTGAACTGGAAAAACGCTTCGGTGAAGAGATCAAGGTATTAGATCGGTCGGCGCTCATCCTCGATATTTTTGCCCAGCATGCGCGCACCCGTGAAGGCGCGCTCCAAGTGGAACTGGCCCAGTACGAATATCGCCTACCGCGGCTCACCCGCCAATGGACACACCTAGCTCGCCAAGCGGGCGGCGGCGCGGGACGTGGCGGTACAGGCGGTGTGGGTCTGCGCGGCCCCGGTGAAACGCAGTTGGAAGTAGACCGCCGTGAAATTCGCCGCAAGATCACCCGGTTGAAAGGCGAACTGGAGCACGTGCGCAATCACCGTAGTCGCCACCGTGCGCAGCGTGACCGTGCGAAAATCCCGCTGGTCGCGCTGGTGGGCTATACCAACGCAGGTAAATCTACCCTGCTGCGTTCGCTCACAGGTGCAGATGTGTATGTGGCCGATCAACTGTTCGCGACTCTCGATCCAACGACGCGGCGGCTCGATTTGGCCTCCGGTCGCCAAGCACTAATGACGGACACGGTCGGTTTCATCCAAAAACTGCCAACGACATTGGTTGCCGCTTTCCGCGCAACACTTGAAGAAATTTCCGAGGCGGATTTGCTGTTGGTTGTGGTGGATGTCAATCATCCGAACGCCTTGCAGCATATCGAAACGGTGGAAGATACGCTTGCCGAGATTGATGTTCCTCCGGGGCCGCGTTTGCTGGTATGGAATAAGATCGATCAGTGGCGAGGGGAAACACTGCCGCAAATCCCCAACCCGGAAGAGTATCTGGCGCAGGTCGGGGTATCGGCAGCCGAAAAACAGAATTTGCCCGCACTGCTTCAGGCCATTGAAGAAGCACTAAAAAGCACAACGGTGCATGCTGTTTTCCAAATCCCTTATGAGCGCGGTGATATTGCATCGCTGCTGCACGAAATGGCGACCGTCGAAGATCAACAGCATGTCGAGAATGGTGTTCGACTGACGCTCCAGATCCCTGTTTATCTCTATGATCGCTACAAGCAGTATGAGGTCTAACGCACATGTTCAAATGGATCGACCGCTCCCCTTTACTTTCCCGTCTGCTTGAATCCCTGTCGTCCAATTTGGCCAAACAGCGCGGTCTCACCATTGTGTTAGGGGTCGCGCTCGTAATCATCAGTTTTGTGGTGCATTTGGTCTACGTATCCTCTCCATCGCAAACGCTGGAACTGGTGTGGTCGATTACCCATCATCTCGGCATCATCATTGCACTGATCGGGATTCTGCTGGTCGAACCCCTTGGCGGCTGAAATTTCGCAGCAGCAGGATTTAGATTTCTGTTTGCGTAGGCGGCAAAATTCGCTAGACTATGAACCGAATGTGATACCAACATTAAAACTCACATGAAGGATAGATCAATGTCACGAAACATCCGCAAGATTGTGTTCGGTATTGTTCTGCTCACACTCCTTGTCTCTGCGCTGGGTGTGGCCGCGCAAGATGCGCTCCCCGACTTGGGTGGGCGCACGATCACGGTCGCTATCGAAAATGCCTATCTCCCCTTCAACTTCCGCGATCCGGCGACGGGTGAAGGAATGGGATGGGACTACGATGCACTGAACGATATTTGTACCCGGCTGAATTGCGCGATCGAGTGGGTGGAAACGTCGTGGGACGGCATGATCGCCGCCGTATCGCAGGGACAGTTCGACATGGCGGCTGATGGCATCACCATCACCGATGAACGCGCGCAGATGGTGGACTTCTCGCAGGGTTACATCCGGACGGCGCAGGTGCTGCTGGCGCGTGCAGGCGAAGATCGCTTCACCGACTCAGCCAGCTTCGCGGCGGATGCGAACCTCATCGTCGGCACGCAGATCAACACCACCAACTACGACACGGCGATCGCTCTTGTGGGTGACAGCCGTGTACAAGCATTCGAAACCTTCGGTGTGGCCGTGCAAGCGCTCTTGGCCGGTGATGTCGATGCGGTTGTGATGGACGACAACGCCAGCGCGGGTTACATCGGCACTAACCCCGATGCCCTGACCATCGTCGGCGACCCGCTGACCTCCGAAGCCCTTGGGTTCATCTTCCCGAAGGGCAGTGATTTGGTGGAACCGATCAACGCGGCGATTGACGCCATGCGCGCCGATGGCACGCTCGATGCCCTCTACACCAAGTGGTTCGTTGAGTTCGACCCGAACTCGATTAGCGGTGGCAGCTAAGCCGTATCGCAGTTCTGCGGCGCTGGCGCACTGACGACACAATGTAGTTTACTGGGGTGTGCATGGGCACACCTCAGTTCATTTGAGGATGTGATGATATGGATCAACCTGCCCCTAATTTACTGACCACAGCGCGTGAGACTCCCCAGCCTAAATCATCACTGCGCTCTCGGCTTGTGTCGTTCCCCTATTGGGTCGTGCCGCTGGTGCTGTTGGGGATTACGATTGTTATCCTGATACGAACCAACTCTGACTATCAGGTGATTTGGAATCAGCTTCGCGGCGGCATCTTGATGACTCTCACCGTGAGTTTCATCGCTTACGCCATGTCGATCGTATTTGGGTTGATCATCGGCTTGATGCGCTCAGCGCCCCCAACACCGGGAAGTAGTATCTTTCGCGTGATCGGCTATAACGTCGCAACGTTTTATGTCGAAACACTGCGTGGGCTGCCCATTCTCGTCGTTATTCTCGTCATCGCATTTGCGATTGTCCCGCAGGTGGTGGGGCTTCTGAATGGCTGGGGTGTCGATATTCAAGTGCGTGACATCAGTTACGAATGGCGCGCCGTGATTGCCCTCACCATGACCTATTCCGCGTTTCTGTCCGAAGTGTTCCGTTCGGGGATTGTATCGATCGGGCGCGGGCAGGTGGAAGCAGCAAAATCCTTGGGCATGAACTACGTGCAAATTATGCAATTTGTGGTGCTGCCCCAAGCGATTCGACAAGTGCTTCCGCCGTTGGGGAATGACTTGATCGCCATGATCAAAGACTCTTCGCTGGTGGCGATCTTGGGCGTCCAAGACATTGCCCAACTGGCGAAAATCACCTCAAGCAACACCTTCCGCTATCTCGAAACGTATCTGATCGCAGCCTCGCTGTATTTGTCGATGACGTTGATTGGCTCGTTCGTTGTGCGATGGCTGGAGCGTCGTTTCAAGACGAGTTAGGATGGGATTTGCACCCAGTAAATGTCAGGCCGGAACATGGTGTGTAGGTACAGGCGCATATCATCGGATAAGGTGAGCCCTGCGATGGGGGCCTCCAATTCTGTATAGAGGACAATGTCGATGTCCTCCGCCGTGCATCCGCCATGTTCCGCACAGTAAGTCGGGTCAATACGTCCGACAAGCCCACGCGTCCCCAGTGAGTAGGCAAAGTATAGATAGCCGTCAGTTCCCATCGCGAGACCCGTCGTGTTTTGCAGGCCGCTGACGAGTACGGTGGGTTCGCCGTCCGGGTTGTCGAGATCAGCGATGGGGTAAGACATGATGGCACGGCGTGTGCTGCCGTTGTTGGCAATGTAGAGGTTGTCGCTGTCCAGCGTGATGCCAGTTGGTGAGGCAAGCCGGCCCTCGAGCAGTGTTTGTGTTTCGCCTTCACGACTGACAATTGCTAGCGAATTCCCCAGTAGATTTGTAATTGCGAAGCGTTCCTCATCTAGCGCGGCAATTCCCCATGGCCCGTTGAGTCCCTCTGCGATCCGTTCAATTCCTTGGCGTGAAACGTGTAGGAGCTCGTTGGTAACGTAATTCGGAAGCCAGAGGCTCAGCGCGTTTGTCTCGGTTGCTTCGGGGTAAAGTGTATGAGCGTTTTCAATACCTCCAATGTATGTGATTGTTGCACCTGTCGATGCATCAATTTCGTAGAGCGTTAGATCGCCCGTGCAGGAGGCATAGAGTTTATTGTTGAACCAAACTACTCCATTCGGTCGCTGAACATTTCCTGTGATGATTTGTAAATCAGCTTGGGTTAGTGGTTCAAAAGGTGCAGGTTCTGTGCTGGTTTGCTGCTGCGCATGAGCAATCGCATAAGTGGTGATGGTGAGGAGGGCAGTGATAGCGAGTAGAAATCTCTTCATGTTGATCGTTAACTGCTTTCCTGTTAGTGAGTGTTCTTACTGACTATACGAAGCTTTAACAACTATAGGAAGAGACAAGTAGAATGTCGTCCCTTTTTCCAATTCACTGGACAGCCAGATTTTGCCGTTGTGGTTTTCCACCACTGCCTTTACGAGGCTTAATCCAATGCCAGAACCCGTGATGTGCTCGGTGCCGCGCTGCTGCGCACGGTAAAAGCGGTCGAAAATGCGCGGCTGCGCTTCCGGAGCAATTCCAACGCCTGTATCGGACACTTCGAACACAATACCGGTACCAGATTTATCACCTTCAACGTAAGCGCGCACCTGCACTGATCCGCCGGATGGGGTGAATTTGATCGCGTTTTCGATCAGGTTCACCAATGCCCGCTTAAACTGTTCGAAGTCACAGCGAATCGACGGGAGGCTGTCGTCAAGGTCATATGATAGTGTTACTTTTTGACTATGCGCAAACTGACGCATTTCGTGGGCGGAATCTTCCACCAAACGGGCGGGTGGGTAATCCTCAAAGCGCATCACACCGCTTTTCACCCGTTC
>JAXLWG010000016.1:0-97248 GCA_046328615.1 Anaerolineae bacterium | reverse complement strand
GCGCCGTTCATCGGGGACGCCTTGCAGTTCACCGAGCAGTTTCATATAGCGGTCGCGATCGCTGCCGGGGGCATAGCGTGCTGAATACACACCGGGGCGACCGTCCAGCGCATCGACTTCCAGCCCGCTGTCATCGGCCAGCGTCGGCAGTTTCGAGGCGTTCGCGTAGATGCGCGCCTTGTGGATGGCGTTTTCGGCGTAGGTGGGGTGCGGCTCATCGACTTCCAGCCCCCCTAATCCGGCATCGCGGACGTTGAACAGCTTTAACGGGAGATAATCCAGCAGGACAGCGTATTCGCGCAGTTTGCCCGCGTTCCCGGTACCGATCAGTAGCTCATGCATGTTTCTCTATTCCCCCTCAACCTACCCCATCACGGAGCCAACAGCGGGATCACCCGCCAAACCAGATACCCATTCAAAACGATCAGCGCAGCGAACGGCAGTAGGGCGACGAGCTGTAAAGCGCTCCTGCGGCTGCGGTCGATCAACCCCACGAGCGCATCCAATCCCCAGCCGATGCAGATGCCAAGCGGGATCAGCGCGGTGAACAAATAGCGCCCCTGAAGCTGGTAGAATTCCGTGTTGTAGTAGGCATACTGCGCCGCCGCCAACCCAATTGTCAGCCACACGATGATCCACATGGCACGGCGTGCGTGCCCATCCGCTTGATCAGTGCTGGTGGGTGCTGGGCGGTTTCGCCGCACAGCAGCGATGATACCCACCATCCCACCGACCGCCACAAGCGCCAGTCCGGCCACGATCGCGGTGTACATCCAATCGTTGAGCGGCAGTGCCATCCAGCCGAACTGCCCCCAGAAGCTGTTGAAGGTCGTTTCGGCCACGCGGCGCAGATACTCACCCCACCCAACTTCCGCTAATACCGTCGCCGTGCGAAGCTGGCCAACGACGACGCGGTTATGCGCCGCCAAGCCAAAAATATCCGGGAAGCCATACACGCTGATGTTGCGCACCGCCCACACCCCACCGATCAGCAGCGCGGGCACACCGAAACTCACCCATGCGCTGATCAGCCTGCCGATCGATCGGCGGGTATTCGGCGGCTCGGTTCCCTCATTCCACCAGCGGAGCAAAATCGCGACGGGCAGAATCAAGCCGAGCATGAGCGTACTGGCTTTAGTCAGCAGCCCAATCCCGGCGATCCCACCGAGCGCCCATGCCGGGATCGTGCGTCCCCACAGCTTGAAGCCGCGCAAATAGGCGAAGGCGGCCAGCAGCCCCACCGCGATCACCCCATCCGCCAGCGCATCATTCGTCACCGATCCCATCCCGGCGAGATGCTGTGGCACAAAGGCGAAGAAGGCGGCGGTACTCAGCGGAATGATCGGGCGGTCGGGGAACATAATGCGCGCCGCGAAAAAGGCGATCAAGGTGGCGGCAGCGCCCAAGAGCACCGAATACAACCGCAGCCAGCGATACCCGCCGCTTGTGAACGCATAGCCGATCAAGTAGTACAGCGGCGGCTGATGATCTTCATATTGGATGCTGCGCAAATTATCCAGCATCTCCGGCGGAAAGTGTGCCGCCTTGAGCTGATCCAAATACGCCGAATCCCAGTCGCCCGGTTCAATTACCGGGCAGCAGCCGTTCGCCGCGATCTGAGCGACGTAATTGTAGTGGGCGGGTTCGTCAGGGGCCTGCCATGCGGGCGTGCGGATGGCATAACCTCCCGCCAGCCCTACACAGGCGATTAAGATCGCGGCGAGTGCGATCCATACCCATCGAGGTGTTGCGAGTGTGCGTTCGTTCACGCTGAAGTGACCTTTAATGATGGCATACAAAACGGGTTGATTCTACGGATTCGGCGGCGGCGTGCAACGGCGGGCGCAGCCACGCAACACAAGGGCTAGAATGTGCGTATCCTTGAGTGTGGTTTTATACTGGTAGTTGTCTATACTCACATGTGACACACGACATTCATTGAGAGGTTCGTTTATGCCCACGACCGCTGAACAACTTCAGGCCGCTTATCGTCTGGTTCGGGAGGGACGTGCCCCAGAAGCTCAACAGCTCCTACTCCCGGTAGTACGAAACGATGCCGGAAATGCCGATGCGTGGTGGCTGCTCGCCAATGCCTTCGGAGATACCCCTAAAGCCGTCTATGCACTTCAACAGGTGCTCGCGCTGCGCCCCGACGATGAGCGCGCTCGCCGTATGCTCGACCGTCTGCGCGGGGCGGGAATCAGCCCACAGTCACCGTTCGATGGGTGGACGGGCTCAAGCGGTTCCTCCCCGGTCGAATCCACGCCGGTACAGGACATGTTTAGCAGTACCTCAAGCAGCTTCGGCAGCAGCGGAAGTGCCCCTGTTGGCGGGTTCGGTACCTCGTCCTCGCCCGATCCGTTCGGGTACAGTCAGGCATCCGAAAAGCCGAAGAATGACTTCGGCACCTATACGCCCGTCTCCGCACCTCCGGTCTACGCTCAACCGCCGCGCCGGGGTTCCAGCCCGTGCATGGTCGTGCTGGCCTTCATCGGCTTCCTGACCTTGGTGGCGTGCGGATTGTGCGGCGTGGTTTTCGCAACAGGGGGTGGTGCCCTTGGTTCGGCCATTCAACAGGCGGTTGGCACGCTGCAAGCCGACCCCGACTTGGCGCAGGCGTTCTCTGCACTGGCGACGCAGGGTGTCAACTTCAACCTGAATGGGACACCCTTCTCATTCAACAGCAGCTCGTTCAGCTCGAACCGGCTTCCTAGCAATGTCCCCAGCAGTGCCACCCGTCGCAGCGAAATCACCTACGGATCGACCGAAACGGGCAGGTTGGCCAATGGCGCGCAGGTTACCTATACCTTCAACGGAACGCAGGGCGATGTGGTGACGATTTCGTATGACTCTGCTTCCAGCAGCGCCGCTTTCGATCCGCTGATGGCGTTGTATGGGCCGAATAATATCAAGCTGGCCGAAGATGACGACGGTGGGGATAATCGGAATTCGCTAATTTCGAGCTACAGTCTGCCATCCACGGGGAAATACACAATTCTGTTGGGGAGTTTTGCCTCAACGGGTGGGGATTACATCCTGTCGATCCATACCGCGGGTCAATAGGCGAAATCATCCCCTAACCACTGTGAACCCCATGAGGATATGGGGTTCACAGACTTCTGCGCTTGGTGTTTAGGCGTTGGCGGTGGGGTGTTCGCGGAACCAAGCGACGGTTTCGCGCATCGCGTCCGTGTGGGGCGTAGCCGTCATCCCAAATGTCTGCGTGAACTTGCTGCTGTCCAGCACAAACGGCTTCTGAAACTCATACATCATTTCCGTAAGCTCTTTGACCGCAGGCATGAACAGTCCCAGCACGCGGGACATAGCCGGCGTTAAAGCGCGGATTTTGGGTTCGTGCCCCGCTTCCTTGAAGGCCAGCGAGATCAGTTCGCGCTGGGTAATGGGTGGCGGCGTGGGAACATGCCATGCCTGACCGAAGGCTTCATCGTGTTCGCCCAAAATGACCAGCGCTTTTCCAAAATCCGGCACATACGTAAAGCTGTGCGGCAGATCAGGGCTGCCCATGGCATTGGCGGTTTTGCCCGCTAACGCAGGGATAATCACCTGTCCCCCATTCACCATGTCTCCGGGGCCGTAGAAATCGGCCCCGCGCCCCATAACCACGCGCACTTTACCGGCGCGGTGCGCCTCCATAAGCTGTTCCGTCAAACGGATACGCAGTGCGCCTTTACGCGGTGCGCTGGCTTGGTAGGGCAGACCTTCGGTGAGTGGTTTTCCATTCGTATCCCCGTACATATACAGGTTTTCGACGACGATCAGCTTGGCATTGTGGGCGATCGCCGCGTCCATGACGGCATTCTGAATGGGAGGAAACTTTTCCAGCCATTCGTGATATTCGGGCTGCGCCGCTTGATAGATATGCGTTGCGCCTTTCGCCGCGTCGATACTACTGCCTTTGGTATAGAGATCGGCGGGGCGAAATTCAACCCCTTCAGGCGATCCGGTTGCAAAGGAAGGCTTGCCTTTGCGGTTGATCATGCGGACGCGCTTGCCGCGCTTCAGCAGTTCGTTCATGATGGCCGCCCCCATAGGGCCGGTGCCGAAAATGACATGCAGTTCGTTCTGTGAGCTGCTGGACGTAGACATGGAACCTTCTCCTGTAATGAACTGGATTCAAGATGCGTTGAATAGAAGCGGTGCGTTTTCAGCACTGCCGAGTCGATAAGCCTTCGGTTGAGCGGTAAAAGTCTTGTGCTACGTGCGCAGGTTGAACAAAATGCGCGCGTTGGTCTCGAATACGGCGCGGGGATCGCCCTCTACCGGGCTCGCATGACCGAACATAGTCATGAAGATGGCCCCCTGCACCCATTCCCAGAAGGTAAATCCGGCAACCACCAATTCCGGTGCAACGTCATACGCGTCGCCGATCCGTGCCGCCGCCGCTCTCACCTCTGGGGATAACGGATAGCGTGCGGTATAGGGCGACTGGTACTTTCCAGCGGCATACGCTTCGACGAGAACGGTGGTGAACACGATATTCGTGCGCGTCGCCGCCGGAACGGTGAGATCACGCGGCGCTTCATAACCGGGGATGGGATTGCCGTAGATCAACTGGAAGTCGATGGGGTGAGCGAGCGCCCAGTCCCGGTAATGCAGGCACATCGACACGACCCGACCTTCATAATCCGTCCGATCCTGCACTGCGTGATCCCCGGCTTCCGCTGCATCAGCGATGGCGTTATACGCATCGACGATCAGCGCGGTGATCAAGTCGTCAAGGCTGGGGTAGTAGCGGTACAGCGCGGGCGCAGTCACGTCCATTTCGCGAGCGATTGCCCGCAGTGACAGCCCTGCCGTACCATGGGCGGCCATCTGCGCACGGGCGATCGCTTTGATTTGGGCTTTGGTCGCGTCGAATTCGACGACATCGCGCACGCGCGGCATCTGTTTGACCTTTGAACGGACGAATGAGCATCATGCAACGTTTATGCTTACACTGTTTACTATACGGTGTTTAGTAAACAGTGTCAACTATTCAAAAATGAGTATCAGATGAGAAATAAGCAAACCGTCAGCCGAAAAATCCCTGCACGACCTTGGTATCGCCGCCGACCACGCGCATACGCGGCCAATCGACCAGCAGCAGATCGAACGCCTGCATGATGCCCGTCACCTCATCAATCAGCCCTTCGGTAACGGGTGCCGTGCGTCCGGCAAAGTCGATCCCCATCCGGGTGACGTGCTTCTGATCCGCGCAGCCGTACAACACAAAAGAGCCGAGATCCCATGCAAACGCCCCCGGAATCACATCGGTATACCGCGCATACGAGACGGAATCGAACGGTTTCAGGTTCGCTTCCACCAGCATGTGCACGTCTTTCAAACGCACTGAATCGCCCAATGGATTCGCGATTTCGCGGCGCACATAAATTTTATTAAAGCCCATCCCAACCTTGTGATTCTGGTAGATGCGGGCGATTTCAATCATTTCCGATTCGATGAGCGCCTTGTGCTGCTCGGTCATAAATTCCGTCTGCCACCAGTTATCCTCATGAATTTGGAATACCTTGCCCTGTGCAGGCGTATTTGGCAGTGTCGAAGGCAGCTTATCGCAGATCGTCGGCAGGCTGTACAAGACTTCTTTAGGCGAAACACTTTCGATTTTGCTCAACATCAAGCGCAGAAAGCCGGTTTGGGTGAATTCGGCGGCGGTGACGGGTTCCGCTTGAATCACCTGCCATTTTTCATCGCCAAAGTGCATCACAGTCGCCGCGACAAAGGCTTCGGGGAGCTGCTCGCGCGGCACATCACTGACCGCGAAAACCTGCTGTGTGCGAGTATCAATGAATTCCACGTGAATAACGCTGTGCGTCATGAGAGGGCGTCCTTCGGGCGATCGTTTGGTGTAGTCGGGCGATAGCGGCGAATGGTTGGATCATCAACCAACCACTCGCCTTTTCATCATTGTAACGAGAACGTCCGATTTGTTTTCAAAAACAAACCACTGCGGCACTCTGTTTAGAGTGTGATCGCCTGCTCTTCGCGCGGCTGCCCCAAATACGACCGTTCGCGTTCGACGATCTCCGGTTCCAGTTTCACGAACAGCGGCGCGGGTTCACGCATCGTTTGCCCCGCTTGCAGCTTCGACAGCGCCCACTTACCGATCGCCTTCGATCCGTCGTAGACCAGCCCCTTATGCGCGCGCGTCGATTCCTGATATTCGACGATGTTCAAGTCGCCAAAAATCTGCCCGTCATAGCCCAGATATTCATGAACCTGCTGGCTGCTGAACGGCAGGAACGGCGCGAGCAGCGTTTTGAGGTTATCGATCACGCGCAGGGTCGTGTAAACCACGCGCGCGGCATCGGCAGGCTGTTCCTTGATCAGCTTCCACGGCTCTTGTTCGCTCAAATAGGTATTCGCGTCGCGGACGATCCCCATCGCGGCCGAAAGCGCTTCGCGCAGCTCGACTTTTTCGAGCAAGTTGCCCACCGTCGTGAAACCGTCTTCCGAGGCACGAATGATCGCTTCATCACGGGGGGTTAGCGCCCCGAATTCCGGCACTTTGCCCGCATAGCGCTTATAGGCGAAGCTCAACGTGCGGTTGACGAGATTGCCCCACGCCGCGACCAGTTCGTTGTTCACACGGTTCAAGAACCCATCCCACGAGAAATCGGTATCGCGTGTTTCGGGGAAGACTGCCGCCGTGTAGTAGCGCAGCGCGTCCGCCTGATAGCGTTCGAGGATGTCCGGCAGCCAGATGGCCCAATTGCGGCTCTTGCTGAACTTGTCGCCTTCGATGTTCATGAACTCGTTGGCCGGGACATCATAGGGAAGCTGCAAACCGCGCACGCCGTCGTTGTAAATCCCATCGATTCCCATCAGTTCGGCTTGCCAGATGATCGTGTGGAAGGGGATGTTGTCCTTGCCGATGAAATTGTAAATGCGGGCGTCCGCGTTGTACCACCAATCTTTCCACGCATCCGGCTTGCCGATGTTGTGCGCCCATTCGATGCTGGCGCTGAAGTAGCCAATCACGGCTTCAAACCACACATACAGGCGCTTTTCGTCCCATCCTTCCAGCGGAACGGGGATGCCCCAATCAATATCGCGGGTGATCGGGCGACCGCGCAGCCCATCTTCGACGAAATTGCGGCTGAAGCGTACCACCTGCGCCCGCCAGTGATCTTCATGGCTGGAAAGGTACTGGATCAGTTCGTCGGTGAATTTGGACAAATCGAGGAAATAGTGTTCGGTCGTGCGCAGAACGAGCTGTTCATCGGGGTGATTGCGGCTGTGCGGGTTGATCAACAGGGTGGCATCGAGCAGGTTGCCACAGTTGTCACACTGATCGCCGCGCGCGTGGGCATAATGACAGATATAACATTCGCCTTCGACATAGCGATCCGGCAGGAAGCGTTTTTCCAGTTGGCTGTACAGCAGCGTTTGGGCTTCTTTGTACAAATAGCCGCGTTCAAGCAGGGTGGTGAAAATATCCTGCGAGACTTTGTGATGATTTTCGGTATCGGTATGCGTGAACAGATCATAGCTGATGCCGATTTTCTGCTGCGTCTGCAAAAAGCGCTCGTGATAGTGTTCGAAGATTGACCGCGCGGTCACGCCGCGTTTATCCGCTTCCACGCTGATCGGCGTCCCGTGACTGTCCGATCCGCTCACCATCAGGACGCGGTTCCCCTTAAGCCTGTGATAGCGCGCAAAAATATCGCTGGGTAAATACGCCCCCGCGAGGTGTCCGACGTGTAGGTCGCCATTGGCATAAGGCCAAGCGACCGAAACATGTATGGTCTTGGGCATAGGTAAACTCATCCTTCCATGATGGCGACAATCCTACCGGATTCGCCCGCTTGGGTAAATAAAAAACCGCCTGCTTTTTGAGCAGACGGTCGTGGCGTACAGAATTGCCCCTAGGCGCGCTTAAAACGCCAACCTCTGCCCGTGGAGTAGGTGAAGGCGGCTCATTCGCATCGTGGGGGTGTGCAAGTACGTATTCATAAGGTCAGTATAGGCGCAACCTTGGCCTCAAGTCAAGCCGTTAAAGCGGCTCTCCAATCATCACCCTAAAACCGATATTGAAGGTGCGGGTGCGCGGCGTGCGGCTGGCGCGATACGTCACGCAGGCATTCTGCGCTGCATTGTGCCACGATCCGCCGCGCACAGCCCGGTTTTCCATCCCGTACGTAAAGGTCTGGTAAGGGGCGGTACCCCTGTTCAGGCACCATTCCCACACATGACCGGACATATCCACGACGCCAAACGGAGTCGAAACCTCTGCGAAGGCGTTGACCGGATGGGTGCGCTCAATTCCGGTTTCGCGCGTGCTGCATCGATTCAGGTCAAAGGTATCACCATAAGCGTAAGCCCACCCGGTCGATCCAGCGGCGGCCCACTGCCACTCCCACTCGGTCGGCAGGCGAACGGGCTGCGCCAAGCGATCGCTGAGCCAGCGGCAGTAGGCGACCGCCTCAAACCATGACACCTGTAACTTTGGGCAGTTCTCTTCACGCCAATCCGAAGCGCGCGGGCTGGTGACATGTTCTTCTAACCCATTCCACCACGCTTTTTGTTTGTATCCACCTGCTTGGATGAAGGCGTCGTACTGCGCATTCGTGATGGGATAACGTCCCATTTGGAATGAGGGCACCTCGAATACCTCGCCGGTGCCCTCCAGTACGATCGTGCCGCTTGGAATAAGGCACCATTCCAGAAGCGGGAGGGAAAAAGGAGAAACCTTTTCAGACAGCATGCCACTCATCCCCTGCTGATTACTTCATTCTATCCGGTTAGTATAGCACACTTGTTCGTGTTCACCAACCGAATGAATGGGGTTTTCAGCTTGCCGCGGGCAGCGCGGGATTCGGGAATGTCTGCGCGAAACCGTACCAGCGCATCAGCAGTTGATTTGGGCGGGCCAGCGGCTGCGCGACGCCATCGCTTGTGTAGTATTCATCATCGCGGATGAAGGCTCCATTATCGAGCCGTAGGGTGCTGCCTTCCCAATAGGCGGTACGGCTGTTCAGATAGACTGCCGAGGGTGATACCGCCTCCGGGGACTGGTAGACGATCAGCGGGTGCCCGCCAAACGTCGAACGCAGCACATTATCGACGGTGTGCAGCGCGACCAGCGGGAAAAACATGCTGCCGGTTCCGCTCCAAACGCCCAACCCCAGCTCAAAGCGCGGGCGGCGGGTATCTTCTTCGCCAATCGTTTCGCTGATACCGGGCATTGTCTCCGGGTTAGCGCGCATCCGCTCGGTGATGCGCACCAACTGCTGCTGGGCGGGGGTCAGCGGGCTGTCGAGCAGCAGAGAACGCACCGGTCGAGCGGCAGCTTCGGCGGCGGTCATCTGGCGCGTATTGGTGATCTGGCGGATGCGCTTGCCTTGACTGGAGCCATACAGCGCTTCCCCGGTGATGTGCTGCCAGTAGGTCGCGGTTTCCTCATCCCAGATCAGCAGCAGCCCTTCGTAGGCACCGCGCCGCCGGAAATGCAGTGGTTTCCCATCCACCACCGGGTCGAACACCATCCCGGTGTTACAGGCGTTGCAAAACGTCATCAGCCACGGTTTTTCCGGTGAAATGTGCCCCTGTATCACGTTGTAGGACAGCACCACCGTCATCGGAAAAGCATAGAGCACATTTTCGACTTCAAAAGTGAGTAAACGGGTCTCCGGCGCGAGTTTGCCCGCTGCCAATGCATCTTGCAGCACTTGGGAGTCGGTCACTTCCAGCCGCGCCGGAAAGATATTCGTATCGAGGTAATCTTCGAGATGAGCGTGCGCGAGATCAAAGGATCGGGTATCGGTCAACATGCGGACTCCTCACTTTGATGCGTTCGCAACACGGAGAGGTCAACCGCGCCGATCCTTTCGTGCGCCGCCGGGTTCTTAACCAGTTTTTTATGATCGCCGCGCGAAGGCGCGTTTAGCCATCGACGGCGGAAACGATGTGAAAGGCGGGAAAATCGGCTGCGATTTTCTCGAATTCGGAGACCGGTGCCCGATAATCGACCGGAATGTGAGGGCGGGCACCATAGGCGCGCTGCAAGTAGGCCTTGATGATCGGTGCGCGCTGTTTAACCGGCACTTCGATCAACCGGATTTGCTCAACACCCCGGCTGCGTAATGCAGCGCGCCCCTCAGCCGCGCGGACGTTTTTCACCCACTGCACATCCTCACCCAGCATCGATACCAGATAGCGTTCACCCTCGATAATCCCGATCGCGACCGGCGAGTGACCGTTTTGCCGGATTTACGCCCGGTGACTTCAAGCGTCACCATGTAATTGGGGTGAGTCCCAGCGAACCGATGATCTCAGAGACCTTGTTCATAAACCGGAGCGAGTGCATGAGGGCGGTTGCCCCGGTACATATAGCGCTTGAAATTGGCTGGGATCACGATCAGCAGACCTTTGCTCTAATGAGGTTGTGTGTGTGTTTTCTATACGCGAATTGAGGCGAGGGGTTTCGCGTGGGGAGGGGCGAACGGTCGATGAAAGGAGTATACGCGCAAAGACGGTGACGAAGATCATACATTTTCGCTGGCTGTCTACCGTACGATACGGGCGATGAACTCTGCTTACCTCGCACGGGAGTTTGTATGCCACTCATTTCCTCAATCCGTAAGGTTCAGCTTGCCGTTTTGCTTGTCGGTTTAGGGATGCTGCACCTTCTGCTTGTGGATGCACAAGCAAATGTCGATCAGCTTTGTACCCCGATGACGACTCTGGCGTATGGCGATCGATCGCGGCCAGATCGATCTGAAGGAGATTTTTCAGGTCTACTGCTTCGATGGCGCGGCAGGCGATCAAATCGTCATCGAAATGAACGCGCTCGATGGCACACTTGATCCGTTGGTCGCGTGCTTGATCCGCAGCAAACCGACCAGTCGGCAGCACTGATCGCTGAAGATGATGACGGTGGCGACGAAGGATTGAACGCGCGGCTCGTCACGTCTCTTCCGTATACGGGCACGTACCTCATCGTGGTGACGCCTATAACAGCAGACCGGTACCACCGAAGGCGCCTATCAAGTCACGCTCGATCGCATCAGCAGCGTGGAAGCAACCAGCGAAGTGGTGATCCCCACCCTGAGCAGTGGGCCTGTCTGGGGCGGATACTCAGTAGTACGAAGAAGCGACCGAGGTCGCCAGCTTGCCAGCGACGGTCGCCGCCCCGGCAACCGCGACGGCGGAACCCTCAGCGGAAGATCTGATCGTCGGTGACTGGGAATACAGCCCGTCCAGCACGCTCGTCCTTCAATACCGTTTTCTATCAGATGGGACGTTTACGCAGGCGCTCCAAACGGTGATGGGATGGGTGTACTGCCCCGGCACCTATCGCATCAGCGGCGATGCTTGGACAGGAATACAGTTGTCGCTCGATTTCGGTTATGCGCTCTCGACTGCGCCGCGCCCGCCCAATCGGGCCGGATTGGGCCACCCTTCAGTTCAGCGGATCGGATCGGTTTACTCTGACTTCATCCGATGGCATCACCGGGCAAAGCTAGGGTTGGCTCGTACCGGCGGATACCCTGAAGCCTGAGCCTCTGCCAACGGGTTGATGAAGCGCGGATATGGGAGCGGGTTCCCATATCCGTATGCTGTTTGCACCACGCGAACAACGATCTACGCCCGCACCGGCAGGCGATACATCCCCATCGCATCGCGGACAAGACCCATCGTGTCGCCCGCTTCTTTGTGCATGCGCTCGGCACCATTGACCAGAATTTCGGTGATCAATTCCGGCTTGCTCTCGTACTTGGCACGGCGTTCGCGCATCGGCTCAAGGAAGTTGTTGATGGCGAGCGCCAGCTTCTTCTTAACTTCCACATCGCCGACCTTGCCCTGTGTGTAGCGTTCCTTCAGGTCGTTGACTTCTTCGACGTTCGGGTTAAAGGTGTCGTGGTAGATGAAGACCGGGTTGCCTTCGACCTTGCCGGGAATATCGGCGCGGATACGAGCCGGATCGGTATACATGCCGCGCACTTTGCGATCGACTTCTTCCTTGCTATCGCTGAGCAGAATGGCATTGCCGAGCGATTTGCTCATCTTGCCCTGCCCGTCGGTACCGATGAGCGACGGCACATCACCGATCAGCGTGTCGGGGATCGGGAATACTTCGCCGTACAGATTGTTGAAACGGCGGGCGATTTCGCGCGTCACTTCAATGTGCGATTCGTTATCCTTGCCGACGGGAACCAACGTCGCGCGCGGCAGCAGAATATCCACCGCTTGCAGCACCGGGTAGCCGAGCAGCCCAAACGGCAGCGAATCGCCAAGGTTGGCGGCCTGCGCCATGTCCTTGATGCTCGGCACGCGGTCAAGACGGCTGACGGTGACCAACATTTCAAAAATAAGGTTCAATTCGTAGGTTTCCGGCACACTGCTTTGTAAGAAAATCGTGCTGTGTTCGGGATCGATGCCTACAGCGAGATAATCCAGCACGATATCGCGAATATTGTCATGCAGGGCATCAATATATTCGCGCTCCGGCTTGGTCGTCAGCATATGCAGGTCGGCAATGATGAAGAAACATTCGTAGGTGCTCTGTAAGCGAACGCGGTTCGCCAGTGAGCCAACATAGTGACCAAGGTGAAGTTTCCCGGTGGGGCGGTCACCCGTCAAAATGCGTTTTCGGTTGGGCTGCGTCATGAGTATTCGTACCTTACATCCTGTGAGAACTGTCTCATGTTAGTGTGTGGATTGGCGGTAAGTCAAGCGTTGGCCATCCCCCCACCGCCGTGAATTCTGTCTATAATGGTCAAACTGCGACACGTGATTGACCGCCCAAACAGCGATTGAAAGCCCGTTTCTATGACGACCTCGGTTCGCCTTTCGAAGACTTCTACCGCTGAACAGCCGTCTCATGTGCTGCGTTCGCGCACCACTATAGGCTGCGCCCTCTGGTTGATCGGGCGGATCTCGATCGCCATCGCGCTGATCGCCCTGCTGGTGACCGCTGCGCAGGGGCTGCGCCTGTTCGTGGAACATGGCCGCATCGTGTTGGATTATCCGTATTCGTTGAATTACGGCGAAGGCCCCCTGCTCGATCAAGTGGCGCGGTTGGCACGCGGCGAAAACCTGTATCCACGCGTTTTGTCGCAGCCGCCCTACACCATCACCAACTATCCCCCGGTGTATATGCTGGCACAGGTGCCGTTCATGCACGCGTTCGGGGCGGCGTTCTGGTATGGCCGCCTGATTTCACTCGTCGCTTCGGTGGTCGCCGCCGTCTTGATCGCCGGGATCGCTGCCGTCACGCTGCATGACGGAATCGCCGCGCTGGCGGCAGGTCTTATGTTCCTCTGCGTACCCTACATTCTTCATTGGTCGGCCTTGGCGCGAATCGACTCATTGGCGCTGGCACTCAGTTTGACCGGGTTATTTTTCATCGCATGGAAACCAGAGCGCTCATGGGCTGGTGTGGTCAGTCTGGTGTTCCTGACCGCCGCCGCTTATACCCGTCAAACCTATCTGCTGGCCGCGCCGCTGGCTGCGTGCGCGTGGCTGTGGGGGCGCGTCTCTCCCCTGCGCGGAATCACCTTCGGCATCCAATTTACCGCGCTGGTGCTGGCGATTTTCATCCCTCTGCTCGTGGTCACACGCGGCGGAATTTTCTTCCACTTGATCACCGCCAATGTCAATGTGCTGGACAACCACATTCTCGACTTCTACAGCGAGGAAATCCTGCACACGCTACCGATCCTGCTGGCGGGCGGTTTGCTCTGGTTGGCGGGCGGATGGATGAGCCGCAGTAAAGCGTGGTGGCTGATCGGCGCGTATCTGCTGGGCGGAATTGCCGTCGCCCTGACGATTAGCAAAGTCGGTTCCGATGTCAATTACCTGTACGAGTTGATGGCTGCGCTGTGCCTTGCTGCCGCCGCCCTGATCGCAGTCTTGGGCCGCTTTTCACTGGTCAAGGCGGCGCTGATTGGCGCTGTGGCCGTGCAGATCACGATGGCGATCGGGCTGAGTGAGACAAAATACTACCGTTTACTCACCGAGCGGCTCGACGAACGCCGAGCGGGGATGGCGCTGCTCGAACAGGTGATCGCCAGTACCGACACACCGATCATCACCGACGAGCATATGGGACTGCTTGCACTGGCAGGCAAGCCGATTTATGTGCAGCCGTTTGAAATGAGCCAGCTTGCCATCGCCGGTCAATGGGATCAAACACCATTTTTGGAAGCGATGGAACGCGGGGAATATCCTGTGCTGCTCATGTACAACCCGATGATGAATCCACAGCTTCGGATGGAACGATGGACGCGCGAAATGCGTCGTGTGATCAGCGATTACTACCGTGTCGAGCGGCAGGCAGCAGAAACGCTCGTCTACCGCTACCAGCCACGATAGCGGGTTTATCAAAAGCATGACAAATGTCTGAAGGATGGACTTAAACCATTACGACACACGCTTGCGCTTTTGTCCTAAAATGAAAGTATCTATTATCCCTGTCCTGTTGTGCGCCATTAGACTCTTGTGAAAACCTGTACAAGATGATAAACATGTGCATCAAATCAGGTATAATAGTCTCATGACCATCAGCAAAAATAGCGCGCAGACCGCCGCTCCTCTCATCCAAATTCGTGGACTGAATAAGGTCTACGACGAAGGCGGGCGCACGCGTCCAGTGCTGACCGATGTGGATTTAGACATTCAGGACGGTGAGTTTTTCGTCCTGCTGGGCAAAAGCGGAAGCGGGAAGAGTACGCTCCTCAACCTGCTCAGTGGTATTGACCGCCCGGAAAGTGGTTCGATTCGCATCCAAAATACGGAAATAACCCGTCTGAATGATCTTCAGATGACCCTCTTTCGCCGGAACGCCATCGGCATTGTTTTCCAGTTTTTTAATCTTATTCCAACGCTAACCATCCTTGAGAATGTGTCACTGCCGCTTGAACTACGCGGCGTCGATCCGCGTAAAGCGGCGGCGCGCGGAAACGAGCTGCTTGACCGGGTGGGATTGCTCAACCGGGCAGGTGATACGCCCGACCGGTTAAGCGGAGGCGAACAGCAGCGCGTCGCCATCGCACGTGCCCTCACTCATGAGCCGGCGGTCGTGCTCGCGGATGAGCCGACCGGAAACCTAGACGAAGAGACGGGGGAGCGCGTTTTGCGACTTCTGCTAGAATTAACGAAAGATGCGGGGAAGACATTGATCATGGCAACCCATAATCCCGAGATTGTGCCCTTAGCCGATCGGGTATGCCGTATTCATGATGGTAAACTGATCATTACCTCGCAATGGCAAGGCGAAGGAGTTTTCTCAAAATGACGGATCCTGACCCGGTGGCCATTCGACAAGCCCTTTCCGAACTCCGCGATGTGAGTAAGGAAAAGCGTCGGACAGCCGTAATGAAGTTGGGGATGTTGGGGGGCGAGGAAGCGCTTCGCACCTTGATGCTCGTAGTGAACAACCCTAACGAAGACATCATCGTACGTGGGCGTGCGGCTCTCATGTTGGGCAAACTGGGTGACGCACGTGCAGTAGACCCGTTGATTGAAGCGTTGGACGATAGTGGATACCAAACACGCCTGAACGCAGCCGAAGCGCTGGGGAAAATTGGCGATCCGCGTGCCATCAAGGCACTCCTCCGTGTCACAGAAAGCGATCACGACACGGTTGGCGATGCGGCACGCACAGCGCTGGAGAAATTAGGGTATGGCCAGCCCGCCAAAGCCAATGAGAATGAGGAAACAGAGACCGCACAGGCCTGATCTCGTGCTCCCGGTTCGTCTACCCTGCCGGGGATCACGTTGAGCCAGCGAGGTGAGGATCAATGCTTCATAATGAGGCGATCTGTCGCAGAGATGCGCGGATCGCCTTTGTTTTATCTATGAACGAACACGAGCGTTGTGATGCGAATTCCAATTATGTTCCGGCTGGCGGCGCGTTACATGGCGCGGCGGCGGCTGCAAAGTGTCCTGTTTGTGATCGGCGTGGCGTTGGGCGTGGCGGTCGTTATCGCTATCGATCTGGCGAACGGCAGCGCCAGCCGCGCCTTTGAACTGAGTACGCAAAGTGTCACCGGGCGCGCGACCCACCAGATCAGCTGCACTTCGCAGGGCGTTCCCACTGAATTGTATCGCCAGCTTCGTGTCGATCTCGGCTTGCAGCAGGTCGCTCCGGTCATCGATCAATATGTGCAGGCAATCGGCGATCAACCGCTGCATTTGCTTGGGGTCGATCCCTTTGCCGAGCCGCCGTTTCGCACTTACCTAACCCGTATCGAAGTCGCTGGCCAAAACTTGAATGCTTTTGAAGCGCTGAACGCTTTCATCGCCGAGCCGAACACCGCGTTGATCAGCCAGACGTTCGCGGATCGGGCAGGGTTGGCGGCAGGCGATACCCTATCGATCATCGCCAACGCCGTGCAGCGCGATGTGCGCATTGTCGGCCTGCTGCGTCCGGCGGATCGTGCCAGCGCGGAAGCGATCGATAATTTGCTGCTGACCGACATCGCCACCGCGCAGGAACTGCTATCCAGCGCAGGCCGCGTCACCCGCATCGATCTGATTCTCCCGGACGGCTATGACACCGCGCGCATTCAAGCACTGCTGCCACCGGGGGTACAGATCGCCACCACCAGCAGCGCCAGCAGTGCGTTAGGGCAGATGACCGAGGCTTTCAAGCTCAATTTGCAGGCGCTGAGTTTGCTGGCGTTGGTCGTCGGCGTGTTCCTGATCTACAACACAGTGACGTTCAGCGTCGTCCAGCGCCGTCCGATCCTCGGCATTCTGCGATCGATCGGTGCCACCCGCCGCCAAATTTTCACGCTCATCCTCGGTGAGGCGCTCGCGCTCGGCCTCATTGGAACCGTGATCGGACTGGCGCTCGGCATTTTATTCGGTCGTGCGGCGGTCGGACTGGTGAGCCAAACGATCAGTGATTTGTATTTCACCGTCAATGTGCAGCGGATCACGGTCGATCCGATCACGCTGATTAAAGGCGTGGCGATTGGGCTGTTCGCCAGCCTCGGCGCGGCGCTCGTCCCTTCCTTCGACGCGACCCGCGTTCCCCCCGCCGGATCGATGCGCCGCAGCGATCTGGAAGCGCGCACGCTGCGTCTGCTGCCGTTGATCACCGCCACCGCTGCCGTGATGATTCTGATCGGCGTGCTGCTGCTCCAAATTCAAACGACCAGCCTGTTGATCAGCTTTAGCGCGCTGTTCGCCGTGATTCTAGGCGGTGCGCTGTTCACACCGATCGTACTGATCACCGCCATGCGCCTATTCACGCCGCTCACTAACCGTCTGTTTGGTGTGCTCGGTCGCATGGCACCGCGAGCCGTGTCACGCTCGCTCAGCCGAACCTCGGTCGCGGTCGCCGCGCTCACCATCGCCGTAAGTGTGATCGTCGGCGTGAGCCTCATGATCGGCAGTTTTCGCAATACCGTCGCCGATTGGCTTGATACGACTCTCGGCGCGGATATTTACATCAGTCCCCCGCTGATCACCTCGAATCGTGCCGTCGCAGATGTCGATCCCTCGGTTGCCGACGCGATTCTGTCCGGAGTAGACGGTATCGAGCGCATGGTGAGAGGGCGCAACGTCACCATCGCCAGCCCAGACTATCCCGATCTACCGCCCATTCACGTCACCGCGTCCAACGGGGAAGTCGTCAGCACGGAACGCAAATTTGTGTGGTTTGATACGGCAATCGCGCCGCAGTATTCGACCGATGCACTGGAGCAGGGAAACTTTCTCGTCGTTAGTGAGCCGTTTGCCTTCCGCCGGGACATCACGCCCGATCACAATACGATCACCCTCACAACCGATCGCGGCGATGTGCCCTTCACGATCATCGGCGTCTATTACGATTACTCGACCGATCAAGGCACGTCGATCATGGCGAACAGCGTCTATCGCCGTTACTTTGACGATCCTTATATCACGTCGATGGCGCTTTTCTTGCAGCCGGGCGTCGATCTCGATACCGCGCTCACACAGGTGCGTGCCGTGATCGGCGGCACCGAAAGCGGTTCCAACCTGATCGCGCAGAGCAACCGGACGCTCCGCGCAGGGGTGTTCGATGTGTTCGAGCGTACTTTTGCGATTACGGGAGCGCTGCAACTTTTGTCGGTCATCGTCGCGTTTATCGGCATCCTCAGCGCCTTGATGTCGCTTCAGCTTGAACAGACACGTCAATACGGCGTGATGCGCGCGGTCGGCCTAACCGGGCGTCAGTTGTGGCAGTATACGCTGCTGCAAACCGGGTTGATGGGCATCACGGCGGGCGGGCTCGCCATGCCGATCGGCTTGGCGCTGGCGATGATCTTGATTTACGTGATCAATGTGCGTTCGTTCGGCTGGACGATGCGCCTCAGCCTGCCGCCGGGGGAGTTCGCGCTCGCCTTCGCCGTCGCGGTGATCGCCGCGCTGCTGGCTGGAGTCTATCCCGCGCGGGCACTTAGCAGACTGAGCACTGCGCGCGCCCTGCGAAGCGAATAATGCGTATAGGGATCAACCGATCGACATCAAGGAGGATACCGGATGGGGCCGAACGTCGATAACCGCGAATCCGTCGCTGAAATGGTCACAGCAGGGCTGCTGATGATCGTTTTCGCCTTGTTTCTGCTCGGCGGCATCACCGAACCGCTGGCGATGCTGGCAGGCGGTGTGATTTTGCTCGGTTCAGGGATTTATCAAACCACACGCGGTTGGCATGTCAGCCTCATCACGTGGATTTTAGGGCTAATCCTCGCGTTGGGCGGCATTGGCGTGCGAATGTTCCTCGTCACCTTCGTGCAAATTAACTGGGTGGCGATTGCGCTGCTGGCCGTCGGCGGTTGGCTGCTGCTGACTACGGTGATGAAGCGGCGCGGCTAAACGTGACTATATCAGGGCATTCGCGATGAATGCCCTGAAAGCATCAAGCCGTTATTTCTTGAACGGAAAATCCCCGCTGGGTTTGCCGCCCTTGTCATACCCCGGTTGATCGCCGCCTTGTTTATCGTACGAACCTTTGTCGTAGGATGGCTTCGCGAAACCGGATTTATCTCCACCGGACGACTTATCGTCCGGGGATTTTCCGCCGCTCATCCCCATTTTTCCGCCGCCGCTGCTCAAGGCCGCATCGACCTGCGCATACGCATCGGGCGAGAGCCGCCCCTTCAAGTAAACAAGGATCACCTGCGCCGCTTGACGGGCTGCGTCCTCTGAAAGTCCGGTCTTCTGAGCCACTAAATGCACCAATTCGTCCATCGTGGAAACACTCCTCATCTTGGCGTTTGGACACATACTTCGACTTGATTGTATGCCCGATCAGGATTAGGCACCTCCCCCGATCGCCTGTTTTAACCCCTCCAACAGCAGACGATGGGCATAGCCCGCCATTGCTTCCGGCGTGTAGGCCGAGTCGGTTTCCAACCACCACCCGATCAGACTCATTTCCAGTCCGGCGATGCTGTGCGCCAGCACATCAGCGGGGATCGTCAGACGTTCTGGCGGCAGTTGGGCAAGCCCACGCAGACAGATCGCCGCAATATAGTCGCGAATGCGGCGGGTGATCACGGCGGCGCTGCCGCTGCTGAACAAAATTCGGTAGAGCGTACGGTGTTCATCTGCATGCCGAAACATGACGAGAAAAGACTCGACTTGCGTCTTCCCGCCGACAAAATCCTTGCGGGTCAGGGGTTCGACTTCCGCCGCCAGTTGGTCAAAACGCTCGCTGAGCGCGTCGAGCAGCAGGTCATTGATCGAACCATAATGCAAGTAGAAGGTCGCGCGGCGAACATCCGCGCGGGTGGTGATGGCGTCAATCGTCAAGTGGTCATAACTGCCCGTTTCGACGATCAAGGTGAGCAGTGCATCACGCAGCATTCTACGCGTCCGAACAATGCGCCGATCTAGTTTCTCGCTCATGACTGGTTTATCTCTTTTGACACTTGTCCATTAACGTACACGCGCACCAAACTGCTGATTGACAGGCGAACGGTTCAACTTTACAGTCATTAGCGTACAATTGTCAATAAACGAACATCCGTCAAGGAGGATAGTCTATGCGCTATTTTGTCACCGGAGCAACCGGATTCATCGGACGGGCATTGGCAAAAGAACTGCTCCGGCGCGGGCACATCGTGGCGATCGTCGCCCGTAACCCCGCCAAAGCCGCCGATTTGCAGGCGTTAGGGGTGCAGGTCTTTCAGGGCGACATTACCAACCGCGAAAGCCTGCGCGCGGGCATGATCGGCGCGGATGGCGTGTTTCATGTCGCCGGGTGGTATAAGGTTGGCACACGGGATAAAGCGCAGGGTTGGGCGGTCAACGTGGAGGGCACGCGCAACGTCCTGTCGATGATGCAGGAACTCGGCATTCCCAAAGGCGTTTACACAAGCACACTGGCGATCAACAGCGATACCCACGGGCAGCTCGTTGACGAAACCTATCACTTCACCGGAACCCACCTCAGCGAATACGACCGCACCAAGGCCGAAGCCCACAAAGTCGCAGCGTTGTTTATCCGCGATGGCCTGCCGTTGGTGATCGTGCAGCCGGGATTAGTCTATGGCCCCGGCGACGAAGGCGTGAACCACGATACCTTGCAAAGTTATCTGAAGGGCACGCTGCCCATGTTGGTGCAGGGCACCGCGTTTTCGTGGGCGCATGTTGATGACATCGTGCAGGGGCATATTCTAGCGATGGAACACGGGCGCATCGGAGAAAGCTATATCATCGCGGGTGAAACCAAAACCCTCATCGAAGCGATGGCGCTCGCGGAAAAGATCACGGGTGTGAAGGCACCGCGTTTGCATGCCCCAAGTGGACTGATCAAGGGGTTCAGCAGCTTCATGCGCATCATAGGCCGGGTGATCCCGCTGCCGCCGCTGTACACAGGTGAATTTCTGCGCGCCTCCGCTTCCACCTACATTGGATCGAACGCCAAAGCGCGCCGGGAATTCGGTTACGATCCACGACCGCTGGCGGAAGGATTCGGCGATGCGCTGCGATGGGAGATGGAACAAGCAAAAAAGTTATAACGGTTGGCAGTCGTAAGACGATACTCAGCATATACTGGAAGTTGATTACCTTGCTTGAGTCATCAACCGCACCAACCGCGAAAGAGAGTATGTCGATGCGAAAACTCGGACTATTCGCCGTGCTGCTGGCGCTGCTGCTGCCGCTCCTCGTGCAGGCGCAGAGCGGGCCGGACTTGTCTTACGAAGTGATTCTGTATGCCGAAAACCGCGATGGCGGCATGATCGCCGGGACGCTCTATGTCGTTACCGAAATGGGAATCGAAGAGACCCTCAACCTGCCATCCGGGATTTTCCCGTCGGCACAAGCAGAAGTCTCCGACATCGCATTATCGCTGGATCGTCGTTGGGTCGCCCTCTCAACCGTCGATCCAAGCAATTCGTACTTAGCCAATCCTGTGCGCATCGCCGATTTGACCCTGCAAACCTGCTGTATGCAGGTCAGCATGAATGTGCAGCATCCGGGCGCATATTCGCTGGCCGGGTTCGATGAAGCCAGCAGCTATCTCGCGCTGTCGTATGTCGGCACCACCGATGACCCGAACAACTATCTGCAAGGCGGGTTGATGGTGTTCGATGTCATGACGAATCAGGTCGTCCAAAACGAGCCCTTGAGCGCGACTCCCATCGGAGGTACATGGGCGCAGTTATTCGACTGGGACAGCAGCGGCGTCAGCCTGATTCCGAGCTGCTATGCCTGCGATGGCGTGTTTGAATCGCCCATCAGCCGGTGGGAGCCGTACACCAATACGTTTACCGTCGGCAGTGAATGGTTCAGCATCTTCGGTAAGACGCTGCTGACGACCGGGGAAATGCTCTATCGCGGCTTGGTGACCTCGCTGCCATACAGCCAAGAACCCAGCATGTTGGAGCGTCCCAACGTCGTGCAGTATATCGCGGACGGGCTGCTGCCATCGACGGAGCAGCGCGGCGCACTGCCGATCGTTTTCTTCGACCCGAACAATTTCGACCTGAGCGACGATGACTCGGTGGATTGGATCAACGACGGGCAAAGTTTCCTCGTCAGCCGGGCCACCAACCCGAACTGGACGGAAGTTTCCCGTAATGGGGGCATCCGCACCTTCATGGTGCCGAGCAGTTCGCGCGTCCTCACCGGAACGCCGACCGGGTGGCTGAACCTAGAACCGGAAATTGGCAATGGAATGACGCTGGCGGCTTACAGCCTGATCAACGGCGAATACCAACGGCAGCCATTTGGGACATTGTATGGGACGATTCGAGTGGTGCGTGCAACCCCGCTGGGCTTTAGCCTCGGCGAAGCGCCGCCCCCCTTCCAGACCATCAATGCCGGGGCAGTGGCGCCCGCCGCGCCCGTTGGCGGTGCATTCCAATGCGACGGGGTCGCGGTGCAGCCGCAGCTCCGCGTGGGGGGCACGGGACAGGTGACTCCCGGGCTGCCGAACACTATCCGCCAGCAGCCGAATACCGGGTCAACCGTCGTCGGCTTGATCCCGCCGCAGGGGATATTCAATGTCCTGCAAGGGCCGGTGTGTAGTTCAGGGTTTATCTGGTGGCAGGTGAGCTATAACGGGATGACGGGCTACACCGTCGAAGCCAATGGCAGCGACTATTACGTCGTGCCTGCCGGGTGAGATCAGCGGGGCGGGTCTTGGTGCAGACCCGCCCTTTTATGGCTCACGGGTAGGGGTGAAGAGCCACCTGTGGGTAGAAAGCGGTCACATCTTCGGGCCGGTAGTCGGCAGTGCTGGGCATGAGGCACACCGCCGCCGCGAGTGCGAACCCCAAGCGGAGACCTTCTTCCAGCGGTTTCTGCTGATCCACCGAGGCGGCGATCCCCGCCAGCACGGCACCCCCCGCACCGCCGGAACTGACGACCTCGATCTTCAGCGGCGGAATGAAATAGGCATGATCCGGCAGCACCACCAGCCCACCCTGATCGCCCATCGTGATAATCGGAATGGTGCCATACTGATCGACAATTTGCCGACCGGCGGCATAGGCGGCGGCTGTATCGGGAATGGGCGTGCCAACCAACCGCTCTAATTCAAACTGATTCGGCTTGATATAGGTGGGGCGTGCTTGCAAACCTGCGCTCAAATTCGGCTCGTCAGCATCGAAGATCACCGGGATATGGCGCGCGCGGATCATCGTGATCAGGTCGGTGTAGAAATGCGGATCGACCTGTGCCGGGAGGGCGCCCCCAAGCACCACCACCGACGCATCGACGAGCAGTTCGCGCAGCAAATCCTTAAGCTGCGCTTGATGGTCGGGCGTGACTTCCAGCGTGTTGGTGGTAATGGTGGTCGTCCCATTCGGGTAGACGATCAAGGTATTCAGGCGGGTTTCACCCCCCACACCGATGAATTCGGTCGTCACGCCGCGCGCATTGAGCATCCCTTTCATTTTTTCGCCCATACCGCCTGCCGCAAAACCGATCGCGTAGCTGGGAATTCCATAGGTGCCAAGCATATAGCTGGCACAGGCCGGCTTACCACCGATGCCGTAAGTGACGCTGGTCGCCCGAATCGTGCGGTTGAATTCAAACGCCGGAATCATCAAGGTTTGATCGAGCGTCGTATTGGGCGTGACGGTCAGAATCATCATGTCTCCTGACAAATTAAAAGCCGCCTGTTCAAGCATTGGCAAGAAGCGGCTGGAAAACGGTAGGCGTCTGCGAGATCATCGGCACGAGATGAGGTAGGATATTACCACTGATGCACCCACGGGCGGAAATCGCCGTCAACGACCCCACTTCCACCGATGCATGAACCATGCGCGGCGATTTGCCCGATAGACTGATCCATAGGACAAGCGAACATGCGCTTTGAATTTGCGACCGCGACCCGTATTGTGTTCGGCACAGGCGCGATCAAAGAAATTGGCACGCTGGCGATGGGAATCGGCAGCCGGGCGCTGGTGGTCACCGGGCGCGATCCCAGCCGTGCGACGGCTTTGATCGACGATTTGGGCGCCGCCTTCATTGATGCTTCCACGCACGTCACCGACGGAGAGCCGACCGTCGGGATGGTGCAGGCGGGAGTCAAACGCGCGCGGGAAACCGCTTGCGATCTCATCATCGGGTTCGGCGGCGGCAGCGCGCTCGATGCCGCCAAAGCGATCGCCGCGCTGGCAACCAATCCCGGTGACCCCATCGATTATCTGGAAACGATCGGCAAGGGAAAAGGCCTCAAGAATGCGCCGCTGCCCTTCATCGCAATCCCAACCACCGCGGGCACCGGATCGGAGGTCACGCGCAATGCCGTCCTCGCCGCGCCCGAACAGCGCGTCAAGGTCAGTCTGCGCAGCCCGTTGATGCTGGCGCGGCTGGCAGTGGTCGATCCTGAACTCACGTACAGCGTGCCGCCTGCCGTCAGCGCCTATACGGGAATGGATGCCCTCGCGCAGGTCTTGGAGCCGTTCGTCACGCACGGTTCGAACCCAATCAGCGATGCCCTGTGCCGTGAAGGTCTGCCGCGCGCCGCCCGTTCGTTGGTGAAAGTCTTCGGGAATGGCGCGGATACCGCCGCCCGTGAAGATATGGCCCTCGTCAGCCTGTATGGCGGATTAGCGTTGGCGAATGCCAAACTGGGAGCGGCGCACGGCTTTGCGGGGCCGATGGGCGGCATGTACGATGCGCCGCATGGCGCACTGGTCGCGGCGCTGCTGCCGCATGTGATGCGCGTCAATATTCGCGCCTTGGTGGAACGCCAGCCGGACGGCCAACCGCTGCGCCGTTACGCACAGGCGGCGACTTTGCTCACGGGGAGCGTCAAGGCTACGCCGATGGACGGCGCGGCGTTCGTCGCTGATCTGGTGGAAGCGCTCGACATCCCCCGGCTGGGCACCTACGGCGTGAAACGGTCGCACATCATCAAAATCATCGATAAATCGGCCCATTCAAACAGCATGAAGGGCAACCCAATCGCGCTTACCGGCGAGGAAATGACCGAAATTCTGCAAAGCGCTTTGTAAACTGAGGGCAGCGGCTTAAAGGATGGGCTTGTGATCAAGTGGATATTCAGAGCAGCGCTTGTCGTGCTGCTCATGGGAAGTGTGAGCGCGGTATTCGCGCAGTCAACGCCGGAAGCGACGCCAGACATCACAGCGGACTTGAGCGGAGTCAGTGATTGCTTGGCCTTGATGGGGAACCCGCCGCCGCTGACCGATCCGCCGATTCGGGCGCGGATCGTCAGCCCGGAAGACAACAGCGTGATCTCCGGCGGACGCGTCGTAATCGAGATCGCCGCCGAGAATTTCTCGCTGGCGGAGGGAAGTCACTGGCATGTGTGGGTGGATGGCACGCTGTACGGCATGGTCTTTGAGCCGCGCACCGTGTTGACCCTGCCACCGGGAACCTATCGTATTTGCGCCAATTTGGGCACTGCCGAGCATCTCGATCTGGGCATTCCAGATGGAATCACGATTACGATTCAGCCGTCCGCCGCCGGAACCCCGACTCCGGCGATCGATCCGACCGTGCGCCCGCCGCAAAACGAGCCTGCTGCCAATCCGCTGCTGATTATCGTGTTGGGTGGGTTCGCCGCTGTTGCCGGGCTGCTCGTGGGCACACGCTTAGGGAAACGTCCTGCGCCCAAGAAAGGGTAAGGGCCAAAACCCGAATTTCTCACCTATCCGGTCTTAACCGGGGTTTGTAAGGGCGTTCAGTTGAACACCCTTACAAGATCGATTACGCGTCGAGATGCAGATGCAGCCAGAGCAGGATCGTCGGGATTAGGGTCGGTTCGCTGGTGAGCATATCCGTCCCATGCACGCCGCCCGTATACATCTGCACGGTGAAGTCCCCGGTCGAATCCGAGAGCAGGGTTTGCACATCCTGCCCGCTTGGGCTGTCGCGGCGCGACGCGACCACCAACACAGGGCGATCTTCCAACGCCGGAAGCGCGGTCGTGGTCACCACCCGGTAGTAATTCACCCCCGGCGATAGGGCGACTACGGTCACGCAAGCCGGATCATTGGAGCAGCCGACGATGGCGAGGTTTGCGCCGACACTGCCACCCATCACGGCCACACGCGCCGGATCAACAGTCGGTTGAGCGCGCAGCCATTCCAACCAGACAGCCACATCGTTGATGGCTTCGACCATACTGACGGTACCGCTCGATTCGCCCTGCCCGCGCAGATCGATCGCCAGCACGTTATAGCCCGCGTCGAGCAGATCAGGCAGGATCGGATCCCACTGGGCACGGCTGCCGCGATTCATATGCATTAGCAGCAGGGCGGGAGCCGTTTCCGCCGCTGGATAGAAACTGCCAACCAAGACCGCATCATGCGATGCTTCAAGGCTCACCGGAACGGGTGCTACCTGTGCTTCCTCGGTCGTCTGCGCCACAACGGACTGCGTGATGAGCGCCGTCAGGAAAAGGGTGAATAGCAGACTCACGAACCGCTTTACACTCATGTTTTGTCCTCATTTGTTGGGCTGCTGAAGGACTGTTCAACGGCGCGGCTTGAGCCGAACCGATTTCAGCAGCGACTGATCAAAATTCGCCATTCCATCCACGCCGACGCGTTCCAGCTCAGCACGAACCGCCGCCGCATCCGCGCGCAGGGCCGCCACATCAACGCCCTGACACTCCTCCGGCAGCAGCGCGAGCCACTGTTGACTGCGCAGCAGCATTTTATGCGCGCCGCGCCAGTTTCCGCGCTGAATTTGGTAGTAAGCAATGCCGATCTGCAAAATCGAGCGGTACAGATCACGCACCGGTCGGGGATCATCCATCCACAGCGCCTCGAACAGATCGTGCTGGCGATAGTAATCACCTGCGTTGAAACGCTCGATAGCTTCGACGGCTTCAGGCGGCAGCGGATCGTCACACTGCGCGAGAAGCGCCGTTACCGCTTCCGGGCTGGGCACGCGGGCAATCTGTAGGATCACACTCGGCAGCCGCTCGAAAAGTTCATCCGGTGAAATCACCAAGGCCGCCCCGCTGTCTTCCGCCGCGTGGATCTGGGCCGGGTCATCGCTGACGAGCACGATCGGAATGCGACGCGTGGCCGGGCTGATTTTCGGAGCGGTGATCCAGAATTTCCAGTGCGAATCGCGCCCATCGACGACGACCAGCGCCGCCCCATCATCGGCTAAATGCGTAATGTAGTCCGCTCGATCTTCATACACCCCCATCGATGCCGGGGTCGCCGCCAAAGCCGCCCGCAGTCGATCGTGCCCTTCCGTCAAGCCGATGATGATGATTTTCACTTAGAACCGCTCCAATCGTATCTCGTCCAGTATGAAAGATTGGTCGCCTTCCAGCGGCGTGACGCCCCACCGGAAGCGGCCCTGCGGCGTCAGTACCAAATATTGATTGTCGATCCACGCGATAAACCCTAACGATCCGCGCGGCGAAAACGGTGACTCGTGGACGAGCGCGCCATCAACCCAAAAGCGGGTGCGGTGTACCTCCCATTCGATCGTGTAAGTGTGGCGCGCCGCCAGCAGATCGGCGGACAGGACGGCTTCCCCGATCTTGAGGATGCGCTGAATGCGGCGGTAGAGCGGGCGATACAGCGGCGGAATGCGCATCAGCAGCATCAACGGCAGGGTGACAGGCGCCAAGGCCAGCGCACCGGCGTGCGCCGCGTCGATCGTTTGGGCTTTCCAGCCGTACCCCGGCACCTCAAGCGCGGTGCGGAAATCATGAGGCGGCGCGCCGAAAAAGAACCAGATCGCGGCGGGCAGGCGCGGCAGGCGGCGCATATCCGGCGACAGCGGGTGATTCCAGAAGCCAAAACCAGCCGTACCGCGCAGTCCATCGCCGGCTGCGAAGGCCGTCACCGTCATCCGTACCGGTGGTGTCCAACGAAAAGTCCATGTCCGGTAATCGTAATCGGAAATCTGCGCATCGTGGTAGCCTGATCCCGGTGAAACCGTCAGCCGAACCTCGCCGGCCTGCATGACGTGCCCACTGCCTATTTCAACGACATGCCATGCGCGAATTCGTGCATTGTTACCGAACACTTGAGCTAATCCGTCTCGCTCTCTCGTCATTCCTGTTATATAATACAGAAGATGGGTCGTATGGGGGCTCACATCAACACCCCCCGATGGAATAATGGGTACATTGAAAAGGGCGCAGCCTTGGACATTACGTGGTATGGATTAAGCTGTTTCCGGTTGGCGGAACGTGGTAAGCTCACAGTCATTACCGATCCGTTCGCGGACAGCATCGGCCTTGCAGCGCCGAAACTTAAAGGCGATGTGGTGACGGTGAGCCACGAAGTGCCGGGTCACAACAATGTGAGCGCGATCAAAGGCGAGCCGTATGTGATTCGCGGCGCAGGCGAATACGAGATTGGCGGGGTATTCGTCACCGGAATCGCCATGAACAATGAAGAAATGGGCGTGCAGAACATCGCCTATTTGATCGACTTTGACGGGCTGACCGTCCTGCATCTGGGCGACTTGAATCATGTGCCGGATCAATCGCTGGTGCAGGAACTGGGAGAGGTGAACGCACTCCTGATCCCGGTTGGCGGTGGGGGTGGCCTTCGTGCGGCGCAGGCGGCGGAAGTCGTCGCGCTGATCGAACCGTACTATGTGATCCCCATGCATTATGAACAGCCGGGGATCGCCTTTTCGCTCGACCCGGTCGATAAGTTCTTGAAGGCGATGGGGGTGAGCAAGGCACAAGAATCGGATACGCTCCGCATTTCCGCCAGCGATCAACCGGAGCAGCCGCAGGTCGTCGTGCTATTGCCACAGGTTTAACGGACGCTACACGAGAGAGTCGGAGTCGTCACGATGACGGTGAAACTGCTCATGAATTGGGACATCAAACCCGGGCGCGATCAGGAGTACTTTGAATTCGTGGTGCGCGAATGGGTTCCCGGTATCCAGCGGCTTGGCATTCAGCCGACCGGTGCATGGTATACCGTCTACAGCCGCAGCAAAGAATCGCCGCAGATTTTGACCGAGGCGATCGCCAAAGATCTGCCAACCATGCGCGCGATTTTGGGCAGTAATGACTGGCAGCGGTTGTATGAAAAGCTGCAAGACTTCGTTCAGAATTACCGGCAAAAGATCGTCCATGTCACGGGCGGTTTTCAGCTTTAGTGTAAAGCGGGCGGGGATCTTCTCTCCGCCCTTTCTTTGGCATACTCCTACGTAAGATTTAAGATAAAAAATTCATCAGATCTCTCAGACCTATATAGACACGCGGGCAAAATTGGCGCTATCATATCGTGTGGAAGGTAGCGACCTGTTAAGTTCGTGCATGGACGCTGTGATGAGGTGAGTAGGATGCCGGTTTATCTATACCGCCGTGAAGACGGCACCACATTTGAAGTCAAACAGAAGTTTCTTGACGACCCGCTGACGGTTGATCCCACCACGGGACAGCGCGTTGTGCGCGTGGTGCAGCCCGCGAGTGTGGTCTTCAAAGGCTCCGGTTTTTATGTCAATGACAGCAAGGGCAAGTCGAGCACGATGAGCACGCCGAAAGCGAACGAAGGCAAAGCCGACGACGCTAAAAGCGATGAGTCGAAGAGCAGCGAAAGCGCACCGGCGGCCAAGACCGAGAGCACCCCTGCTCCGGCCTCGAAGCCCGTCGCATCGGCTGCTGCGGCTGACTAATTCAGCCCCTTCTGCCCAATCCAGTTGAGATGCTGACGCTCGCTGCGGCGGGCGTTTTTGATTCCTGCACAGGCTATGCATACCTGTTTGTTACAAAACAGATAAAACATGTAATTGCTTACGCATGAATTTTAGGTATGATTGAAATGAACACACCTACCACATTTCTCTCAACCAAAGGAATCGATGATGAAATCATCGCGTATTATTGTGATCTCACTGCTGCTGTTGGTAGTGCTCAGTATGATCGCCGCAGCAGCCCATGCCATCTCACTGATTTCGGTCACCGTTCTGGGGACTTACAGTTACAGCGTCGCGGACACTTGTACCGACGGCAATTCGTATCAGAATATTCGGTTTTCAGTCACCGGCACGACCGATGACATCAGCGGTTATGACGATTACGCCGTCGTCTACTTCGATGGCAGTGGGAACGTGATCGATGTGGACATCCAAACGGTACAAGTTGGCGACACCATAGACGATGATACCGGCCCCGATCCGGGAATCGACGCGCTGCCTGATCCGGTGTCGCGTCCGTTTACGATCGTCGTTTACGACATTTCCCCCGACTTCGGCACCAGCGGCCTCGACGAAAACACGATCGATGGGTACAACTGGATCGTCGCTCACGGAGTCGAATTGAGCCGCACCACATTTGACCCGTCATTCGATCCCGGATGCGCTCAGCTTCCGCTGGCGAGTGGAGCGTGCATCGCCATCCCGTCAAGCGCGGTGATGGGCACCCTGCCGAATGCGACCCAAGCCTATTACGCTCCCGGTAGTGCCGCGCAGGGCGTGGTGCTCAACCCCGGCACCTATTACGTGCTGGGCGTCGATGCCAGCGGCGGCTATTACAAGATCATCCTCGCATGCCAGTATCTCTGGGTGCCGGTGGGCAGTATGGGGCCGAGCTATACGGCGCCGTGGTCGGGGCAGCCGCTGCCGACAAGCGTCGTGAACTAACCGGGAATCTGGTTTCTTTTCGTGTTTTACAAAAGGGGTAGACCTGTGAGGGTTTACCCCTTTTTTGATGTGTTGAATCCCCGCGCTACAATTAAACTAAATGCTAATTTATACACACACTGCCATAGGGAAAATCATGAAACGTTCCCGTCTGGTTCTTACTCCCATGCTTTTGATCGCCATGATTAGCCTGTTTGCTGTCAATGTTCGTGCGATCGCCAACCTCTCCGTCCATTTCCTCGGCACCTATGATTTTGAAACCGTGGACACCTGCACCGCCGGAAATTCGTGGATGCCGTTCACCATCACCGGCACCGGCGACACCGATGACTCGTTCGGGACGGATGTCCTCGCCGTGATCACCTACGATAGCGGCGGCACAGCGATCGATGTGGATGTTGATGGGCTGACCGTCGGCAGCACGATGACGATCCCGCAGTATGTCGATCCCGGCGCGGGTACGCTGCCTGATCCGGCTCTGCGTCCGTTCACGGTCGTGATTTACGAGGTTCCCAAGTTTACCGGCGTACCGCAGGGCGAAAACTCCCCGGAAGCCTATGTGTGGATTTTGGCGCACGGCACCGAGCAGTACCGCACGACCTTCGACCCCACCTTTGACCCGGCCTGCGCACAGCTTCCGCTGGTGGGCGTGCACGGTGGATCGACCACGCCTGTGGTCGGTGATCTGCCATTCTTGACTCAAGCCTATTGGAGTCCCGGCAATGTGTCGCCGGGAATTTTCATCAACCCCGGCACCTATTGGGTATTCGGTGTCGATTCGACCGGGCAGTATTACAAAATCCAATTGGCGAACCAGTATCTCTGGGTGCCTGTCCGTAACATGCAGCCAAGCTACCAATCGCCGTGGTCGGGGCAGCCGCTCCCGACGGGCGTCGTGGGCTAAGGCATCGCATCAAGGGGCAGCTTTCTACAAGCCTGCCCCTTGCTCGTTAAGCGGGCTTGACACCGATCCACATCCCGCGCCCATCCAATCCCACCATATGATAGGCGGTGATCAAGCCTGCGGCTTCAAAGGCGGCTTGGTACTGGTCGCGCTTGAAAAGTCCTAACCCGTGCCGTTCTTTCTCATGGGTGATCCCGTCCGGCGTGCCAATCAGGTATTCGAAGTTCAGGTATGACACGCCGTTTTCGATCGTGCTGTGCGAGAGCCGCACGATCTTCAAGTTCGGCTCGTCGATATACAGCCCGTGAATGCTCGGCGCGTTGAAATGCTCCGGGTAAAGCCACGGCTCGACCAGCAGCACACCGCCCGTATGGAGATGCTGCGCCATATTCGCGATCGTGCGTTTCAGCGCTTCGTCGGTGATCACATAGCCAATCGCGCTGAATAGGCAGGTGATCACGTCATAGGTGCGCCCGAAATCGAAGTCGATCATATCGGCATGGCGCAGTGGAACATCCGGCAGGCGCTCGCGTGCCGCGTTCAGCAGGTCGGCATCCAAATCGAACCCTTCCACCGTGTAATGTTCGCGCAGATGGGCGAGATGCTGCCCGGTACCGCAGGCGGCATCCAACAGGCGGCTGCCGGGGGCGCGCTTGTACTCCTGAATCAGCGTATGCAGGATGGCGCTTTCTTTCGCGTAATCCTTGAAACTGTAAATCTTGTCATAGAACGCCGCCGTTTTGGTGAACACGGGATGTCTCCTTTACTCTGCATTGAGTTCCCTGTCTTTTATCATGCGCCAAGCGAAGAAAGTCATGCAAGCACCTAAAAAGCAGGGGAGGTATTCCGTTTTGTCTGAAGTCCTTTTACAATAATTGTTAAGAGATGGCTTTTGGGCCAAAAAGGTGCAGTTGACCACATGGACAGCACACAGATCGAACGGGTCCTCGTCAGCGTTGCCCGAAAATATGCGCCCACCCTTGTGCTGCTCAATTGGCAGCGCGCGGGTGACCTCATGCGACTTGCCAACACCTCCTTATCCGATCTCGCCCGTGAGCTTGCGCACCGGGGCGCGCTCGTGTTCGGCGGCGAAGTGCCGCCCGCACACCGGAATCAAGCCGATCTGATCCTGAAGGATTGGATTGATCAATGGATTCGTCTGCACAATTTGTTTGCCGATGCGCTTTTTCCGACCTTTCGCCAGTTAGACGCCTATTTGGTCGAAAAAGAACCCGCGCACGTCTTTTTGATCGCCACCAATGCCATGCCCGTCACATGGGCGATGGGCGATATTGCGCTTCCATTCGTCGCGCACTGGCATAACGGCGTGCGCCCTGCCGAAGCGGTGCTGCGCGATGTGGTGACGGCGATGCTGGCGCACATGGAAGCCGGAAAAGTAGACCGGGCGCTGAGCGAGCAGCTCCATATTCAAGGGGCGGTGCTGCTCCGCGTGTTGATCGAAGCGCGTGTGCGTACGTATTCCCCAATCCCCTATGTACCGGGGAAAACATTACCAGAACGGCTGCCCGACCTCGACGAAACAGCCCGTCTGGATACGTCCGATTCGGAAAATATCGCCATGACGGTGAGCGCGCTTCCATATACACCGCGCCCCACCACCCTGCCGGAAATGGACGACCGGCCCATGACGAATTCGGTATTTACGACCACAGGAGCCGCCTCGTTCCTTCCGGTCTATGTGCCGCCGTTTTATCCTGAAAACGAGGATGAACCGGACGCCACCGATGCGGCCCTGCCTACCGTGCCGCCGCAGAGTGCGTCGTCTGCCAGTGCAGCGCTGCCCCGTGGAGGGATTGATCCGGGTGCGAAAAAGCGCACCACGGAGACACGAACGCTGCCGCTTCCCAAGCTCCCCGGAAAAAAGGACTAGTCGTCGATCATCCAGCCTCCATCATTGTTGGCCGGATGATCGGCTATAATCCGATCAAATTCGCACACTGAAGGATGACTTGGGCATGATCAGACGCACCCTTACTGCTTTCTTGGCAGTACTTATCCTTTTCGCATTGAGCACGACGCTGTTTCATTTGACCACCCCGGCCAGCGCTCAGCAGGAACTGCCAACGCTGCCGCCCGCCGCCGCCCCGCCGACGTTCACCCCGGCCATCGCCACGCTGCCGCCCCCGCCGGATGCGACTCCGATGGGCGGTACGGGCGTCGATCCGATGGCACTGCCGATCCTCGTCGCGGCGCGCAGTGACCTTGAAACGCTGGCGACCGACCGAGCAGGTTCCCCGAATCGGCCTCAGGGCTGGCATGGCACCACCGATACCACCGTCCCGCAGTTTGCGATCTTCCTGCGCCTCGATCTCGAATCGCTGGCCGATGTTCTGCTGGGCACGGGCATACGACCGGATAACTGGTTCGGCATGATCAACAGTGTGCCGTTTGCCGTCGCGCGTGACATCCGCCATGACCTTGAGCTGCTGGCAGACGCGGCGATCGGCGCTTCGACGCTGCGCCCCGGCGGTTGGATCGGCGACGATCCTGTTTACCGCTGCGGCAAGTCGGATCAAAGCCTGCTGGCCGTGATCGAGCGCGTCTACAACTACCAACTGAATATCGATTACGCGCAGCCCAACTACTGCGATCAGCTTGAAAACGCGGTCAACGGCTATGTCGAATTTGTGCTGATTCAGCCGCCCGTGCCAATCGATACGACCAACACGCCTGAACCTTACACGGTGAGCAGCGATTTCGTCATCCTGTTCGGGGACATCAACGCACGCCAGCGGCTCGGCATCCTGCCCAATGGCGAAGGCTTCCATACGGTTGGGCGCAGCGACAGCGATTTCAGCCATATGATGCTCGTCAGCGGCGACGGTTTCCAAGGCTACACCGATTACAGCTATACCCCCATTACGGGCGAAGAATTCGACGCACTGCCGGTCATCGATCCGGCGGCGAATGCGACTTTCTGCTCTGCGGATTGGTGTGACTAGCGCCTATGCCCTTATCCTCATCGATCCCTACCCGCGCTGAGTGCATTCGGCGCGGGTGGGTTTCTCCAGCGCAACGGGTGAGCAAATACGCCGCTGTTTTTCTGCTGCTTTTGATCCCCCTGATCGCCTGCTCACTGACCGTGCCGGAGCCGACGCCGATCGTGGTGACCGCGACGCCGCCGCCTCCGATCGCGATCACGGCGACGGCGGTGCCGCAGCTTGCCACCCGCGCACCGACGGATACGCCGTTCCCAACCGATGCGCCCTGCGTTCCGCGTGACGATTGGTTCGTGTACACGGTGAGCGCGGGCGATACACTGTCCGGAATCGCGCTGCGGGCCGGAACCTCGGTCGAGGCGCTGTCGCTGGCGAACTGCATTAAGCCGAATACGGCGCTCAACCCGGAGGAAGGCGTGCGCGTCCCCTTGGCGATTTTGCCGCCGGACGCAGCGACGAACGCGCCGGGCTGCACGGATTCATGGTTCTTCGTGTTCACACCGGGAAGAAGCGAAGTCACGGTGTCCTGCCCTGATCCCGTCATCCCTATGGACGCGCTTGGGCAGGATTTCGAGGGCGGGCGCATGCTGCGTTACCCGCCAATTCCCGGCACATCGGATACACAAACCCTCATCTATGTTTTGTACAATAATGGCTTCTGGGAGGCGTACCCGGATACGTGGGACTCATCACAGCCCGCCAGCGACGAAACGATCACACCCCCGCGCGATCGCACCCAACCGGTCGAAGCGTTTGGCAGCGTGTGGCGGGAAAATCCGACCGTGCGCGCTGCACTCGGATGGGCGTATGCGCCTGCCGCATCGTTCAGCGGACGGGTGCAATTCCCGACCGACCGGACGGATTATTGGTATATGGAGTATGGGACAGGGCGTTTGGCGGTACGGCTGACGCGCAGCGATGTAGCGCCGAACCCTTGGGAAACCGCTGGAACGTACTGAAGCACTTGAAAGGCTAAAGGAACTCACATGTTTGAAAAGCTGCCAGACTTGCAAACGTTCATGACATGGTCATGGGCGGAGATTGAACCCTTTTTCAAGGATTTGCAGGCGCGCGAACTGAATGACAGCACTGCCGTCGCATGGCTGACCGATGCCGCGCATCTGAACCAACGGATCAGCGAAACGTTCACGCGCTTGAATGTGGCGACGACCGTCAACACTGCGGACGAAGCCGCGACCGAACGCTTCCTGAAGTACAACGAAGAAGTGATCGTGCCGGTGCGGACGGCCACCAATGAGCTTCAGAAGAAAATTCTCGCGTCGGGCATCAACCCGCCCGGCTACGGCATCGAACTGCGCAATATCCGCGTGCAGTCGGAACTGTTCCGCGAGGATAACCTACCGCTGCAAGTGGAAGAAGACCGTCTGCGCACCGAATATGACAAAGTGATCGGCGCGCAAACGGTGAACTGGGATGGGCAGGAAAAGACACTGGCCTCGCTGAAGCCGTTCTACTTCAACCCGGATCGCAGCGTGCGTGAGCGCGCATGGCGTGCCGCCAGCGATCGTCAGTTGGCCGATAAGCAGGCGCTCAATGATCTGTGGGTGCAGTTCCTTAAGCTGCGCCAGCAGATCGCCCTGAATGCCGACCTGCCCGACTACCGCGCGTATATGTGGCGGTCGATGCTGCGTTTCGACTACACGCCGCAGGACTGCGAAACCTTCCACGCGGCGATTGAGAAAGTGGTCGTCCCGGCGGCGACGCGCATTTACGAGAAGCGCCGCCAGCGCCTCGGCATTTCGTCGGTGCGGCCTTGGGATACGTTCGTCGATCCGCTCAACCGCGAAGCGCTTCAGCCGTTCCCCGCGCAGGACATCGGGCGGCTGAACAACACCTCGTCCACCATCTTCCACAAGGTCGATCCGGTCTTGGGTGGCTATTTCGACACGATGATGAACGAAGGGCTGCTCGACCTCGATAACCGCAAGGGCAAAGCGCCGGGCGGCTACTGCACCGGCTACGATTACAGCAAGCGCCCATTCATCTTCATGAACGCAGTCGGCATCCATGATGATGTGCAAACGCTGCTGCACGAAGGCGGTCACGCTTTCCACGCATTCGAGACGTATCGCCAGCTCCCCGATTACCTGCAAGGGCAGGCGCCGATGGAATTCTGCGAAGTCGCGTCGATGAGCATGGAATTGATCGCCGCGCCATACTTAGCCCAATCGCAGGGTGGGTTCTACAGCGCCGAAGATGCGGCCCGCGCCCGCGTCGAGCATTTGGAACAGTTGATCACCTTCTGGCCGTATATGGCGATCGTGGATGCGTTCCAGCACTGGGTTTACACGCATGTCGATGACGCGATCGACCCGGCGAAGTGCGATGCGAAATGGGCGGAACTCAACGATCGCTTCATGCCCGGAATTGATTACAGCGGGCTGGAAGACGCGAAGGCCGATGGCTGGCACCGCAAGCTGCATATCTTCCAAGTGCCGTTCTACTATGTCGAATACGGGCTGGCGCAGTTGGGCGCGGTTCAGGTGTGGGGCAATTCGCTCAAGGATCAAGCCGGAGCGGTGAGCGCTTATCGCCGTGCGCTCGCGCTTGGCGGAACAGCGACGCTGCCGCAGTTGTTCCAGACAGCGGGTGCGCAGTTCGGCTGGGATACGAGTATCCTGCACAAGGCGGTTGATCTGGTCGAAAACGTGGTCAACCAACTCGATCCGGCCTAATCCTCAACATCAACCCATGCAAACCAACGGGCGCACGGTGAAATCATGCGCCCGTTTTGTACCAATCAGTGATGATCGATTCACAAATTCGTAGGGGCGAGGCCCGCCTCGTCCACCATTCAAAAACTAAGCTCGTTGAGAAAACAAGATTTGTGAGATGAACGCGACAACCTTCATTCACAAGCAGCTTGAACTTCCTGACGCAGCGGCGATCACGCTGACGGCGCTGCACATCGATGGGTGGGGACGGACGCTGATTTTCAGGGGTCAATTGATCTCAACGGCGTTCACACTTACATTCAACGACTGCCGCGAGATGCGCTGGCGCGTGTATGCCCATCAAGAAGCGAATGTGCCGACGCTGCTGGTCGAATTCGCGCAGGGGCGCGATCTGCATCGCAGCCCTGCGCAGCTTCTCACCGAACATTTCGGCCTGAGCGTGTTTTACGGCAGCCTCACTGTGACGCGTGACGCCGCTACCCCACCAGCATAATCGTCGCCGTGGGGGTGGGAATGACGGAGTTCGGGCGCGGGGTGGCGAAGCGCGGCGGCGAGGCTCCGGTCGGCGGGAGAACGGCGGTTGGCTCAAGCGTCGGCGTCCCGGTATCCGGGAACGCGGTCGCTACATCCGGCACGATCAGCAAGTTGCCGATCACCGAGGAATCGCCGCACGCCAGCGATTCAGCGCGCCCCCATCCCTGCGCTCCGCCGCTCAATACCACGCGCAGCCAAGCGCCGCCGAGGTCACGCCCGCTCACTTCTACATTGGAGCTGTTCGGAATGGTCGCCAGCACCTGACCGCGTCCATCTGGCCCACCGTACAGCGCGACATCACCAAACTGCGCGGTGCACATCACCGGCACGGTTTCGACGGTGAGCGTGCTTTGGATTATCTCTCCGGTGCCGCTCTGCGCCATCAAGTTGATCGTCAGCGGCAGCGGCGACTGCCAAATCCCCGGCACACTGATCGAGCCGCTCGGCGCGTTGCCGGTATCGATCGGCGAGGTGCTGAAGCCTTCCAACCCCGTGATCGAGGCGGTGACCGCCCCGGCAACATTCCAGAACAGGGTGAGCGTTTGCAAGCTGTAGCGCGTCACGGTGGGCGGCTCTACCCGGAATTCGCTGATCTGGAACGAGGGCGACACGGTGACGGTATGGCTGCTGCTGTCGATGCTGCTCCCTTTGAGGGCGCGCACTTCAATCACGACACTGCCGGAAAGCCCGCTTGTATCCACCGGGACGCTTTGTTCGCCACCGTTGTAGGTTCCCGCCAATGCTCCGTTGACGTAGAGCTGTACTTGATCGGCATCGGCGTTCCATGTCACGGTCAGGGGCTGCCCCTGCACCACACTATCCGCCGAAACAATCGCGTTGTTAAGATGGGCTTCAGCGCCGGGGCTGAGCAGAATAAACAGCCCCGCGACAATCAGCGCGAGGACGGTTAGCACCGCGCCGATCAGGACATAGCGTGCCCACCCGGGCAGCGGCGGTTTTTCGGTCGCGTACAGCCGGGTAGCGGCAGTAAACGCTGCGGCGTCCCCGCTGCGCACGACCAGATCGAATGAGAAACGGCGTGGATCGCCGAAAAGATGCGGGGTTTTAGCCTGAATTTGCCCGGTAATGAGCGCCCGCTGACCCGCAGTGAGCGTCAAGCGCGGCTGCGAGAGGGTCACATTCACCCCGCCGCCCGAAGTGCTGCTCAGGTCGCGCGGTGCGATCGTCAGCGGCAGCGATCCGCTGCCCTGATTGTGAATGTGCAGGCGGAATACATCACCCGTTTTGAGGTAGCGCTGCTCAACGGCCATCCCGAAGCCGCCGTAAGGCAGCACGCGCAGGACGAAATGAGCGCGCTGTTCTGCGCCGGGGCTGCTGAGCGCACGGACGATCGCGGTGACGGCGTAATCGCCGGGGGTGCTGTCTGGACGGCGGCGCGGCTTAAAGTTGATCACCACATCGCCCGCTTTGCCGGGGGCGATTTCGAGTTCACGCCGGTCAACGCGCACCCAATCGTTGGGCAGTCCACCCACTTCGACCAAAAACCGTTCGGAATTGTCGCCGGTATTGCTGATCGTAAGCTGGGCGGAGATATGCGCGCCGGGGCTGACCGCCTGCTCCGGTTCAAACAGATCGACCGTGAATTTCCCCGGTTCCACTTCCAACCGGCGCGTTGAGTCGTCTTGAGTCACGGCGACCGGGCGCGTTGGGCTTTCGTCAAAGCTCTGGAAAACCATGCGCAGTTCGCCAAGCTGGATTTCCTCGCCGCCCATCAAGGGGGATGGGGTATTGGACTTCAGTCGTTCGCCATCGACGAACGTGCCGTTTGCGCTGTCCAGATCGGTGATTGTCGTCGCGCCATCGGCATAGGCGAGGCTGACGTGATAGCGGGAGATCCCCTCTACATCCAACGCGATCATGTTGCCCGCTGACCGCCCGATTGACACATTCGGATCGGTCAGGAGGAACGTCTTGAACGCGCCATCAGGGTAATACACCTCAAGACGACCATACGCCATGCGTGAACCCTAGCCTTATCACCGGGCTGCGTGGGACGATGTGCATCGCACTCTCCCCGCAGAAACATTACTCAATGTAGGTATTTTAGCAACATGCGGCGGATTCGTACACTAGCGGCGGTTAGGCGTAGCAAGATGACAGAAGTTCAGGGGTGCAAACACGCGCCGTTATGCGCGATGTAAGAGAAGAGCAGCATTTGGGTTGTGAACTCATCTCCTGCGCAAAGCGTAGCACAAGCGTATATGAAACGTATTCACATCGCAGATCAAGCACGCCTATAGTAGAGAGTGTGTCCCATATTCAAATCGAGAGGGATTCCGTGAAACGCTTTCTCTTGTTAGCCATCACCGCAGTGATCCTGACCGCCTGCACGGATTGGCCACAGTTTCTCGCAAATGTCTCACAAACCTCCGAGCACCATTCGACCGAAACTGTGAATGTCTTCGCTACTAACACGCCACGCTCTGTGAGTACAAATGTCGCTCCACTAACATTGATGTCCACCTCTATTCCTAGCGTGACACCCTTTCCGACTTTGACACCTGTTCCCTCTACGAGCACGCCAACATCGCTTCCCAGCGCAACCCCGATCCCAACTTCGACGCCCACTTTAGCGATCAGCACATGGACTCCAGCGCCCCCGACCTCAATTCCCATCGTCATGACCACGATTCCGCCCACCGAAACACCTCCGCCTGTTTGGGTGAATGCCGTCTACCTTGGGTTCGAGCATGGATTCATGGCCTATGTCGAGGGCGCGAGTTGTCTCTATGCCTTCGCGCAGTCAGGTAGCTGGAACGGTATTGTCGTTCCGGCGGTGATCAGCGCTCAGGATATGGGTGTTTATCGGTACTGCACGGAATTCGCTGCGCTTCCCGACGCGCCTACGGGTGCGCCAGAGGGGTATTTCGGGCGCGTATGGTCGTACTATGCGGAAATGCAGACTGCGCTGGGATCACCCACCGGCACCATCGTCCGCTATGCGACAACGATGCCGCCGTCAGAGCCGGTGGTGATGGGAGCTTATCTTCTATTCCGGCATGATCACCCTACCGGACGGGCAAACGCTCTACTGCGGCACATAGCGCGACGGCGGGAACGATGCAATTGGTCACCTCGTGCACGTATACTGATTGCCGATCCAAAGAGGCAATAAAAAAGGACGAGTCAGTCGGCTCGTCCTCTTGAAGCCGTTTGCCCTATTGTGGATCAATCCCCCTGTTTATTGGTGAGATATTGATACTGTCGCCTATCGATAATCCTCTGACGCAGCATCCAGCGGTATGATCGGTTTCTGACATCGAACGGGCTGTGCGCTCAGCACGTTTTCAACAAGCTCAGGGATTAACTCATACCCAAAGCGGATCAAAATCATTTGGATCATCATTAGCGAGCTTGTCGATCGTTTCTTTTGCTGCATCTGCCTTCACCACCAGAGCGCGCTCATTCTTGGCAGGAGATGTCTCATTCAATAGAAAGTTAAAGATAAGAGCGAAAACAGCATGACGAGAAATTCGGTGGATAGCCCTAAAATCACCAGCATGATACCGATTAGCACAAGGCTAATAAGAATTCGACTAGTTAATGGGCTGAGCCTGTCTCTCAAGGAAATCAAAATCGGGTTCTTCATAATCGTCGACCGCTTCCTTCATGCCATTCACATCTTCATTGATCGTTTCCAGCCGGAATTGACGCACATCCTGTGCGAAGAATTTATCGAGTTCACCCAACTGTTGCGCACGAAGCAGCATCCCGATTAATTCAAACCGCTCATCAACCCGATACAGTTCTTCTTGGTACATCTCATAAAAATGTGTGGTCAGATCCTCAACAAAAGCGGTGTAACGTTCTAACGATTTGCTTTCGTTCAACAGTCGATGTGCCCGATCTACATCGCGCAGCAATTCGGTGTACATACGCCACTCCTGCTGAATGCGCGTACGCTGCTTAATATCCAGAGCCATCACTTCGGGCAGCACTTTAGCATCAACCTTCGCCCAGTTGATATGATTCTTGGGGTATCTAACTGCGGAAGCTTTCTTGACGAACTTGATCGTATCCGCAATGTTTTCCTCAAGCGAGGCCAACTGCCGTCGCAGCACTTTATATCGCGGCTCTTCACGAATTTGGGTGCCAAGCGCTGTCGCATTCATGCGCTGCGCGGAATTTAGCAGGTTACGTGATTGAACGAGCGATATGCTGAGCGTGTTCTTTGCCTCGTTTTTGTGCACGTCAAGGCTTTTCTTTAATCGGCGATCGATCCTCGCAGCGCGGCGCCGGGTCGCCCGTTCACGCATCCCAATGCTGTACAGGAATTTCTCAAATTTCGTGGGAACGGTCGCACTCAATATGCCTTCATAGACCTTCAAGTAATTTTGAGGGTAGCTGATCAGGCTTTTGAGTGCTTGTTTTCGAACCTGTATCATGGACATGTTTTTCCCTCGCTGACTTGTAAGATATTATAAAAGGGTTAATTATTCGGTTACCCCCTGTATTTCGGGGGATTTGTTAAGAGTTTTCACTTTAGAGAACAAAAAAGACGGGCTCGAATAGAAGAGCCCGTCTGAACTTACTTTAATGAGATGATCGTAGTGTCTGGAGATGCGGAGACTACGCCGTCACGCGATGGCAAGCGGCCCAGTGACCGGGGGTGATTTCCACCAGCGGCGGATCGGGTTCCTGAAAGCAAATACCGGGCACGGCGACCGGGCAGCGCGTGTTGAAGTTGCAGCCAATCGGCGGGCGCGCGGGCGAGGGCACATCGCCGGTCAGAATGATACGCTGGCGTTCTTTTTCGATCAGCGGATCGGGGACGGGGACGGCGGACAGGAGTGCCTGCGTGTACGGGTGCAGCGGGTTTTCGTACACTTCGTCCGTCGGGCCAATTTCGATGATCTTGCCCAGATACATCACTGCTACGCGGTCGCAGATGTGACGTACCATGCTCAGGTCGTGGGCGATGAACAGATAGGTCAGGTTGAGCTCGTCTTGCAGCTCTTCCAGCAGGTTGACCACCTGCGCCTGAATCGACACGTCGAGCGCCGAAATTGGTTCGTCAGCGACGATGAAGCTCGGCTTGAGGGCCAGCGCGCGGGCGATCCCGATACGCTGACGCTGACCGCCGGAGAATTCGTGCGGGTAGCGGTTGACGTAGTAGGGGTTCAGGCCGACGCGTTCCATCAAGGCTTCGACGTATTCTTGCAGGGTCGATTTATTCGCCGCTTCCGGTGTATTGTGGATGCGCAGCGGTTCGCTGATGATGTTGCCGACGCTCATACGCGGGTTCAGCGAGGCGAACGGGTCTTGGAAGATCATCTGCATCTGCTTACGCATACGCCGCAGTTGATCCGAAGGCAGCTTTTCGAGATCCTGCATCTGACCGGTTTCCGCATCGTTGAAGCGAACGGTTCCGGCGGTGGGTTTGTACAGTTGAAGCACGGTGCGGCCTGTGGTGCTCTTGCCGCAGCCGGATTCACCGACCAGCCCAAGCGTTTCACCGCGATACACCGAGAAACTGACATCATCGACCGCTTTCACGGCACCCACTTGACGCTGAATAATCACGCCCGCATTGATGGGGAAGTGCTTCTTGAGGTTCGATACTTCAAGCATCACCTCACGATTCTGGGGCGGCGGGGCGACGGTGCGCGGCGCGGGGGCGATACTAGACATGGGCAGCCTCCTGTTGGGTCGTCAAGACTTCATTGTTACGAACATCTACCCAACACGCCTTCAAATGGTTCGGATTGCTTTGCGGGCCGGGAATGAGCGGCGGCATTTGTTCTTCGCAAATGGACAGGTTGAGTTTCTTCTTGAAATCGCAGCGGGCGACGAATGGGCAGCCCTTCGGCTCCTTGCGCATGTCCGGCGGCGAACCCTCAATCTGCGTCAGTTTTTCGTTCGCCTGCCGCTGGTCGTGGCGGGGCAGCGACTTCAGCAGACCGAGCGTGTACGGGTGGCGCGTATCCTTGAACACATCAGCCACCGGGCCGCGTTCGACAATGCGACCGCCATACATGACTTGCAGTGTATCTGCCAGCCCTGCGACCACGCCGAGATCGTGGCTGATCCAGATCATCGCCATGCCCAATTCATCGCGCAGGCGCTTGACCAGATCAAGGATTTGCGCCTGAATGGTCACGTCCAACGCGGTCGTCGGTTCGTCGGCAATCAGCAGCTTGGGATTGCACGACAGCGCCATGGCGATCATCACGCGCTGGCGCATACCGCCGGAGAACTGGTGCGGAAAGTTCTTCAGGCGGCGCTTGGCATCCGGGATACCGACCATCGTGAGCAGTTCGGCGGCACGTTCAGTCGCCTGTTTGTCGTTCATGCCACGATGCAGCTTCAATGCTTCGGTGATCTGGGTGCCAACGGTAAGCACTGGATTGAGCGAAGTCATCGGGTCTTGGAAAACCATCGCAATATCGGCACCACGCACCAACCGCATCTCATCCTGAGAGATTTTCAGCAGATCACGGCCTTGAAAGTTCACAATCCCGCCCTCAATCTTGCCGGGTGGGTTAGGAATCAGGCGCATGATCGAGAGCGCGTGCACGCTTTTCCCCGAACCACTTTCCCCTACAACGCCTAACGTTTCGCCCTCATTCAGGGCATAGGAAACGTCATTGACCGCGTAGACGATGCCTTCTTGCGTGTAAAAACGGGTAACGAGGTTTTTGACCTCCATCAAAACGCCCAAAAGATTTGTTCCTCCGTGTTGATTTGTGCAGTTCTGCACCACTATGACTTGCTTAAGAGGCGCACCCACAACCGGCAGGTCGTGAGTGACCATAGGTTCCGTAAGGTTACACCCATTAAGGTTTAGGGGTTCAATTTTAACGACCGTGAGGGGATCCGTCAAAAGCAAATCATGACATGGTTAGCGGGGTGCGAGGGCATATCATCAGCGGATACGCCCTCGTTCTTGTTTCAGACGTTTATGTGGCGATGATGCTCGTCACCGGAACCATGCCCTTAAGCATCCGCTCCATCGCCATCGTATGGCAGCACACCGCGCGGCTGCGGTGGAAGTCGCACGAGCAGTCCCAACTGCCATCGTGCAGCGTGGTTTGGTGGTCGCTGTTCTCGCCCCGGAACGAAACATCGAGCGAGAGGAAGTGGATACGATCTGTCTGAGCGGCATATCGATTGGCTTTTTCCACGTCGCTGTAAATGTTCTGCCCCGGGTAGTAGTGCGTCGGCTCACGCTTGAGCATCGACTTCAGCAGCAGTTCCATCGTCATCACGTGGGCGCAGTTCCCATGCGTTTTGAACGTCGAGCAGGAGCAGTCCCACCCTTCCGGCCCAAAGGTGACGGTGTAGTTATCGTTGTCACCGTGAATTTCGGCGGTGAAACTGCTAATTGTCACCCGGTCGGGTTCTTCTGCGTAACGCTTGGCCTTTTCGATCTTGCCGATCATCCCGTAATCCATCGCGGTTAATCCTTTCTGACGTGCTTGGTCGAACGGTCTATAACTCAAATCAATGTCATCGCTTACAAAAGCGTATGTGCCGGTACATCAGGGAAAACAGCCGAAATAAAAACAGCACGCGGGGTTTCAGGCGTACGCCTCCGCGTGCTGTTAAGGCTTAAAGAAAGTAGTGCTTTTGGAAGACACTTTGTCTTCACTCGACGATGCTCCTGACTGCACTGTTAAAGCAAGTTTATGTCAGGATGATCGGGCTGTCAACAAAAGTTGATTGAGACTCGCGCAAAAATAGGAGGCTTGGCACGTTTTCAAACGCGCATTGGCACGCCTTTATCATCGCCGCCAAACACGCGTGTGGGCTTATGGAGGAACAGGAAATAGATCGCGATCAGCGCGCTGTAAACCACCACCGCCGTATAGATGATCAAGCTGAGGCGGTGCTGTGGCAGCACATCGGAAAAATGCCGGATGAAGGGGAGAATCAGCACCACATCATAGGCGAGGAAACCGATCAACTGACCGGCGGCATTTTCCCAGCGGGGATTCAGCACCGCGAAGAGAAAGTAAACCGCTGCGCCCAAAAAGGCCCAACCATAAACGATCTGCGCTTCGATGCTCAGCGTCCACGGCATAATATTCGGTATTTTGAGCACCATCGCGCCACCCACAACGGTCAAGGCGAGGATGAACAGGTAGAAGGATAAACGCACCAGTAGTGGCAGCGGGCGCGCATCGTGGAGCGGAACGTTGCGACCGGAGAACAGCACGACTGCGCTGAAAACAGCGCCTCCGCCCATCACCACCGCGCTGATCAGCAAATTGGAGTTGGCAGAGTCCGCCGCATAGCTTTGCACCATGAAAACGGTGAGGCCGGTGAACGTCACCAGCAGATCGATGGCACCGGGTACGGCAGCATGTAGTTTGTTGGTCAGGACAATCCATAACAGGGGTGCGGCGACGGCTGCCGCGATGGATGAGAGAAAGTAGAACGACAGCGGCGACATACTGGGAGTATAAGCGTCACCCGGCCACGGCCAAATATGCGCGACGACGGGCCAGCGGAAATAGAAGGCAACCGCTGCCAGCGCCAAGGCGATCCCGCTGATCCCAAGCCCAAGTCGAATGAACTGCTTCATGGTTTTATCCCCCTTCAATGACGGCTTCAACCCTTCAGCATAGTGAAGGTGCTACGCGTGTCAAATCAGGGGAAAGGGAGGCGGTTATCCTCAACCAAAATCACCGGGATCATCGTCCGGTTCGCTGGGATCTTCTACCAAAGAGTCCGGCATCTCAGGCGGCAGGGCAGACATTTCGTTAGTGGCCGTCGCTGAAGCGTACAAGCGCACCTTCGCCATTTCCAACCACGTTCGCAGGGTATTCAATTCCATCAGCGCCGCTTCCATGACCAATTGGCGGTGAACCGAGAGCGTTTGCCCCAGCTCGTTCGTCGCCAGCACGGTCGCATGCTGCCAGAAGCGCTGCCCGAAATCATAGATGCGCAGGGCATCCAGATAGTTGTCGAGCCACTGGATCACCTCACGTTTGGGCAGCCGCCATTCCATGAACTGAAATTTCCACTTCGCCAATTCACGCTGTTCCGACGCGGGCACGACGCGCGGCACTTCACGCAGCCAGTTATCCAATAGCGATCCGCCCAATTCGGAAAGGCGGTAAATTTTACGCGGACGCGTCTCATGTTCGATTTCGAGTTCGCCTTCGATGATTCCCTGCTTTTCAAGGCGTTTCAGAATCGGATAAATCGTCCCCGGGCTGGCGCTCCACCCATAGGCATCACCTTCGAGGAAAGTCATGATGCTGTAGCCGGATTGAGCGCGCATGCTCAGCAGCCCCATCACAATGTATTCAAGGGAAGTCAGGTCGCGTTGTTCCCGGTTGGTCATGGCACACCACCAGCATTTCAGTTCGTTATATTGCGCATTGTACCGCGATTTCAGAGAGCGCCACGCTAAAAAGTCCGCTAAGCGTTCGACAAAATTCTCTTAAACAGGACTTTTGTACTAGTTGATCTGCCCCTAAAACCCTTCTACAGTGTAGTTACGAAACGTAGTATATTTGCTGGCGAAGCGAAAGTGAGAACCAATCGTGAGCGCCCCTTTACACCTGCTCGTTACGGGTGGAGACCATGTTCGACGGATGACCCAGATCACGGCCCTCAACCGCTACGGCTATTACGCAGTCGAAGCGCCCCAATTGGACGATGTGCTTGTGCAGCTTGAAAATGGCGCACGGCCCGACATTCTGGTGATCGATCTGCGCTTGATGGCGGCAGCAGCCCGCTCGCTGATTGAAATTCTGCGCCGTGATGACAGCCTCACGCAGATGTCCATCATCACCGTCGATGCGACTGCCGAGGACAGCGAACGCATGCGCGAACTACCCCCCGGTTGGATCAATGCCTGCCTGAAGCGTCCCACCGGTATCGAGGAATTGATCGATACCGTGCGCGCCCACGCGGTTCATGCGTAATGCGCGGGACATGGGAGTGAAAGAGGAGGGTAGGGGCTTGTTGGATGTCCCCTACCTGCGGCGCTTTGCTAATCAATCGCTAGATTGATTGGTGTATTCTGCCGGGGTGAAGAATACGATCACCGACAGGTCTTCGGTGATGTTGAAGAAATGATGTTCCTCATAGGCGGCCACGAACACGATACTGCCAGCCTGTACGGGACGAGTCTCTTCTTTGACTTGAATCTGCGCCTTGCCGCTCACCACATAATAGACTTCGTCTTCGCTGTGCGGGTGCTGCGGATCGACCGTCCCCGCAGGCAGATGGTACAGCCCCATGCTAATCGACGGTACCCGCATAAATTCGTGATAAGCTCTTTTGCTCTGCGCCTGCTGAACGGCGAGATCATTCGTTTCGTAAGCCAGCATGATCAATACCCCTTCATATCCGATTTGTGGATATGTTGATTATCAACCAGCAGGCAAATTCTGCTACGGGACAAAGATCACGAGACGGAGCAATAAAAATAACGCCATACCGATGACAATCGTGATCAGCACGTTTTTTGAGCGCCACGCCACCACCCCCGCCACGATCCCCGCCACCAAATAGGCGTTCGTCGGGCTGACATCGATCGTGCCTTCCGGCATGAGCATCCCCGGCACGATGATCGCCGCCAGCACAGCGGGCGGCACAAACTTGAGCGCGCGGAATAGCCCTTCGGGCAGCGGCAGCCTGCCAACCAGCAGCATTACCGGATACCGCACCGCGAACGTCACCAGCGCCATCCCTAAGACCAGCAGCACTTCGTTCATGAGGCCGTCTCCTGTGGGTGTGCGGGTTCCGGCGGCAGTTGATTTTCAACCGTAATCCCCACCACCACGCCGATCACGGTGGCGATCAACAGGCCGAGCTTGTTCGGCAGCGGGTTGAGCAGAACGGCGGAAACCCCGGCGGTGATCACGCACGCCAGCACCGGGCGGTTCTTGATCATCGGGATCAGCATGCCAATGAACGTCACGATCAGCGCGAAATCCAGCCCAAAGCGTGCCGGATCAGGGATGCGCTGTCCGGCGACAATGCCGAGAAATGTCCAGAAATTCCAGTTGACGTACATCCAAATCGCGCTGCCGAAGTAGTACCAGTGTTGTGCTGGCGAGTCCGGGCCTTCCTGATAATGCTTGGCGACGACGACGAACGTTTCATCCGTCAGCCAGAAGCCGAGCGGGATCAGCCAAATCTGCGGCAGCCGCTTAACATAAGGGGCAAGCGTCGCGCTGTAGAGGGCATGCCGCAAATTTACCACGAAAGTCGTCAGCCAAATGACCGGCAGCACCGCGCCGGTCGCCACCAAGTTCGCGCCGATGAACTGCGACGATCCGGCGAACACGAACAGGCTCATCGCCTGTGCCGCCACCGGCGATAAGCCGGATGTGACCGCCAGCGCGCCGAAAATCAAGCCAAACGGGGCCGCGCCGACCAGCATAGGGATCGTATCGCGCGAACCCGCCCAAAATTCGCGTGACCGGGTGGGGGGGTGAGCAGCAGAGAGTTGGGTCATGCGCTGTCCATTTTCTTTAAAAGATAGCAAGCCAAAGTCGCATTGTAGTAGCGATCGACCAATCCTTCAAAGTCCATACCCAGCTTTTCCATCACATGGCGTGAAGCGGTATTTTCGGGAACCGCCAGCGCGTAAATTTGACTCAAACCGCCCCGCGCAAAACCATCATGGATCACAGCACGTGCAGCTTCGGTCGCGTAGCCTTTGCCCCATGCCGATTGTGCGAAAGCATAGGCGACTTCGGTATCGCCGCTGTTCGCCAGCGTCCACAGCCCACATTGGCCGATCAACATTCCTGTCGCCTGCTCGATCACGGCGAATAGGCCGTACCCATGTTCAGCCCAATGCGCGCCGTTCTTCTCGAAAAAGCGGTAGATGTCCTCGATCGTTTCAGGGCGTTTGCCCGCTAGATAGCGCGCTACTGCCGGATCGCTGCAAATAGCAAAAAAGGCCGGGGCATCGTCGAGGGTGAAGCCGCGCAGCAGCAGGCGCGGTGTCGTCAGCGTGGGAATGGCCATTGTGACTCCTCATTGTCGCTCAGATGAATCAACCCGGCGGCGGTCGGTTGGAAACCGCACGCCCGGTAAAACCCACTCAAATGCGGCTCGAAATCGACATGCAGCCAATCGAGGCCCCGTGCGCGGCAGGAATCCACCGCCGCCTGCACCAGCCGCCGCCCCACGCCCTGCCGCTGAAAATCGGGGTGCACGGTCGTATCGAGCAAAAAGCCGTGCTTTCCGCCGTCCCATGCCACGTTGACAAAGCCTATGAGCCGCTCATGATACACAGCGCACACGTACACGAAACTGCGTTGGAGAATCGGTTGAAAATCGACGGGGCGGTGATGATCCCATGAGGCAGCAAACAAGGCGTTTAGATCCTCACTGCTGACGGTTGGGCTAAGTTGGAGTGTGATTTCCTCCACTATAGGCGATCCAACTGTTCTTTCGTGCGTTCGCTGCGGACGTTGCCGGTATTGAGCGTTTCCGTCGGCTCGAACAAGAGCACATGGACTTCCTGTTCAGCGACCGGGCGATGCTCGACGCCGTGCGGCACGACGATAAACTCACCTTCGTTCACCAGCACCACATGATCGCGGAATTCCATCCGAAGCTGACCTTTCACGACGAGGAACAGCTCATCCTCGATGTCGTGATGATGCCACACGAATTCACCGTGCAGTTTCACCGCCTTGACGGCCTGCCCGTTCAGCTCCGCGAGAATTTTCGGTGACCAATATTCCGAAAACAGCGCGAGCTTTTCCGCGATATTCACCTTGTCCATCATTGACTATCCCCCACTGCTCGATTGACATGACGTGGAATGTAAGGAGCGAGCTGTAAACCCGCTCGCTCCGAAAACGCCAGCGAAGAAGATGCGTGGATGGGTTTCTACCGTGTGAGCTGATCCAACTTTTCAACGTATCCCGCCAGCACCTCGAACGTCCGCTCAACAGCGGTGGGCTGCGTCATATCCACGCCCGCCATCTTGAGCGCATCGACCGGATAGACCGAACTGCCCGCGCTCAAGAACTTCAGATAGCGCGCGACAGCGGCTTGATCCCCGGCCACGATCGGCGCGGAGAGCGCGTGCGCCGCCGAAATCCCCGTTGCATACTGGTATGGGTAAAAATTAGCGTAAAGGTGTCCGAAGGTCGCCCATGTGATCCCGATACGCTCACGATCCCATGTCAGCACGTCACCATACCCCGTCTGGTATAGATCGGCGCATAGGGCGATCAGATCATCCGCCGTGATCGACTCGCCGCGTTCAACCCGTTCATGCACTTCCAGCTCAAACTGCGCCAAGATCGGCATGATGAAGAAATAGCGGTGCAGGTTGTACATCGCTTCGTTGATCAGCGCGATCTGGAACTGCGGATCGGTCTGCGTCTTCATCAAGTGCGCGCGCACCGTCGCCTGATTGAAATTCGACGCCACTTCCGCCACAAACAAGGAATAATCGCTGTAGAGATACGGCTGTGTTTTGCGGCTGTAGTAGCTGTGCATCGAATGGCCCAGTTCGTGCGCCAGTGTGCTCATCCCGAACAGGTTGTCGTTGTAGCTGGTCATGATGAACGGATGCGTCCCCACCACGCCATAGCTGAACGCGCCCTGACGTTTGCCGTCATTGGGGTACACATCCACCCAGCGTTCTTCAAGGCACCCCGTCCGCAGTACCGAGACATACTCGCCGCCCAACGGAGCCATGCCCGCCGCGATCATCTCGACAGCCTGCTCATACGAGACGACCGGGTCTTCTTTGGAGATCGGCGCCCAGATGTCGTATTGGTGGATCGAATCGACACCCAGCACACGCCGCTTGACCTCCCAATACTTGTGCCATGTCGGGATGTTCTTCTTATACGTGTTGATCAGCGTATGGAACACTTCAACCGGGATATTGCCCGGTGCGAGTGCCGCTTCCAACGACGAGGCGTAGCCGCGCACGCGGGCATAGAACACATCGCGCTTGACCGCCGCCAGATAATTGCTTGCCAGCGTATTCTTGAAGGCCAGATAAGCATCAAAGTAATTTTCCATCGCCGTCCGGCGCAGCGTGCGATCGGTGCTGACGCGGTGCAGCTCATAGATGCTCTGGTTGACCGGGTACGCCTTGCCCGCGCTGTCATGCGCATCTGCGAATTTCAAGTCATTGTTCGTCAGTTGATCATTGATGTCGTCGATAGCGAACATGGCTTCAGCCGTCAGTCCCAGCACAGCTTCCACTTCCGCCGAGCGGACGTGCGCCTGCTTGCGGAACAGATCGTCTACGTATTGAGCCAGATGGCTCAAACGCGGCTCACTCGCCACCCATTGATCGAGCGTTGCCTTGCCAAGGGCGATCAATTCCGGTTCGGCAAACGCGCTCGCCGCCCCAAATTTGCCGAACAAGCCGCCCATCTGCCCCGTTAAGCCAATCGCTTCGGTATCGTTGCTGTCCACCGACATCGAAAACACGGCGTACATGTTCAGTTTCAAAGCGCGGTTTTGCAGCGGTTCCGAAAGCTCCAGAAAATCCGCCAGCACCGATGCACCTTCGTGCAGCCGCCCCTTGAAGGCTTCGATCTGCGGGATAGCGTTCATCACCGCCTGAAATTCCGCGCGCCATGCATCGCGCGACGGGTACACGCTCTCCGCATCCCATTTATAGCGATCAGGAATGTCGGCACGGTTGCTCGATCTTGCGTCCACCATCTTGGTTGCTCCTGCTGCAAAAGGTGAGGTATGGAAAGTCAAACGTGTGTTCGCCTCTCCACACCATTATAGTCCGAACCATTTAAAATTGTTCAAATGGCGGGTGGGTTCCCGTATAGGAACGCACCGGGGAAATCGTCCTCGACCTTTTTGCGTTTTCCTGTCCATGTCTCTATGTCGATTCGGTACACCGATGTGCGGACGAGTTCTTCATCCACAATCGGGCGGTAATGTTCGCCCGGTTTCAAGTGTGGGAAGTACTTGTCCATCAGGCTTTGCAGACAGTAGCGCTGCTCGACCGGGTCTTCGACGATCGCCGCTGCCCCGAACGCAACCACGCCGCTGTATTCCACGCTGAATTCAAGCGCTTCATCTGCCGGAAGCAGCCGCCCCATTTCCGTGACGGTGAAACACACGCGCGGACTTTCCTCGACGTTGGCGCGCGTGCGTCCGACTCGCGCCGTATGCATGTAGATGGCGTGTTTTGCCTCGTCATACACGAACAAATTGCTGTTGATAAACGGCTGTCCATCGTGCGCGGTAGCTAAATAGCCGATCGGCGCACGCTTGACCAAATCGACAATCCACGCCTCATCCGTCACTTGACGGTCACTGCGACGCACGGCATCGACGGGCTGATCGGCATAATCACGGGGGGTAGGGGGCATCGTTTGTCCTCTTTGTGTGTTGTATATGAAAGATTGTAAGGATCCCAATCAACCAAGATAGCTTCAAATCAGTCCATTGGGTTGTGCTATAATGAAACAGGCGTTACGGCGGAAGAGACGAAACGAGCATGCCAACCTATTTCGATCCCGATATCCGCGCCGCCAAACTGGTCGATTTACCTGTGCTGCGGCGTTTAACTGAACAAGCAAGCGTCCTTGACAGTGAATTAGGTTGTACGCGGGACACGATTGGCGTACACGGTGCTTTGATCAGCGGCGGTTTATGGGCAAGGGATCACTATACGCTGGTGGGCAAAGCGCACAAGCAGATGATCGCGGGGCAAATCCATGTGCTCGCGGCAGATCGCAGGGCGCAGATTGTGTTCGTCGCGCCCTCGGTACACGATGAGAGCGCGGACAACACGGCGCTGCTGCATCTGCTCGACGCAATGGCGAGTGAAGCCGGGCGGCGCGGTGCGCACACCCTCACCGCCGAAGTGGACGAGATGAGTCCGCTGTTCGTCAGCTTGCGCAGTGCCGGGTTTGCGGTCTATGCGCGGCAGGAACTATGGCGTGGGACGGTTTCCACGCACATCGAACCGGCCATGCTGACCAAAGAAACCGGCGACGATGCGTTTGACATTCAGCAGCTCTACGCGAGCATTGTGCCGCGTTTGGTGCAGTCCATTGTCATCCCGTCTACGGACAGCGAAGGCTATGTCTACCGCGAAAACGGGCAGGTACGTGGTTATGTCGCCCTGACCGAAGGCCGCAGTGGCATTTATGTGGTGCCCTTCTTTCATGCGGATCTTTCGATCGAGCGAGCCATGGCCGTTCTCGCCGGAGCCATCGCACAATCCAGCCGTGCCGATAAACTGCCGATCACGGTCTGCATCCGCCGCTATCAGGAATGGCTGAACACTGCGCTGGAACTGATGGGGTTCGTCGTCACTGGAGAACAAGCCGTGATGGTTCGGCACATTGCCGCCGGGGTGCGGCAGCCTACCTTCGCCTCATTCGCGCAGGTTTTGGACGCCATCCCTGCCGGTGCACGCACACCCGGTCAGCGCCCGATTCGGCTGACGGGGGAATTTGTGCCTGTGTCGCACAGCATCACCGAAGAGCCTGCGCCGCCATACCTCGTTGGAGTTTAGACCTCACATCAGGAGAAGCAGTTACCCCTCAATGGAACGTCGGATAACAGACGATATTCATGAACTGCGGCGTAGTTTGCCGCCGCATCTGAACGCCAAACTGGATGAGATCGGCAAGCTGGATGACTTACTCGAAATAGTCCTCGATCTGGGGCGCATTCCCACAGCGCGTTATACCTTTGGAGAACAGCCTCTTTCCCAGCATGAAGTAACCCGCACGGAACTCGACGCGATTGTCAACAGCATCGGTTCATTCGATGCGGATAACCGCGCGGGAATCGAGCGGACACTGCACCGTATCTCGGCCATTCGCAACCGTCAGGGCGCGGTGATCGGCTTAACCTGCCGCATTGGGCGCGCCGTTTATGGCACCATCGACATCATTCAAGATCTGGTCGAAAGCGGCCAGAGCATTTTGATTCTCGGTTCTCCCGGCGTCGGTAAAACCACCATGCTGCGCGAATCGGCGCGCGTGCTGGCCGAAACACGCCGTGTCATTATCGTGGATACCAGCAACGAAATCGGCGGCGACGGTGATGTGCCCCATCCAGCGGTCGGCAAAGCCCGCCGGATGCAGGTCTCGCACCCCGAACGCCAGCACGAAGTGATGATTGAAGCGGTCGAGAACCATAATCCCGAAGTCATCGTCATCGATGAGATCGGGCGGGAACTTGAAGCAACCGCCGCCCGCACCATTGCCGAACGCGGCGTGCAGTTGATCGGCACGGCGCACGGCAACACGCTCGATAACCTGCTGCTCAACCCAACGTTGAGCGATCTGGTCGGCGGAATTCAGTCGGTCACCTTGAGCGACGAAGAAGCGCGCAAGCGCGGCACACAGAAAACCGTGCTGGAGCGCAAAGCGCCGCCAACATTTGACGTGTTGATTGAACTGCAAACGCGCGACCGGTTGGTGGTGCATGAGGACGTGGCTGGAGCGGTCGATCTGGTGCTGCGCGATAAGCCGCTGCCCATCGAAATCCGCTTCCGCAACGAACAGGGCGAGATCGTCTTTGAAACCGCCACCACCGAAGGCCGACCGCTCACCGACCGGCGCGGCGAACGCACCACGCGCGACAGTCGCAATGGGGCGCGTCCGCGTCGCGGTGAAGCGGCAGGGGAAGAACGTCCGCGTGAAAACGGACGCGAACGCTACCGCGAAATGGAAGAAGACAGCGGCGAATGGTCGCCCGCCGCCGTTCCGAAGAGCGGAACCGTCGGCAAAGATGGCAAGGCCGTCCGCATGTACGCCTTCGGCGTGGCCCGCAACCGTTTGCAGCAGGCCGCCAAGCGTTTGCACGTCCCGGTTGTGATGGTCGATGATCCCGGTCAGGTCGATATGATCGTGACGTTGAAGAACTACTATCGCCGCCGCCCCAAGCTGATCGTCGATGCGGAGCGGCGCGGCACGCCGATCTATGTGCTGCGCGCCAACACCGTCACGCAGATGGAAAACTTCCTGATCGACGTATTTCAGAAGGGTGAAAGCGATGATCCCAATGACCCTTTTGGGATGGCGCTGAATGAGACGCGCGACGCGATCGCACGCGTGCGCGCCGGGCTGCCCTATGTCGATCTCAAGCCGCAGGCCCAGCAGATCCGCCGTGCCCAGCACGAGATGATCCGCATGGCGCGGTTGGAGAGCGAAAGCTACGGCAGTGAGCCGGAACGTCATGTGCGCGTGCTGCGCAAAGGCGAAGAATAGCCGACCGATCGTCGTGGTGGTAAAACGTGAAGGGCTTGGCACGCCGAAACGATGCCAAGCCCTTTTCATTGCTAGGTGGGAACGCCGCTCAACAGGGTTCGCAGCGCGGCGAGATACGCTTTCGGCTGCTCAGTCATCGGAGCATGGCCGCATTCGTCCAGCGTGATCATGCGCGCACCGGGGACTTTTTCGGCCACCAGCCGCCCATTTTCGATCGGCACCGTGCGATCGCGGCACCCGAACAGCACTCCTACCGGGGCGGTGATGCGCGGCAGATCGGGCGTGAGATCGACGGCGGCGATCGCCTGCAAATCGCGCCACGCCGGAATCTCGATTCCTTTGATCAACGCCATGCGGCGGTCAAGGCTGTCCGCCGGAATAGCGCGAAAATTATCGTACAGCGCGTAATCGAAAATCGCCCGGTACCATGCCACATTGACCATACGGCGAGAGATAGCCCAGACTGGCGGGAACACCGCCCCCAGCCAGAAGATCGGCGAAACGACGCGGCGCAGATAGCCGGATAAGCGCCCGTTGGCGACGCCGGACACACTGACGACGCGCTCAATGCGATCCGGATAATGAATCGCCAAATACAGCGCGATCTGCCCGCCCATCGAATGCCCAACGACGCCGAATTTCTTCACGCCAAGTGCGTCGGCCAGCGCCAGCACACGCGCTGCCTGCGCCGCAATACGATAATCCCCTTTCGGAGGTTTATCGCTGTGGCCGTGCCCCAACAAATCGATCGCTGCACAGCGATACTGATCGCGGAGGCTGTCCATCGTCCATTTCCAAATCCCCGCGTGTGACAGCCACCCATGCACCATGAGCAGCACCGGACGATCGGCGGCTTCGCCCCCATCATCCGTCGTCAAGTAGGCGATTCGCTGGCCGTCATGGGTAAAGTACCGTTTTTCCTGTATCAACGTATCGATTGCGTCCGGCATCAGCGAAACCGCTCCATGTGTGCAGGGGAATAAAACCGGAAGGCTTTGCCGCTACTGACGATGCGATTCAAGCATCGACGGGTGGGCAATTGCTTCCCGGTACGGCTGCAAAATTCTATCCGCTTCTGGCATCGTTCGCACAACCTGCATACTGCGGGCCATTTCGCGATACACTTCCGAGATAATTCGCCCCACCTGAAGATAAAACTCAAACGGTGTCACGACGACCAGCAGGCGGCGCGTATCTTTTCCGACGTGCGCCAAATCTGCGAGTTTGTACAGCGCGCCGGTCGGCACAAAAGTAGCGGCGCGGCGGTGATCGATCAGCACAACCGGCGGCGGCAGCCCAATCCGCATTTCTTGCGATCGTGCCGTGGCATCAAACATATCGTCCATACTCCATTCGCCGTCAAAATCCCAGCGAAGGATCGTTTGGCTTTCGTCTTCCCAATAGAGATGAATGGGCATAGTGGGTACGTCCTATAAGCAAGATGATAACGTCGCTCATTTTACCTAGGATGAACGCCTGAATTTATGAAAAACTTACGAATTTTTGCCGAAGATTGTGAAAGGGATTGGCGCATCGGAAAACGGGGCAAACCACGATCACCCCGTCTCGATTGCAGGGCTAAACATTGTCCTCAATAGGGCGCGGTTCCGGCACAGCAGGATGAATGCGGAACGGCTCGACGAGCTGTTCGGCTTCTTCGAACGTTCTGACGACGAAGATCTTGCGACCGATTTCCCGGTAGACGCTCAATACGATCTTCGCCAATTGGAGATAAAATTCGAACGGGGAAATAATCACGAGCAAGCGGCGGCTCTCGCGTCCCATATGAATGAGGTTGCTGAGATGATGAACCGCTCCCGACGGAACAAGATTGGCAGCATTACGCTGGTCAACATAAACAACCACCGGTTCCGTCATCCCGGCGCGCAGATCAATGGCATCGCGAGACGCTTTATAAACATCTTCCCACGTCCACTTTCCGTCAAATTTCCAGCGGATAACCTGTTTTGTTTCATCTTCCCAGTAGACTGCGATCGGCATCTTGGGGCAGCTTTCTACTGAACCATGATAGACTTACATGTAATATTGTAAAGAAAAATGCCGCGCCGTTTGTTAAATCTTGTATAAGCAAAGAATGAAGACATCACGGATGCTCAATGAAAGGGTTCACATCCCCCTTGGCGATAACTGGCGCTTCACGTCTGCCCAGTCTGTCTTAGAATAACGGGACTATTCGTTTTGAAACCACCGGCGCGGCATCGATTCGCGCTCGTGGATGAGGAAGTGATCTGATTACCATGTCTTCCCTATGTGTGATCCCGGTTTCTGCGCCGGTACAAAGTGCGGCTTTTAACCTGATCGATGTCCTGCTCGACTGCGTACAGGCGGCGGGGGAAACGCTCCAAACCGGGGATGTACTCGCGATCAGCAGCAAATACACCGCCATCAGCGAGGGGCGCATTATCAAGCTCGACAGCATTCGCGTCACCGACGATGCGAAAAAGCTGGCGCAGCGCTATCAAATGAACGAGATCATGGCGCAGCTCGTCTTACAGGAAGCGGATCACATTTTCGGCGGCATTCCCGGTTTTCTGCTCACCCAAAAAGACGGGATCATTTCGCCCAACGCCGGGATCGATCGCTCGAATATCCCGCACGGGTTCGCCGTGCTGTTCCCGGAAAAACCCTATGCATCGGCGGCACGCATTCGCGCTGCTCTGTTGGAGCGAACAGGCGCGCGCGTCGGCGTGATCCTCACCGATAGCTGGCTGATGCCGGGGCGGGCCGGGACGACGGGGGTTGCCCTCGCTACCAGCGGATTCCAGCCGCTTGCCGATGAACGCGGCAAACCCGATTTGTTCGGTAATCCCATGCTGGTGACGCGCCGCAGCATCACCGATCAATTGGTGGCGGCGGCGGAATTGGTCATGGGCGAACGTGACGAGGCCACACCGTTCGCCATCGTGCGCGGTGCGAATGTGACGCTGACGGATGAATGGATCGATCAGCGCGATGTCATGATCAATTGGACGGAGTGTATTTATGTGCAGTCGCTAACGGCGGGGCTGCTGCCAGCGGGATTCCTCAGCGAAAAATCCGCGCCCCTGCCCACCGTTTCGAATGGGATGCTGTCGCCGGAACAGATCGAAGAACTGCGCCCGATGCTCAACGAGCAGGGGCAGGTCACGCGCTGGCCGTCGAAGCCACGCCAGCAAAAATTGGTGATCGCCTACTTAGCCGAAACCTTCGAGTTTGGGCGCGACTACACCGAACGCGAAGTCAATACCGCGCTCAATGCACATCACCTCTTCGGTGATCCCGCACTGCTGCGCCGCGAATTGTACGAGCAGGGCTATCTGAACCGCGAACCGAACGGCTCGCGCTACTGGCGCACCAACACCAAATTCGTTTAGGTCTATCAGGGGCGTACAGCCGTGCGCCCCTGCCCACCAAGTGACTCAGTTTCTCTCTCAGAAGCCTCTGTACGCGCCCCTCCCCGAAATCGGGGAGGGGAGGCGCGCAGCGCGGGGGAGAGGTTAAAACAGGTAATTTTCTCACCTATCCGGTCTAGCCATGCCCTTACGGAATGCGTGACGTTCTAGGCCAGCGCCGCCATCGGCAGATGGAACGTATCAGCGACGGCGGGGTGCATCACCTTACCGTTGAGCACATTCAGCCCCTTCACCAAACCGGGATCGCGCTCGAACGCCTCGCGCCAGCCCAAATCCGCCAGCTTGAGCATGTAACGCAGGGTCGCGTTGCTCAACCCATAGGTCGAAGTGCGCGGGACGGCACCCGGCATGTTGGCGACGCCGTAGTGCAGCACGCCATCGACGACGTATGTCGGATCGCTGTGCGTCGTCGCGTGTGTCGTCTCCACACACCCACCCTGATCGACCGCCACATCGACAATCACGCTGTTACGCGGCATTCCGCTCAGCATTTCGCGGGTAACAAGGCGCGGCGCACGCGCCCCGGTGACCAACACGGCACCGATCACCGCGTCAGCACTGTGCAGCGATTCGACAATGTTCGCTTCATTGCTTTGCAGCGTCGTCAGGCGACCGTGCAGCACTTCGTCCAAATAGCGCAGCCGCTCGGTGTTCACGTCGAGCAGCGTCACCTGAGCACCCATCCCCAGCGCGATCTGCGCCGCGTTGGTGCCAACGGTGCCGCCGCCGAGGATCACCACATGCGCCGGGCGCACGCCGGGAATCCCGCCCATCAGAATGCCGCGCCCGCCTTCGGGGCGCTGCAAATAATGCGCCGCGACCTGTGTCGCCATCCGACCGGCGACTTCGCTCATCGGCTGAAGCAGCGGCAGACGACCTTCGTGATCTTCGACCGTCTCATAGGCGATGCCGATCACGCCGCTGTCGAGCATGGCGTGGGTTAAGCCTTCGTCGGCGGCAAGGTGCAAATAGGTGAACAGGATCAGATCGCTGCGGCAAAAACCATATTGACGGCTGGGGGAAGGATGATTCCTGATGAGCAAAGTGGACGCTATCGATTTGCCAATGACGATGCATATTTTGTCATTGATGCAAGTAGCGGCGCCGTGTCCAGATCCTTTCCTGTTGCGCCTGATACTGCAACCGCTGTTGCATATAACCCACACACGTCAGTCTTTGTGGGTGGCAGCAATACAACACCTATGCAGGTTCGCGATAACCTGACCGGAGAGGTTATTTATGGCTTTGGTGGCTACACGACTCCAAGAACGTTGTTCAGTTGGACACCCAATGGCCGGTATTTGAGTGTGGGAAGTCAAGTGCTTGACACGGAAACTGAACAGGACATTGGAATGTTCCAGAATGACGCTGGCGGAGTGACCGCAAATACTTGGCACCCTTCAGGCAACTTCGTAACGTATGGGTTTACTCGCGGAGTCATTGCTACTTATCCCGGAACAGCTTTTCCGGGTTTCCAGCAGTCTCCGATCGCACTAGCTGACAATGATCAACTCGTGAAACATTGAGTGCTTCCAATTGACTGAAGGATAAAGTCCCACGCATGAGCCGCATTTTTATCAATTACCGCCGTGTCGATTCCGAAGGGCATGTCGGGCGCATGCTCGATCATCTGCTTCAACACTTCAGCTCCGAAGATATTTTCATGGACTTGGAAAGCATCAAGCCCGGTGAAGATTTTGTCGAAACCATCGAGAAAGCGGTTGCCACCTGTGATGTATTCCTCATTACGATCGGCCCACACTGGCTCGGCGTCAGCGATGAGCAGGGGCGTCGGCGGCTTGATCTGTGGGACGACTTCGTGCGGCTTGAGATCGCTTCTGCGATCAAACTCAATAAGAAAGTCATCCCGGTGCTGGTCGGGCGTGCCACCATGCCGCCGCCGGATCAACTGCCGGAGGACATTCGCCCATTCACCCGCCGCCAAGCCGTCGAGCTGAGTCACAACCGCTTCGCCGCCGACATGCAAAAGGTGATCGTCGCCGTGCGCGAAGCGCTGCCCACCCCCGGCAGCCGCAAAACGCGCACCGATCCCGATGCCTATGCGCGCAAAGAAGAATCGCTGCGAACTCTGCGCGCCAAACTGATCGACGCGACCGATTCGCCGCTGTATGGGTTCCGATCAAAAATGCGGGCGTTCCCCGTCCTTGGCGACGGCAGCCCCGATGCGAATATCATGTTCATCGGGCAGGCACCGGGGAAAGAAGAAGCGCGGCAGGGCGTCCCGTTCATCGGTCAATCCGGCGAAGTCCTGAACGAAATGCTCGCCAGTATCAACTTGAAACGCGAAGATGTATTCGTGACCAATCTGGTGCTCGATCAGCCGCCGGAGAAGCGCGATCCCTTACCGGAAGAACTCGTCTATTACAGCCCATTCGTCGACGAATTGATCGACATCATTCAACCCGGCGTGATCGTCGCGCTCGGTGGGTTCGCGACCGGCTATATGCTGCGTAAGCTCGAACTGCCGGAAAAGGGCGGCAAAATCACCGACCTGCACGGGCGTCTGCTGAAAGGCAAGCTGCCGTACGGGGATGTGCATTTGCTGCCGCTCTATCACCCGGCAGTTGTACTCTATACCGCCAGCAAACGCGAAGTGCTCCGCCGCGATTTCCAGAAACTCAAGTTGTTCATTTAAGAGGGGTTTGGCTTTCGGGCGTCAAACCCCTTATGCGATCACGTCAAGCGTTGAGCATCACCTTTCGCGCTTCAGGGAACGTAATCAAATCGCGCACATCAACGGCACCCAACAGCAGCATCATGATCCGCTCCAGATACAGGGTGACATGGGTCGCGGGCGGCATTCCGGCCATCAACACCGGATAAACGCTGTTTTGTGAATTCGTAGGGGAGTACCGCGCTGGATCTGTGGGCGCAGCATAGCCATATCCCATCAAAATTCCGTTCACATACAGTTCGAAACGTTCGATGAATTCCTCACCGGGTGCCGGGAACACCACGAAAGTCGGTTGAATGAGCGTTGGAGCAACCAACTGTCGAAAAGCCGCCAGCATCACATCGCTCACCTGCTGCCAACTCGAAAACCCGCTGAGACTTAACCCGGCTTGAATGGCGACATTGACCGCTTCATCAACGGTGGCGCACGAGGCAAAATCAACCCCTAAAACGTCGTGCGTCAACCGGGACACAGAGCGCCACGCCCACCCCGCCGATAAATCGATTTCCAAGAACTGATCATCAAAATAGGCGGGCTTCTCTTCAGAAAGTGTGGCATTGAGCCGTTCTAAAGGCAGCCAATCCACTGAATCGATTGCGTGCATAAATCGGGTCAGGCGCAAAATCAGATGTTCAACCCACTGCATCGCGTCGTACGGGGTTTTCATGGCCGCGCAGCAGTCAAGCATTAAAGCCTGCGGGTGATTCAACCAGTCGATCGGTGCCGCAGTATTGCAGGGGTAAATTTCATAGATCTGCTCGATTCCCCCGACCAGTAGTTGACACAAACGGTCTGTGCGCGCACTGGAGGCCGTTGCAGCATCTTCCAGCGTGGGAGAAGGCAGGTTGACCTCAAGCATCCCCATCAAATCCAAGTACTCGCGAATTTGATTTAGGATACGGCTGCGATTGATGACCCGTTCGCGCGCATCAAGGCTCGATGCCCAATACAGATGCCGCTCTTCGCGCTGCTGCTCAACGCTCATGTGTTGAGGGTGAGGGAAAGGCACGTGGGCCAGCGACAAAAAGCACCAATCGTCAATATACGCGCTGAGCACCGTGTTCACACGACACAAGGTGGTCACCTCAAAACCGAGATAATCCCCCCGGCAAACGTTGGTTTTCAACAGGTTCAGGTTTTTCGCTGATAGTCGGCCTGCGCTCCCGATCAGTTGAAAGCGTGCATATTGGTCTTCAATACGGAGGACGACCGTGTTCCCATGCGTGTCAATCGACATCACGCGCCCGCATAGGCGCATCAGCTCAATCGATCGTTCTTCGTCAGGGCATACATCCTCATAAATTTCGCTCAGCTCTGGCAGCGTATGGGAGCGGTTGAAAGACTGCGCATAGGGTTCAACGCCCCGTGTTCTCAATTGATGGGCGCGTTGGTAACCCAAATGATCCTGCATGTCGAGAGGCTGCATGCTGATGACTCCTACAAAGTGGTTAATGCCTTCAGTAAACAACAGGCAGCGTCATTGCAGCGTCTCTGAACCGTCACGTTTTGCATTCGACTTTGGTGCAATTCATGTTAGTATCGGACGATGGTTCGGCCCCTATTCACAAAATCGAAAAATGGATACCACTCTACAGTTATTTCTGCTGCGCAAACAACCGGAAGTTCGCATCAATGGAACGGCCTATCCGCTGCAACCCCGCCCCATGAAACTTCTGGCCTTGATCGGGGATAAAGGCGAATCCACTTATTTCCGTGACGAATTGATCCTCCTCGTCGATGGAAATCGCGAAAATCGCAGGAATTTTCGCCAGATCCTTTACCTGCTGCGGCAGCAATTACCGGTTGAGGTTTTGGAGCGAGAAAGTGATGATTTCATTCATGTGAATCATGACAGTTTGTGGGTAGATACCCGCGAATTTACCGATCGCGCCAATGCCCTCCTTTCAGAAGCGCTGATTTTTACAGAAAAAGAGTTCGCTGTAGGCAAAGATATTTTGTCCCTGTACGCCGAACCTTTTTTGATGCACTTTCCCACAGCATCGGTCGCGAATCGAGAATTCGTGAAATGGCAGCACAGCCGCCGCAGTGAACTTGCCTCCCTTCAGCAGCAGTTACTTGACCGGATGACCAGCTACTGCCTAAAACATGAAACGCGCTGGGGTGAAGCCCAGCAGTACGCGGAACAGTGGGCGCACAGCGAAAAAGCGGGCTTGAAACCGCTCCAAGTGCTCATCTGGCTGGCGATTCAGCAGCACAGTCAGAAACTCCCCGTGTACCTTGACGAACTGCGCCAGCGAGAGGAAGCCGGTGAACTGCCTATGGGGCGCGCGTGGAAAGAGTGGGAACGCGACATCCGGCGCAATCACCCGCTGCCGTTGGCCGAATTATTCCCACTGGTTCCGCAGGTGCGCCCATCGTCCGCCACGTATCCCGACATTGAGCGAACCTCCGTTTTGGAAGAAGTGCTTTCCCTGCTCACGACCCCGCGAGAAAATCAGGTGTTTGGGTTAGTCGGGCTTCCCGGAAGTGGCAAAACCGAAATGGCGCAGACCGCCGCCGCCCACCTTCGGACACGAAACCCGGACGCCAACATCGTGCGCGTTGAACTGCCAACGCAGCTAGACTTTGAAATGGTCATCAACAATCTGCTGGCCGATCTCGGTCGTCAGGACTTGCTGCCGCTCGATTATGGCAGCAAACGCCAGCGCCTTAAGCAGCTTGTGCAAACACCGCATCTCGTCATCATCGTCGATGAGGGCTATTCATCTCATCTGGCCGATGCTTCAACGTTGAAAACCGTGCTGGATCTGCTCGAAGGCGCGCGTGTGATGCTGGTCGCGCGCACGTTACCGGGGTTCGACATCTACGAAGTCCCGCTGCCCGGGCTGGACGAGGATCAAACCCGCAGTTTTCTGGTCAAGCGGTTGGGCTGGATGCATGAAAGTGAAGATGCGCTGTTCAAGACACTGGCGGTCGTGACCGCAGGGCTGCCGCTGATGCTCAACATTATCGCCAGCGGTCTGCGAAGCCAGCGCGGTCGTACCGCCAGCCTGCTTCAATATTTACAGGACGATCAGCATCCCGAACTCAGCCTGCCAGCGATTTTCACGCGCTATGAGCATGTTTTAGACTGGTTGTGGCAGTACTTAAGCACCCCGGAAAAGAACGTCCTCTTCGCCATCAGCCTGTTTGCCCCGGAAACAGGCGTCACCACAAACGCGCTTGAAGATGTGTTGGGAAGCCTCCTCCGAATTCAAATTCCGCCGCTGCTGCGCCAACTGGTCGAAATGCGCTTAGTCAAGCAGACCGACTCCCTGCTGAACGGAGCGCGTTTTTCCCTTCACCCCATCGTGCTGGAATTCGTCAAACAGCGTAACCCAACGGTCAGCCATTACGCGAAACGCATCCAACAGGAATTTGTTCGCTACCAGCTTGGCTATGCGCACACCTATGCCGCCAAATACGATCGGCTGGATGATCATCAGCAGAACCTTCTCTTGATGTTTGAGTGGGTGGTGATGAGCGATCAATATGCCGCTCTGCAAACACAGGCGATCAGCCTTTTGAACCAGCTTTACCCGTATTTTGAGCGGCGCGGCCTTTACGGCAAGGTGTACACCCTGCTCACCCATGTGCGCGATCAAGTGCAGCTTGCCCCTGCGGTGCGCCTGCAAACCCTGTTCTACATCGGCAAATTGGCGAATATTCAAGCGAAGTTCGATCTCGCGCTGGAGAGCTTTCAAGAAGCGCTGGAGATTGCTCAAAGTGCCCAGATTACTGACCGCTACGGATCGTTGTACTACTACCTTGGCGATACCTACATGCGCCAAGGTCAATACGCCGAAGCCCTTGCGAGTTTCGGGCAAGCCGAAGCGCAGGCGCAGCACGACGAAAACACGACGCTGCTGTATGCCTCGTGGTCGAATATGGCCGTCTGCCATTTCTATCAAAGCCATTACGAGCTGGCCCGCCAGAATTATGAGCGCGTGGCGCAGCACCTCGGCACAGATTTCGACAGCCTGCCACCTGCGCTAAAACCCATCGCACAGCATAACCAAAATGCTATCGGGTCGATGTTGGGTGAGTTGGGATTGCATGAGGAAGCGCTCCAGAATTTTCAGCACAGCCTAGAGCTTGCCCGTGATCTGAATGCGCCCGACTTGATCGGCTCCGTCTATCTCAATCTTGGGGTCGCCTACTATTTCCTCAAGAACTATGATATGGCCCAAGATTGTTTTACACAGGCACAGCGCATCGCGAAAGAGATTCAGCACACGATATTATTGGCGGATGTCCTTTGGAACCAAGGAGCGCTGGCTTCGGCGCGTTTCTCGCATCGAGACGCGTTCCAGCTTCTGCGCACCGCCATGATTTTGGTGGAGGATAATCACCTCGCATATCTCAAGCCGCGAGTCCTCACCGCGTTTGGAAAAGCTTATCTGAGAGCCGAATTGTTTGACCTCGCTGCATTTCACTTCGCGAAAGCGCTTTCAGAGCCCAGTATTTCGCTGAAATATGCCGCTCACGCGGTCTATGGATTAATTTTAAGTTCCATGATGAAAACCGAGGCTGTAGGGAATAATCAGGTCGGCCCTGCGCTGCACATGATCGAAACTTGTATGAAGACCATCCCCACGAACACGCTTGAATTCTTCACCCAGCCAGCGGAAATCGCCGTGGGTCATCTGGAGGTCGCCGCCCGTACCTTGCAGGGTGAGCTTGATCATCTGCCCATGCTTTCGCGTTATCGCATCGTGGAAGCGTTCCGCAGATGGTTTTCCAGCCGAACCGCCTCTCAAGCATCTGCGCTCTAGCGACGGGGCGGGCGGCTGCCCGCCCCGCGACTTCTGATGCCCGGTTAGCAGCCGGGGCAGGGGCAGCTAAAGGGGTTATAGTCGCACGCGTAGATCGGCGTGACGTGTACCACTCCCCCCACCAGTGACAGGGCAATGATCAGCCCTACGATTGCTTTCGCCAACTTCGTCATGGCAGTTTCCTCGCTTTAGATTGATTCGGTCAAATTCGGTTAGGCGTATTGACTCGAAAGCGCGAGGCAGTTAGCATCATAAAGATGCTCCCGGCGCTCGCCCGGTGCAGATAGAGGACTTCCCGGCAGGTGGCTACTTGGCGGTGCAGCCTGCCGGGCAGTCTCATCAAACCTGCGGCCCGGACGATCACGACAGTGCGTTGAAAGCATTTCGTCACCTCCCTTTCATCAGCAGATGCCCCACAGAAAATCGAGCATCTATGGGAAAGCATCTCACCAATAGGCAGGCGAAAGCAGGGGAACAATTCGCCTTTTTCCCCGAAGTGATGAGGGAGTTTTGCGGTTCATAATTGATAGAAGCGGGCTGCATTCATAGAGGACATGCGAAATGTCGCAGAACACGGACAAATCATCGCAGGCCGAACGCATTGCACAGCTCGTCGAAGAGATGTCGATCTATGCCGGGCTGCCATTCACCGAGGTGTGTGAACGGTGGTCAAAGCGCTTGCGCGCCCCCTACGACATGGATCGCTTTAACCGTTTGTTCCGCGCCAAAGACAAAGCCAAGTCTGCAAACAAATACTATGAAATAGACGAACTGACCGCGCTCGTGCAGGTATTTATCGAAGACGTGGCACCAGAGCTGCGCTGCAAGGCATCACAGGCGTTCCAATTGTTCAATTTCGCCCATGTTCCGTTAGAAGCCTTCAAGCGGCTGAAACGATTTTTCCCCGAAGCGGAATACCGCGCTGCATGGCGAGCCTATACCGGCATCGACGAAGAATCGTCGGATGCACCCAAAGACCCCAACCTACTCAGGCCGGTTTATCCACAGGTGTTTATCGGGCGTGATGCCGATCTCGCTGCCATTCATAGTCGGCTTGGGGTTAACGAAACCGGCATGCACGCCCCGCTGACGGTCATACGCGGTTGGCCCGGTGTCGGCAAAACCACGCTGATCAACCGGCTTGTGTACGATGAAAGCCGCGCTTTACGGGCGCTGTACCCGGATGGCATTCTGTGGACGAGCTTAGGCCCCAGCGGGAACGGGCTGCAATCGCTTCGCAGTTGGGCGCGACAACTGAACGCGATCCACGTCGAACAGCTTCGCAGCGTCGAAGAAGTGATCGAAGCGGTGCGCCATATCCTGCAAAACAAGCAGGTTTTGCTGGTGATCGACGACGTGTGGAATGAAGAACAGGGAAATGTGTTCAAAAAGCTGGCGAGCGATCAAACCACGTTTCTATTCACCACGCGCTTCACAGATGTCGCGCTCATCTTGGGCGAACACCGGGAAAACGTCCATCTGCTCGATGTGCTCAGCCCGCAGGCCTCCCTTGAATTGATGGCCTTGTTCGCTCCCTACGCATCGCAGGCCTACCCCGCGGAAATGGAAAGTCTCGTCACAACCTTGGAAGGGCTGCCGCTGGCGCTCCGTGTGTCGGGGCGGCTGGTGGAAGACGAATATTTTATGGGGTTCGATCCCACGCCGCTCATCACCGAGCTTCAGACGAATTTTCGCAGTTTTCAAGATAAAGCCCCGGCAGAGCGGTTTGACGAAGCGACCGGGCAAACGCCCACCATTGGCTTGCTGTTCCGGCGCAGCATTCAAACCCTCGCCCCCGCCGATCAGCAAGCATTCGCCTGCGTGGGCGGCTTCGCCCACAAACCCGCCACCTTCGACTTAAAGGCGATGGGGGTGATCTGTGGGTTGGTAGACCCGAAACGAACGGCGCGCGTTTTAGTCGGTCGTGGCTTGCTTGAACCGCGCGGCGACGGGCGTTTTCAAATGCACTATACGCTGTCGATGTATGCGCGCCACCTGCTCGACACCCATCTAGCCGAATTGGACGATCCGCAGCAATGAGCAAGCCCTAGAACGGTGAAATGGACAAGATTGCCCAACAGCACGCCGCCTATTATCTGCAACTGCTAACCGATCTGAACCAGCAATACCTTGAGGGTGGATCAGCCATCACCGATGTGCTGTATCGACTTGAACAGGATTGGATGCAGATCGAACAGGGTCAGCAGTGGAGCGCCGAACAGTCGGCCATCCATGATGACGCGGCCAAACTGTGCGAGGATTACGGCGACCGGGGTGCTGATCTGCTGCTATTCACGCAGGAACCCGATCAGCGGCGAGCATGGTTGGAAGCGGCTCTTGGGGCTGCCCGCAAACTTGGATTGAAAAAAGAAGAATCCACTCATGTAGGCAATTTGGGTATCCACCTGAAGAATCATGGGGACTTTGCCGCTGCAAAACACCACTTTGAAGAAGCGCTGAAATTAGCGCGTGAGGTGGGCAACCGTTCCCTAGAAGGCACATGGTTAGGCAATGTAGCGATGGTGTTGGTTGAAGAGGGTCATCTCTCAGAGGCCGTCGACTCCTTGCAGACTGCGCTCAAAATTGCCGAGGAAGAACAGGATGGGCGGTTAAAAGCGACGTGGCTCGGCAATCTGGGCATCGCCTATGCACGGCAGGGGAAAACCGACGTCGCGCTGAACCTCTACACCCTCGCGCTGGCAAATCAGCGTGCCCTTGGTGATCGGCGGGCTGAGGGGCAAACACTGGGCAATATCGCCAATATCTACGCCGATCAGAAAGACTATCTGCGTGCCGTTCAGTTTTATACCGATGCGCTGCAAATCGCCGACGAGCTGAAAGATAGGCAGCATCAAGGTAAGTGGTTGGGGAATTTGGCTATCATTTATGCCGAATCCGGTGATTACGGGCAGGCGCTTCAAAAACACACGGAAGCATTACAGCATCATCGGGCAATCCGAAATTACGCCGCGTGGGCACGAGAAATTGAAGGATTAGCCAATACATACCGCGTATTGGGCGATTATTCGCACGCCGAAAAGGCTTACCTTGAGCTTCTGGAGATCGGTGAACTGCGCGAGGATGACCATGATGTGTTGGCGGCCTTTGCCGGATTGGGGATGGTAGCGCGGGTCACAGATCGGCTTGACGAGGCGTTTAAGTGCTTTCAAATTGCGCTTGACTTGGCGATGAGGCTGGGTGATGTGCACCAACAAGGCATTCAGTTGGGTCATTTAGGGACGATTTACTACACGGCGGGGCAATTCGAAACGGCGCGTGATTTACATCAGCAGGCGCTTGACATCGCTCGATCGCAAGCGGATTCCGCTGCGGAAGCGATGCACTTGGGCAACCTAGCAAACGCCTTGAATGGGTTAGCGCAGTACCCAGACGCGCTCGATGCCGTCCAACAAGCCTTGGCCCTGCACCGCGCGTTGAATCACTTTCGCATGGAAGGGATTACACTGGGGATCATGGGCAACAGCTATCTTTTCATGCAGCGCTATGAAGAGGCCGCTAGTTGTTACGAGCAGGCGTTTTCGATCGCGCAATCGGTTGGAGATCGCCATAATGAAGCACAGTGGATGGCCAATTTAGGGCGCGTTTCCATCGCGCTGCACGCTCCAGAACAAGCAGACGCATATTTACACAATGCCCAAGCCGTCTATCAGACTCTTGGACTTATGGAGCGCGTAAGAGAGGTTCAGCGGTTGAGAGACACCTTAGGCAGCAATGCTTGATACTGCCTCTGGAGGCGTAAAATTTGATTTAGCCATCACACCGCCGCCGCTGTGACCATAGAGAATCGCAGAAATTTCTGCGACCTCCAGTTTTTGCCGATACGTTTTGTCATCTTTCGAGGAAATTCCATGACCGAAATCATCCGCTGTGGATGGGCTGCACACGCTGATCCGATTTATTCCCGTTACCATGATGAGGAATGGGGAGTCCCTGTTCACGAGGATATTCGTCACTACGAATTTCTCGTGCTTGATGGCATGCAGGCGGGGATTAGCTGGTATATCGTGCTGAAAAAGCGCGAGGCGTTCCGTGCCGCCTTCGACCACTTCGATCCGGTCAAAGTGGCGCAGTACGGCCCCGAAAAGATCGAAGAACTGATGCAGAATGCGGGCATTGTCCGCAACCGGCAGAAGATCAACGCGGCGGTGACCAATGCGAAAGCGTTCCTCAAGGTACAGGAGGAATTCGGCACCTTCGATCGCTACATCTGGGGATTTGTGGGCGGCAAGACGCTGGTCAACCACTGGACAAGCATGAAGGAAGTCCCCGCCCTTAGCCCGGAAGCACAGGCCATGAGCAAAGACCTGCTCAAGCGGGGATTCAAGTTCGTCGGCCCGACGATCTGCTATGCGTACATGCAGGCCGCCGGGCTCGTTAACGATCACACCGTGGATTGTTTCCGCTACAAGGAAGTCTAGCCCACCTGAACCGGAACCGCTGCCTCACCAGCGCTGACCGGGCGCGGCGCACGCTTGTGCAGGATCATCGGCAGGCCGTGCTTCGGGCGCAGCGTGATCAGCGGTTCGGGTTCCAGCTTGTGCGCTGGGTTCAGCCGCAGTTGATAGTGCTGCGCCACCGTCGCCAGCACAAGCCGCGCTTCCATCATGGCGAAACTGTTGCCAATGCACACACGCGGCCCACCGCCGAATGGGAAATAGGCATAGCGCGGGATTTGCTTATCAAAATCGTTCGCCCACCGTTCCGGCATGAACACATCCGGGTGATCGAAATAGCGCGGATCGCGGTGCATCACGTACGGCGATATGAACAGCCATGTATCTTTCGGGATCGCATAGCCGTCGATTTCGATGTCTTCCTGTGGCACGCGGGCATTCAAGATCCACGCAGGCGGATACAGCCGCATCGATTCCTTGATCACCCAGTCGGTGTATTTCAGCTTCGGCAGATCGCTCACCTCAGGCGTGCGCCCCCCTAAAACGCTGTCGAGCTCCGCGTACAACCGTGCTTCTACATCGGGGTGCTGGCTGAGCAGTGCCCACGTCCACGCCAGCGCATTCGAGGTCGTCTCGTGCCCGGCGATGAACAGTGTCACAGCTTCATCGCGCACCTGTTGATCGCTCATGCCGCTGCCCGTTTCCTCATCCTGCGCCGCCAGCAGCATACTCAGCAAATCGCCCCGATCTTCGTTTGCCTTGCGCCGCGCTTCGATGATCGGCATCATGACCGCGTTTACCTCTGCCATCGACGAGCGAATGTCGCGGTTCTCCTTGACCGGCAGCCAATTGGGGAACACGAAACCGCGCTTGAACTGTTCTTCGCCGTGATGATTCAGAATGTGAATCGCATCGCCAATCCCGTCCGCCTGTTGGCTGACATCGGCATCGTACAGCACTTTGCTCACCACCAGCAGCGTCAGCCGTGTCATTTCGGCGTGGATGTCAAGCGATGCACCGTCCTGCCAGTCATCGATCATCTGAGTGGTGAAATCGGTCGTCACCGTCCCGTACGACTCGATGCGCTTGCTGTGGAAAGCGGGCTGCATCAGCTTGCGCTGGCGTTTGTGCATCTCGCCTTCACTGATGATCAGTCCGTTTCCGAGAAAATTTTCAAAGATGGCGTGATCCAGCGGCGCTTTCTGCATCTTGCTGGCATGTTCCACCAGCGCAGACTGGATCAGATCCGGATGATTCAGCATCATCACGCGGTAGAGGAAGAACTGGAACGACACAATATCGCCGTAGGTATCGCGCATACGGCGGAAAAATCCAAGCTGATCACTGCTGAAATCGTTCAGCACGCCAACCACAGGCAAGCCCTTATGGTAGGGGATTGGTTTCGTCATGGAAGCACCCTTTTGAAGTTCATTCAATTTCTAGACACGCTGTCGATCAGTGTCTACAATCTATGAGCATTCACGGAAGATGTCAATAGACGAACTTTTTGATGTGTCCATTTATAGATTTTTGTCTATAATTTAACTGAGTGAGCAAAGGGGAACTTATGAAACCAACGCTTTCGCCACGTCCGGATCGACGGCGGGTTCGCACGCGCAAGCAGCTCGCCGATGCGCTCTTCAGCTTGATCATGGAGCGCGGCTATGATGACCTAACCGTACAGGAGATATCCGATCGCGCCGATGTCAGCCGCGCGACGTTTTATCTGCATTTCAACGACAAGGACGATCTGCTGTTGACGACGCTGGCGGAGCGCTATGATGAAATTGTCGCCCAGCTTCCGACCCTGACGCTTGACAATCTCCTGCCGGAGGGGACACCGCCCTGCACCGTCGCCTTTCAACAGGCCGCCGAATACCGCGCTCTGTATCGCATCGTCTTAAGTTCAGCCACGGCACCCATCCTGCATTTGGGGATCAAGTCGTATCTCACCGATCGATTGCGCGAGGAATATGAAGTATTTGCGCGTGACCACGGCATCACGTCGATGGCAATTCCGATGGATATTCTGATGGAACACCTCGCCTCATCGCTGATGGGCTTGATCGTGTGGTGGCTGGGGCAGGATGACCCCAGCCTGACGGTCGAGCGAATGTCGTATTTGTACCATCAGATGAACGTCCGCTCGTGGATGATCGCATTCGGCATTCAGGAACCGGTGCAGCCGTCATCGTAGGGACGAGGCCTGCCTCGTCCGATTTTCGAGCGACGGACGAGGTGTTCCCACGCATGGGTAAGCTTATTTCGTCGTTCTCCTAAGCCATGATCCGAAGGATACCAGCGCCGCCGGTTGGTCGTCAGCATTGGCGGCAGGCTGTACTTGACGCTGCCCACTCACAAAGATGGCGGCCAGCACGGCGGCATGGATCAGGCTCGATCCCAGCACCACGAAAAGCGTATTCCAGTACCCGCCGATGATCGCGAAAACGATGTCCGAGACGTGCAGCAGGATCAGTATGCCGAAGAACAACCATGTGTCGTTCCACCGCATCGAACGCACCATCCGCCCTTTCCAGGCGAAGAGAAGCAGCGCGGCGGGGAACAGCAGATAGAAAACGAGCATGAACCATTCGCTTGCGCTTCCCTGTGCAAAAAACGGCTCCAGCCACAGCATCAACCGGCTCAACGGCGACATCAGCGCGACGAGCGCCGCCACAACCGCCGCAAACGGATAGACCAACCCGACCACCGGCTGCTGCTTCGATTTCGCGAACCACCACCGCCCGATCAGGAGGAAACTGGACGCAAGGAAGGTGAACAAGAACCAGCCCGACCAGTTATAGATCGGTTCGTTGAACATACTCGCCATACCGGGCTGCACGATCAACCACTGCCAGCGCCCCGAAACACTGCCGCCCACCGGGAAAATCTGGCTGACGGCAACCGGATCGAGACTCAAATCTTGCAAAACTGCGAAAAACCCGACGATCACCGGTTTCACCCATCCCGGCACCCGCATATAGTCGAGCAGCGCGAGCGCGCACAGCGTCACCAATCCCTCGAACAGCGGGATCGAGATCGGCACATTGCCGATCATGAGAAGCGATGGGCCATACGAGTACAGGTGGAATTGGGTCACCGCCATGTTCTCGTAGATAGACGCGTAAATCGTTAGGGCGATCAGTTCTAGGAACAGATACGGCGCTCGTTCGGCGTGCTTCTTCATCACGAAGAACAGAAACCCGCCGGTCAGCAAAAAGACGATCACATCCTGTGCCACCCACGTGGGCGACATAAGGGAAAAGTAATCAAGGTAGAAGGTCATGCGCGATCTCCCTGTGTAATCGACAGGAAACGAGTTATATATACAAGTGTCTATTAGAAGAATGAGCGGGTCAATAAACAAAAGAAAAGGGTTCGTCGGTTAAACGACAAAAGCGCAAACAATGTCTACAAACAAGCCTACTCCACCCGAAGATCTGCGTGTGCGGCGAACACGAAAACTCCTTTCGGACGCGCTGATCGCGCTGCTGGATGAGCAGTCATTCGAATCCATCAGTGTGCGCGAGATCTGCGAACGGGCGATGGTGCATCGGGCGACGTTTTATACTCACTTCACCGACAAGTACGATTTACTGCGACACGTCCTCCAAAGTACGCGCGATGATCTGGCGATTATTCAGCAAACCGAAGCGCAGCGCGAAGAAGAAAAGCACTTCCATCTTCCCGTCATTGAATATGTCATTTCGCATCAAGCCTTATTTAATCTGCTGCTGGTGGACAAAGAGGAAAAATCGCTGGCTACGTTGATGCGCCATCAAATCACCGATATGGCCGTCGCGCAGTTGCAAAATATGATCAAACAGGGCGTCCAGTATCGCGTCCCACTCCCGGTGATGGCACAGTTTTATGCCGGGGCCGTCCTTGCGGTGGTCACGTGGTGGTTAGAAAACGATCTGCCCATCTCCAGCGCAGAGCTGACACATTATCTCGATCTGCTGCTCAAGAACGAACAACTTGCACCAATCAATGATCGGAAGGCCAATAACCCCTTAAAATAGGGTTAACATCAATTCGTTTCTTCAGCATCTCTAGGAGGTCAATATGGCTCAATTCATCGCGTTCGCCCCCAATGTTGAAGTCAATGGCGCCACCGTTCTCTCGATAACGGCAGGCATGGGATCGGATGCCAAAGCTATCCTCACGGCTCATGGGCTCAGCAGCGTGCTGCGCAACCGCTGGTATTCTCAGCAAGATTGGCTCGATGCATTCCGAGAAATTGCCGATCAGCCCAGCTCGATGGCAGATTTGGTCAGCATTGGCATGGAGATCCCCCAAAATGCGATCTTCCCGTCCACAATCGACTCGCTCGAGGCTGCACTTCGCTCCATCGATGTGGCGTACCACGAAAATCACCGGGGTGGGGAAATCGGTCACTATCATGTCCAAGTCGTCAGCGATCAGCAGATTGATATGATCTGTGAGACGCCTTATCCCTGTGATTTCGATTACGGGATTATCTACAGCATGAGTCAGCGCTTTTGTCCACGCGGCACAATGGTGAAAGTTCACCATGACGACAACGCCCCGTGCCGCAAACACGGTGCCGATTCGTGTACCTATCATGTGACGTGGTGAGGTAAAACATTGAAACCGTGAGCGCGTGGTGCCCATGCGCTCATGGTCAATCGATGGGTCACAGTGAATTTCACTATAGGGGTGTCGATGCATCGCAAATATACGCATAGCCCCACATTATCTAACTGTGGCGGCAGTGTTACCCCAAATACGCCGCTACCACCGACGTATCCTGCCGCAGATCGGCGGCGGGGCCAGACTGCGCTACTTTGCCGCGCTCCAGCACATAGGCGGTATCCGCCACGCCGAGCGCTTTGCGCGCGTTCTGCTCCACCAGCAGAATCGGGATTCCATCGGCCTTGATGCTGCGGATCAGCGCGAACACTTCATTGACCAGCAGCGGCGCCAGCCCCATCGACGGCTCATCGAGCATCAGCAAACGCGGACGCATCATCAGCGCGCGCCCCACAGCGAGCATTTGCTGTTCGCCGCCGCTCAGCGATCCCGCTTTCTGATCGCGCCGCTCGGCAAGGCGGGGGAAACGCGCAAAAATCTTGTCGAGATCGGCTTTGATGCCCACCGCATCGCTGCGGCGGTGCGCGCCGATCAGCAAATTCTCGTACACGCTCATGGTGGCGATCACCTGCCGCCCTTCGGGAACCTGCACCAAGCCTAACCCGGTGACGCGATCCGCCCGCCACCCGCTGATGTCACGCCCATCGAACATCACCCGGCCTTTCGACGGTTTCAACACCCCGCTGATCGTGTTCAGCGTCGTGCTTTTGCCCGCCCCGTTCGCGCCGATCAAGCTGACCACCTGCGCGTGATCGACGGTGAACGACACGCCTTTCAGCGCCCGAATCGCACCGTAGCTCGTATGCAGATCGTGGACTTCAAGCAGTGGCATAGACGTTCTCCCGGGTGAGCGCGGCGATCTTACGCAGGCACATCTTCATCATTTTCCTCGCCCAAATACGCCTCGATCACCTGCTGATCGCGCTTCACATGGTCATACGTCCCATGGGCGATGATCTGGCCGAAGTTCAGCACATACACATACGAACACACCTGCTGGATCAAGCCCATGTCGTGTTCGATCACCAGCACCGTGAGCCCGGTCGATTGAATGCGCAAAATTTGCTCGCCCAACTGCTGCGTCTCTACCGGATTCATCCCGGCGGTCGGCTCGTCGAGCAGGATCAGCTTGGAATGGGTCGCTACCGCCCGCGCGATCTCCAGCCGCCGCTGATCGCCGTACGGCAGCGATCCGGCGGGCGTATGAGCCGTCTGCGCCAGCCCAAACTGAGTCAGCAGTTCCATCGCCTCTTCACGCAGCCGTTTTTCCTCACGGCGATATGACGGCGCGAACGCCAGCGCTTCAAGGATCGTCGCCCGCCCGTGTCCATGCTCCGCCACCAGCAGATTTTCCAAGGCCGTCATTTCGGCAAACAGGCGAATGTTCTGGTAGGTGCGCGCGATCCCCAGCGCGGTGATCTTGTGCGGCGGCATCCGCGAAATATCATGATCGCCCAGCAAAATCTTCCCGCTCGTCGGGTGATCCAACCCGCTGATCACGTTGATGAGCGTGGTTTTGCCCGCTCCGTTCGGGCCAATCAGCCCGACGACGCTGCCCTGTGGCACATTGAGATCGACATTGGCGAGGGCGTGCAGCCCTCCGAATTGACGTGAAACTTTATGCAGCTTGAGCATGGGCTTATACCCCTGATTCCGCGCTGGCAGGGGCGGCCCGCCGCTGACGGAGACGTGCCCATAAGCGCCGCACCCCCGCCGGGTTGATCACGCCGCCGGGCAGATACACGATCACCAGCAGTAGAATCAAGCCGTTGATCACCCCGCGATACTGGTTGGCGAAGCGCAGCACTTCCGGCAGCATCGTCAGGATCATCCCGCCGACGATCGGCCCCACCCATGTCGTCGTCCCACCGAGCACCGCAAAGGCGAGAATATCGACCGCTTGATCGAACCCATAATTTGTCGGGCTGATGATGCGCGTCAAATGGCCGCTCCACGCACCCGCCGCCCCGGCGATCATCGCGCTAAACACGAACACCATCGTCTTCACATACACCACGTTGATCCCCATGTTCGCGGCGACCTTCTCATCCTGCCGAATCGCCGCCATCGCCCGCCCAAATCGTGAGCGGTGCAGGCGAATCACGAAGTAGCTGAGCAGGATCAGGTACACGATCAGATGCCACGTTTCCGTCAGCTTGGGAATACGCTTGATCCCCAACGCGCCGCCCGTGATTTCAATTTCGGTGCCTAGCAGACCGCTCACCAGCGGGTCGAAGTTGAGTATCAAGATGCGGACGACTTCGCCAAAGCCGATCGTCGCGATCGCCAAATAAATATCTTTCAACCTCAGCACCGGCAGCCCGATCGGGATCGCGACCAATCCCGGCAGGATCATCGCGCCGATCACGCTCACGCCGAGCGGCAGCCCCAGCCGCTGGGTCATGATCACGCCCGTGTACGCGCCAATCGCCATAAAGCCCGCGTTGGCAAGGGAAAACATCCCCGTGTACAGCGTGATGTAAATGCTCATGCCCAGAATGGCGTTGACGAGGGCAAATTGGATCACCGACTCGGTGATGCCGATGGCACGCAAATCGATCATGGTCAGCCTAACCCGGAGAGCGCAGCAGAGGGGAGAAAAAGTCTCCCCTCTGCTGATTTCACAGCAAAACGTTACACAAGCATAGCGCAGCACGCCGTTTGATGCAGCAAAGTCGCTCGACGATCAGGCGCTCACTCCAACGAGTTAGCGATCCGCAGCATCTCCGCGAGTCCGAATGGGCTGCCCGTCGTGGTTCCACTTTGGAGGATGAACGTGAACTCGCCCTCTTGCCAGAACAGCATACTCAAGGTTGAACCGGGCGGCCATGTTGCCGAGTGTTCCACCCACAAGCCGGAAACGCCGCGTACTTCCACCGCTTGAGTCGGCGCATCACCGATCGAAAACGCGTGCGGCATCGACTCGTCATACAGGGTTTGCGCGATGTTGAACGAAATGGGCGAATGGGGGCTGTAGTATGACGTAGAGGCAGAATTCATCCCGTTGCGCTGCCAAACATCGCGCGACCCTCTTAGATAGCCGGTCGGTACATCGCGCGGTTCCAGCACCGGGAATCCGGTCAGCGCTTCCACCGCTTCAAGGCTTAAATTTCGCATCTCATACACCTGCGGCTCAATTCCCGGTATCGGCGTCGAAGCCGGATCGACGGTCGGCTGTGCCAGCCATTCATCATAGCCGGTCGGCGCATCGGTGACCGTCAGCAGACCGAACTGGTACAAAATCGACTGCGCCAGCGTGCGCAGCGGCGGCACCGTCATCACCAGCACCCCGAACCCCAACACCGCAGCCGCGATCACCGCCGCGAAACGCAGCATCGGTGCAGGTTTCCGATGCGCGCTTATACGGGACGTGTCTTCCCGCAGCCCTCGCATCACACGGGCATCGAGATCAGCCGTCGGCGTCAGATGATCCGCCCATTTCAGCAGATCGACCGCGAAGGCTTCATCCTCGGTCGTCGGAACAACCGCACGGCCTTTTCGCTGCTCGTCAATCATCCGATTCAGCGATTCGTGACTATTCATTCGAGTTCCTCCAGACTACCTAACCGCGTCCGTAAATCTTGGATGCCCCGGTAAACCAGCATCGCGACGGCATCACCGCTTTTCCCCATCCATTCGGCGATCTCCGGGTTGCTCAACCCGACGAAAAATCGAAGCGTAATCGCTTCCCGGCGATCTTCGCTCAGCGCTTGGAGCGCCTTCGATACGCGGATCAACAGGCTGTTCTGCTCAGCGATGACCTCCGGGGGTGGGGCGGCATCCGCCAGCCGATCGTCCTCAAGCACCGTGCAGGGGGAACCGCCCCGGTAATGATCGGCCAGTTCACGGCGGGCGATCGCCAGCAGCCAATAGATCACAGGCGCTTTCCCGCTGTAATCGGCCCGTTTCTGATAGGCTTTCAAAAACACCTGCGCGGTGATGTCCTCCGCGTCCTCGACGCTGCCCACCCGCAGCAGCACATAGCGATAAATGGCGAGGCGATGATGTTGGTAAATCCCCTTGAAATCGGTTTGCACGTCCGTCATGGATCGCCTCTCATCCCATGACATCCACAGCGGCATAGGCCGCTCACGATCAGTCATCCCGCTCTCCTCAACAGCGCGTTCTATGCCCTTAAAGACGGGAATCGGCGTGTTTTCTAACAGGCAATAACGCGCCTGTACAGCCAACCGCTCATCTGCTTCAATAGCAGCGACATCCTTCCATGCAGCAAGGACGAGCCTCTATGCTCCGGTCGTTTTGGGGATTGATCGCACTCATACTTGTGCTGATAGGCGCACCATTCTTTTTGATCGGCCTCTCAGAAACGCTGAGCGTACATCAACAGCTTAGCAGTTGGACGGTGACAAGGGGTATCGTGGTCGAAAACAGCTACCAATCGACCGAAATCGATGGGCAAACATCGGCGGCCTATCTGCCGGTCGTCGAATACACGCTCACACCCGGGGCATCGCCCGTCCGCTTCACCGATTCGACCGGCACCTTACCGCCCGAATATGCAATTGGCGCACAGGTGGAAGTGATGGCGAATCCGAACGATGCCTACGATGCGCGCATCATTTCGTGGACGCGTCTATGGCTGGTACCGACGATTTTGATGGCCGTTGGGCTGCTCCCGATCGGGGTATTTTTGTCATTCATGGGTTTTTCCGCGCTGAAAGCCCGTCGCGCCTTGGCCTTAACTCAAGGTGACTTTCAGCCCCAGCGCTTCCAGTGAGTCATGCGCCAGTGCGCGCACCACCGGATCAGCGTCATCCATCGCCACCAAAAGCGCCGGGATCGCGTTCGACGTATTCACCTGCTTCAGGTTCCCCAGCGCCCATACCGCCGCGCGTCGTACCCGTGGAGCCGTGTCTTGCAGGCATTCGATCAATCCGGCTTCCGCCCGCGCATCGCCGATGCTGCCGAGCGTCCACGCCGAACACGCGCGCACGGGGATCTCCGGTGAGCTGAGTGCAACCATGAGGCCGTCCACTGCCGCATCCCCAATTGTGCATAGGATCGCATGGGCGCGTTCGCACACAGCGGTTTGATCCGTGCGAAATGCGCCGACCAGTTCGGGAATAATTGAATGTTTGGTGCCGCGTGCTAAGGCACGGTAGGCGGCGCGCTGCACACGCATATCCCGGTGAATAACAGCCTGTCGCAGTACCGCCTGTGGGTCTTCGCTGATATAGGCACCGAACGGCTTAAGCGCCAACGCGACGAGATGGCTGCCCGCACTGGCAACGGTTAGCCGAATCTGTACCAGTGGATCGCGAATTGCTTCCGGCTGCGGGAAACGAGTCAGCGCCCGCGCCGCCGTGATCCGCACCTGCAAATCGGTCGATCTCCAGCAGATCCATCAGCGGTTCCCATGCCCGCTCATCGCCAATTTCACCGAGCAGCTTGATCAAGTGGAGTTGAAATCCGCCCGTCGCTGTCGGCAGCGCGCCCAGCAGACTCTCCACCGCCGCCGCGCCGAACCGCAGCAGCGCTTCATGGACGCGCAGTACCAACTGTGCATTCGCATCCGAAGGTTCGGTACTGTTCGCCGACGACGAATCCCGTTTGATCAGCGCCGCCGCATCCGATGAGCTGGTCGCAACCGCCGTTCGCAGCCGTGACGCGACATCTTTCAGCCTAGTGTCCATCGGTCGGCGTTCCTTCCATCCCACTTGAGGCTTCATCGCTGTAGCCGCTGCGCAGCGCGTCGATCAGCGCTGGAATGGCGCTCGGATCGCCAATGCGCCCTAACGCCCATGCCGCCCCGCGCTTCACCCACCGATCAGGGTCGCGAATCAACAGGATTCTCAGGGTAGATACCGCTTCTCTATCCCCAATTCGCCCCAGTGACTCGACAGCGATTGTGCGCAGTTTGGCGTCTTGTGTCGCGGTCACCAGTTCCAGCAGCGCCCGGACGGATTTTTTGCCGCCTCTACGCCCCATCGCCATCACCACGTCGCGCTGCGCACTGGATTGCACAGAGCGCAGCATTTGCGTCAGCAGATCTTCGGCGCGCTCATCCTCAATCTTGACCAGCACTTCCGGCGCGTAGCGCAGAAACGTGTCGTCTTTGCTGTTGGATCGAATTCCCTGTTCGCAGTACGTCAGCGCGAAGTGATCGCGCAGCAGCAGGTGAATGAAGCGCACCATGCCTTCGCGCGAAGCGACGATCAAATGCAAACGGCCCGCCAGTTCCAAAAATGCCCCGGTTCGCTCACCCAACACACTGCGGAAATAGCTCAGATCGATGTCGCGTTCTTCGGTCTGGAACGCATCCCCCAGCGCCAGCAGCGTCACCCGCCCGAAGCAGTTGTACAGTTCATCCAGCGTAAACTTGAGGTTCGCATTGTCGCGCTCCTGCTCAAACTTGTAGCGCATCTCGACGTACACCTGAAAGATGCGGCTTCGCCAGTTGACAGAATGATCTGCATCCAGCGGTTCAAGCAGCCATGCAGGTAGTCCGATCTCCTGTGCCTCGCTGACGCGCTTGTTCTCATATTCTCGATACGCGAACAGCAGCAGCGTCAAAATCAGCGGCGTGCGGCACATCGCCAACAGCCCCGCGTCCTGCCGCAAAACCTCCCACAGCGTCCCGTCGCTTTCCAAATACGCTTGAATCTGCTCATCCGTCAGCGGATTAAGCGTCACCGCCCCGTTGAGCGCGATCTTCTGATCGCCCTTACGGATGATGTCGTCGTAATCCTTGACGCGGCAGCTCACCAGCATGGGCGTGTGTTCGGGGATTTCCGTCAGCGCCCGCAAAAAGTCGATCCGGTAATCGCGCGGCTCGGCTTCCGGATGATTCGGATCGCGCACGTTATCGGGCAGTTCGTCCAACCCGTCGAGGATCAGCAGTGTGCGCCCCGCGTAAATTTCGTTCTCCAAATGCGGCGATCCCTCCGCCAGCCAGCGCGCCGGAGGGGTATGCCCGTCCCACAAATGGATCGGCACATACAGCGGCAGCCGCGCCTGTGGATTTTCCAACCGTTCGACCGCGCATTCGCGCGCAAACGCCAGCAGTGTCGTCGTTTTGCCCGCCCCCGGCTCGCCCAGCAGCAGCACCCGCCCTTGATAATGGGCGAACGCCTGCCGGAAGGTCGCGAATTCCTCACTCGACTCCGTCGGGAGACCAGCGGCATGTTCTACAGGGATTGTCTCTGAGCCGGACAGCGACCAGCGCGCCCGCCGCGCACTCCGGTAGATCGTCGGCACCACGCGCTGAGACACCGCATCCGGCGTATACCGCGATCGCAGCGGAATCAACTGCGTGCTTAGCACACTATCGCGGATGTCTTGCAGCAGCCCTTGATACAAATCCTCGACATACGCATGGAACGGGTCAGGCGGGGTATAGCCGCGTGCGACATCTTCTAAACGGCGGTGCTGTTCCGGTTGATGCAGCCGCCGCATCAGCGTTTCGACCGCTTGATCCCATTCCTTGTTGCAGTCGATCCACAGGATGGTGCTGATCGAGATGATCGGCGCGACCGAGCCAAAGTGCAGGGGGATGATTGGCTTGCGGATGATCAGTGCGTACTGCACTTCGCGGCGGACAAATCCGTCCTCGCGCAGTGCGCCGGGAGTGACACACACGACGACATGCGTCGCCGCTTGAATGGCATTTTCGATTTGCGCGGTGAAGTCTTGATCTTGGTACAGATCGCGGTCGTCCCGCCACACGCCGACATGATGGGTGATCAGCGCGTTTTGCACGCGCACCGCATAATCGGTGCCATCGGTTCGGGAATAGCTGATGAAGACCACCGGATCGCCCATTTGCGTCCCTCAGGCTTGCAAAGTGGGCAAATTATAACCGTCACATACCGTTTCACAACGTAAAGTCGCGAAGCAGTTGCAAAACTGAAAGACTGAACGTAAAGAGAGACGGTCTTCTTTTGTGTCTTTGCATCTTTTCGTTGATTATTTTTCTGTATGCTGTTCGCAGGTTACGCTTATGCGCGCGTCTGTTCTTTTTGCCCGACCAAGCCCTGCGGGCGCACCAGCAGAATCAAGAACAGGAGCGTAAACACAATCGCGTCGCGGTAATCGCTGCCGCCCGCCGCGATGCTGAACACTTCCAGCCCGGCGACGACGAACCCGCCGATCAGCGCGCCCTGAATGTTGCCCAGCCCACCCAGCACAATTACCGTCAAACCTTTGAGCGCCACCTGTTCGCCGATGAACGGCGTCATCGCGTTGTAAGCCAGCCCGAACAGCACGCCCGCCGCGCCCGCCAGCGCCCCGGCGGTGAAGAACGTCAGCGTAAAAATGCCGCCCACGTTGACGCCGAGTAAGCTCGCCGTCCGTTGGTTGAACGCCACCGCGCGCATCCGCTGCCCCAAGCGCGTCCGCTGGATCATCAACTGGAGCAGCACCATCAGCACCAGCGCGACGATCAAAATGATCACTTGTATCGGCGTCACGTTGAATGGCAGCCCGGCGATCGTTTGCGTGGGGATGCTGCCCAGCGGAAACCGCTGAATTTCCGTGCCGAACACCAACTGCGCGATGCTCACCAGCAAAATCGAAGCCCCAATGCTGCTGATCAACTGTGAAATGCGCGGCGCGTTGCGTGCCCGCAGCGGCGCAAACGCGACCCGTTCCAGCACCACGGCGATGATCCCCGCGCCAACCATCGCGATCGGCACCGATAACCACACCGGCACGCCAAGCGTCAGCACGCTCCACAGCCCAATGAATGCCCCCCACATGAAAATCGCGCTGTGCGCCAAGTTGAGCACTCCCAGCACGCTGAAAATCAACGCGTAGCCAAGCGCGAATAAGCTGTAAACCGACCCTAACCAGATGGCATTGACGATTTGCTGGGTGACGTTCATGGGGCGTTTCCTACGAGAAGAGAATGAAACCACAGAGCGCACAGAGATCCGCAAGAGACAACCCCGTTTCGCCCCCGCCCATGCTTCGCATGGCCTTCCCCTCTCCGTATACGGGGAGGGGCCGGGGGTGGGGGCAAATACCGCACCAGTCTCTGTAACGAACACCCTCAGAGGACACAGAGATATGCTCTTAGAATCTCTGTGATCTCCGTGTCCCCTAGGGTTGCAATTACAACGCGCCGGTTTCGGCGGTCAGCACGACGAACGTCCCGCCGCGCACGATCTGCGCAATCGGTGCGTGAACCGGGTCACGGTTCTCGTCAAAGCTGAACACGCCCAGCGGCGATGCGAAATCATGGATCGCGGCCAGCGCATCGCGCACAGCGGCGTGATCGGTGCTGTCGGCGCAGCGGATCGCTTCAGCGACCAGCCATGCACCCGTGTAGGCCTGCGCCGCGAACTGGTCGGGCGAATGACCGGCAGCCGTTTCGAAGGCACTGGCAAACGCGACGCTTTCGCCGCTGGGGTTCGGGTTGCCGATATTCCATGCGCCGCCCACGATCAAGCCTTCGCTGGCTTCGGCGGTGTGCTGCAAAACGGTCGCGCTGTTGAAGCCGTTGCCGCCCAGAATATAGCCGGTATAGCCCTGCGCGCGTGCTTGCAGGATGATCTGTTCCGCTTCAGCCGCCAACGCGCTGACCGCCAGCACGTCCGGGCTGCCCGCCAGTAGATTGGTCAACTGTGCGTTGAAGTCCACATCGCCCGTCGCGTAGGTTTCCTCACCGACGATCTCGACGCCTGCATCTTCGAACGCCTGACGCATCACTTCATAACCGCTCACGGTGAAGTCGTCGTCGTTGCCATACAGCAAACCGACTTTCGTGAAGCCGAGCAGTTCCACCGACTGCGACACCACACCGGGGATCACGGCGGCTTCAGGCAGGCTGGCGCGGAAAATATAATCGCCCATGTCGGTGATGCCGATGGCGGTATTGCTGACGGCTACCACCGGTACGCCCGCATCCTGCGCGACCGGGTCGGCGCTGAAGGCTTCACGGCTCAACGTCGGGCCGATCACCGCAGTCACGCCTTCCTGTTCAACCAACTGGGTCATGGCGTTGATCGCCTGATCGTTGTCGCTGGCGCTGTCGGCAAACGACACGTTCAGCGTCGCGCCGCCCAAATACCCCGCCGCGTTGATTTCATCGACGGCAAGCTGTACGGCGGCCTGCTGAGAGGCCCCGTAAACCGAAGCCGCACCGCTGAGCGTAAACAGCGCGCCAATCGTAATATCTCCGCTGAGGTTGGCGGGAGCAGCGCAGGCACTTGTCCCCATCGGGACAGCGGCGACCGGCTCAACCGTCGCATCCTGTGCAAATACGAGCGAAGGTAGCAAAGCAATAGTCAAGACGAGCAGCAAAACAAATCCACGCTTCATAGTCAACGACTCCCTATGAGTTTAAGAATGGCCTTTTGACCATTTTCAATGGTAGCGCGCAGTCTCTCGGCGTGCAATTCGCCTCCACGAAGGCATCAAAGCTGTTCGCGCGCCCAATCCAGCATCCGCCGAATTGACGGGTAATCCTCTCCTAAGGCGAGACAGGCTTCCCAATCGATGATCGCCTGCCCAAAATTGCCCAGATCGCATTGTAAAATGCCGCGATTGTAGTACGCATTCGGGTAACGCGGATCGATGAGCAGCGCCTTGTTGAGATCTGCCAGCGCGCCTTCTAAGTTTCCCGTCACCCGGCGAATTCGCCCCCGCTGGGTATACGCGATCGCATAATCCGGATTCAGGCGAATCGCTTCATCGAAGTCAGCAGCAGCGGCATCCAAATTGCCCAATACATACCAGTGATCCAGTCCGCGAAACAGATAATCTTCAGCCGTTATGCGTTCAACCGTCATGCGTTCCGCCGTCATCCCCTCGCCACACACAACCTTATCCCCATTCTATCCGAATTCTCGCCATGATGGGGCGCTTACTACTCCACACGGCCTTCGACGGTCAAACCCGCCCGTCCACCTGTGCTCCCGTAGGCGGTGACCTGCACCCGATACGTCCCATCGGCAGGAAGCAGCACTTCAAACGAGGGGTTGAGCGTTCCGCCGCTGTCGTCACTGCGCGCCAGCACCGTTCCATCCGGGCTGATCAGCACCGCTAGCGGATCGAACGTATCGAACGCCTGCACCTGAATGCTGACGATCCACCCCGCATGGCCGTAAAACGCGTGCTCAACCGTCGCCCCACCCACGATCGTCTCATCGGCGCTCAGCACGATCGCCCGCCGGGGAGCCGGGGTTTCAGTCGGTGCCGCTTGGGCATAGCTCCAGCGGATCGTGTAACGCCCGATCGCCCGCGCATTCGCATCCGTCACCCGCAGTAAATAGCGCCCCGTGCTGCCGATCGGCACATCGACCAGTACTTCCGCGCCCGCTGCCAGCGTCGAACCGTCCAGCGCGGCCAATTCGAGCGATAACCCGCCGCTCACCTGCACGTTGATCCGGTCGCCCGCCCGCGCGTCGAACGTCCACACCTCGCGCAGCCCCGGCTGATCGAGCGTTCCCTGCACCGCCTCATCGACCGGCAGCATCCCCGCCGCGCGATCTTCGGCGGCAGAACCGCGCCCGAAGGCCAGTGTGTATACGCCGGTACTGTCATTTTCCCCGGTGAGGTAAACGCCATAACTCCCCGCCTCCGCGATCAGCACGGGCGATGCGATCACCGCCCCGCGCGTCGCGGAATTGGCGAGATTCGTGCTGGCGATCACCTGCCCATCCAGATCATAGACTTCCAGCAGCGGGCGCAGCCGCGATCCATCTGGCAGGCGCACCAGCACTGTGAGCGCATCGCCCGCGTTCGCCTCGATGAAATAGCGATCCAGTTCCCGGCGCGGCTGATTTCCCCGCTGATCGGGACACGTTCCGCCAACCGTGAGCCGTCCTCTGCTGGGATCGACTCCGCCCCGATGTTCACGATAGGCGTTGCCGTCGGTGGCGCGGCGGTCATGATCGGCAGTGGGGCGTTTCGTTCCAGCATGAGCGCATACGTGCCCGTTCCCCCACCGCCGATCACCTGCACAGCGTATTCCCCGTCAAGCGGCAGCGGAATCCCGTTCAGCAGTGCGCTGTCCGCATCCATTCCCACGGCGGCACCCGCATCGTCGTCGGACGCCACCACACCGCCGCGCGGATCGATCAGCAGCAGCGCCGGATCAAGCGACCCTTCTACCCGCCGCAGCCGCGCACGCTGATCACCTCGCCCGCCCGTCCGCTGAAGGTGTAAACCGGTCGCTCAAAGCTCGATGCCAGCACCGCCTGCACGCCCGCTTCATCCAAGGCACCTGCAAACGTGCCGAACGCGGAATAAACCGGCGTCGGTGTATCGGTTGGGGTGGGTGTGCTCGTCGCGGTCGCCGTTGGGGTTGGCGTGGGCGTGTTCGTCATCGTGGGGGTGTCGGTTGCCGTTTCGGTCGCGGTCGCGCTCGGCGTTAAGGTTAAGGTCGGGGTAGCGCTGGCCGTCGCGGTTGCTTCCGGCGTATCGGTCGGCGTCGCGCTCGGCGTGATCGTCGGCAGCGAAGCCAGCGTCGGAATCACGATCGTCGGCTGCGGCGCGCATGCCGCGCAGCACATCACACACAGCGCGAACCATAACAGTCCACGGATAGGCCGCCTCTTGTGAAAATTAAGACTTTTGAGCGGTTTCGGAGGGATCAGAGTGTGCAAATATCACCTCATTTTCTCGTACAATCCGATGCAAAAAGCCCATTGATGCCCATCCAATCTGCTTGACAAGCATCGGAAAAGTGGAATATGCTGAGGGCGTCTTTCAAGTCAATCGTTAAAAGCAAGCAGTCCAATTGGGACTGATACCCAAAAGACACAAAACACACTCCCGCTTTTAACACCCGTCGTTGGTAGAGAGAGAACCCTTCAATGGTAGCGAATGTGTGGATTCCCAAACACGTTTGGGTTGAAATGCAGGATCCGTCGGAAAACGATGCCTGTGACGTGATCGTACAAATGGAAAACGGCGCGTATTTTACGGCACAGTTCGTCACGCTGCCGTTTTTGGCCCGTCAAATGGATCTTGGCTACGAAGTGAGCAAACAGCTTGCCGATGCGACGCCCGTCCGCTATGCCACGCTGGAAACGGCTCATGTGCTGGTAGACCGTCTGGATGTAGAAGTCATCGAAGACACGATCGATAACTTGATCGCGCTCGATACGTTCGAAAGCCTGTTCACGCAGGTCACGGATGACGAGGGCAGCGAACACGTCAGCCGACTGCAAAACCGTGGCAAACGCGCTACGGCGGAAGTGGCAGCGGTGGTGTTCAACGAAGTGCTGCGCGTGGAAGAATCCACCGCTCCCCCCACTATCACCGTCGCCTGACGGCGACGAATAGAACTCACACCCACTTTTCAACAACCCAGTTCACGCGCATGTCCGGCAGGTTTCTGCACTGCGCGCTGATAGCGTAAGGTGAGGACGCACACATCGTGCGCCGCTTACCGCGCTGTCAGTGCGACGCTGTCGATCGATGCGCCCGTGCCGAATAGGTTGATTCAGCGGCTTAACGATCGCATTTGAATCAATATGTGCCGCCGATCCGATCAACCTATTGAGTCAATGTATTGATACTAATCACCCCCGTTGAGAGATGGAGCGATGCAGCGATGGCCCCCAAAGTAATCCCGCCGCGCCTTCAAGTGATCATGGCGCGCAAAGCGAAAAAAGCCGTCATCATTCGGCGCGGCCCCAGCCGTTGGACGCGCTTGAGCCTGTGGCACACGGACACGGATCAGGTGGCGGATGGGCAGTGGTTAAGCGCACGCCTGTATCCTGAGCGGTGTGATCTATCACCAGATGGCGATCTGTTCATCTATTTCTGCTACCACGATGGCGGTCACCATACCCATGTGAAAGATGGCTACAGCTACGCCTATACGGCCATCAGTCACCCGCCCTACTTCACGGCGCTGGCGCTGTGGAATGCCTTCGATACGTGGGGCGGCGGCGGACGATTCGTCGATAACCGGCAGGTGTACGTGAGCGCGGGGCCAGAAACACACCCGAATCACAAGCTGTCGAACCGCATGAAGCGGGTTGAAGCGTTGATGCTGGATCGCAATGATCAGATGGCACGGTCTGTAGGCGCGGCGAACGGTTGGCAGCCCGTCGATATGCTGCTGACGCCGCAGAAGATCATGACGCTGTGGCAGAGCGGCAAGCCGTACATCTTCTACCATGACAGCCCGAATGGAGACTATCGTCTGGAGCGGACGTGGTATATCGGGTACGCGGAGAAGCAGAGACGCTACAGTCTGTACACAGTGCAGCCCAACGGCGGCGATCCGGTGTTCATCAAGGGCGACCTGACATGGGCGGATTGGGATCAACGCGGGCGGTTGTGTATCGCCGATCGCGGCGCGATCTATGTGGTCGATCCCGACGCGCCGAACGATAAGCGGGCGCTGATCGCAGATTTCAACGGGCAAGTGTTCGAAGAAATGATCGCGCCGGACTGGGCGCGCCAGTGGTGATGCAAGTGATAAGCCAATCGCGGCGCGCGTTTGTTATAATGCTGCCGATTTCAGCGGCAGTGCGACACCTTGACTATTTATCGTAGGGGCAGGCCTCAGACCCGCCCCATAGGCACCAAGATAAGCCAGATAACGCGAGAAATCAGCCCGTTTTGCCCCCACCCCCGGCCCCTCCCCGCCGGCGGTGCGGGGTGAGTAACGCTGCTCTGGTTCGCTCCCCTCCCTGAATTCGGGGAGGGGAAGATCGCTCGAAGAGCGATCGGGGGAGGGGCTAAGTGAAAAACTTCTTAACTTGGTACGCATGGGGCAGGCCTCAGACCCACCCCTACAGAACAATCAACCCTACGGAGTGACATCACATCATGTCTGAACGCTACGAAGACAGCCGTCTGTTCCGCATCCGGCACTCGACGGCGCATATTCTGGCGGAAGCAATGCTTGAACGCTTCCCCGACGCGCATATCGCCATTGGCCCGCCGATTGAAGACGGCTTTTACTATGACTTCGAACTGCCGCGCCCGCTGACGGAAGAAGATATGAAGGCGGTGGAAGCGCGCATGAAGGAAATCGTCAAAGGCGGCTACGAGTTCAAGTACCGCGAAGTCTCGCCGGACGAAGCGCGCGCTCAGTTCAAGGGACAGCCGTTCAAACTGGAACTGATCGAGGACTTGGTGAACGGTCGCGAGGATGAAAACGGCAACCGCATCGCCGAACCCGCGTCGAAGATCAGCTTCTATACGCAGGATACGTTCACGGATCTGTGCCGGGGGCCGCACGTCGCCAACACGAAGGAAATCAACCCTGATGCACTCAGCGTGACGTTCAAAGTCCCGGCGGGCGCATACTGGCGCGGTGATGAGAAGCGTCCGCAGTTGACGCGCATCTACGGGACGGCGTTTGAGACGAAAGAGGAACTGGATCAGTACCTCTACGCGCTTGAAGAAGCCAAGAAGCGCGATCACCGTGTAGTGGGCGAAAAACTGGATCTGTTCACGTTCAGCCCGCTGGTCGGGAAGGGCCTGCCACTGTGGAAGCCGAACGGCGCGATGCTGCGCTATACGCTGGAAACGTGGCTGCGCGAACAGCTCATCGAGCGCGGGTATCGCCCGGTGGTGACGCCGCACATCGCCAACCTGAACCTGTACAAGACGAGCGGACACTATCCGTACTACAGCAGCAGCCAGTACGCGCCGATTCAGGTGGATGACGAAGAGTTCATGCTGAAGCCAATGAACTGCCCGCATCACATCATGATCTACAAGAGCGATATGCACAGCTACCGCGAACTGCCGATCCGCTTGGCGGAGTTTGGCACGGTGTATCGCTATGAAAAATCAGGGGAGCTGACGGGCTTGACGCGTGTGCGCGGCTTCACGCAGGACGACGCGCACATCTTCGTCACGCCGGATCAACTGCTGAACGAGTTCAAGGAAGTCGTCAAGTTCTTCCAGTACGTCGTCGGCGCGCTGGGGATCACGGAATTCCGCGCCCGTGTGGGCACGCGTGACCCCGAAAGCGACAAATATGTGGGCGACGACAAGCTGTGGCAGACGGCAACGGACGCGATCATTCAGGCGTGCCAAGACCTCGGCCTGCCGCACACGGTGGAAGCCGGGGAAGCCGCGTTCTACGGCCCGAAGCTCGACTTTGTGCTGCGTGACGTGCTGAAACGCGAGTGGCAGTTGGGCACGGTGCAGGTCGATTACAATCTGCCCGCCCGCTTCGAGCTGGAATACACGGCGGACGATGGCTCACGCCAGCGCCCGATCATGATCCACCGCGCGCTGTTCGGATCGGTGGAGCGGTTCGTCGCCATCCTGATCGAACACTTCGCCGGGGAATTCCCGGTGTGGCTGTCGCCCATCCAAGTGGCGCTGATTCCGATCACGGATCGGCATGTGGAGTATGCGAACGGTGTGGCGGCGAAGTTGAAAGCGCGCGGCATTCGCGTCGAGGTGGACGCCAGCAAGAATCGTATGCAGGGGAAGATTCTGATGGCGCGCGAGAAGCACACGCCGTATATGCTGATCATGGGTGACCGTGACGTACAGGGCGGTACGGTCAGCGTGCGCCTGCGCACAGATGAGGACTTGGGCGCGATCCCGGTCGATCAGTTCGTGGAGATGGTTGCGGGCGTGGTGGCGAGCAAGTCGCTGGAATTGAAGTAAGGCGAAAAGCGAAAGAAAAGAGTCAACGCCAAGGCGCAAAGGAAAGGCAGAAAAGGGGCGGTTCTCGAAAGGGGATCGCCTCTTTTTGTTCCAATTTTTAGAGGGGGATCTATAATGATTGAGATGGTTGGCAGTTTCATCTAAATAATAGGATTCATTCCATGCACTTTCTAAGCCCAAAATGCCTTCGTTCAATCATCGAATTCACAGTCATCTTCTGCGTTTTATGTGCCGGTGGCATTTCATCCATCGCTCAGGATGACAGCACACCTTCAGCATTGACAAACATCTATTTAGAAGGCATTGCTCTTTTGGGGCATGGAGAGTATCAAGCAGCCATTGACTATTTCACTCAGCTCATCGCGGCTAACCCTGCGGACGCCGAGGCTTATCTGCATCGAGCGAATGCATATTGGGCAATTCAGCGGAATGGGCTAGCGCTTGATGATTTGAACAGCGCGCTGCAAGTTAATCCAAATTTCGCTGAGGCGTACAGCCTTCGCGGCAACATTTACCTTGATCTGAATAATGCAGGGCGCGCACTTCGTGAATTTAACCGGGCACTCGCACTCAACCCTCTTGAAGTGAATGCCCTAATGGGAAGAGCACAAGTCAAGATGGAACTTCATCGCCTAGATGATGCACTAGATGATGCGGCGCAGGCGGTAGAGGCAGAGCCAAATAACGCTGAAACCTATAGACTTCGGGGTACGGTTTATGCCATGCTTCAAGAACCGGATCTTGCTCTAAACGACTTATATCGATACTCGGGAATGGTTGGCGATGCTATCGATCCCTCGGTATCCGTAATGATTAGTCAGCAGGAGACTCTCCTTCAATCTCCGCCTCCCGAAGCGACTCCAACTTTCCACGCGTTGCTTGCCCAAGTCTTGGAGGCAAGAAGAACCCAAGATTTTCAACGCATAATTGACCTAACGACTCAAGGGATCAGTTTTTACCCAGACATCCAAGATTTCTATGAGCTTCGTATGTACGCAAATATCGTGCTAGGGAATTATGCAGAAGTTATCGAAGACGCGGATACCGTTCTAACATTCGATCGCCTCAACCCTTCTGCTCTTGATTACCGTGCAGCTGCGAATCTATATCTAGACAATTTTCAACTGGCTATCAATGATGCGACATTGGTGATTGGTCATTTCCCAAATTGGGCGGCACCTTATCTTACACGCGGTATTAGCTATGGCGCGCTCGGTCAAACCTACAATATGTGTCTTGATATACGTTCATTCATACAGCTTGCCTCGAACGAAGAGCTGGCTCAAGCTGCGGATTTTATGGAGGCTGTGCAGCAAGTTTGTGGGCTGCCGCAGGGAGTTTAAAACGTGAATGAAAGCAATTCTGGGGAGATGACACGTTTTTTGCTACCCGAGGAACGTATTCTCTGGCAGGGGCAACCGGATGTCGTCTTTCGCCAGAAGCGAAAATTTCGAACAGATTGGACGATGTTCGTGGGGATTATCCTAGCGCTTTGCTTGATCCTTGGATTCGTCACCTTACGTGACCACCCCAATACATCGCTGCCTGAACTCGTCGGCAGCCTCGCTCAAGTCGCCCTCATGATTAGTATTCCCGCTTGGCCGCTGTTCATCCTTGACTGGCGGCGACAACCGCGTATCCACGCCAAACTGCTGCAAAAACCTCCACCTGCATTGTATGCGGTGACCAACATGCGGATGCTTGTACTCGAATCCGCAGCCTATAACCTGTGGTCGGCACCACTTGATTCCGTAGAAATCTCACGGAAAAAAAGGGGGCACGGTGTTGGTTCGATTCGCGTTCATGCGCAACCGACTTCTACAACGACAGCCCTCCATATATTTATCGATATCGCGGATGTGGAAACCGTTTATCAATTGATATTGGACGCTCAGAAAACGCTTCACTAGCACGATTTTCAGCAGTATAAACCGCCGCCCGCAAGACTTTTGCCCCCACATCCTTCATCTCGTTGTGTGTCGTTATTGTTCAAGAATCCATGCGCTGCGATCCGTTATACTGGAATGATGGATGAGCAACAGCGCCGGGGGAACGTCATGACTTTTCAAGCCTATCTGGACACTATTCAAGCCAAAACAGGCAAAACGCCCGCCGATTTCATTCAAATGGCGGCGGAAAAAGGACTCAAGAAGCACGGTGAGATTGTCGCGTGGCTGAAAAGCGAGTTTGATCTGGGGCACGGGCACGCACAGGCGATGACGCGCGTGATCCTAGAAGCCGAAACGCCCAGACCCCCGAAGGACGAAAAGATTGACCAGCTTTTCACCGGGGCCAAAGCGGTGTGGCGTCCGGCGTATGACGGGCTGTATGCGCAAGTCAACACTTTTGGCGGCGATGTCGGCACCGCGCCGACCAATACGTACATCAGTTTTGTGCGTGATGGGCGCAAATTTGCGATCGTCGCGGTGACGGGTCAGCGGATGGACATCGGCATTAAGCGCAAGGGAATCCCCGCTGAAGGGCGGTTTGAACTGGCGGGATCGTGGAATGCGATGGTCACTCACCGCGTGCAGATCACAGATGCAGCCCAGATCGACGCGGAAGTGATCGCATGGCTGCGGCAGGCGTACCAAGAAGCGTAAATCACGCCCTGCCGCAGCGGTGATCGCGGTGCGTTTAGACGGTTCCACGATGCTGCTGGGCCAGCGCCGCCGAGGGTTTGGCGGGTGACTTCACATACCCATTTTGGATGAACCACGCCACCTCATCGCGCAAGCTGTCGGCAAACGGGCGATAGGTAATGCCCAGTTCACGCACGGCTTTCGCGCCGCTCAGCACACGCTTGCGATTGGTGATGCGCACGGTTTCCATTGTCACCTGCGGCGTGCCCCCGGTGATCTTCGCCATGCGTTCCATAAACCACGCCGTCGCCAGCGTCATTGGGTAAGTGGCACGCAGACGCGGCAGCGGCACCCCGGCGGCTTTACAGGCAATTTCCATCATCTCGGCGATGGGGTGATGACTTTCATTGAGCAGATAGCGTTCGCCGCTTTTCCCGCGTTCCACCGCGTTGATCATGGCCTGCGCCGTGTCGCGCACATCGACGAACTCGGCGCTGCCGGGTGGGATGGCGGGCATCTGCCGGTTGAGGGTGGCGATGATGCTCTGCCCCAAGTTGGTGGGCGCGGCATCGCCGGGGCCGATCATGGCAGACGGTAGAATCAGCACGACGGGCAGCGAATGGGTTTTCAGCCACTCGGCGATGCGCTGCTCGGCGAGGACTTTGCTCTTGGCATACAAATTCTGCTGCGTGAAGGCATCCGGGCCAGTGGTTTCATCGGAAGCCACGCCGTCGGCACGCTGTCCGATCACCGTCGATGAGCTGACATAAATCGCTTTCTTGAGTCCATGGCGCTGCGCTTCGTCCAACAGGCGAAGCGTGCTATCGACGTTGATGCGCTGAAGCGTCTCCCAGTGCTCACCGGGCAAATAATACTCACGGAAGTAGGCGGCGGTGTGGAACAATACATCGCAGCCCGCCAATTCCCCCGCGAATCCGTCAATCTGTTCCATATCGCCCACAATCACGCGCAGGCGATCGTGCGCGCCGAGCATTTTTTCGGCTTTGGAAATCGAACGGGCCAGCGCTTTGACTTCGTATCCCTGATCCAACAGCAGGCGAACGAGATTGCTCCCCAACAGACCGGTGCTTCCGGTGACAAACGCTTTCATGGAGGGAACCCTTTGACTAAAATGCGAGCAGTTACTCACATCCATAATACGAGCATTTGCTCATGTTTTGCAAGCAGGGGCAGATAAGAAACTGCTGAGTATCCCGGCTCGTGTCGCATCGCGTTCGTGATAAGATGAAAGGATGAGCGACCAAACCCCTTACCGACGCATCCCCAAACAATCACGCAGCCAGCAGCGCGTGGATCACATTCTCGATACTGCCGAGCGCATGTTCATCGAACAGGGCTATGAAAGTGCCACCACGAATGCAATCGCGGCACGGGCCGGCGTATCGATCGGATCGCTGTACCAATTTTTCCCTAGCAAGGAAGCCATCCTCAACACGTTGGTGGGGCGCTACCAAACCGATTTGAAAGCGCTGTTCGAAGACCCAGCATTGGATGCGCTGCCCCTCATCGAGAGTATGCGGCATCTGGTCGAGCGGATGGTGGCCTACGATCAAACGCACGCGGGCTTCAAGGTGATGGTCGCGGCTTCTGGTGTGGCGCTGGCCATGCGCGAACAAGTGGTGGCGGCGGTGGATGATCTCATGCGGCGGCGGATTCCAGCGCTCGAACCGGCACGGCGGCGGCAGATGGCGTTCACCTTGATTGTGATCGTGCGGGGGATTATGATGCTGTCCGGCCCGCCGACCTTTTTCTCATCACAGCAGGTGCAGGCCGACGTGCAGCACGCGCTGATCGGCTATATTCGCGCCTCGCTGGATGCCGAGGGAATCACGCTTTAGCGCGGAATCGATTACCCGCACAGCTTTACGCTTTACCTAAGTCATTCACGATAAATTCATAGTAAATTCACAAAAACTTTCAACTTTTCTCAGAGTCATCGTCACGTTCCCTGTTATATTCCGACTACAACAAAACATATCCTACAGGGAAGCCGACTGATGTCCAATTACACCCTTCAAGTCCTCGACGATGCACCTGTCCTTGTCTTCACCGTGAATGAGCAGTACCACATCGCCCATGATCACGCTGAATCGACCGCGGAAACGCTGCGCATCCTTGATCAGCAGCCGGGGCCGGTCGCCTATATCTCCAATCTGCTTCGCTTGAATTACGATTTCAACGAAATCGTAGAGGGCGCGACGCGCGTTTCACGTGGGAAAAACCCGACCTACCATCACCCGAACATGGCGAAGCTGATCGTGGTGACGACAGATGATGGGTTGATTCAAAGCTATCAAGGGCTGAACAACCCGGCCTTCGGCAATGTGATGGCCCACATTTTCTCGACCTATGAAGAAGCACTGGCCGACGCAAAGGCAAGCATGGGCGTGCGCTAAACCCTCACAGTGGACGAGGCGGGC